>JAQYLI010000051.1 GCA_028720105.1 Oscillospiraceae bacterium | reverse complement strand
AGAGTATCCGCACGCCTGACAATCAAAATTTTTCTCGCTTTTGCTGATCTTTCTAAGCTCAGAAAAGGCTTTTTCTATGTCCGTCAGGGAAATGGGGGAAACGTCTACAGTTTTCGGTGTGTATTCTCTCAGAAAATCTTCAAGCTTTAATGTGGAATTGAAGCTTAAATACTGTTTGTTTTTCCGTGAATAGGTAACCTGCTTTGTTTGCCTTGCAAAAGCGTCCTGCTTTACGTTTTCCATAATTCCCATTATCTCAAGCATATTGTGTCTGTCCGGAACACCGGGACCTGCGGTGCAGCCAAGATCGCAGGAAAGCACGTCAAATACGTCGGGTCTTGCGCTTTCGGGCGTTTCGAGATATTTACCGAGATTGTGATATATTTCGGGAACGCCTTCGGAATTGATGACCTTTAAATTCGGGTCCATAGCCTTCAGACATTCTTTAAGTCCTTCGGGCATAGGATATATCGCTCCGCTGTACGCTGGCAGACCGTCAAAATCAAAGTTTTCATCGTCAAGCGGAATATTGTTTTCCGAAATGTATTTATTAAGCTCGGAAAATGTAATGTTGTATTCGACCTCGCCGGTGTCGGAAAACTCGGTTTTTTTGGCAATTCAGGGAGAAAGAACAGCCAGCGGATTTCTGTCGCTGATATATTTCTTTATGTATATCGCGCCGCAGAGTATGGGGCTGTGAACGGGGGAAAGATAGGGGATAAGCTCGTGCTTGTATTTTAAGATATAATCGGTAAGTGCCGCACAGGGCTGGGAAATTATTTTTCCCACTCTTTTTTCTTTGACGGCTTTCAGATGCATATAAGTGCAGATATCCGCGCCGAAGGAAACATCATAAATTTTCTCTGCGCCAGCTTTCTTCAGCATTTTCAGCACTTTTTTCCAATTGCTGCTGAAAGCCACGCGAACTGCGGGAGCCACAAGGAGTGTGATTTTCTTCCCGCTTTTTATATCGCTGAAAAAACGCTTTGTATCATCGTCATAGTATCTTGCCTTGTGTGAACACACTTTGACGCAGGCGCCGCAGCGGATACAATTCTTGTCGTTTACGTTTATAACGTCTTTGCCTCCCACATTCTGTGAAAGGTTTGCGTGATTGACAGGACAGGCTCTGATGCAGGCGTTGCAGCCTACACACAAAGAAGGGTCTATTCTGATCATTATGTATACCTCCGAACTGTAAATTTCCTGTAGAAATAAAGCACAGTGCAGATATTTGACCTGCGCTGCGTATAAATTTGTATGTTAAAATCATATGTCGAAAATTGACAACTTTTTATTATTATGCATAATAATGGAATGATTGTCAAGCTGCTGATAGAAATATTTCGACAAATTGAAAAATATTGGTAATTCATAGAAAAATTATGGCAAGTAATTATTTGTTTATCACATAAAAAGACCCCTTTATCCGGACTGCTTTATAATTCGGATAAAGGGGAACAGTTTCATAAATTGTAATTCATACAGTATCCGTTATTCGGACAGACCGTATTTTTTCAGAAGTATTTTGAGGTAAATCGGCTGAAGGATAAATATTGCGATATATCCTACAATAAGAGTGAGTATCAGGCTTTTTACGAGTACGGGAACAAAAGGAGGCTTGGCGGCAGTCATACCGTCTATTGCGCCTTTAAGTCCTTCCGATTTACCATTAAGCTCACCAAGCTGACCTTTCAGCTCGCCTATCTGAGCGTTAAGCTCTTCTGTCTCTTCGGGTGCGCAGGTCTCAAGCTTTGCGGTCAGTTCGCCTACCTGTGCTTCAATTTGACTTATGGCAGTTCCTGTTTCTTCAAGCTGTGCATTTTTTTCTGCTATCTGTGCGTCAATAGCTTTTCCTGCGCCTGTAATTGCTACAGCTACCATTATAACGGTAATGAGAGGTGTGTAGATAAGGTCTGAGATAAGTGCACTGAAAAGACGTCCCTTTGTTGTATTGACGGAAATTCCCGCTTTGGAGCAGGCAGCGTCCGACACCTGCTTCATAGGAATAACGAAACCGATTACGAGTGAAATAACAAGCGATATAACAAACGATCTCAGCCAGCCCGGAACGGTAAAATGTCCGCTGCCGAGAGTGCCGACCAGCGACAGGATAAAGCTCATAGTCAACCCCATAAGCACGCTCATTGAAAGCCCCATTTTTTTCATTGTATTATTCATAACCATCCTCCTATATTTTTTTATTTGCTTTTTTTGCTGAATAAACCGAATTTTTTTGTATCCGGTTTAACGTATTCCGTAAGCGGCATCGGACCGTTTATCCTGGTGCGCACCGATATATCGGGGATATTCGTATCTGCGTCGTTGATGACCGCGCGATATGGTACAAGCCTTCCTTTTTTTGTCCGCATTGAGTCTTCTCCCGAATAAACAGGCGCAATATTCGGGTTAACGGTCACAGGCTTATATGCTCCCGTGCTTTTAAAGTATTCGTAATCCTTTACAGCCATATTCTGTATTTCAACGGCAAGGCGCTTGAATTTCAGGTCTACGCCGACGCCGTAAAAATCCTGCTGATGCCGCATTTCGTTGTTATATATCAGAACAGCGCTGCGTATATGCTCGTCAAGCTCGTTCAGATCGCCTATGCAGCAGTTTACATCTCCTCCGAAGCCTCCCATAGCTGCCGTATGTATCTTGAACATATTCAGATCATCGGCAGTAGAACCGTCGGTATCCAGAAGAAAATCGAATATCTTCTCACGGAAGAACGGCCGACGCCCGAACTGTACCTGACGGTCGAGCCACGCCTTGTGCATAGGACCCAGCATACCGTAATGAAGCTCTCCGACATAAAATACTATATCGGTGTCTTTCATAACGTCCTCAAATGACTTTACCCATTCGTCAGCCTTGTTCAGCACGCATACGCAGGTAGTATAGCAGCCGTAGCAGGCATTGCAGCCGAGAATTTTATAATCCCTCAGATTTACGCGGGAAACATTGGCGCCTTTTTCGGCAAGAGCTTTTTCGGCATTTTCGGCAGCCTTGCTGATACGGGCATTGCTTCCGTCGGTGAGATCGAATACCACAGCCTTGCATTTGCTGTCTTTAAAGCGCACATCATCATCGGACATATGCTGCTTGATATAGGTAAACCACCGCACGATCTCTGCTCTGCCTTCTTCTTCAAGTATGCTGCAGTCAAATTGAGAAAGAGATCTTTCATATTTCAGTCCGTGATGATTGAAATAGTTCTCAACATAGCCGTGGATAGTAATATCCATAATTTTTCCGCTGGTGGTATAAAACACAAAGGTTTTGCGCTTCATTATATCGCCGTATTTTTCGTAAAGGTCGTCCAGAAATAACATCATCTGATGGGGCGCGCTGAAATGGAACAGAGATGAGATTAGCATAACAAGGTCAGCTTTTTCCATTGCAGAGCCATCGTCTTCGGTACAGCTGCATTTTCCGCCGACAAGGTGAATGTCAAAATTGTCCTCCTTAAATATTTTTTGCAGATACAGTACAGAATGATAAGTAATGCTTGTTTCATTCTTTGGGGAAAAGCTGAATACAAGGATATTCAAAGCGATACACCCTTTCATAATTATGTAATAGCCATTTTTCTGCATAATAAAATAAAGGCTTTTTTGGCATAAGGAATATGATATACAGCTATGACTATAATATCATTTTATAATAAGTGACAATAAAAATCAATCGTTTTAATAAATTTGAATATAGAATATATCAAGTATGATTTGGCAATTATTCACAAAATGTACGGCGGTTAGTTGAAAGTATTCGCTGCTTTGAGGCGGCTATAGGTTATTCTAAAAAAATCCCCATCGGTCTGAGTACAGACTGATGGGGAATTAAGTTTATTCGCCAAATTTTCGGTTTACAGCGCTTATAATAATGTCAGCCGTGCCCTCGCAGCCGAAATTGCTTACGTCAAGCATAATGTGCTTGTTGTCCCTGTCGCCGCGGTTTTTGCCTGTAACGTATTTGTAGTAATTGTGCCGCTGGAGATCAACACGCTTTATAAGCTTTGCAGCAGCGGCTTCTGTCAGGTCGTAGTCCTTTGCCATATGCTTTATTCTGTGGTCAAGGGGAGCATACAGGAAGATGTTCAGGCAGTTGGGATATTCCCGCAAAATATAGTCGGAGCATCTTCCGAAGAATATGCAGGACTCCTTTTTATCCGCCAGCTCCCTTATAACATCGACCTGCGCCATAACTGCTTTTTCGGAATAAAATGAAGTGGAGGAGCCGTAGCTGAATGCCTTAAGAAGCTCTTTAAGATGCCTGTCAAGAAGCATTTCCGAATCAATAAAGGAATCGGAGCTTATGCCTGCTCTCTGTGCGGTCATATCCACAAGATCTCTGTCGTAAAAAGGCACATCAAGCTTAGAGGCAAGTATATGACCCACCTCACGGGCATTGCAGCCGAACTCTCTGCTTATTGTGATAATGAATTTTTTCATTTCGCTCATTCTCCTTTGCTGTTTCTGAAATTTTTACTGCTGATATGAGGAAGGTTCCATCTGAATGCAATAGCCAGACTGCGTATCAGCGTCACAGTTATAAAGCAAGCCGCTCCTGCGGCAATGAAACCGAACAGATGATAAACGGGGAGAAATAAGACGGCTCCAATGACTGCTGCGCAGGCATATATCTGGCTGACAAAGATATAGGGCTTTTTGTCTGCCATAATATCCCTGATAACTCCGCCGCCCACGCCTGTTACCGTCCCTGAGAAAACAAGAAGAAAATAATTTGAGCTGTATCCCAGAGCAATGCCTGCATTTATTCCCGTAACGGTAAAAACGGCGAGTCCGACTGTATCGAGGACAGGCATTATTTTGTCGTAAATATCTGTGAAACGGGTAAGCCTGTTCTTTTTGCAGACTGCTTTAAGAATTATAAAGATGAGATTTGCAGTAATAAGCGATACAAGGATACACAGGGGTGAGGAAAACATTGCGGGCGGAAGTCTGCCTATGATAATATCGCGTATAACGCCGCCGCCTGCCGCTGTGACCAGGGCAAGCACGTTTACTCCCAGCAGATCCATTCCGCATTGTACGGCTGTAAGCGCTCCCGAGGAGGCAAAAGCAACTGTGCCCGTCACCTCAAGGATATTTACAAAAAAATCAATTTCCATCTTTACCGTTTCCTTCGGATTTTACATATTTCTTTATTTTTCTGACAGCGGAAGCCTGACTTATCCCCAGACGTTCGGCAAGCGCCACAGAGGTGTGACATCTGCTGTAATGCTGATTTATTATTTCTCCCTCGTAAAATTCAAGCATATCTTTAAGGGAGCCGCTTTCCGCAAAAAGCTCGTTTGACTGCCTGGTAAATTCCTTCGGGAGATTGAAAATGTCGATGCTCTCCCTTTCGGCGGTGAGAACGAGACGTTCCGCTGTATAGCGTATCTCGTCGATATTTTCTTTCCATTCGTGCCCCAGCAGGCAGTTCATTGCTCTGGGAAGAAGCTGAACGTTTCTTGAATATTTTCTGTTAAATTCTCCGAGAAAATATTCGATAAAGCATTTCAGATCCTCGGGACAGCTATTTATGGAATAAACCTCAGCCTGATAGGGTCGGAAGAAGTTAAACATTTCCGATGTAATGCTCTTTCGGCTCCTTAGCTCGCTCAGGGACACGTCCGCAATGCCTATGGGGATAACATTGTATTCTCTGAATTTCTTTATCAGCGTGCGCTGCATAACGGGGGAGAGGGTGTCTATCCCTTTCACCATTACAGCTCTGTATCCCCCCGAGCTTATAATTCCTCTGCTGCCGAAAAGCTCCCGTTCTGCCGTTTCCTCGTCAAGAAGCTGACAGTTGCAGCTTCCCACAGCGCCCTTTTCCGAGTAGATGAGCCTTGCGGTGTATGACCGTCCGCTGCCGGGAGGACCGTATATATATGCGGGACAGTCGGCTTCGGAAAATACACGTATAAGAGAAACTGTCTCCGCAGATTTCCTGCTTCGCCTTACAATGCTGCTGCTTATGTTGCCGAGCCTTACAAGACGGTCTATTTCGCCGAGAAGCCTTGTGTTTTCGCTCTTCAGCGTTTCGTACCGCTGTCTGAGGTCATCGGTGCTTTTTACGTCCCAAGAGGAGTAGCAGACTATCATTTTGAGCCGCTTGTTTTCATCGAAAATCGGGATACCCGTAACGAAATTCTGTATTCCTTTTGCGTCCTTCTGAACGGTGGTTATCCTCTTTTTCTCCTCGAACACCATACTTGTAACACAGGGAGAGAACATTTCGTTTATCTCCCTGCTGGTGGTGTTTTTACCGATTATCTGTTCGGGGGAAAGTCCTGCCAGGGCAAGATATTCCCGTCCCGCATAAACGAAGGTGCCGTTTTCGTCCGCAATTGTCAGCCCCGGGTGTATCTGTTCAAGGATACGTCCGATAAGTTCAAAATCGATCTTTTCCATACTATGTCTCTTATCAAACATTAAGTATTTTTGAGAAGAACTGCTTTGCACGGTCGCTCTTGGGATTTTTAAAGACCTCTTCGGGAGTGCCGTCCTCTATCACATATCCGCCGTCCATAAAGCAAACTCTGTCCGATACTTCGGAGGCAAAGCCCATCTCGTGAGTGACCACTATCATAGTCATACCTGCCTTGGCAAGTCCTTTCATAACGTCAAGGACTTCTCCCACGAACTCGGGGTCAAGAGCGGAGGTAGGCTCGTCGAAAAGTATGACCTCGGGGTTCATTGCAAGAGTTCTTGCAATAGCTACTCTCTGCTGCTGACCGCCTGAAAGCTGTGGAGGATATGCGTCCGCCTTTCCGTCCATACCGACTTTTTTAAGCAGCTCCATAGCGGTCTTTACGGCGTCCTCTTTTATAATTTTCTTTATCTGTATCGGACATTCGATAACATTTTCAAGCACCGTTTTATGAGGCCAGAGGTTGAACTGCTGGAAAACCATTCCCACATTTTTGCGTATTTCTTTAGCGGCTTTTTCGTTTAGCTTCTTGTTTTCCTTTGCTTCGGAAATTCCTCTGATAATATGACCGTTTATGATTATCTCGCCCGAGGTTATCTCCTCAAGGTAGTTGAGACAGCGCAGAAATGTGCTTTTGCCGCTTCCGCTGGGACCGATAACGCTTACCACCTGTCCCTTGTAGATATCAATATCTATTTTTCTGAGAACGGCAAGCTCGCCGTAGCTTTTAGCCATATTTTTAACGGAGATGATTGGCGTCTGAGTATCTGACATAATGATTACCGACCTTTCTCATATTCTTACACGGTTGTATTTCTTTTCAATCCTGCCCGAAATCAATTCGATAATGAGATTTAGTGCCCAGTAAAGAACTCCTGCGCAGATATATACGAAAAGAGGACTGAACGTGATACCGATAGCTTCCTTTGTCATCATTGTCATTTCCGCAACCGTGATTATGGAGAGGATTGACGAATCCTTTACTGTCTGAACGAACTGACCCGTAAGGGAGGGGACGATCATTCTGATGGTCTGGGGGAGAATTATGCGGTACATAATTTTGAGCCTTGGCATACCCAGAGCCGCCGCCGATTCGTATTGTCCCTTGGGGATAGCCTTTACTCCGCTTTCAAGGATAACAGCGGCATATGCCGAGGTATAAAGGCTGAGAATAAGAACGCCCGTACCGAATGCCGAAACGTTTATCCCCAGAGAGGGCAGACCGTAATAAGCAAGATAGACCTGCACCATAAACGGAGTGCAACGGAAGATCTTTATAAATACACGGGCAATATCTTCAACGAACTTATTCGGAGAAATACACATATATCCCAGAACAAGTCCGCCGATAAAGGCAAAAATTATTGACAGCACCGATATTTCTATTGTAAGCCTCAGACCTTGTAAAAGCATTGGCAGGCTTATTTCTGCAACGTGGAGAAATTCATTCATCACTTTTGCCTCCTTTAAGCTTTTTCCTTCTGAAGCTTAACTATCTCCTCAAGCACTGCACACACGATGAAGTACAGAACCGCAATTGCAATGTAAAAGGGGAGAGTTACATAGGTCTGGGTAATAAGCCGCTGAGCCGTTCTTGTAAGCTCCACTATGGCAAGGACGGAAAGCATAGGCGAAACCTTTATGACGTTTATAAATTCGCTTGTAAGCTGGGGAGAAACTATTTTAAAGACCTGGGGAAAAACTATTCTCGCAAGTATCTTTGGCTTTGACATTCCGAGAGCCGCCGCCGCTTCCGTCTGACCCTTTGGGATTGCAGTAAGACCGCCTCTGATTATTTCGGCGATAAATCCGCCGCTGTTCAGACTGAGGGCTATAACGCCCGAGACGTAAGCCGAAAGATTAAGTCCCATTACCGCCAGCGCCTGATAAATTATGTATATCTGCACCAGAACAGGAGTGTCTCTTACAAAGCTTATGTACACCTTTATGATACCCTTTACTATCCTTGAGGGCAGGGAATTTCCTCCCATACGCAGCACCGAAAGCAGAGTGCCGATAATAAGCGCAATGACTATAGCTTCTGCCGATACGAGGACGGTATATCCAAGTCCTTTAAGTATCAGCGGAGTATATTCCAGAACGGTTTTCAATCCTTCCATTTGGCAGCCGCCTTTCTGTAAAATTATCGGCTCTGTCACAGAATACCGATTATGTGACAGAGCCGTGGAAAATGATGATGCTTATTCGGCGGGAATGTAGTTTTCCTCGGGAAGCTCGGTGGTGGCTCCGAACCATTTGGTCTGAAGCTCTGCAAGAGTTCCGTCCTCCTTGAATTTGTGTATCTCGGAGTTTATGAATTCTGAAAGCTCGGTATCCTCGGGACGTACGGCCCAGCCTACCCAGGTATCGGTGCCAACATACTCGGCATTGCCGTTTGCGTCGGCAACAATAACATAATCGTCGGGATTGTTCTTTACAACAGCGGCGCAGCTTGCATAGTTTTGAGCCACAAGGTCAATTCTGCCGTTTTTAAGCTCAAGGAATGCCTCGGGGAATGAGTCGTATGTAAGAAGCTCCGCATAGCCGCTGCCGCCGTTTGCGATAAGCTGCTCGTTATATTTCTTTGTATCGGCTTCGTTGTAGCAGGAGGTCTGTGTTCCCACCTTTTTGCCCTCCATATCCGCGATTGACTGAATGGAGTCATCGTTCTTGCGCTTTACAAATACGGTGGTGCCGTTCTGAATGGGATAAGTCATAGTGTATTTGCTTGCTCTTTCGGCGGTTATTCCCAGGGTAGCGCCTACAACATCGTACTTTTTAGCTTCAAGTCCTGCGAGAATACCCTGGAAAGGAAGGTCGATATAATCAAGCTCCACGCCCATATCTTCGCATATCTTAGCAAAAAGGTCTGCATTGTAGCCTACGATCTTCTCGCCGTCGAGATACTCAAATGGCTCATAAGCAGCCTCAGTTGCAACGGTAAGCTTTCCGTTTGCCTTTATTTTGTCAAGCGTAAGGGGACCGTCAGACGACGCTGATGATGTTCCCGATGATGATGAACAGCCTGCAAATCCGATCGCCATAGCGGCAGCCATTGCAGCCGCAGCAATTCTTTTGAATACCGATTTCCTTTTCATTTTTCATATCCTCCTAAATCAATATATGTAACAAAGCCCTTTCCAAAGCTTGTTATCCTAATTACTTTCTCTTCCCTGTCTTTTTCTGATATGCAAGTATGGACATAAACTCAAATATGAGATTTGCCGCCATATACGCCGTTATCTCCGAATGGTCATAGGGGGGAGCAACTTCAACCACATCAAATCCGATAAAGTTAAGCTCCTTCATACCTCTTACAAATTCCAGCGCTTCAAATGATGTAAATCCGCCAACCTCGGGAGTGCCTGTTCCGGGAGCATATGCAGGGTCGATAAAGTCGATATCAAAGGTAAGGAATACCTTCATATCTCCCACCCTGTTCTTTATCTCCTCCGAAAGCTGGTCGGCGGTCATTTTGTGGAGAGCGTCTCCGGGAATGACCTTAAATCCAAGCTCTGCGGCTGTTTTGAAATCGTCGGGGTCGTAAAGAGAGCCTCTCATTCCTATCTGAATGGAATGTGACGGATCAATTAGTCCCTCTTCAAGAGCGCGTCTGAAGGGTGTTCCGTGATTGTACTTCTGACCGAAAACCGTGTCGCACAGGTCAAGATGGGAGTCGAAATGTACAAGAGCGACCTTGCCGTGAGCCTTTGCAGCTGCTCGAAGCTCACCGAGGGTAACGGCGTGGTCTCCGCCGATACTGATGGGAACCGCTCCGCAGCCGATAACTCCCGAAATTGTTTCTTCTATAGCGGCGTAAGTTTCGTGAATATAATCGGGGATAACGGGAACATCGCCTATATCCGCACCCTTGAGGGAGTCCATAATATTAACGCCCATTGGAATGTTATTGGGCTTTATCATAGCGGAAATGTTTCTCACACCGTTGGGACCGAACCTTGCGCCGGGACGGAAAGAAGCGGCTGTATCAAAAGGAATGCCCACGATCGCGAAATCAAGACCCTCTGCGCTTTCGGCTCTGGGAAGTCTCATAAAATTTCCCATATTGCAGAAACGGGGAGAACCCGACGCGCTGGGCGGCTGACAGTTTAACATAATGATTACCTCACTTATAAATAAGATTGGCGGTAAGTGTTCCCGAAATCGGGAACGTTTATCGTTCTGATTACTATTATATTTATTTATGCAATTTTGTCAAGAGCAAATTGCAAAATTCTTGTTTTATAATCAAAAATGAATTGTTATATAAAATTGCGTAATATAGCTAATTCTAAGAATTTATCACGTACTTTTGATGCTGACTATTCAAAAATGAATAGCACAATAATGAATAAATATGAAAATTGATTTGCAAAACAGAAATGTGATAAATTTTGGGGATCTGCTAATAAATTTGCTTGTAATATAGTATACTTTATATTTTGCAAGTAAATGTTGACGAGGTTGCAAAAATGTCTATCGGTTTTCTGAACTTCAAAAATATCGGCATATCATAAAAATGCAGGATTATTTACATATAAATTCATAAAAATACATATTCTCCTCTTGAAGTTTGAGTAACTTCAAGGTATATTATAACTATAGCAAAGAAATAAAGGCGATACAAACAGGCTGCACTTTATATGTAAATCTTTGGAAGCAGCACTTAAAATGCAGGATATAAATCAATAAAATTCAAAAATGAGGGTGAATAATATGAAAAGAGCAGTATATGTGATAAAGCGATTTTTATCAATGATACTTATTCTGGCAATTTGCTCTATGCTCATTTTCTTTTTGCTCAGACTGTCAAAGGTGGATCCGCTGGCGGTGATGATAGGCAAAAGCCGCTCCTCTGATGAGCTTAAAGCTGCGCTTACCGAAAGATATGATCTTGACAAGCCCCTGTTTACTCAGTACTGTATCTGGATAAGCGGAGTTATAAAAGGGGATTTCGGTATAGATTACATTGACGGTCAGAACGTCAGAGAGCTTATTTCGTCAAGACTGCCCGTAACTGTAGGTCTTGTAGTTCTAAGCTCGGTTATCGGCTTTGCAATATCAATTTTAATGGGTGTTTGCGCCGCTCTTAAAAGAGGAAAGGCAGCCGATTCGGTCATTTCGTCGATAATGCTGATAGTTTCCGGTACGCCGTCATTTCTCATATCAATCCTTGTGCTTATCTTTATGACGATATATGTTCCCAGCTATTCCTTTATCGGAACCTATTCAAATGTGGGAGAGTTTTTCGGGCGAATAATTATTCCGAGTATTATAATGTCCCTGACGCTTATCGCAATGCTCGGCAGAATTACAAGAAGCAGTATGATAAAACAGCTTCAGTCCTCGTATATAGATACGGCAAAGGCAAAGGGGCTGGGAGAATCTACCGTGACCTTCAAGCACGCTTTTCATAATGCTGTTATCCCTGTAATAACAGCAGGCGGATATATGATCGCAGGCTCCATAGGTTCAACGGTCATTGTGGAGCAGATCTTTTCGCTCCCGGGAATAGGCGGTCTGCTCATTTCCGCTATCCAGACAAATAATTACCCCATTGTTCAGATACTTGTTCTGTTTATGCTTGCAGTATATCTTATAATGAACTTTATAATTGATATACTTTACATCATAGTCGATCCGAGAGTTGACCTTGAGTGAAACAAAACTCACAAGAAAGGAATGGTCATACAATGAAAAACAAAGCGGGAAAATTTTTCACTCCTGTTGTGACTGTCACGGGGATAATACTTCTTATAGTGCTTATATTTTCACTTTTCTCCGATCAAATCGCACCCTATGACCCCGTTCAGACCGATGTTAACGCCATATATGCCAAAGCCTTTTCCGAGGGTCATATTTTCGGTACTGACGGACTTGGACGTGACCTTTTCTCAAGACATATATGCAGCGCTAAGACATCAATTTTAAATGCCGTGCTTGTTGTTCTGTTTGAGGTGGCTCTAGGAGTTCCGCTGGGGCTTATCTGCGGATATTACAGAGGCTGGATAGACAGCGCCGTTACAAGGATATGGGACGTGGTAAGCGCACTTCCGCCCCTGCTGCTTTCATTCCTTCTTATTGCAGTTTTGGGCAAGGGAATGTATACTGGAGTGATCGCAATAGGAATTTCCTATATACCGATGACCTCAAAAATGGCACGTTCTCTTATAATGACAGAAAAGAAAGCGGTATATGTTGAAGCCTGCCGTTCTATGGGAATGTCCGACGCAAGAATAATTTTCGTGCATATCCTGCCCAATGTAATCACAACGATGATATCACAGTTTACCCTTGACATCGGTTCAGCTATAACCTCAATGGCAACTCTCAGCTTTCTGGGACTTGGCGTTCAGGCGCCCGACGCAGACTGGGGAACGCTTCTTAAAGACGGTATGGGAAATATCTATAACAATGCTTCATTACTTGTAATTCCTGCAATATGCATCATAGTGGTGACGGTTTCCATCAATCTTTTCAGTGACGGTATACAGAATTATATTGATCCGTCTCTGCGCAGACTCCCTACCTTTAAGCAGTATGAAAAGAAGCTTCAGAAAATCAGACCTCTGAGGAAAGGGGCATAATCGTAATGAAACAGGAAAACTTGCTTGAGATAAAAAATCTTCAAACTGATTTTATGACAGTCAGGGGAATTGTATATGCAGTGCAGGGCGTTAATATTGAAGTAAAAAAGGGCGAGATACACGGCATAGTAGGGGAAAGCGGCTGCGGAAAAAGCGTAACGGCAAAATCCGTTATCCGTCTGCACAATGAAGACCATACAAGATACAGCGGCGAGATACTTTGGGGTGGTGAAAAAGGCGAAACTGATATTCTTAAAATGAACCGCCGACAGCTTGCGGAGTTCAGAGGAAACGACGCAGCTATGATATTTCAGGACCCTATGACATCGCTCAATCCAATAATGAAAGCAGGCGAACAGATAGCCGAGATGCTTCGGAAGAAAAAGCATATGAGCAGACAGGCTGCAAAGGAGGAGGTCATTTCGATATTTGAAAAGATAGGTATTACCCCCTCCGAAAAGCGATATGAGCAGTATCCCTTTGAAATGAGCGGAGGAATGTTACAGCGCATTATGATAGCTATGGCGCTGAGCTGCAAGCCGAATCTGCTTATTGCCGATGAGCCTACAACCGCCCTTGATGTGACCATTCAGGCGCAGATACTCAGGCTTATAAAGGAGCTGCAGCGTGAAACGGGAATGACTGTCGTTATTATAACTCATAATCTTGGAGTTGTAGCCGAAATATGCGACAGCGTTACGGTAATGTACGCAGGAGGAGCGGTTGAATCGGGAAGCGTGGGTGATATTTTCGACAGACCCTCTCACCCGTACACAAAAGCGCTTCTTGAAAGCAATCCTAAAGAAGCGGACACGGAAAAAAGAATGAAAAGCATAGCAGGAAGTCCGCCGCTGCTTTACGAGAAATTCTCGGCTTGTCCCTTTGCACCTCGCTGCTCATATTCCGGCGAAAATTGCAGATGTACAGTACCGCAGACTGTTCAGGTGGGGGAAGGTCATTACGCAGCCTGCTTGAAATGGAAGAAAGTGATGGAAAATGGCTGATCCGCTTATCAGTGTAAGACATATAAAAAAGTATTTTCCACTGAGTGATTATAAGCTTGCCAGATCAAAGATACGATATGTTCACGCCGTTGATGATGTCAGTATTGACATTGAAAAAGGCGAGATATTCGGAATTATCGGAGAAAGCGGCTCGGGAAAATCCACTATCGGAAGATGTATACTGAAGCTTATTGATGTTGACAGCGGCGAGATATTTTTTGAAGGAAAGAATATTACAAACCTGAAAAAAAGGGAACTTAACGCATTAAGACCCCGAATGCAGATGGTTTTTCAAAATCCCCTTGCTTCCTTTAATCCGAAAAAAACTCTGAGAGCAAGCCTTGAGGAGCCTGCAAGGATAAATGGGATAAAGCCTGAGGAATACAAGCCCCGTTTGTCGGAGCTGATGAAATATATCGGGCTTTCCGAGGACGTGCTTTCAAGATATCCAAGCGGCATTTCGGGAGGGCAGCTTCAAAGGCTTGCGATCGTAAGAGCGCTTATGCTTGATCCCGATTTTATCCTTGCCGACGAGCCTGTTTCAGCACTCGATGTCTCGGTTCAGGCAAATATTCTTAATCTTCTGCTTGACCTTAAAAATGATTATGGTCTGACCATACTTTTTATTTCCCACGATCTTAATGTGGTAAAGCATATCTGTGATAAGCTTGCGGTGGTATATCTGGGAACGATAATGGAAATGGGTCCTGTTGACGAGGTATATTCCCATATTATGCACCCCTATACCGAAGCGCTGGTCTCCGCAAAGCCAAAGGAGCACCCCTTTGCTGAGAAGGAGCATATTCTCCTTGAGGGAGATATACCCAATGCTATAGACATTCCCGAGGGCTGCCGCTTTTCGGGAAGATGCAGATATTTCAAAGAGGGGCTGTGCGACAACAGAACGCCTAAGCTTAAAGATATGGGAAACGGACACTATGTTGCCTGTCATTTCCCGATAAAATAAAAAGCATATTAAACGTAATGTGCAACCTTGCACTTAACAATTCCGTTTATAAATTCTGAGAAAGAATGTGTGGCTATGATATGCACCGACAGCTTGAAAAAATGCATACAGGCGGCAAAGGGCGTTATTCCTTTTGATAAGCTTTTTGTAAATATGAAGCTTATAGACGTGTACGGCGAAAGAGTGATTGAAAATGCTTCTCTCGGAGTATGTGGCGGAGTTATTGCATCTGTTTGCCCGTCTTTTGACGCAGGTGCAGAAGAGATCATTGACTGCGGAGGAATGTACGCTGCACCCTCATTTATCGACTGTCATATGCATATTGAGTCCTCTCATCTTTCTCCGTCAGCTTATTGTGAGGGCGCTGTTCCTCACGGGACAGGCTGTATTTTCGCCGATCCTATGCAGCTTGCAAATGCTTCGGGAGAAGATGGACTGAGAGCATTTTGCTCAATGCTTGAAAATCAGCCCGTCCACAGCTTCATACAGTTCCCCTCCCGTGTGCCTGCCGCCGAGGGAATGGAAACATCGGGAGCATACTTTTCTCCCGAGGACACGCTTTTGCTTATGAAAAAGCTAAGTGCGGTATCCCTTGGCGAGGTGAATGCGCTGGAGCTTGAAAAGCAGTCTGTCCTTGAAAAGCTTGCTTTTGCGGCAGAAAATGCTTTTCATATAAACGGTCATTGCCCGGGGCTTGATCACGACAGCCTGTGCGCTGCTGCCGCGGCAGGCATAAGGGACGACCACGAAAGCGAAACAGGGGAGGAGCTGTCTCAAAGGCTTCTGTCAGGTATTCCCATATTTATACGTGAGGGTACTATCGAGCCGAATTGCGCACCTCTTGTATCGGAAATAGTAAAAAAGAAGCTGCCCACAGACAGTATAATGTTCTGCACCGATGATAAATCTCCATATGATATTCTGAAAAACGGCTGTATAGACAATAATATCCGCATTGCAATAAAATGCGGAATGAATCCCGTAACTGCAATCAAGGCAGCAACACTTAATGCAGCAAGGCACTTCGGGATTGAGCATAAAATAGGCTCCTGTACTCCGGGAAGATATGCGGATTTGGTTCTCTTTGAAGATCTGGAATACCCGAAAATTGCAAAGGTCTATTTCAAAGGCGAGCTTGCGGCGGAAAACGGCAGGATAGTCCGCCCGACACAAGAACCCGTAAATAAATATGCAGAACTTTACAAAACGGTAAAACTTCCCGAAAGTCTTTCCGAGGACAGCCTTGCGGTATGTACGGATAAAGGCAGCAGAGCAGATGTGGTTTATATTTCTATGGCAGGCGGCAGTCTTATTTCACACAAAGGGGAGGAAACGCTGACCGTCTCAGATGGCAGGATAATTCCCGATACCAAAAAAGATATTCTTCCCATAGCCGTTATCGAAAGGTTCGGCAAAAACGGCAATATCGGAAAAGCCTTTATCAAGGGGCTTGGGATAAAAAAAGGAGCAGTTGCTTCATCGACTGCCCAGGAGGGGAATAACATCGTTGTCAGCGGCGCAGACTATTCCGATATGCTTGCGGCAGTCAGAGCTGTGGCAGAGGCAGGAGGGGGCAGCGCAATAGTATGCGGCGGCAGGCTCCTTGCCCTGAGACGGCTTCCGCTGGCAGGCATTATGGGAACGGGAAGCATTGAAGAAGAGACTGAGTCGGCAAGGCGCTTTGAAGAGAGTCTGAAACTCACAGGAAGTGACAACCCTATGCTTATGGCAATGCTTACGGTATCGCTTTGTCCGTCAATACCCGAGATAGGGCTTACCGACAAAGGGCTGATAGATGCGTATTCCCACGAATATATCCAGCCGATAAAGGATAATCTTACATAATTTGGATAAGGAGTTAAAATGTCCGGAGCGTCAAATAATGTTGATCTTACAAACGGCAATCCGTCAAAACTTATATTAGCTTTTGCGATGCCTCTCATACTTGCAAATCTCTTTCAGCAGCTTTATAATACTGTAGATACCATTATTGTAGGCAGATTTAACGGTGATGATGCTCTTGCTGCTGTGGGAGCGTCTTTTGCGGTAACAATGGTGATGATAGCCTTTGCAACGGGAACAGGAACGGGCTGCTCTGTCCTTGTTTCAAAGCTTTATGGTGAGAAAACTATTCTGCGGTTAAGACGGCGGTTTCCACCATTCTGATTTTTTCCTTTGTATTCTCGGTCATAATTGGAGCTGTGGGATTTTTTTTCAGCAAACCGCTGCTTGAAGCGCTTAAAACTCCCGAAAATATAATTTCGGACGCAGGGGCATATCTTATGCTATACTCCGCGGGAATGCCGTTTATGTTTCTTTACAGTGTTCAGTCATCGGTATTCAGTTCCTTCGGAAATTCAAAAACCCCCCTTTTTCTGCTGATAATGTCCTCATTGATAAACATCGGGCTTGACCTGCTGTTTGTAGGATATTATTCTATGGGCGTTAAAGGAGCAGCCATCGCAACGCTTGCAGCACAGGCATTTTCCGCTGTAGTCTCATTTGTAATTCTTATAAGCAGCGTATATTTTCAAAATTTCAGGGAGTTTGAGTACAGTCGGTTTTCATTTTCCGTTCTGGGTGAAATGGGCTCATATGCCGCTGTATCCATAGTTCAAAGCTCTGTTACCTCCATAGGAATGATGATGATACAGGCAGTAGTAAACCGTTTCGGTTCGGGAGCGCTTGCAGGTTATACGGCAGCTTCCAAGATAGATTCCTTTGCAATTATGCCCTATCTTGCCTGCTCAAATGCGGTTTCGACCTACACGGCACAGAATATAGGCGCAGGCAGAAAAAACAGGATATCCGCAGGCTTCAGAGCGGGACTAAAGCTTTGTATGATAATGTCAGCCATTGAATTTGCGGTGATATTTATTTTCAAAAATAAGTTTCTCGGATTGTTCCTTGATACGGAAAGCGCTTCACAGGACGCAGTGCGCACGGGACTAATGTATATGACCGAAATGTCTTTATGCTATTGGCTTATGGGCATAAATTCCTGTCAGAACGGTATGCTTAGGGGTATGGGAATGTTAAAGACTCTTTTTGCAAACAGTATACTCGGTCTGATAATTCGCGTGGCCTTTGCATATACAGCAGTTGATGTCATAGGCGTAAGTTCTGTATGGCTGTCAATGCCTGTGGGCTGGATATTCAGTATAATTTTCTGCGTTATCTCAAGAAAAATTTATAAAAAGGATAGTAAATTCTGATTGCCGGACCCACCTATCGCAGCTTCACGCAGCGGTGCTGTTCTCAATCGTTAACCGCTGAGCTTCTCAAGAAGCTTTTCGCAGCCAAGCTTAACATCGGCATATGTGCGGGCAAAATCTCCTGTGTACCACGGGTCGGCAACGTCTTTTTCCATATCCGCAAATGACATAAGCTTATATATTTTATCACTGCTGCCGAGTATCCTGCGCATATTGCGTATATTTGCGGAATCCATTCCTATAATGTAGTCGTAATCGGACTCATCTGATCTTGTAAGCTGCCTTGCCCGATGGGGAACCGTGGGAATACTGTGCCTGCGAAGTTCTTCTACAGTGCCGTAATGCGGCGGATTTCCTATCTCTTCGGTGCTTGTCGCCGCAGAATTGATCTCAAAGCGGTCGGCAAGGCCTAAATTGTTCACCATATTCTGAAGCACGCTCTGTGCCATTGTGCTTCGGCATATATTTCCGTGGCATACAAAAAGTATACGTATCATTTGTATGGTTCCTCCTTATAGGCGAATGATTTGATCTTATTTGCGTTTGCGCTTTTTCTTTTTTACCTTTTCTTTTTTCTTCTTCGGCGGCGGAGCATCTTCTTCCTCTTCCAATGCATATCCTGAGGTCACAATAAAAACTGTGATAATAAAAATTACGCCGAGCCATAATATGATATTGTCAATATCCCTTGACACATTTTCTACCCAAAATGCAAAATAAGTATGGAATCAGCTCTCCGAAATGGAACAAATATCCCTGGAGCTTAGCGGAATGGATATTTTTTCCATTTCGGGCGCCGCCCGGTCAGGCGGCTGAAACGAGCGATTCATAGTACTTTTTTCGCTTAACAGCAGGCGGAAGTCCTCCGTTAGCCGAGCATATTCTGCGGTTATTCCAATAGCTCATATAATACCGCCAGATCATTGTTTTCAACTCGGCTACCGTATAATTTTCGGACTTTCTGTTCCTGCTATAAAACAGTTCTTCCTTCATTCTTGCCCACATACTCTCGCATCGGGCGTTATCATGACATCTTCCGCCGGCACTGTTCATGCTCTGAACAAACCCGGCGTGTTTCAGTGCTTCTCTGTACTTTTCGCTTGTATACTGGCTGCCTCTGTCGGAATGCAGAATGGCTCCCTTCAATTCGGGATACGACTTAACAGCA
>JAQYLI010000050.1 GCA_028720105.1 Oscillospiraceae bacterium | reverse complement strand
CTATAGACAAATCCTCGGCTGAAATAATCCCATTCGTCGTCAAGCTCCCTTGCAAGGCGGCAAGCCTTGCTGCGGTCGCTTTCCTAGACTGTGATTATTTCATCTGTCGGCTTTGTCTACAGAACGATTAAAGATTAGTATAAATCGTAATTTGCGGGTCGTCACCCGCAAAATTTCGATTTATCATACACAAAAAGTTCACAACCCTCCCCCAAAAATGTGGTATAATAAATTTAATCATACGCAAAAACAACAATAGGCTTTATATCAGTGAAAGGGGTCTGCGCATTATGGCTATCACCGGAAAAAGGGACAACAGCGACAGACGCATTGCCTCCTTAAAGCTTCAGGACAAGGAATACAACGAGTTATACCGCAAATGGCGAATAGAACATAAAAAGGACTACGGCTTCTACTTCCTCGACAACTCCGACGAGCTGACCTACCGTGACGGAGAGGGCTTTATAACCGAGTCACCTCAGGCGGCGGAGCGTTCGGCAATTGTGGAGATACATTCCCTGCTGGCAAAATTTCTTACCATTTACACCGTTCTCAATATTGTGGTATGGATCATAAAGGACGTGGCGCCCTTCGGGGATATACCCGTTTTGTATAATTTGCTGAAATTTGTTTCAAGCAGCGAATATCTGGCTGTGGCAGCGGATTATATCGTGAAGATCTCCGTCCGGATACTGCCCTTGTTTTATCTTCTGAAAAAGATAAATATGCCCAAAAAAATTTTTCTGCCTACAAAAATTTACAATAAGCCCCTGTTTAACATAGCCGTTCCAATGGCAATGCTGACCTTCGGCATCGCAACAATACTTTCAAATATCCAGCACACATCGGCGGCGCTAATGGGCGTTGACCCGACCTTCAGCTTATGGATACCGCAGAACAAGGTATGCCTGTTACTGTCCGCACTCCTGACGGCGGTCATCATTCCCGTTATAAGCGAGATCGTTCATCACGGCATTATCCTGCAGATATTAAAGCAGTTCGGCGACGGATACGCTCTGATCCTTACAAGCCTTATCGCCGCCCTGACCGTGGGAAATTATCATAGCTTCCTGTTTACATTCACCATAATGCTGGTAGTTGGCTTCTTTGTGGTGCGCTCGGGTTCTATCGTTACGAGCTTTATTATGCGTATCACCATAAGCGGAAGTGTGTATTTTCTGACCATACTCAAATCTGCAGAGCTTCCCGAGGGAATGTATATGACCATCACCGCCGCAGTGCTTTTTGTATATATCGCCGCAGGCTTTACCGCCGTTTCGGTCTTCATCATCAAACACAGCAATAAGATAAGCCTGCCCCTTTACAAAATGTACCTTGACACCAAAGAACGTGTAATGTGCTGCCTTACAAACGCTTCGGTAATTATGTGGCTGATACTTACCGTTATGCTGATGATAGTGGATATAAAATGGCTGTGACGGATAATATGTATATGAAACGAGCCTTAGAGCTTGCAGAGGAAGCGGCGGCAGAGGGAGAAGTCCCTGTAGGCGCGGTGATAGTGAGGCTCTCCGACGGCAGGATAGTTGGCGAGGGGCGCAACAGGCGTGAAAAAAGCCGCAGTCCCCTTGCTCACGCCGAGCTTGAGGCTATTGAAAACGCATCCCGTTTTCTGGGCGGCTGGCGGCTGTCGGGCTGCGAGATGTATGTGACGCTGGAGCCCTGCCCTATGTGTGCAGGGGGGATAATAAACTCCCGTATCGACAGGGTGATTTTCGGCGCATATGACAAAAAGGCAGGCTCATTAGGCTCTGTGACCGACCTTTCCGCTCTCCCCTACAATCACCGTCCTGTTATAACAGGCGGTTTTATGGAGGACGAGTGCGCGGGGACACTAAAAATATTTTTCCGTAAAATGAGGGATAAAAAGATGGATAAAATAAAGCTTGTAAAGGCTGAGACAGACGATCAGCTCCGCAGGGTGTCAGCGCTTGCGGACAGCATATGGCACGAGTATTTTCCCGGGATAATCACCATAGAACAGGTGGATTATATGGTGGAAAAATTCTGCTCCTTTGAGGCGGAAAAGGAAAATATCAAAGAGGGCTACGAGTATTATTTCATAAAGCGGGACGGCAATGACATTGGCTACACCGCCATAAAGCCCGACGGTGACAGACTTTTTCTTTCAAAGCTTTATCTGAAAAGGGAAGAGCGGGGCAAAAAATATGCCCGTGCGGTGACAGATATGCTCAAAGAGATCGCCCGTGAAAAGGGTCTCAGGGCAATATGGCTGACTGTCAACAAGCACAATGACAGCACCATTGCCGCTTACAAGGCTATGGGCTACAAAACCATTGGCGAGGGTGTTGCCGATATCGGAAACGGCTTTGTTATGGACGATTATTATATGGAGCTTGAGGGTTAAGCAAGGAGGAAGAATATATGAGCTATTATATTGACGAGCAGACTCTCAGAGAGGTCATTGAACTTGTGGGCAAGACTGCCGCCGCAGCCTGCATTTCCTCGTTTCTGAGCGAGGTCGTATTAAAAGCTTTGGTGAATGCCCGTCCCACCAAGATAGTTGTGGAAAACGGTATTCCTGCGGCGCTTTACACCATCGGCGAAAAGGACAAGCCGACAGCGGTCTATGTAAGCTCCCGCCGCTCAAAGGTTGACTGGAAGCCCGTTTTATTCTTCGGAGCGGTGTTTGCGGGGTGTAAGTATATTCTTGATTACAGAGAAAAGAATGTGGCAAACGTAAAGTAGTCCTTTATTCTTTATTATTAAAATTTATCATAACACAGATATACCCAAATCACAAAACGAAAGGAAAATCCACAGCAAAATGAGCGCAAAAAAGAAAAATTACGATAACGAAAGCATTAGCATTTTAAAGGGTGCGGACAGAGTAAGAAAGCGCCCTGCGGTAATATTCGGCTCGGACGACCTTGAGGGCTGCAAGCACTCGGTCTTTGAGATAGTCTCAAACTCCATTGACGAGGCGAGAGACGGTCACGGCGACAAAATAATCGTCACAAGCTACCTTGACCATTCAATTGAGGTGGAGGACTTCGGACGCGGCTGCCCCGTTGATTTCAACAACACCGAACAGCGTTGGAACTGGGAGCTTGTTTACTGCGAGCTTTACGCAGGCGGAAAGTATGACAACAGCGATTATGAGTTTTCTCTTGGCTTAAACGGTCTGGGTGCCTGCGCCACACAGTATGCCTCGGAATATATGGACGTTGAAGTCCTCCGTGACGGCTTTAAATATAACCTCCATTTTGAAAAGGGAGAAAACATCGGCGGTCTGTCAAAGGAGCCTACAAAGTCAAAGCGGACAGGCACAAGAACACGCTGGAAGCCCGACTCCGAGGTATTTACTGACATTGTTATCCCCCCCGATTATTTCCGGTCGGTGCTTAAAAAGCAGGCGGTGGTAAATCCCAAGGTCACCTTTATCCTTCGTATCGAAAAGGAAACAGGGGGCTTTGAGGAGACCGAATATTACTATGAAAACGGCATTACCGATTATCTCAAGGAGATCGTGGGAGAGGAAAATCTCACCTCATTGCAGTTTTGTTCCTGCGAGAGAAAGGGCAGGGACGCCGAGGACAGACCCGAATACAAAATGAAGCTGTCCTGTGCTTTCACATTCTCCTCAAAGGTAAGCTTTCAGGAGTATTACCACAACTCAAGCTTTCTCGAGTATGACGGAACTCCTCAGAAGGCGGTAAGGCAGGCTTTCCGCTCCTCTATCGACAATTACATCAAGTCCGCCGGAAAATATCAGAAGAATGAAAAGTCCGTAAAGGACGATGATATCGCAGACAGCCTTGTGCTTATCTCGTCTACATTTTCCACATACACATCATACGAAAATCAGACCAAAAAGGCTATCAACAACAAATCCATTTACGAAAATATGGTGGACTTTTTAAAGCACCGGCTTGAGGTCTATTTTATAGAAAATCCCGACGACGCAAATAAGATAGCCGACCAGATACTTATCAACAAGCGTGCGAGAGAATCCGCCGACAGGATAAGACAGAACACCAAAAACAACCTTACCAAGCAGATAGACCTTGCCAATATGGTAGAAAAGTTCGTTGACTGCCGCACAAGAGACAAGTCCCGCAGAGAGGTCTACATCGTGGAGGGAGACTCGGCTCTCGGCTCCTGCAAGACTGCAAGAAACGCCGAATTTCAGGCGATAATCCCAATCAGAGGAAAGATACTCAACTGCTTAAAGGCGGATTACGAGAAAATTTTCAAAAACGATATCATCACCGACCTTATCAAGGTCTTAGGCTGCGGCGTGGAGGTAAAGTCCAAGGCTAACAAGGAGCTTTCAAGCTTTTCTATGGAGAATTTCCGCTGGAACAAGGTCATTATATGTACCGATGCGGACGTGGACGGCTTTCAGATAAGGACGCTTGTGCTGACGATGCTCTACCGCCTCACACCTACCCTTATCGAGGAGGGCTGCGTTTATATCGCAGAGTCTCCCCTGTTTGAGATAACCACCAAAAAAATGACCTATTTTGCATATGACGAAAAGGAAAAGACCGAGATACTTGCAAAGATAGGCGACGAAAAATACAAGCTTGACCGCTCCAAAGGTCTTGGCGAGAATGACCCCGAAATGATGTCCCTTACCACTATGAACCCAGAAACAAGGCGGCTTATCAAGATAACCCCCGCAGACGCAGAGGCTACCTCGAAAATGTTCGACCTGCTCCTTGGAAACGACCTTGAGGGCAGAAAGGACTACATTGCGGAAAACGGCGGCGCATATCTGGAGCTTGCGGATATAAGCTGATAAAACTGAAAGGAAAATAGAAATGAAGCTTGACGATCTCAGAAACGAAATCAACGAAATAGACGGGCAGATGCTCCAGCTTTTTCTCAAAAGAATGGAGATATGCAAAAGCGTTGCCCTTTACAAAAAGGAAAACAATATCCCCATTATGCAGGAGGGCAGAGAACAGCAGGTCATTGACAGGATAAGAGCCGCTTCTCCCGAGCATATGGCTGACGCTGCGGCGGTTATGTTCACCGAGGTCATGGACATAAGCAAATGTATCCAGGCAGAGGTGAACACCTGGGGAAAGATATATGACAAGCCCGAATTGTTTTGTCCCGAACAGGCGCAGGTCATTGCCTGCCAGGGCAGCACGGGTGCCTATGCCGAGGCTGCCTGCGTGAAGCTTTTCGGAGAAAACAAGCCTATCCGCTTTATGACCAATTTCAAGGACGTGGTGGATCTGGTGGAAAGAGGCAGGGCAGATTATGGCATACTGCCCCTTGAGAACTCCACCGTAGGCTCTGTTGCAGAGACATATGACCTTATGGCAAGCCACAATTTTTACATAAACAACATTGTCAGGGTAGAGATAACCCACTGCTTTGCGGTAAAGCCCGATACCGATCCTGCGGAGGTGCGGAGAGTTTTCTCCAAGAGAGAGGCGCTGGCGCAGTGTTCGGCTTTCCTCAAGAACAACGGTCTTGAGCCTATGGACTATGCAAACACCGCTCTTGCCGCAGAAATGGTGAAAAACAGTCCCGACAACACCATCGGCTGCATCTGCTCCAAGTCCTGCGCCGAGATGAACGGGCTGAAAATAGTTGAGGAAAAGGCAGCAGACGCATATCCCAACTATACCAGATTTATCTGCTTTTCAAAGCATTTTGCCGCTCCCGAGAATGCAAACACCATTTCCGTATCCTTCTCCGTTCCCCATACTCCCGGAGGACTTTACAGAATACTTACCAAGTTTGCGGTGTACGGCTTAAACCTTAAAAAGATCGTGAACAAGACTGTTGCGGGCAAGGATTTCGAGGCGGTCATCTTCCTTGATTTTGAAGGCTCCTACGAAAACCGCAAGGTGGCAGCTTTTATTGACGACCTTAAAACGGGTATGGGATATTTTAAATTTCTGGGAAATTTTACCGAGACGATATAACGGATAAAAATATTACGGGGGGGAGGTGTGACAAGCAAATATGGGTACAAAGCCAAAAACGGCAAGGGTGCGTTATGACAGTCTCATTCTTATGACCATATTCGCTGTCACCTCCTTTGCCCTGATGTGGACGGCGGTAAGCTGTTTTCACAGGATACGATACGCTTATGAAAACTCCTCGGAATGTCTCGGCGCCGCAAGATTTACCGCAAATCATCTGAGAAGCGCAGAGGACAGCATCAGCATTTTTGCGGACAAAAACGGTCTCCTTGACAAAATAGTCATCGGCAGAAAGGACGGCTATGACAATGTTATCACCCTGAAAGACGGTTTTCTGTGGGAAGCTGTGGTACCGGGCGGCTCGGACATCTCTCTCGGTGAAAGCATTTTTTCCGCGGACAAGCTATACATATCACGGAGTTCGGGAGATACGGTCAAAATAACCGCCTGTTCCGAAACGGGTCAGAGCATCACCATCTTTGCAAAGCCCTCGGCAGATACCGAGTTTTACTCCTCGGAAGGGGGCGGCGGAGATTGAAAAGGTCGATTTTCGGCGAACCTCGTCACAATGGTGCAATAAAGCTCGACCCATTTTTTATTGAAATTGCTCTTATTATCCCCGTATTCGCCCTGTGCTGCTGCAGTACGCTGCGGACTCTGGGTGCGGCGGCAAAGCGTGCGGACAGGGAACAGACCTATGCGGCGGCAGTTGCCTGCGCAGAGTCCTGGTGCGAGCTATATTCCGCCACGGGAAGCACCGAGCTTGCCGTCGGGGAAATATTCGGAAAAAATGCGGCGGAAAACTGTATCGGCGGTATGAGCTTTATGATACCCTGCGACAAGCTTTTCCGATATGCCCCGAATGAAACGGACGGTGCGGTATATATAACGGAAAATATAGAGGAATGTAAACGTGACGGGCTGATCTACGGTCAGCTTCTCACCTCCGATATACGCATTGTATGGAAGGGCGGAACAGTGGAGGAAAGGGCTGTCTGCTATGCCCCATATCCCCTGTGTATCCCCGATGAACAGGAGAATGAAGAATGAACGGAAAAATCAAAACAGTCTCAGCACCGGGATTTCTCACTCTCATAGCGGTATTTCTGATAATCACCCTCGCTTCGGTAGGCGCTGCGGCTTTGTCTGCCACAGGGCGGGGCGACAGGCTTACCGAAAAAAGCGCAGAGCGGCTGGAAAAATATCAAACGGCAAAAAATCTGTCGGCGCAAAGGCTCAGCGAGATAGACGGGTGCATTGCTGCAGCGGCAGATTCGGGACTTTTCGATATGAATTTCGAGGCTCTTATAGAGGAGCTGGATTATGCTTCCTGCCGCAGAGAGGGAGATAATTACATAGTGTCCTGCTCTGTGCCCATTGACGAAAGGGCTTCGGTCTATCTTGAGCTTAGCGTGGACGCATATCCTAAGGACAGGCGCGGAAGCTTTGAAATAATCCGCAATGCGGTGGTCTACGCCCCGGAGGAAGAGGACGAGGAAGAACACCTGAACGTATGGCAGGGCTTTTGATACAGAAAGGGGAATTTCCTATGATGGGAATAAGCGAAATATTAAAGGAAGCGGTAAGTCTCAGCGCTTCGGATATTTTTATTGTTTCGGGCACGGCGGTAAGCTACAAGGTTTTCGGAAACGTCATGGCAAGAGACGAGGAGATAGTTATGCCCGCAGACGCCGAACGTATGATAAGCGAGATATTCGGGCTGGCGGATATCAAAAAAAGCACGGACGAGATAAACAGGGAAATGGACTTTTCATTCTCCTTCGCAGGGGTGGGACGTTTCAGAGTAAACGTGTACAGGCAGAGAAGCACCCTTGCGGCGGTGCTGAGAAACGTGCTTTTTGAGCTGCCCGACAGCAGCGCCCTTAACATTCCCGAAAGCATTATGTCCCTTGCGGACTCGAATAACGGCATTATCCTTATCACAGGAGCGGCAGGCAGCGGAAAATCCACCACCCTCACCTGTATGATAGACAGGATAAATTCCGAGCGGAGAGGGCATATCGTAACCATCGAAGACCCCATCGAATTTCTTCACAAGCACAAAAAGAGCATTATCAGCCAGCGTGAGATTGGCATCGACACCGACAGCTATGCAGACGCTCTGAGAGCCGCATTAAGGCAGTCTCCAAACGTCATACTTTTGGGAGAAATGAGAGATAATGAGACAATGAGCATTGCTATGACCGCCGCAGAAACGGGTCAGCTGGTGCTTTCTACCCTCCACACTCTGGGTGCGGTGAACACAATTGACCGCATAATCGACTCCTTCCCCACAAACCAGCAGCATCAGATAAGAATGCAGCTATCTATGGTGCTTCGGGCGGTAGTCTCCCAGCAGCTTCTCCCCGACATAAACGGCACTCTCCACCCTGTTTTTGAGGTGATGACCGTAAACAGCGCTATACGCACAATGATACGCGAGCGGAAAACTCATCAGATAGAGACTATAATGCAGACATCGAAGGGTATGCAGACTATGGACACCGCTATTTTCAAGCTGTTCTCCGAGGGCGTTATCACTAAGGAAACGGCGGCTCTGTACGCTTCAAATCCCGAGATGATGAATAAAAAGATAGAGCTTTTTGAAGAGGGCGCTCTTTGATATTTCACAGCCGCACATTAAAAAAGTGTAATTTTTATATGTTTATATGACAAATTGTAATAATTCACATAAATAAAACGTTTCATTATGTTAATGTCTACAAAGTTGGTTTGTTTTTGATAAAATTGCATAAAATACTGGACAAATTACTAATATTGTGATATAATTGATAATGTGAAAAAATATATGCATTTTGATTATTTCCATATTCTGAAAGGAGATAAATCTTATGAATAATAACGATAAAAAGCGAAAGGTCCTGCAGTCTCTCAGTGCATTCGCATTTGCACTGACAGTTTTTGCAGCTAACAGCCAGGGCGGCGGAGTTTCCGCAGAGACAATCGATCTGACGGGCGGTATGGCAAAATCCTCTGTATCCGACTCACAGCAGGAGGACGGCGGCAGCGAGGAAACAGGCGAAGCTGAAGATCAGGCTAATGGTGACAATGCCGACGATATTGCCACTACATACGCCGAAGAATCCGAAGCAGCCGAGGAGCAGTCTGAGGCTGAATATGCCGAAGAAGCTTCCGATGAATACATCGAAGAGTCTGCTGAATATGCCGAAGAGTCCGGAGAAACGGTTGAGCAGGCTGACGACGTAGTTATGGAGAATGCTTTCCACACACGCACAAATGAAATGCTGAATTCTACTCCCGATTACGGTTATTCTATGGCACACAACGCTCCCGTAGATCCCACTGCACTGCTTCACGCCGCACAGGGATATTCCGTGTTTATCGAAGGCGATTACCGCCAGTACGGCAATGGCGGCAATATTGATATGGGCGACGGCAGGGCTGTTGTTGCGGTTGGCGGAGATATGTATTTTAACGTCACCAAGGCTTCCAGCATTGAAGTCGGAAAAACTATGCACGGCTCTGCAGACGGAGTAAGGACTGCTGTGGGCGAAGAATGTCAGATCAATTTCAGTGAAGCCTTTGCCGACCTCAGAAACACATCGCAGAAGATGTCGGCTCTTGACGGAAGCGTCGGCGTTAACAGCACTGACGAAAACAATTATATCAGAAATAATTACGGCAGCATAACCTTTAAAGGCAGCAATACAGATGTAAACGTATTTACGCTTACTGTTGATGAATTTATGGCTCTGAAGGGCGGCACTACAGGCGTTGGCATCAACTACGATGTTCCCGAGAACTCTTCCGTAATCGTTAATATCACAGGCAAGGGCACAGAGTCCGCCGAGCTTAACCTTATGGCTGACTGGGGAGCAAGCTATTCTTCTACCGGTCAGCTTACAAGCGGAAACAAGGTTGGCAACTCCAAGGTGCTTATCAACGTTACTGAAGCAGAAAATGTAGTTATCGGCGCAGGTATAGGCAGTCTTCTGGCTCCCAACTCCAATCTTACATCAGCCGAAAACTCAGGCACAAACAATCATTATGAAGGTCAGGTTATTTGTAAGAGCTTTTCCGGAAGCATTCAGTTCGGCTCAAGCTCATACGAAGAAAATCCTTCAATAAAGGATAAGATCAAGCCCGTTACTCCCGAAACCCCTGTTGTTCCCGAGACTCCTGTTGTTCCCGAGACTCCTGTTGTTCCCGAGACTCCCGTTGTTCCCGAGACTCCCGTTGTTCCCGAGACACCCGTTGTTCCCGAGACACCCGTTGTTCCCGAGACACCCGTTGTTCCCGAGACACCCGTTGTTCCCGAGACACCTGTTGTTCCCGAGACTCCTGTTGTTCCCGAGACTCCCGTTGTTCCTGAGACACCTGTTGTTCCCGAGACTCCTGTTGTTCCCGAGACTCCCGTTGTTCCCGAGACTCCCGTTGTTCCCGAGACTCCTGTTGTTCCCGAGACTCCTGTTGTTCCCGAGACTCCTGTTGTTCCCGAGACTCCCGTTGTTCCCGAGACTCCCGTTG
>JAQYLI010000049.1 GCA_028720105.1 Oscillospiraceae bacterium | reverse complement strand
CTGTAGACAAAGCCGACAGATGAAATAATCACAGTCTAGGAAAGCGACCGCAGCAAGGCTTGCCGCCTTGCAAGGGAGCTTGACGACGAATGGGATTATTTCAGCCGAGGATTTGTCTATAGGTTGGTTAAAGATTAGTATTATAGAGCAGATAAACGTTACCGTGCCACAAATAAGATAATTCTTACATATACGCAGGAGACAAGATATACTTTGGGGCGGGAGCGGGCAGGGGGATTATTGGAGAATTTTATAAATTTTGCATAAGATAGAACAGACGTTTTTATATAAATGGAACAAACTTTCGAAAATTTGCAAAAAAGGCTTGACTTTTGGGCACAGATGTGCTATTATATGATTACAACAAACAAATGTTTTGGAGAAAGGAGGCTTTCGATTGGTTAGACGGGTAAAATGCTTCTGCCCTGTTTGCGGTGACGAGGTTCCTTCGGAAGAGGTGGAGAGGTTCGATATGTGTCTCGACTGCTTCGCAGATAATATTTCGGGCAATGTTACCGATAGTATTCTCTTCGATTTTCTGAGAGAGTACGGCAGAGAGTTCAGGGAGTTTATTTTCGATAATTACGAATACTGAGTTGTGGGATAAAAAAGGGGTGGTTACATTTATGAGAAAGATAACAAGAAAGGCGGTGCTCGGGGAGCTTGCGGCTATTGCATTTTCCGATTTCTCCAAATTCGCGGAAATTGCCGAGGGCGAAAACGGGGAGCAGGTCATTATCCTTACCGACACAAAAAAGCTTTCCGCAGATTGCAGAAAGGCGCTGGCTTCAATGAAGGCAGGCACTAAGGGAATTGAGATAAAGCTTTACGACAAGCTGAGGGCTTTGGAGCTGCTCTGCCGAATTTACGGGATCTACGGCGGCGAGGATATGGCTGAGAAGGACGCTCTTACAGAGCTGAGGGGATTATTTGCTGAAAGGAGTGATGTGTTTGGTCCGGGTATTGTCTCTGACACCTAAACAGGAAGAAGTTATGCGAATTTCCACCTATGAGCCGAAAAGGTGGAACATTTCCGTGGGGGCGATGCGGTCGGGCAAGACTTTTCTTGATTTTTACCGCATTCCCAACCGCATCCTTGCCGCCGACGAGTCGGGTGCTGTTGCTCTGGTGGGAAACACCGAGGGCAGCGTTTCACGAAACATTATTGACCCTATGAGGCAGATGTTCGGGGATAAGCTGGTGGGGAGGGTGAAAAGCGGCGGCGTGGTAAGGCTGTTCGGGCGGGACTGCTTCATTTTCGGGGCGTTTCGCAGCGGCTGTGCGGACAAGCTTCAGGGTATGAGCCTTTCCTACTGCTATGGGGACGAGATGACCACCTGGAGCGAGGAGGTTTTCAGAATGATAATGTCAAGGCTTGACCGTCCCAATTCCATTTTTGACGGCAGCTGCAATCCCGCCTCTCCCGGTCACTGGCTGAAAAAATTTATTGACGAGGGGGTGAAAAACGGTTCGGTGAGGGCTTCCCATTTTACCATTGATGATAATCCCAAGCTGTCCGAAAGCTTTGTTCGGGGACTCAAGAGGGATTATGCGGGGTCGGTTTATTACGACAGATTCATTCTCGGTAAATGGAAGAGCGCTGAGGGGGTCATTTACAGGGATTTTGCAGATGCCCCCGAGAATTTCATTCTCAAAAGGGTGAAGGCTTCGGACATTATTATGGCGGACGTGGGGGTGGATTTCGGCGGAAACGGCTCTGCTACGGCGTTTAATCTGACGGGGTACACGGCGGGGTACAAGAGGATAATCACTCTTGACGAGTATTACAGGCAGGGGATAATTTCTCCTGCGGAGCTGGAGAGGGATTTTGTGAGGTTCATTAAAAAATGCCTTAGAAGTTATCCCTGTCTCAGAGATGTTTACTGCGACAGTGCCGAGCAGGTCCTTATCAGGGGGCTTGAGAATGCGGCAAGGAGAGAGAGGCTGCCTGTGGAAATTCACAATGCAAGAAAGGGGGACATCGGACAGCGCATAAGATTTTACTCCTCGGTTATGAGCGGCGGCAGGTACCGCATTGCCGCTAAGTGTGTGAACACCATCAAGGCTTTTACCGAGGCGGTATGGGAGTCGGGCGGTACGGACAGGCGGCTTGATGACGGTTCCGTTAATGTGGACAGTCTGGACGCTCAGGAGTATTCCACCGAGAGGAGAATGAAGGAAATTATTGCGGCGGGAAGATAAACACTAATACTAATCTTTAATCAACCTATTGACAAATCCGACAGCTATAACGCAGCCACTCGTCGTCAAGCTCCCTTGCCGGTGTCAAGCCTCGCTTGACATATCGCCTGCGGTCGCTTTCCTAGATTGGCAGCGTTCTATCTGCCGTCTTTGTCTACAGAACGATTAAAGATTAGTATAAAAATCAGGAGGTTTTATGGGTAATATCATAAACGGGGCTTTGAAGTCTTTCCCCGACACGAAAATTCCCTGTGAAGAGGAATTTTTCAGAAATGTTATTGAGGTCTGCGGGAATATTTACCGCGGCGAGCCGCCCTGGGCTTATGTGAAGAGGTCGGGGCTTTACGGAAAGGGGGAAAGGAGAATCTCTCAGCTTGGGTGCGCTAAGGTGCTTTGCGACAGTCTTGCGTCTCTTACCTTTTCAAGTCAGGCGGATATTTTCTGCAAAAGTCCCGCTCAGCAGGAATATGCTATGCGCATTTTGCAGGAAAACGGCTTCTGGGAAAAGGCTCCCGCTTTTTTCAGCAGGGCTTATGCTCTTGGCGGCGGCGCTATGAAAATTTACATTGACGGGGGCAGAGTCTCCATAGATTATGTTTCCGCAGAGGATTTTATCCCTGTGGGAAGCGGTCGGGGCGGCATATGCGAGGGCATTTTCGGAAGCAGGTTTCTCAGAGGCGGCAGGGAATTTGCGCTTTTCGAGAGGCACGGAATGAAAGGGGGTCACGCGGTTATTGACCGAAGGCTTTTTGAAATGAAGGGCGGCTCTCTTTCCTGCGAAATTCCTGTTGAAGAGGTTTTCGGCGGGCTTTCGGAAAGGTCGGAATATCCGTCGATGGACGTGCCTATGTTTGCTTATTTTCGTCCTGCGGGGGACAACAATCTGTCGGAGGGGTCGCTTTTAGGGCTTAGCTGCTTTGCCAACTGCACCGACACTCTGAAGGCTCTTGACATTGCTTTTGACAGCTTTTCACGGGAGTTCGTGCTGGGTCGGAAGAGGATAATCGTGCCGAGTTCTTGTATTCGCACGGTGGTTGACCCCGACACGGGCAGGATAAGCAGGTATTTTGACGCTGATGATGAGGTGTATCAGGCGCTTAAATGCGACGAGGAACAGGACCTCAAAATCACCGACAACACCTGCGAGCTGAGAGTTTCAGAACACGTGGAGGCCATAAATGCGCTGCTTGACATTTTATGCTTTCAGGTGGGGCTGTCCTCGGGCACGCTGTCATTTAACAGCTCCGCAGGACTTCGGACGGCGGCGGAGGTCAAAAGTATGGAGACAAGAACCGAAATTACTATGCAGACTAACCGATGTCTGGCGGCGGAACTTATTGAAAATGCTGTTAAGTGCATTATCCGCTGCGGTCAGATGTGCGGCGCGCTCCCCCTCGAGGAGGTGAATGTGAGGGTGGCTTTCTCGGACAGGCAGACCGTTGACAGGGACGAGATCATCGACAGGAACATTAAACTCGTTCAGGCGGGGCTTATCAGTCGGGTCTCCGCTGTTATGGCGGCTCTGGAATGTTCCGAGGAGGACGCTGTGAGGGAGCTTGAGAAAATCGAAAAGGAAAGGAGTTTACTTAAATGAATGAGGAAATTTTAACGGAAGAGGTCGTTGAGGAAACAACCGAAGAGACTGTTTCCCGTGAGACAGAGCTTGAGGCTGCTCTTGCGGCGGCGGAAAGTGAGAACGCTTATCTCAAGGCGAAATGCGTTTGCGCCGAGCTGGGTGTGCCTGCGGGTATGACGGAGGACGTTATTTGTCTCGGGCGGTTTTACGCAGAAAAGGACGGGGTGGAGTTCGAGGAGGCGGCAAGGGCTGCCTTTGGAAGAATTTCCGCTTCGGGGGGCGGCATCACTACGGGTGTCCCCGGCGAAAAGTCAAAGAGTGACAGCTTTGCGCTGAGAAAGGCTTTCGGGCTGAAAGGATAAGCCCTGAGCATTTATCCAAAATCACACATATCCATTAAACAAAAATATTTTTAATTTTACGGAGGTATTTGATCTATGAACACTATTACACTTGCTAAGAAGTACGCATCTCTCCTTGATGAGACCTACAGAGAAAACGCTAAGACTGCTGTGCTTGAGTCTGACGCGTCCCTTGCAAGAGAGGGTGCTAATGCCAACGAGATAGTTATCCCTAAGCTTACTATGGACGGGCTTGCGGATTATTCCAGAAACAGCGGCTATGTGGACGGCAATGTGAGCCTTAGCTGGCAGACCGTTAAGTACAGCTACGAGAGAGGAAGAATGTTTTCCGTGGACGCTATGGACAATGAGGAGAGCCAGAGCATTGCTTTCGGTGCTCTTGCAGGCGAATTTGTGAGAACTAAGGCTGTTCCCGAGCTTGACGCTTTCAGATTTGCTTCCATTGCGGGCACAAGCGGCATTTCAAAGGAGTCGGGCGACCTTGCTACGGGCGAGGAGGCTGCGGCGGCTGTAAGAAAGGCTGTCAGCGTTATGGACGCGGCGGAGGTTCCCTCCGAGGACAGGGTACTCTTTATCACTCCCGTTCTCAAGGGTATGATCGACGATATGGACACAACAAAGTCAAGGGCTGTTATGGCCGGCTTTGATCAGATCGTGGTTGTTCCTCAGTCAAGATTTTACTCTGCTGTTAAGCTGAATGACGGCGTTTCAGGCGGTGAAGAGGGCGGCGGCTACTCTAAGGCCTCGGGCGGCAAGAACATCAATTTTATGATAGTTCACAAGCCTGCGGTAATTCAGTTTACCAAGCACGCTCTTCCCAAGATAATCAGCCCTGCGAACAATCCCGACGCCGATTCCTGGAAGTACGGCTACAGAAGCTACGGTCTCTGCTCCGTTTATGAAAACAAGGCGGCTGGCGTTTACTGCCACACTGCCACTGCCTGATTCTGATATCTTCGGGGAGAAAGGGGGTGACGCTGATTGATTTATCCCGATTATGAGTTTTACAGGGTGGTTTACGGAGGTGCGGAGGACGAAGAGGTCATTATGCCCTTTATCCGCTGTGCTGCCGATGTTCTCGGGAGTGTTGTACAAAACAGCTATTTTTCCCGTGAGGAGCAGAATGAGTTCTTTCGGGCGGTCTGCGCTCAGGGAGAGTTTATTTCCGAAAATGAGGGGTTTTCCTCGGTCAAAATAGGCGATTTCTCGGCGGAATATGCAGAGTCCGGTAAGATTTGCCAAAGGGCTTTCGCTATTCTTGAGAGGTCGGGGCTTTTATTCAGAGGTAATGTGGAGGTGATCGCCTGATGCATATGCCGTACAGGCTTCTTGACGGGACCTGCATTTTAAGGGTCTATGGCGGCGGTGATATTTTCGGGGACAAAGAAGTCGTTTCCGAAAGGCGGCTGGAGAGAGTACGCATTGAGATCTACCGTCGGAAAATATCGGACATAAACGGCGAGGCTGTTTTTTCCCGGGGGAGGATATTTTACGACTGCGGCAGGAGTATTCCCGAGGATATGGCTTTTTCCGCAGGCGGGGACTGCTCGGCGGTCATTCGCGGAGAGGAATTTCCGGTGACGGGGATAAAGTATCATTATTTCGGCGGAAGGCTCAGGTTTATTGTGCTAGAGCTGGCAGGCTGAGGCAGGCTGAGGCAGGCTGAGCCTGCTGCCGATCGTTCTGTAATTTTTTGGGGGCAACTGACTGACGGCTTGGTGACGATACAAAAAGTTGCCCAAAGCCTGAATTTAAGGAATAAAGAATAAAGAACATTTGGAAGGAGAACAAATGATAAGAATAGAAAGCAGTGAGAAGCTTCTGGAGGTGCTTTGCAGGGTGGCAGAGGTCGGGGCATACGGTTCGGGTGAGGTCACTATTCTGCCTAAAGGGAGCGGCGGCTTTATGAAGCTGTATGACGGGGGTATTGTTAAGGTAAAGGCTGTTATTTCCGCTTCGGGGTTTGGCGGCAGGAGAGCGCTGCTCAGAATGGCAGACCTTGCTTCCGAAAGGCTTGCAGGTTTTTCGGGGGAGGGCATTATCAAGATAAGCTCGCCCTTTCCTGCGGTCATTGCAAAGGCGGAGGAAAGCGGTTTTATACGCATTGAAAAGGATATTGAGGTAATTTACAGGGGGTGAGAGGGTGACGGTCGGTGAGGCTTTGAAAAGCTTTGGCGAGGGGGATTTCCTTGACGAGTTCGGTTATGTTCTGGGAATTGATCTGTCCGAGAACGGGGACAGCTCTCCCGAGATGTTTACGGCGGTGACTGAGGGGGTATGCGGTATTTCCGCAGATATGTCCCCGAGGGTGGTCATCAGAGACTTTGTGGACGGCGACAGGGCGGTGCCTGTTTCCGAGAGGGCTGAGATAAGGCTTGAGTTCCTGCTTATTTCCGGGGACGGGGTGCAGGAGGTGATACTTAATTCGGCTGAGAAAGGCGTTCCTCTCAGGTGCGTTTATATGAGCGGCGGCGGTGCGGCTTTTCTTGGGGATATGCTGGTTTCCGAAGCGGTCTCCGCGCCCTCGGAGGTTTACGGTATAAGGATAAAGGCGGTTTTTTCCGCTTGTTAAGAGGGGTGTTGTTTTTTGGGTGTTTATCTTAAAATCGGCGATATTGATGTGAGCAGGTTTATTACGGCTAACAGATATTCGGCGGTGACTTCTCCCGTTTATGACGAGGAAAGCTCCTTTGTGAACATTTATGGGGAGAAGATCCGCACGAGGACGGGTCACGAGGTGACGGTTAAGGCGGTGCTTTCCGATGTGGACGATACTGCGGCGGCGGGGCTTTCGGCGGCATTTGAAAGCGAAAGCATCAGGGTGAGATACTCCGCACCCGAGGAGAAAGAGGCGGATTTCTGCGGAGTGCGGCTCTCACTTTCCTTAGACAGGGTCTTCGGCGGAAATCGGTTCTGGACGGCGGACATTGAGCTTCACGCTGCTTTTGTCCCCGAGGACTGTCTTTAGCTTAAACGAGTATAACGTTCAAATTGGCGGTATCACTGTAAGCGGCAGGGACATTGCTTCCATTCGGCTCATAAGGCAGAGCGAAAATATGCCCGTAAAGGGTATTGTAAGCTCGGAGCTTATTATGACGGTGAGGACGAGTGACAGCTTTTATCCCAATGCGGCGGTCCTGCTTACGGTTTCGGGGGCGGCGGATATGAGCTTTTGTCCTCATTTTATAAGCAGCATTAAAAGGCGCGGGGGGCTTGTTACCATTCGTGCGTTTGACAGAATGAGAATGACGGAAAATGACTTCAAGGACGAATTTTACAAGGAAGAGGACGAGCCTTTTATCACTTCCCAGGTTTTGGGGGATATTGCAGCTCAGTGCGGCTTCAAGCCTTGTTCGTTGAGCTTTTCGGCAGTGCCTCGTCTTTATTACAAGGACATTCACGGGAAAAAGATAAGAGAAATTTTAATTCATCTTTCGGAAAACGGGGTGGGAGTATGGCACTGCTCAGATGATGAGGAACTGAGATTTACGCCGTTTCTATCCGCTTCGGGCAGCGTGGGGGTCAACACTTCAAAAAGCGCTCCTTTGTTCATTCACTCGGAAAAGGGTCCCTTTACGGCGGTTTATGCCAGAAACACTGCCACCGGTGAGGTCTTTTCCGCAGGAGACGGCACGGACTTCAGAAATATTCTGAAGCTGTCGGGAAAGCTTTTTGACGATGAAAGTACAGGCGCGGCAATGTCTGCCGCTGCACAAAAGGTATGGCGCTCCTTTTACTGCGCTCACGCAGATATTTCCGCTGCTCCCTGCGGTCTGACGGAGTTTATTTTCGGAGATACATTCGGGCTTATTTCCGTAAGGACTGAAATATGCTTCGGGGCAGCTGCGGTTTTTGCAAAGGCGGAAACTGCAGATATATGCGAGGACGAGTCGGATTACACCGATCTTGTAGGGTATGAGCTTCGCAAACGCATTGAGGCTGACCGAAAATACGGCAGCACGGTGCTTACCGAAAAGGGCGTTGGCTTTACAAGCGACAAGGGAACAGACCTGGGCAAGGCAGATATCTCCTTCTTCTCGACGGTGGGAAACAGGGTGACGGAATTTGACGGGGCTATGATGGACGGGGTTATGCCCGACAGCATTACGGCCATATCCGACACCGTTACAAAATTCGTTTACGGAGATACGGCTTACATTTTAAGCTATGACGTAAGCGATGACGGCTCGAAAAGCAATATAAGGCTTGTAAAGGAGGAAAATACGTGAGCTTTATTGCAGGATATATCCTGGGAAACAGCGGCAGGGTCAGGGAGATCGACCCGAGAGTAAGAAAGCTTGATGAGACTCCCACCCTATGGCAATTTGATGTGGGGGAGGGATGGAATGTTCGTGTAAAGATAGCTTACGATGTGGATCATTTGCAGTTCTTTCAGTTCGGCTTTCAGCACGGCGGAATTGTAAATTACACTGAGCAGTGGTCGATTTATTACTGTGTTTACCTTAACGACAGCTTTGTTTATGCTTCCTGTCAGGCTCCCTTTTTTACTAAATATCAGGAAAATTATCAGGGGGCGGACGTTCCCAACAGGCTTTACTGTATTTACGAATACACCGATTTTACGGTCACTTCGGGCAAAATGACCTTAGACAGCGGAGGTACCGGTTTCCTTGAAGTGGAGGTGAGCGGTACATACAATTACATCTATACGCCTTACAGCTGGACAGACGAGTCTGACCGCATCAAGGGTGAGACTGTTTGCAGGGTACAGACATTCAACGCGTCACACAGCAATTTCGGCGGAAACACTTACGGCGCAAATTACATCGTAAACGGTGGTGCGGACGAGTTCAGGCAGGCGGTATACGGGCTTTTCGCGGTTTGCAGAAGCCGCGCAAATTTATAAAGGGGTGATGTTATGGAAGAAATTGTTTTGGTAAAGGGAGATACTCTGAAGCTTTGTATCGAAAATATCCGAACGGCTGACGGAAGTGAGTACACTCTTTCGGAAACGGACGTGATATATATTGATATTAAAAAGGACGACAACAACGGAAACGTGGTTTTGAAGAAAAAGCTGACTTTTGCCGATCGGTCGGCTTCGGGACTGAATTTTATGCTTTATCCCCGTGAGACGGCAGATATTCCTCTGGGAAATTACGTTTTTGATATACGTCTGGTGATGGACGAGGATAATATCTTTACCATAGTTCCGATGTCGAGATTGAAGATCATTCGCAATATTACCGAGATCCCGAGGGAGTGACGATATGGCTGTGGTTGAAAAAATAATGACGGGACGCATTTCTTCGGCTGCCCTTTCGGCAGAGATATGTGCGGCGGCGTCTGTGTCAGGCACGCTGAATATGGCGAAAGGTACGGTGGAAAATGACTACGAAAAGCTTATTAACAAGCCGAAAATAAACGGCGTGGAGCTGGTTTCGGACAAGTCCTTCGAGGATTTGGGTGACGCTTCGCTTACCAATTTTGAGATTCTTGAAATTATGAAAAACGCGGGATTTTGATTTTTAGGAGGTATTTTTATGGCAGCTACTTACACACGACTTGACAGCGACGGTTTACTTTTTCTTTTGCAGCAGCTTAAAACTAAAATATCGGCGGCGAAAACGGCTGTGACATCGGGTTCGGCAAACGGCACTGTTTCTGTGGACGGCTCGGACGTGGCGGTCAAGGGCCTTAAAAGCGCCGCTTACAAGGACGTTTCAGCTTCGGTGGCGTCGGGCAATGGAGACCCTGTTGCTTCGGGAGCGGTTTATTCCTTTGTTACAAGCGCTATTGCCGGCATTGAGCATTTTTCCGCTCAGATAGTGAGTGAACTTCCTTCGGCGGGCAAGAGCAATGTGCTGTATCTTGTGGCGAAAGCTTCGGCGGCAGGCGGCAACGGGTATGACGAATATCTGTACATCAGCAATGCCTGGGAGCTTATCGGCAGCACCGATATTGACCTTTCGGGATATGTTCAGGCAAGCGAAATGCACGCTATCACTAACACGGAGATAACCGATATTGTTGACCAGGTATGGAGCTGATGAATTATGTTTGATTTTTTGGATAAAACAGGTCTTGAAACGGTACTTGAAGAGGTTAAAAAGCAGGATCAGGTTATTCTTACTCAGGCTCAGAATTATGCCTGCGGTCAGGTCGCTGTTGCCAGGCAGACCATAGATAAGAGCATCGAAAACCTTACTATATCAACTAAATCACAAATTGACGGCGCTTTTAACGGGGCTAAATCATATGCCGAATATTTATGTGAAACAAAAAGGAAAGTCTTTTATGCGGAATGTTCCGCTGCGAGAGATGTTGTAGATAAGGTCGTTGACTGCGAGGGCTTTGCTTTGGAAACGGGCGCAATAATCGCTGTACGCTTCACTGACACGTCTTCGGCAAGTCCCACGTCGGGAAATATTACGCTGAATATTAACGATACGGGGGCAAAAAATATTGTCCCCAAAGGCAGCAATTCCGTTTACACCTACAGCTGGGCGTGGGCGTTCTGCAATAATCAAACCTGGCTTTTTATGTACAACGGTACATATTTCGTTTGCATAAATCAGGATAACAATTCCACATACACGCCTATGTCGCTGGGATTTGGTTATGGCACCTGTTCTACTGCAGAAGCTACAGCCGCAAAGGCCGCTTCGCTGACATCATATGCGCTTGTCAAAAACGGTATGGTTTCGGTCAAATTCAGCTATGCGGTGCCTGCAAACTCAACGCTGAACATTAACAGCAGGGGTGCAAAGAATATTTTTTACCGTGGTGCGAAAATTGCGGCGGGAGTTATAAATGCAGGCGATATTGCCACATTCGTTTATGACGGAACTCAGTATCAGCTGATTTCGGTTGATGCAGATTATGCTCGCAAAACTGATTTACCTTCAGCTCTTCCTGCAAATGGCGGCAATGCGGACACTGTTGACGGGCTGCACGCCGATGATTTTTTCCGGAAGGGCAGTCAGGTACAGTTTGTTCCCTATAATATGAAGTATTATGCGCTGAATGATAAGATATGCCTGTTCTCGGACAACGATGACACAGCTAAAGCGATTTATTTTATCAACAATTCTTCAAGCAACATAATAGTATGCGTGCTGGCTTCCGCGGCGGCTGAGGGTCCCGTTTGTCAGTATGGTTACGGCACCGGAACATATCCCGAGATGCAGAACACGGGAGAAGGCAGAGAATGGTTTACAGTAGAGTCAATTCCCGTATATCCTGTTATTTTTGCAATGGAAGTACCGCCGGGAAAGCTTGGCTATTTTGGATTTTATTTTACTTCGGCTTCCGCATATGTGACTGTGCACGATATAAGGTGTCCGTATTTCAATTTCTTTTAAAAATTTGGAGGTGAATTTATGATTTTGTATAATAACAAGCATTTTGCGGCAAGGTCTGACCACCCGAATGATGACTGGGTGGGTAATGCCGATCACATTATTCCCGACGGTTCGGAACTTGCGGAGAAAATCCTTCGGCTCTATCCAAATTTTGAGATAGTTACCGACGGGGGTGGTGATCTGATCGATGTGTCCGAGACCGAGCCTGCCTCCATACTGCCCGCGCCGCCAACTGACCACGAAAGGCTTGAAGCCCTTGAAGCGGCGTTTATGGAGTTTGTGTCGGAGGTGATATGATGGTCAGATTTTATGTTTTGCAGGTAAAATTAGGTAAAATCGCAATTGACGATGTTCCCGAAAGGTGGAGGGAACAGGTCGGGAAAGAATTGGGGGAATGAGCATTGAAGAAATTCAAGGAAGTTTTTATTGCTGTGGGCACTCTTTTGTCCTCACGTCTGGGAATTTTGTATGTTCCTGTGCTTGTACTCGTCTGCTGCAATATTATCGACTACATAACGGGGCTTTGCGCTGCAAAATACCGCGAGGAAAGCGTTAATTCGTACAAGTCGGTGAAGGGAATTGCCAAAAAGATATGTATGTGGCTTCTGGTGGCGGTGGGGGCTATGCTTGACTGGCTGCTGAATTTTGCGGCGGACACGGCGGGAATATCTGTGGGATTTAATTTCATTGTCGCAAGCATTGCCGCTGTATGGCTTATCGCAAACGAACTTATCTCGGTCCTGGAGAATATAAAAGACATCGGCGCGCCCCTTCCGCCCTTCCTTATGAAGATAGCCGAAAATGTAAGGTCTCAGGCTGAGAAGAAAGCAGATGTAGACAGCAAGGAAAGGAGTGACAAATAATTATGAAGATAACCGAAATGCTTTTGACGCCCAATAAATACAGCCGACCCTGTATCAAGCTTGAACAGGTAAGGAAGATCGCGGTGCATTATGTGGGAAATCCCAAGTCTACGGCGAAAAACAACAGGGATTATTTTGAAAATCTCAAGGATACCCACGAAAGATATGTCTCGGCTCATTTTATCATCGGGCTTGAGGGGGAGATAATCCAGTGTATTCCGCTGAACGAATGGAGCTACTGCACCAATCAAGCCAACGGGTACAGTATCAGCATTGAATGCTGTCACCCCGACAGCACGGGAAAATTTAATGGGGCTACGGAGGACAGTCTTGTTGAGCTTTGTGCATTTTTATGCCAAAAATTCGGGCTGTCTGCCGATGATATCATAAGACACTACGATGTGACGGGGAAACGCTGCCCTTTATGGTATGTTGACCACCCGAACGATTTTAAAGCTTTCAGAGAACGTGTTCGGGCGGCGGTATCGGGCAGTGCTGTGAATGACGGTCAGAAGATGTATTATGTTCAGGTAGGGGCTTTCGGTTCCAAAGAAAATGCCGAAGCTTATCTGGCTAAGGTAAAAAAAGATTATCCGGGGGCATTTATAAAGGTCATATGATATAAACCTTGTCCCCAAAATTATAAAACCGATCCCGGCTTTCGCCAAGATCGGTTTTTATTTTTATATATAATTTAATTAAAACAGGGGCTTTCATCAGGCTCGCCGCTGCAAAGGGTAAAGCACACAAACCGCATTGCCGTCCGCGCCTCACCGTTTATCTCTACCGTGGAAAATTCGGGAAAGCATGCAAGGTCAAGCCCTACAGCCGCAAGATATCCTCTTGCTACCGCAATGGATTTCACTGCCTGATTGGTAGCTCCTGCGCCTACCGCCTGTATCTCTGCCTGTCCGCAGTTACGCACAACGCTGGCGATGGCTCCTGCCACCGAATTGGGAGAGGAATTTGCCGATACTCTCAGAATATCCATTTTGAGACCGCCCTTTCATATTGTGTTAAAATAATTATATACGAAAAAGCGTTCATATGCAAGGATTTACGGAAATTTAGGCGATTTATCTAATAATCAGCCGTTCAATGCTGTGGACTTTACCGCATTTTTCATCAATCATAAGCTTCACTCCGTTAAAAAAGGGCGGTTCCTCAGACTCGGTAAACTTAACGGGGCATTTTGTTCGCTGCTTTTCTATGGCAAGCTCCTTTTTTACGCCCAGGACAGATAGCTCCGCTCCGCACATTCCTGCGTCGGTTATATAGCCCGTATGACCGTCAAGAATTATCTCGTCGGCGGTCTGGACGTGGGTATGGGTGCCTATGACTGCCGATACCCTGCCCGAAAGGTAAAAGCCCATTGCCTTTTTCTCGGAGGTGGCTTCGGCGTGGAAATCCACAAGGATATTCGGAGTGTCCATTTCCCTAAGAAGCCTGTCGGCGCACTCAAATGGGTTATTGAGCGGCTCCATAAAGGCTGTTCCCATTAGGTTTATGACCCCGAAGCTGTATCTGCCCATATCCACGATGACGGAGCCTTTGCCTGTCACTCCCTCGGGATAATTGGCGGGGCGGAGAAGATTTTCCTTTATATCAAAATACTCGGTGAACTCTTTTCGCCTGAAGCAGTGGTTTCCTGTGGTTATCACGTCCGCAAAGCGGAAAAGATGATCCATTGAAGCTTTGGTGATACCGTTGCCGTCGGCTGAATTTTCACCGTTTGCAATGACGATATCAAGCCGCTCCTTTGCTCTGAGCCTGCCTACGGTCTTTTCCGCAAAGTCACAGCCGCTTGAACCGACTATATCGCCTATGAATAATACGTTTATCAAATTATCAGTCCTCCTGACTGTATTTTCTGCGGACATTGTCCATCATTTCAAGAAATTCCCTGCGTATATTTTCGGGGGAAATGACCTCTGCCTTGTCACCGAACTGGAAAAGCCAGCCGTAAAATGCTGCTCCGGCCACAAGCTTTACGCTGACGGTGAATTTATCCTTGCCGTCGGGAATAAGAATAAGGTCGGAGCCGAATTTGTCCGCAACCACGTTCACAAGGCTGTTGTCAAGGCGCAGGGTAACGGTGCAGTGCTCGCCGCTGAACATTGAAAAGGTGGTGGCTGTATATTCGGCAAGGTCAAAGCCCTCGGGGATAGGCTCGGCTTTTTCATCAAGGATAACCACATTTTCCATACGGTCGATGCGGAAGTTTGAAAGGGTGGAATATTTCCCCTGCTTGCCCACAAGATAATAGCTGCCGTCGTTCCACGCAAGGGCATAGGGGGAGCAGGTTCGTCCGCCCTCCCTGTATTTTTTTTTCATTCCCACAGTCCTGTCAAAGTAGCGGAAGGATATTTGTTTTTTACTGTCTATCGCCTGCTGTATGATGTCTATGCTTATGTAGATAGCCTCGTTCTCCGACTTGATACGGTTTGCCACATAGACACGGCGGTTTATTTCAAGCCCGTGGTAATTGCTGGTAAGTCCCTCAAGCTTTTTCAGCAGGGTACGGGATTTCTTTTCGGTTATGAAACGTGAGGAGCTTACGGCGTCCGCAAGCAGCTTTATCTCGGGAAGCTCAAAGCTGCGGCTGCCAAGGTAATAGCCCAGCATTTTTCCCATTGGAACGGTGATGATATCCATTCCGTAATCCAATAAAAGCTGGATATCATCAAGGAGCGTCTTTCGGGTCGCCTTTACTCCCAGAGCCTCAAGGCGCTCCGAAAGGCCGTATATTGTGATGTGGTGCTCTTCGTCGGTCTCGTTTCTGAAAATATCCGCAAGATATAGAAATTTCAGCTTCTGATTTATGCCTGCTTCTTTTGACATTGATATCACTCCGTAATTTTTTTCTTGTGAGATAAAATAAATTAAATTCCGATTAAAATTTATAATAATCTATTGACACATTGATTATTATATGTTATGATTACATTGCAAAATTACTAAAATCCAGTTATGATATTATGGAAATATGGAGGTATTATTATGCAGTACGAAGTTAAAAACGCTCCTCTGCCTGTGCTTATCTGCCGTCTCGAAGCAGGCGAGGCTGTTGAGTGTCAGAAGGGCGCTATGTCCTGGATGACCCCTACTATGCAGATGCAGACAAATCTCGGCTCCGGCGGCGGCGCAGGTCTTCTGGGCGCTCTGGGAAAAATGGCTAAAAGCGCTGTAACAGGCGAGTCCATCTTCCGCAATACATATTCCGCAGCAGGCGGTCCCGGCGAGATCGCATTCGCGTCAACCTTCCCCGGCGACATCATCTGCTTTGACACAAGCGCTCAGCCTATTGTGGCTCAGAAGTCCGCTTACCTGGCAAACACCATCGGCGTTAATATGGAAATTTTCTTCCAGAAGAAGATCGGCGCAGGTCTTTTCGGCGGCGAGGGCTTCATTATGCAGAAATTTACCGGCAAGGGTATGGTTTTCCTTGAGATAAACGGCGGCATTGTTGAGTATAATCTGGCTCCCGGGCAGTCTATGCTCATTGACACAGGTTATCTTGCTGCTATGGAGGCTACCTGCTCTATGGATATCGAGACCGTTAAGGGCGTAGGAAATATGCTCCTGGGCGGCGAGGGCCTCTTCAACACCAAGGTTACAGGTCCCGGCAAGATCTGGCTCCAGACTATGCCTGCAAACATTCTTGCAAACGCTATCCAGCCTTACATCGTTACAGGTTCCTGATAATTTTTTCTTTTGACAAAACCGCCTTTTGGATATTTCCGAAAGGCGGTCAGCGTGTCGCTGAAGCCACCTCGCCTAAAAGATAGAAATAATTTTCTCGCTTTGTGGCTCGGTAACTTACGTATTGAAGCCAAATTCTATAATCAAATTTTTTATTTTTCTCAAGCTTTAAGCTTTTTCGACAAACTGACCGCCTTTGGGGTATTTTCCGAAAGGCGGTTTTTTTTTCTAAATAAAAATCAATAGCCGTCGGTGCCCTCGATGGAGTCGTCGTTTTCTATCCAGTTCTGGACGTTGATGGTGGTGTATTTATCGCGGGTGTTGCGGATTATGACCGTTGAGATGCCTGCGTTTATTATTAGCCGCTTGCACATTGAGCAAGGCTCAACATCACCGTAAAGCTCCCCTGTTTTTGCGTCGTGGCAGGCAAGGTAAAGGGTGGAGCCGATGGTGTCGCTTCTTTCGGCGGAGATTATGGCGTTTGCCTCGGCGTGAACGCTGCGGCACAGCTCGTAGCGCTGTCCCTTGGGTATGCCCAGCTTTTCTCTGGTGCAGTAGCCCAGGTCGCAGCAGTTTGTTCTGCCTCTGGGTGCGCCCACATAGCCCGTTGAAACTATTTCGTCATTTTTTACGATTATCGCTCCGAAATTTCTTCGCAGACAGGTGCCACGCTCGAGAACTGTCTCGGCGATATCCAGATAGTAGTTTATTTTGTCCCGTCTCTGAACTGTGCTCATTTGAAATATGCCCCTTTCCGAATATGGTTTTCTTATAATAATTATAGCAGAACTGCGCCTGAAATGCAATAGCCGGAACAAGAATAATACAAGAATTTGTGTGTGATTACACGGGGCGGCACCGTTGGTAAGTTTTGGGTAAAAATTCTTATTTTTTGTTCGGCTGCGTTTGCTTTTTACAAAAAACGGAAATCATTAAATCGCCGTAAAAAAAATCCCACAGGGAGACCCCCGCGGGATTATGTAGAAATATCAAATTATTTTCTGAGCTTAAAGCCGCCCACCAGCTTCTTGAGGATAAGAGCCTGACCCGAAAGCTCCTCGGAAGCGGCAGCGCTTTCCTCGGCAGTAGCGGAGTTTGTCTGAACAACGCCGGAGATCTGCTCCATACCCTGAGTTACCTGAGCTATCATATTAGCCTGAACGGTGCTTGCCTCAGCAATCTCAGCCACAATGTTCTTGACCTCTTCGGAGCGCTGTGCCACATCGGAAACCGCTCTTGCAGTCTGCTCGGTGATGCCCGTTCCGTTTTCAACAGCGCTGATGGCACGTTCAATAAGAACGGTGGTTTCCTGAGCAGCGTCGGAGGATTTGGAAGCAAGGTTTCTTACCTCGTCCGCAACAACAGCAAAGCCCTTGCCTGCGTCGCCTGCTCTTGCTGCCTCAACTGCTGCATTGAGCGCAAGGATATTAGTCTGGAACGCGATGTCCTCGATTGCCTTGATGATCCTGCTTATCTCGTTGGAAGCCTCGCTGATGTCCTGCATAGCCTCGGTGAGCCTGCCCATACACTGGGAAGCCTCGTCAATGTACTCAGCCGACTCTTCGGTAAGCCGCTTGCCGTTGATACAATGGTCGGTGGTGTCCGCAACCTTGTCGGAAATTGTGTGAATGGTGGAGGTAAGCTCTTCGATGGAGGAAGCCTGCTCCGTAGCGCCCTGAGAAAGGCTCTGAGCGCCGCCCGAAACCTGATCCGAGCCATTTGATACCTGATCTGCGGAGGTGTTTATCTGAGAAAGGGTGTGACTCAGCTTTCTGTTTATCTCGGTGACAGACTCGATAAGCACGTGGAAATCGCCCTTGTAAACGCCGTCGCCGCAGGTGGAGCTTACGTTGAAATCGCCGTTAGCCATTGAACCCAACATTCTGCCGATATCGCCGATAATGCTGTTCATATCGCCCACAAGCCGTTCCGTAGCATCAGCAAGAACTCTTGTCTCGTCGGCAGTATTGATCTCGGGAACGGGGCTTGAAAGATCGCCCTCGGAAAGAAGCTTCAGTCTCTCGGTGCAGAGGGCAATGGGATCGCCGATGTTCCTGCCCATTTTTGCGGAGTTGATGGAGCATATAATAACAGATATAACAACCACCACGATCGCAATTACCATACAGATCACAGCGTCTCTGATAAAGTCCATAGAGGGAGCGCATATTCCGATAGACCAGCCGTCAGACTCGCCTATGGGAGCATAACCCACAATTGTGGACTGACCGTTGACTTTAACAGTCTCAGCACCCTGCTCGCCTGCGATCATCTTCTTCTGAACAGCGGCAAGATCGGCATATTGGGGATATTCCTGAGCCATAGCGATAAGGTTCTGCTGATTTACTACTACTTCGGTGTCAATGTCGGCAATTACTGTGCCGTCCTTGCCAAGAACATAAGCGGTGCTGTTTTCGCTGACCTTCAGATCTCTTACGATATCGTTGAGAAACTCCTCGTGGGGAACGAAGTAAACGCAGCCTACAGCCTTTTTGCCCGCAACGCCGTTATCCCAGATGGGAGCGGCAATGATGATAGCCATCCTGCCTGTGGATTTAGCCAGCATAGGCTCTGTAACGGTAGTTTTGCCGTTCATAGCGTTTTTGAAATAATCTCTGTCGCTGTAGTCGATGCCGTTGGTGCCGATGCCGTCCTTGTTTATGGCGCAGCCTCTGTCCATACCGTACTGCAGCACCTTCATATCGATTATTTCCTGCTTGCGCTTGTCGGTGGTATTGGCATTGGCAAGCTCAGCATTGCAGCCTGCTTCCTTTGCAATGATAAGGAAGCTGTCCAGCTCCCACTGCACTCGCTGAGCGGCAAGGTATGCCGACTGCTCAACGCTGCCTGTGGCAAGATTTGTGGCAGAATACTGGTTTGATGTGCAGCAGAATATTCCAAGTATCACAAGGGGTATCATAACTATCATCAGCGTCACGATGATAATATGCTTCTTAATTGATTTTATTTTCATTTTCTTTTAACCCTCTTTAATTGGTATGGTTATTTTTATAGTAATTATATCATATACTTGCAAATTTTACAATACTGACTTAATAATTTCTCCAAAAATGTTAATTTATACTTGCAGTTATTGTATATGCCGTACAAATCTTATAAATTGTTTGCAATTTTTGCCATATCTTCGGGGAAAGGAGCAGAAAGACATATCTCCCTGCCGCTTACAGGGTGGATAATGTTCGTTTCGCCGCAATGAAGCGCCTGCCTGCCAATATCGGACATTTCGCCGCCGTAAAGGCTGTCTCCCGCCAGGGGAAAGCCCCTGTGGCTCAGATGCACCCGTATCTGATGAGTGCGCCCCGTCTCAAGAATAATTTTAAGCAGGGTGTAGCGTCCGTTTCCCGAAATGGGGTATACATTTGTAACAGCCCGTTTCCCGTCGCTGCGAACAATGCGCCTTAACGCCGAGCCGTCCTCCCTGCCTATGGGCTCGTCTATCCGCACAGGAGCGGTTATTTCGCCGCAGCAGACCGCATAGTACACCTTTGAGATATTCTCACGGGGGATATTCGCCCCTATCCTGCTTTTTGCCGCGATGCACAGCCCCGAGGTGTCCTTGTCAAGCCTGTTCACCGCCCGAAAGGCAGTATCCGGAAAACCTGCGGCAAATACGTTTGCCAGACAATCTCCGTAATGCCCCGGGGACTGATGTACGGGCATACCGGGGGGCTTGTTGTAAACAATGATATCCTCGTCCTCGTAAACCACGGGAACGCTGATGTGGGTGTTAGGCTCAAGAGAGCAGCCCCCCTTTTCGGGAATACGGAGCAGCACCCTGTCGCCCTTTTGCAGGATATCCACCGACCTGCAAAGCTCTCCGTTTCGGGTAATACCCATTGGAGTGCGCTTTAACATAACAAGGGTGCGCCGTGAAATGCCCTTTTGCCGCAGAAGCCTTTCAAGGGTGATCCCATCGTCGCCGCAGATAAGCTCAAGTACCCGTTCCAGAAAAAAACCTCCCGTAATTTACAGATATCTGTCCCTTGCCGTTATCCACAGCAAAGCGGCAGAAAAAGCGCCCTTGTCCTTGTTTAATATCTCCATAGCCGAACTCAGAGCAGCGTATGCCCCGTTCGCTTCGGACATATCAATGCCGCCGCCGAACCTTGCCTTCAAAGCGGCGCTGACCACAGCTTCGGTAACTTCCTTCGGCACATTACGGGCTTCAAGTCTGCCTGCCAGCTTTTCGGGGTCATTTTCCTCCCCCGAAACATTCACAAGCATTTTGTACATATGCGCCGCCGCCTTGTCGGGATCCTCCGAAAGCCGCCTGCGCCTTGCTCCGAACACAAGCCTTCTTGAGAAAAGCATTATCAGCACAACAGCCGCCGCCGAAAGAACGACCGCAAGGGTTCCGAAAAGCGCCTTTGGCACTTCCTTTCTCGGGGCAAGCTCTGCAGTGCCGCTTTCCTCGGTGACGGTAATATCGGATATATCTCCGCTTTCCGAAGCCACGTCCGACTGCCCGTTATTCACATAGGAGACCGATGTGCCCACTTCCTCTCCCACGCCGTAAGCCCCTTCTGTTACGTCCTCGCCCTGAACGGCTTCGGGTCTGTCGGAAAGCTCCGCAGCTTCATTCTCCGCGGACACACCGGCAGCAGTTTCATAATTTGTCTCGGTGACTGTTATTTCCGTTTCGATGCCGTTTTCCGCTTCGCCCGTTTGTGATACAGCGGGATTTTCCGTAAATAAGGGAGCTTCGGTGGAAACGGAGGTTATTTCCGAAACGTGAGCGTCCTCGAAGCTGTCCTCCGAGCCGTTAAGCTCTAACATCATATTTCCGTAGCCCGGAGTCGCTTCAAAGGAGAGCCAGCCGTAGCCGTCGATATATACCTCAGCCCAGGCGTGAGCTCTGCTGTCGGGAACGCTGACGGTGGTGTAGCCATCCGTTTCGGGGAAGCTTTTAACGTCCTCCTCCTTGATAACAAAGCCCTCGCAGTACCTCGCGGGAATACCCATACTTCTGCACAGCAAAGCCGCCGCCGAAGCAAAATGAGTGCAGCTGCCCTTTTGGTTGTCCGTAAGGAACCACTGGGCAAAATCCGCGCCGAATGGCTTCTTTCCCGATTCAAGTACATATTCGCACCTGTCCGCCAGTCCCTTGCGGATATATCTCAGTATTTCCGCTTCGGAGCCGCCCTCGAAATCCTTGAAAAATTCCTCGTGTGCAGTAAATGTTTCGGGAACGTCAAGGCAGTACTTGTATGCATACTCTCGCATTTTAAGCTCGTCCGCCGCCATATCGTCATCAAGGGGAATGTCGTCTGCACGGGATATCACAACGCTCCGCCAGTCCCCCTCGGGGAAGTAGACACCGTACCGCCGCCTTACGCCGTCGGTTTCCAGAAGTCCTGCCGCATTAACGGGATAATATTTTACCCCTGCGCTTATTCCCGTGTTTCTGATGATAACGTTTTTTGACCTGAGGTCGGAAAAATCATCTATCTGTTTTAGTACCCTTGCGCTGAAAAATTCGGGTGATGTGAGATTTGTCTGAAGCCTTGGCAGTTCATCTCCCTTTTCCCATCTTGAGCCTGTGTAATTTATCCCCGTAAAGCCCTTGAGATAAAGCCCTCCGCAGTCCGAGGGGAGAGTTACCTCCAGCATATTCTTTCCCGAAAATTCCACGCTTTCGGTGTTGCCCAGCTTTCCGTCGTGGGTGAGCTTGCCGTTATTCTCGGGAAACACCGTTTCCTTTATGTCACGGCAGAACTTGTCCCAGGAAAAGTCACGCATATAAAGCACAACGCCGTTTCTGAATTCCTTCACCGAGTCGGGGCGCTTAAAATCAATTGCGTTGGCATAAAGAGTCGCTCCGATAAAGCTTGCAAGCATAATGAGCGCCGCCGCAAAGCCGCTCTGAGCGCTTATCTTTGTGAAGATCTTTTCGGCACTCTTATCGGAAAAAATGCTCAGCCTTGAAATATCCGCCGCCGCCGCGCCGCACCAGCTTGCCGCCAGCAGTCCGAAAAAGAAGCTTTCGGGGACCATACCGAAATAAAGGCACAGTTCGGGCAGGGGAAAGGTGGCGCAGATGAAAATAAGGACATTGGGTCTTATGATAAAGCTGCAGGCGGCAAATGCCATTATCCCGATAATACACACCGCCGCCAGACGAGCGCAGTATTCGTTCCCGAAATATTTTCCGTCAACAAAGAAAAATTCCGACAAAAAGAAATAGGGCGTATCTTCATATTTGCTGAAAGCTGAGCCCATAAAGCAGTTTATGATATACTGAAAGCCCCTGACGATAAACCGAAATTTATAAGCCGCAAAAATACCCAATCCGCCTAAGATAAGAGCGGAAATGCTTCGGGAAATTTTCGGGAATTTTTCCCTTAAAGCAAACAGCAGGGCAAACGCCCCGTAAAAGCACAGAACAGTCACGGCAGCAAAGCCCTTTGACATAACATTCTGTCCCTTGCCCTCGCAGGCGGTGAGAAATGTGAACACCGAGCCGAAAAGTCCGCACAAGGGGACAAGGCTCAGCATTACAAGATATATGCCCCTTACTCTGCCTGCACCCACGTGCATTCCGGGAGAAACGGTAATGGGGAATGTTCCGCCTGAAAAGCGGAGCAGTTTTTCGGTTTTATTTTTCAAAGCTCCGCCTCCTATGGTAAATTATCATCTGTCGGTGGAAAGATCCCGACTGATAAATCCTCTTATTCCCTCTGCGGCAGGGGAGCTTTCGCCGCAGAAAAGCCTTGCAGCGGCAAAATAATCCGAGCCGTCCTTTATTCTCACAGCCGAAAAGTCGTTTTCTCCCGTCAGAACGTTAAGCGTTTCCGAATTATGGGAAAAGGGGTCAATGTGAGATGGCACAGCGGTGTAAACCTCTGCCCCCTGCAAAGCAAGGTAATACGCCACGCTCATAAGCCGCTCAAGAGCAGCGTCACGCTTGTCGATATCATCGGAGGAAAGGTCTGCGGTAAGGAGAAATCTTGTCTCGCCGCTCACGTTCAGTATCTTCACGATATCCTTGTCAAACCTTGCGCTCAGCTTGTAGTGCATAAGACTCAGCCTGTCTCCGGGAAGAAATTCTCTGAAACCGCAGACATCTCCGGGAGCGCCATTTCCCCGCTCTCTTACAGTCTCCGACTCCTCGGACAGCTCCGGTCCAAAGCGGTTTAAAAGCTCTCTCGCTTCCTCGGCGTAATGCTCTCTCAGCTTCGGAATGATATAAGCGGTGCATTTCATTTTCCTTTTAAAACGCTTTGCGGAAAATATTCGTAACAGGTCGTAAATTTTAACGCTCTCCACAGTTATCTCCGCCCTGCAGCAATGCTCCGAGCCGAGAGTTACGGTGACGGTCTCCGTTCTCAGAGCAGGCAGGGGGATATTCACTGTGGAAAAATTTGTCTCACCGCCCGGATAGCAAACGGTCTTTATCCGAAGCTTAGTGTTGGGCAACGGGAATACGGAATTGTTTGAAATGCGAAACGCCGCCTCGCAGGACTCCCCCCGAAAGGCAGTGACCCTTTCCGTTTTTACCGAGCATTTTAGAAATGCCGAGCTTATTATAAGCTCCACCAGCAGTATCACAGGCAGAATGATAAGGGATATGAGCAGCACAAAGGAAAGGGTATCGGCGAAAAGCAGGTAAAAAGCCGCTCCGCCGATTAGAATGAGAATATACAGAAATCTTGTCATAAAAAAGTCCCTTTACAGCTTGGGAGCGGCAACTCCGCCGCAGATATTTTCAAGTATCTGCCGCACTTCCACGTCACCGGGCAGCCTGCCCTTCACCCTCGCGGGAATGACGCGGTGGGCGCATACATCGGCGTAAACATAGGTCACGTCCGAGGGGATAACGTAGCTTCTGCCGCTGAACATCGCGGCGGATTTTGCCATAGCCGCCGCCGCGAGGGAGCCTCTGGGACTTACTCCCAGCTCAAGGCGGCTGTCCTTTCTCGTCGCCGCCGAAAGCCTTGCGATATAGTCGAATATCTCATCGCTTACGAAAACGCCGTCAGCGGCAATTCTGAGCTTAATAAGGTCGTCGGCAGTCATTACCGCCCTTACCTCGGGTATATTGCTCCTTTGCGACTTCGCCTTTAAAATAGCCGCCTCGTCAGCCTCCTCGGGATATCCCATAGTAAGGCGTATCATAAATCTGTCAAGCTGGCTTTCGGGGAGCATCTGAGTGCCTGCGGAGCCGCAGGGATTTTGTGTCGCAAGAACGATAAATGGGTCGGGGAGGGGTCTTGTAATGCTGTCAACGGTTACAGACCGCTCTTCCATAGCCTCAAGGAGCGCTGACTGTGTTTTGCTTGAGGTTCGGTTTATCTCGTCTGCCAGAAAAAGATTGCAGAATACCGCGCCCGGTCTCCACTCAAATTCTCCCGTAGAGCGGTTTGGCATATTAAAGCCCGTCACGTCCGCAGGCATAACGTCCGAGGTAAACTGCATACGGTTGTATTTCAGGCTCAGAGCCTTTGAAAAAGCCACCGCCATAGTGGTCTTGCCCACTCCCGGGATATCCTCAAGGAGAATATGTCCCCCAGCACAGGCGGTCATAAGGATCTTTATGATTATCCTGTCCTTGCCGATAACGGATCTCCTTATCTCGTCAGCGGCGCTTTTCAGCAGAGAGATAAGCTTCTTGTCAATGTCCATTCGTATTATACCAACCTTACTTTAGTGGAATTATTCTGTAGACAGCAAAGCGGCAAGAGTTAAGCTCCCGCCGCCGGATATGTGTATATGTGTGGATATTATCAGCTCATAGCAAGGATAGCCATATCGCCGTTTGTTGCAAGACCTTCCTTGGCGTTGGCTGCTGCAATAAGCTTGACGATGCTGCCCTTTGTCCTTCTGAGCGCCTTGTCAAATTCGGATATAGCATTGACAAATGCCTCGTCCTTGTCCTCAGCCTTGTAGGTAGCGCAGGTGAGAAGTACCTTTATAGTATTGAACAGAGTGTTGAAGAATATGAAATTATCCCACAGGTTGGAGGTGCAGTCCGCATAGGGCATACAGTATGTCCATACATAGTTTACCATTACCTGCTCGATGTAATGCTCCTTGCCCTTGAGGAAGTCCTCGTAATAAGCCTTCTTCATAGGCAGATAAACGTCCCTTTCAAACTTGAATTCCTTCATTTCCCTGTCGCAGTTCACGGAAGCGAATACTGTATCGAGAAGCTTGTCATATTCTTCCGATGTGGGCAGCGCTCTGAGCAGAGAAAGACCGTCGCAAAGGCTGTATGCAAAATTCGGAGTAATGGACTCAAAATATTTCATAACCGCTTCCTGATTTTTGGGAACGTTCATATCACGCAGGAATGTGGCGATATATTTGTCCTGCTCCTCGCCTTCGGTCTTGTCCAGCATACCCTGAAGAGTTTTGTATGCATAGTTAAGGAGCAGCATACGCTTTTCAAAAACATAGTTCCTGTTCTGGAGGATCTGCATAGTGAGAACCTTGAAATTCCAGTAATGCTTAAGCTGAGGAACCTTTTCCACAAGTGCTGCGCCCTGCTTTGCAAATTCTTCCTCGTGCTCGGGCTTGAGGTTTGTCATCTTGAAGCTTAGTACATTTTCTATACTCATAAGCTTTCTTAGAAGCGGCTTCTGATAGATGGGGAAAACGTATTCCACAGCGCTGGGAGAGGTCAGAATGTTGTACTGAACCTTTTCCTCGAGAGTTGTGTCCTCGGCAAGCTCCTGAAAATAAGACGGTGTAATAATAGGATATGGCATTATATTTCCTCCAGTCCGTACTCATATGCGGGTACGGTTAATTTCAAAGTAAAGATATTTTGTCCCAAATCGGTATGTCTTTATAAGTATATCACACATTCAACAAAAAATCAATGCTTTTAGTAAAAAATACTATATTTTGCACTAAAAATCATTCTCGGAATTGGTCAGTCCGTAGGATAAAAGCATAAGGCTGTCTCCCAGATGGACGTTTTCAACCACAATATCCTTGTGCTTTGCGGCAAGGTCATAGTGGGAGAAGTTCCAGAACGCCTTTATGCCGCAGCCCACCAGCATATCGGCACACTCCTCCGCCGACTCCTTCGGTATGCATAAAATAGCCGCTTCGGGGCGCTCTCTGCTTATAAATTCCTCAATGTCCCTCATAGGGAGTATCTTCATTCCCGCAACGGTGAGACCTATCTTGTTTTCGTCTGCGTCAAAAATGCCCCGAAGCTTCATTCCGAAGCTTTCGAACTTCATATGAATGGCAATAGCGCGTCCCAGATTTCCTGCGCCTATGAGCACCGCTTTCCTGTGGCGGTCAAGCCCTAAGATATGTCCTATCTCCGAATGAAGCTCCGGGAGGGAGTAGCCGCAGCCCGGCTGACCGAAGCCGCCGAAGCAGTTAAGGTCCTGCCTTATCTGAGAAGCGGTAAGGGACATCTGCTCCGCAAGGTCTGCGGAGGATATCCTTGTCCGTCCCTGATTTATAAGCTCCCCGATGAAGCGGTAATATCTGGGAAGCCGTTTTATTACCGAGGAGGATATTTCCTCTTTTTTCGCCATATGACCATTCCTTTGAAAATACATTCCGAATAAACTGCGGGCAGTCCGCAGCATTGCCGCCGACCCCCGCAGATACAGTATTTATTCTTTATTCTTTAAATAAAATACGTTTATTTTTAAAGAATAAAGAATAAAGCTTGTGGGACGGGAGACCCGTCCCATACAAGTTTTAAGTAATTGAAACAACAAATTTATACGTTACCGAGCCACCAGCCTGCCGCCCAAATCAATTATAGAACGAGTGGCTGCAGGCTCAGCCTGCCATCATAGCAGCAAGACGCTTGTTTATCTCAAGAAGGAAGTCCTCGGTGTTTACCTTCTTCTTGTTCTCAAGATGGGAGAGAACGTACAGGTCGCCTGTCATAACGCCCTCTTCAATGGTCTGGATAGTAGCCTTTTCAAGCTTCTCGGCATACTCGGAAAGCTCTTTGTTTCCGTCCAGCTCGCCTCTCTTCTTGAGAGCGCCCGACCAGGCAAAGATGGTTGCAACGGAGTTTGTGGAGGTCTCCTCGCCCTTGAGGTGCTTGTAGTAGTGACGTGTAACTGTGCCGTGAGCTGCCTCGTACTCGTAAACTCCGTCGGGAGATACAAGAACGGAAGTCATCATACCCAGGCTGCCGAATGCGGTAGCCACCATATCGGACATAACATCGCCGTCATAATTCTTGCACGCCCAGATGTAGCCGCCGTTGGAACGAACAACTCTTGCAACAGCGTCATCAATGAGAGTGTAGAAATACTCAATGCCCGCAGCCTCAAACTTCTCCTTGTACTCAGCTTCGTAGATCTCGGCAAAGATATCCTTGAAGCGGTGGTCGTACTTCTTGGAAATAGTGTCCTTGGTAGCGAACCACAGATCCTGCTTTGTGTCGAGAGCGAAGTTGAAGCAAGCCTTTGCAAAGCTTCTTATGGAGTTGTCCTTGTTGTGGAGACCCTGGATAACGCCTGCGCTGTCCTTGAAATCATAGATAAGGGAACGGGTCTCGTTGCCCTCGCTGTCGGTGCATACCAGTTCGCACTTTGAGCCTTCCGCAACCTGCATTTCGGTGTTCTTGTAAACATCGCCGTAAGCGTGACGGGCAATGGTGATGGGCTTTGTCCAGGTGGGGAGCAGGGGAGTGATGCCCTTAACAATAATGGGCGCTCTGAAAACTGTTCCGTCAAGGATAGCTCTGATAGTGCCGTTGGGGGACTTCCACATCTCCTTAAGGTCATACTCGGTCATTCTCTGAGCGTTGGGAGTAATGGTAGCGCACTTAACTGCAACGCCGTACTTCTTTGTAGCCTCGGCGGAGTCAATTGTTACCTGATCGTTTGTCTCGTTTCTGTGAACAAGACCAAGATCGTAGTAATCGGTCTTAAGGTCAACATAAGGTGTGATAAGTATATCCTTTATCATCTTCCAGATGATTCGTGTCATTTCGTCTCCGTCCATTTCAACGAGGGGGGTGGTCATTTTAATTTTCTCGGACATTTTGGTATACCTCCAATAAAATTTTTCCATATGCACGATGCACCTGATTTATAGGGCTTGTGAAAATATTATCACTTGTCACCCTTTGAAATGACAGCAATGAAGCCGAGACCTAAACCTGCGACAAGCCCTGCGGCGATCATCTGAGGGATATCCCCAAAGATACAGCCGATAATGATGCCCGTTATCAGACCCAGACAGCCTCCCGTTAGGGGAGCGGCAAGACTGAGCCTTTTTTTGCGGAACTCGCGGTCTTTTATCTCCTTGAGCCGCATAAGCCTGTTTCCGCCGTCACCGGTCTCGGTGTCGAAGCTTACTTCTTTCAGAGCTTCGCAGGGAAAATCGGGGCATTTGCCGCAGTGCTCAAAGCCTTTTTCCTCCGCACATCTGCCCACCTCACATTCCTCGTCCTCGAACAGCTTTTCACGCTGCTCGGGAGGGGTGAGGTAGGGACAGCCGGGGCAGTCATTTTCAAGGGCGAAGCGGCAGGAGGTGCAGTCCATACCGCATTTTGCCGGGGTCACGGTTTTCTGTTCCATTATTTTCTGATGACAAAAAAGTACAGAAGTAAAATTACGATGGTGGGAATGGAGGAAAGTCCTCTTCTGAGTCTCAGGTTCATCTCCGGAAAGTTCTTTTTCAGCAGGGAGTCAATTGCGGCTGCGGCGACAACGGCTAAAATGAATGCTATCCATTCGCCTGCAGTTTGGGGACTTCTTCGTCTCATTGTCAAAAGCTCCTGCGTCATAGACCTTCTCTCCATTCCGAACCGATAAATTTGCTTACTTTAAGGATTCTCTTGTGTAGTCAAGGAGACCGCCTGCAAGAACGATGTCCTTTGTTCTGCCTGTAAGCTCGCAGAGAACGGGAATTTCCTTTCCGTTTGTCTTATTAACAACTGTAAGCTGGGTCTTTCCTTCGGAAACAGCCTTTCTTACATCAGCGATAACAAGCTCGTCGCCCTGAGCGATGTTCTCGTAATCAGCCTCGTTTACGAATGTAAGGGGAAGAATGCCCGCATTGATGAGGTTTGCTCTGTGGATACGTGCAAAGCTCTTAACGAGAACAGCCTTAACGCCCAGATAAAGGGGAGCAAGGGCTGCGTGCTCACGAGAGGAGCCCTGACCGTAGTTGGAGCCGCCCACGATAATGCTCTTGCCCATAGACTTTGCTCTCTCGGGGAACTTCTCGTCACATACGGTGAAGCAGTAGTTGGAGATAGCGGGGATATTGGAGCGCAGGGGAAGGATCTTTGCGCCTGCGGGCATAATGTGGTCGGTGGTGATGTTGTCGCCTACCTTGAGAGAACAGCCGCATTCAATAGTCTCGGAGAGGGGAGCAGTCTCGGGGAAGGGCTTGATGTTGGGACCGCGGAGTATCTCAACGGAGTCCATCTCTGCCTCGGTTGCGGGAGGAACCACCATATTGTCGTTGATAACGAACTCCTTGGGCATTGTGAACTCGAAGCTGCCTTCAAGAGTTCTGGGGTCTGTAAGATAGCCTGTGAGAGCGGAAGCCGCAGCCATTTCGGGAGATACAAGATATATCTGACCGTCCTTTGTGCCGCTGCGTCCCTCAAAGTTACGGTTGAATGTCCTGAGGGAAACGCCCTTTGAGTTAGGCGACTGACCCATTCCGATGCAGGGACCGCAGGCAGACTCAAGTATTCTTGCGCCTGCGTCTATCATAACAGCCAGAGCGCCGTTCTGAGCCAGCATATTAAGAACCTGCTTGGAGCCGGGGGCGATGGAAAGGGAAACGTCGGGGTGAACGGTCTTGCCCTTTAAGATGTGAGCCACCTTCATCATATCCATAAGTGAGCTGTTTGTGCAGGAGCCTATGCAGACCTGATCTATCTTCAGCTTGCCGATTTCCTCAACGGTCTTAACATTGTCGGGAGAGTGGGGACAAGCTGCAAGGGGAACCAGCTCGGAGAGGTTTATCTCAACTACCTCGTCGTAAACCGCGTCGGGGTCTGCGGAAAGGGGAACGTAAACGTCCTCTCTCTTCTGAGCCTTGAGAAATTCCCTTGTAGTCTCGTCGGATGGGAAAATAGATGTAGTTGCGCCAAGCTCTGCGCCCATATTTGTAATGGTAGCTCTCTCGGGCACAGAAAGGGTCTTTACGCCCTCGCCGCAATATTCAATTACCTTGCCCACGCCGCCCTTAACGGAAAGACGTCTCAGCACTTCAAGGATAACGTCCTTTGCGGATACCCAGGGAGAAAGCTTGCCTGTAAGCTCAACCTTAACGATCTTGGGGTATGTAATGTAGTATGCGCCGCCGCCCATAGCAACAGCAACATCAAGTCCGCCTGCGCCGATAGCGATCATACCGATACCGCCGCCAGTGGGGGTGTGGCTGTCAGAACCGATAAGGGTCTTGCCGGGAGCGCCGAAACGCTCAAGATGTACCTGGTGGCAGATACCGTTTCCGGGGCGGGAGAAATATATGCCGTGCTTCTTGGCAACAGAGCCGATGAAGCGGTGATCGTCAGCGTTTTCAAAGCCCGACTGGAGGGTGTTGTGGTCAATGTAAGCGACAGATCTCTCGGTTTTAACTCTGGGAACGCCCATAGCCTCAAACTCGAGATATGCCATAGTGCCCGTAGCGTCCTGTGTCAGTGTCTGGTCGATCCTGATGCCGATCTCGCTGCCCTTGACGAACTCGCCGTCAACAACGTGAGCCTTGAGGATCTTTTCGGTAAGTGTGAGTCCCATTTTAAAATCAATCCTTTCGAAAGTGCGGGGCTTATCTCGCCGTCCGCATTGGCGCTGTCAGCGCAAGGTGCCCGACGGAGATACAGCACCCTTGCTTTTTATACTTTTTATTATTATAGCGTTTTTATGTGCCTTTGTCAATGAATATTTTTAGCCAAGTGTCGGAATAAAGCGATTTTGGGGAAAAGTTGCTTATATTGCACAAAAAAATAATTCCCTTTGCAAATATTTTTTCTCAAAAAACACTTGACATAGAGAATTTTGTGTGATATAATATAAAACGTCACTTGAGGTGAGCGGTGAAGAACACCTTTTGTGACAGCCCCTCATCTGCGGGTGTAGTTCAATGGTAGAACTCCAGCCTTCCAAGCTGGTCGCGTGGGTTCGATTCCCATCACCCGCTCCACAATCCCCGGATATCGGGGTTTATATATGCGTCTTTAACTCAGCTGGATAGAGTAACTGCCTTCTAAGCAGTAAGCCACTGGTTCGAATCCAGTAAGACGCGCCAATTTTTTCTCAAAGCCGTACAGCAATTTTGCTGTACAGCTTTCTTTACCGAAAGTTCCCCGGCTTCTGCATAAGGGAACGTATTTTATGTAACATCCCTAGATGTTACATTTTATATGGTGGGTGTAGCTTAGCTGGTTAAAGCGTCGGATTGTGGTCCCGAAGATCGTGGGTTCGAATCCCATCTCCCACCCCATAGCGCCCCTCTCTTAACGAGAGGGGCTAAAATTATAAAAAAATGAAGAATAAATAATAAAGAATAAATGCGTGCAGGGACGCTGTGGTTTATTCTTTATTATTTATTCTTTTTTTGCCCTCTCACCCCATTATGCAAAACTACCAAAATGAATTGAAAATATTTTTGTATAAAATACTCTAACTTCACGTTGACATACTCCCATTTTTTTGTTATAATGTTAATAATATGATGCGATAGAAGACCTTTTCAACGGTTTGAACGGGTCAAAAGCGCCATCGCAATGAAAGAAAAATAAGCTCCGTTTCATAAAACGGAAGTTTACAAACGGGAGGAATCAACTGTGGAAATTTTTAGGGATTACAGCCGCTTCAAAGCTGCCTGTACAGAGTTCAGAGCCGAATTTACCGACAAGTATTTCACTGCCGGAAGGCTTTTCTGTCACCCTTTTCTTGACGGGGTCATCTATGTTCCCTGCTCTCAGGAGGAGGCAAAGAGCAACAGCGTTGACATATGCCGTATGTCCGATATGCTCCTTATGTCCGCCGACGGGGACAGCTTTGAGCCTTTTAAAATAGCCGAGGCGAGGAAGATCGCCGCAGAAAACGGCAAGGTATACATTGCAAATCTCCTTTTTGACGGCGCATTTGAAGCCGAAGACTGGATGATCGACGGCAAGCACGACACCCTTATCATCAGCGAGGAGCATATGAAGAAAGAGGGCAAGCCTTACGCGCCCGTAACTCCCCTTACAAACGTTGTACAGCCCTTTAAGAAGCTTACAAACTATTTTATCTATAAAAAAGGTACTCCCGAGGAGCCTGCAGTGCTCTCCGACAAGGACGTTTCTGAGAAGATGGAGGGCTACCTTGACGAGCTTATGTCCGAGTTTGTTTCTCCCGAGATAATAGGGGAGACCGAGTTTGAAATATTCGGCACAAAAATTTCCTGCGATAAGAACGAGTCCCGCTGCAAGGAGCTTGACAGAGGCCTTGACCTTTGCGACAGGCTCAAAAAGGATATGGAACCTCACGCGGCTGCATTCAAGTCCGCCGATATTGATTTCGATATAAAATCATATACCGCAAAGCTTTTTGTCAAGCTTGGCAAAAAGTGCGGCGTTACTGCAGACGAAAAGGAGTTTACTTCCGACGATACAGCTGCTCTCAAGGAGAAATTCAGAAAGCTTGTTTCCGAGAAAAACGGCTACGGCTTCAAATACAGCGCTCCCGATAAGGAAAAATTTGCCGACGGCTTAAAGGCTGCGGAGCTTTCCACAGCTTCTCCCGAGGAGCTTAAAAAGGACATTGCCGCTCTGCTCAGAGTCCGTCCCGCATACCCTGCGGTGTTCAATATGGCAAGAGCCGCTTCTCCTGCGGACGCAGAGGCTGTTGAGAACGTTTCCCTGTTCTGGAACAGCGCCGCTCTCACTCCTGTGGAGCTTGGTGAATATCTGGAAGAGTCCTACATTCCCGCAGACTGCCGTGACGCTGAGGGCAAGCTTAACTGCGGAGGTGCAAGAGCCGCACTTATATCCGAGGATATTAAGGCTGCAGCCGCTAAATACAAGCTGAAAAACGCCCCTGTTTTCGACGAGCTTGATACATACTGCAAGGAATACGAGATAGCCGCACGCACCTATAACGGCACCGTTTTCGACACTGTTGCCGATATGGAAAAGGCTGTGAAGAACGAGGCTGAGCTTGCGGACAAATGCTCCGACCTTTCCGCCCTTGATGCAGACGAACTGAAACAGCTCCGCAAGTACATCTATGATATGAAGCTTGACAAGAAAACAACGGGCAAATATCTGCTGAAAATAAAGCTTGCAATGAATAACTGCGAGGAAAATCAGCTGAAGCTTCTCTGCACCGGTCTTACCCTGAAAACTCCGGAAGAGCTTGATGTAATAATGGGCAAGATCTCCGATGACTCCTTTGACGAGGTGGTTGCCGCTCCTTATATCGCTCAGGTAAAGGATGCTGTTCTCACCGCTCAGCTTAAAGAGCTTTCGGAAATGTTCAAGTCTATCCCCGACAAAGCAAAGGCTGACGAGCTTGAAAAGGTGCTTGCGTCTGGCAAGTATGACAAGATGTTCACCCGTCACTTTACCGCAAAGATCGCAGGAGCAAGAGACGGCTTTGCAAGAGAAGAGCTTTCCGCACTTTGCAAGGGCATTTCCGAGGCTGACAACAAGGCTCTTGATGATATGCTTTCAAAGCTTGATGCCGTAAAGTGCCGCGAGGCTCTCAAGGCTCCCTACAAAAAGGACATTGCCGCAAGAAAGCAGGAGCTTCTCACCAAGGAAGTGGAGGGCGTTTTTGCAGGCATAAAGACTGCGGACAAGGCAAAGATAGACGGTCTCAGAGCCGTTATCGCCTCCGCAAAATATCCCGCTGCCCTTACCGACAAGTACAAGTCTCAGCTTGACGAGCGCGAGACCGAAATAAAGAATGCCGAGTTCATCAAGAAGTGCGACACCATTCCTCAGATGAATAAGGCTGACCTTGACAAGATAATAGAAGAGCTCAAGGCTGAAAAGTGCCCTGAGGATATAGCAAAGAAGTATCTTCCTATGACCGAGGAAAGAGCAAAGGCTCTCCTCAAGGCAGAGCTTTCCGAGATGTGCAAGGATATTCCTTCTATGGACTTTGCAAAGCTTGATGCTCTTGAAAAGACTCTTAAGGAGGATAAGTATCCCGAGGAGCTTACATCGGGCTATTTCGACACAATCAAGGCACGCAGAAAGGCTCTTTACAACAAGGAAGCCGACGAACTGTGCAAGAATATCGGCAATATGCAGAAGCCTGAGCTTGCTTCGCTTACCGAGAAGCTTAAAGACGAGAAGTTCGACCCTGCATATGTGAAAAAATATTTCGACGAGATCGACAAGCGCTTCAACAAGATCGAGACCGACAAGCTGGACTCTATGTGCAAGGATATCGAAAAGCTCAAAAAGCCCGAGCTTGAAAAGCTTTCCGCAGATATCGCCGATCTGGGCTTCAAGAAGGAGAACACCGCTTCCTATCTGGAAAAGATAAGAAGCAGGGAGATCACTCTTATGAAGGCAGAGATGGAAAGTCTCTGCAAGAATATCGCCACCACTCCCAGAAAGGAGCTTTCAAAGCTCAGAGAGGCTCTTTCGGGCGGCGATTTCGACAAGGAGCTTTCCGCCAAGTACATCAAGCAGATCGACGAGCGCACCGAGACCCTTATCAAGCAGGAGCTTGCAGACCTTTGCAAGAATATCCAGAGCGCTCCCAAGGATAAGCTGATGAGTATGAAGATAGCTATCAGCGAAACTCCCGAATACAAGGAGCCCGGCAAGGCATATGCAGAGCAGATCGAGAGCCGTCTCAAGCAGATCGACAAGGCTGAGTTTGATAAGCAGATGGCTTCCATAGAGAAGCTTACCGCCGAGGAGCTTGATAAATTCGAGGATGAGCTTGACAAGCGCAAGCCCGCTCTTGACCAGAAGCTTTACGAGGCTTCCGCAGCCAAGCTTAAAGAGCGCAGGGAATTCCTCCAGAAGGAAGAGCTTGAGAAGCTCTGCGGAGACATTTCAAAGCTTGATATCAAGAAGCTTTCCGAGATCAAGGAGAAGATATCCGAGGGCGATTTCATTCCCGAGGTAACGTTCCCCTACATCAAGAAGATCGACGAAGCTGCAACAAATCTCCACGTTCAGTATTACACAAAGCTCACCGAGAATATAAACTCTCTGGGCAAGCCTGACCTTATCGTTCTCCTTGAAAAGATAAACAAGAATGAGAACCACGCTCCCGACGATATGCTCCAGAGATATATCGGCAGAGTTAATTCCAAGATACGCGAGGTTGAAGCAAATATCCTTGCGGAGAAGTGCAAAAATCTCGGCACTGCCGGCGAGCACCGCTGCTTCGAGCTTATCAAGGATATCAACGATATGGATATCGACGCCGACAACAAGAAGCGCTTTATCAATCAGGTGGAGCTTCATATCACAAATCTCAAGACTGTGGAGAGAGACGGTTACGTTTCACTGCTCAAAAAGCTTATGGACGAGAACAATATCAGAGAGTCCCAGTTCTATATCCCGGGAATTTCCAAGTCCTTCGACAGCATTTACCTGAAAATTCAGAATACATATGCAAGAACAGAGCAGTTTGAGCTTCCCGTTGTGGCTCACGAATTTACTCCCGGTCATCCCGAGGATTCCTATCTGCTTACCACAAACTTCCTTTACGGTATGGGCAAGACCAGCGGTCTGCTTCATATCCCTGTTGAGCAGATCGAGAGATTTGAGGGCAAGGGCGGTCTGTTCGGCGCGTCTCTCAAGGTAGTTGAAAGAGGCGGAAAGACCACCGAACTTCCCTCCAATATCGAGAAGAAGCTCTATGAAGCAACCGCAAAGGTATTAAACGGCGTTCTTGCCGCAATTCAGAAATCCAAGACCGACGCAAAGCTCAAGGAAGCCGAGGAGATCAAGGCTGCCGAAGAAGCAAGACTTCTGGAGCTTGAGCAGGAGCGTAAGGACATTGAAGAGGCAAGAAAGAGAGCTGAGGAGGCAGAAAAGGCTGCCGCTGCTCCCAAGCCCGAGCCTGTCCCCGAAAAGAAGGAGGCTGCGCCCGAGAAGAAGGAGCCTGTACCCGAGAAGAAGCCCGAGCCTATCAAGCCTATCAAGCCCATCGAGGTCGTAGTTTCGCCTATACCCGAGGTAAAGCCCATCAAGCCTATCGAGAGCGCAAAGCCTGCCGAGCCTGTAAAGCCCGTACAGCCTGCTGAAGCGCCCAAGCCTGTCGAGCCTGCGAAGCCCGCACAGCCTGCGGCAGCGCCCAAGCCTGTCGAGCCTGCAAAGCCTGTTCAGCCTGCGGCAGCTCCCAAGCCTGTCGAGCCTGCGAAGCCTGTTCAGCCTGCGGCAGCGCCTAAGCCTGTCGAGCCTGCGAAGCCCGTACAGCCTGCGGCAGCACCCAAGCCTGCTGAACCTGCAAAGCCCAAGATCAAGTTCTGCGACCAGTGCGGAGCGAAGATCGCCAGCGAGACTGCAAAGTTCTGCGCAGAGTGCGGAAACAAGCTCGTTCACTAAAATTTATCCGTAAATAAACCATATGCCGCCGATCTCGTATCGGCGGCTGTTGTTTTCGGTGAAATGGAGGTCAATTTTTTATGAAAATTGCCAAAATAACATAAAAACCACTTGACAAATGTGTGCATATGTTGTATCATAATAATGAAGCTAAATAAGCGGACAAAATCCTCTGCCGAAAGGCAAAAAGGTTTGTTTTTTTGGGTATTAAAATGATACCGATTGAGTATAGTTTATCGGATCCTTTTATGTGAATGTCTAATTTACAGGGGTCTGTTATAAAATCTTATGTGCATTTTTGTACATAACGGCATATTCTAATTACTTTTTAGCTTTGTGCGTCCCATAAGGACAGCACAGAAGATAGCTTCGCACAGCCTCATAAGGGCGGTGCGAAAGATTGAAGGAGGAAAATAAACTATGAATCAGATGCCACAGGAATGGGAAGGCTTCAAGGGCGGTCAGTGGACAAAGGAGATCAATGTCCGTGACTTTATCCAGAAGAACTACACTCCCTATGACGGCGACGAAAGCTTCCTTGCAGATCCCACAGACGCTACCAAGAAGCTCTGGGCTGACGTAATGGAGCTTGCGAAGAAGGAAAGAGAAGCAGGCGGCGTTCTCGATATGGATACAAAGGTAGTATCCTCTCTCGTATCTCACGGCGCAGGCTATATTGAAAAGGATCTGGAGCAGATCGTAGGTCTCCAGACAGACAAGCCCTTCAAGAGAGCACTTATGCCCTACGGCGGCCTCAGAATGGCTGAGAAGGCTTGCTCCGACAACGGCTATACCATCGACCCCGAGATCAAGCACATCTTCACCGAATACCGCAAGACCCATAACGCAGGCGTATTCGATGTATACACACCCGAAATGAGAGCAGCAAGAACCGCTCATATCCTCACAGGTCTTCCCGACGCATACGGAAGAGGAAGAATTATCGGCGACTACAGACGTGTTGCTCTGTACGGTGTTGACAGACTTATCGAGGACAAGAAGGAGCAGAAGGCTTTCTACACCTGCCCCATGACCGAGGAAAAGATCCGCGCAAGAGAGGAGATCGCTGAGCAGATCAGAGCTCTTGAGAACCTCAAGAAGATGGCTGAGATCTACGGCTGCGATATTTCCAAGCCCGCAGTTACAGCTAAGGAAGCAGTTCAGGCTGTATACTTCGGCTACCTGGGCGCTGTAAAGGATCAGAACGGTGCAGCAATGTCCCTCGGACGTACCTCCACATTCCTCGATATCTACTTTGAGAGAGACTTCAAGCTCGGCAGGATCACCGAGGTTGAGGCACAGGAGCTTATCGACCACTTCATCATGAAGCTCCGTCTCGTAAGATTTGCAAGAACACCCGAGTATAACGCACTCTTCTCCGGTGATCCCCAGTGGGTAACAGAGTCCCTGGGCGGTATGGGCATCGACGGCAGACATATGGTTACAAAGACCAGCTTCCGTTACCTCCATACTCTCGAGAACCTGGGCACATCTCCCGAGCCTAATATGACTGTTCTCTGGTCCACAAGACTTCCCGCCGGTTGGAAGGCATACTGCGCTAAGATCTCCATCAACACATCTTCCATTCAGTACGAGAACGATGACCTTATGAGAGTAACTCACGGCGATGACTACGCTATCGCTTGCTGCGTATCCTCTATGAGAGTCGGCAAGGAAATGCAGTTCTTCGGCGCAAGAGCAAACCTGGCTAAGTGCCTTCTTTACGCTATCAACGGCGGCGTAGACGAGATCAGCGGCGTTCAGGTTGCTACAAAGTTCAGACCCATTACCTCCGAGTACCTTGACTTTGACGAGGTTATGGAGAAGTACGATGATATGATGACATGGCTCGCAGAGCTTTATGTAAACACCCTCAACATCATTCACTATATGCACGACAAGTACTGCTACGAGAGCCTCCAGATGGCTCTTCACGACAGAGAAGTAAAGAGATACTTCGCAACAGGTATCGCAGGTATCTCCGTTGTAGCAGACTCCCTCTCCGCTATCAAGTACGCTAAGGTAAAGACCATCAGAAACGAGCAGGGTATTGTTGTTGATTACGAGATCGAGGGCGACTTCCCCAAGTACGGCAACGATGATGACCGTGTTGACGAGATCGCAGAGGATATCCTCAACAGATTTATGAACAAGATCCGTCAGCAGCACACATACAGAAACGGTGTTCCCACCACTTCTATCCTCACAATTACCTCCAACGTAGTTTACGGTAAGAAGACAGGCTCTACACCCGACGGACGTAAGCTCGGTGTGCCTCTTGCACCCGGTGCTAACCCTATGCACGGCAGAGATACACACGGTGCTTCCGCATCTCTCTCCTCTGTATCCAAGCTCCAGTTCTCCAACGCACAGGACGGTATCTCCAATACCTTCTCCATCATTCCCGATGCTCTCGGTAAGGACGGTGGCGTATTTGTGGGCGATCTCGATATCGATGCTCTCTGCCCCTCCTGCGCTAATATCCCCAACACCAGCGACAATGACAGATAAATCTGTCCACAGATAAATCTATCCACAGATAAATCTGTCCGAACAGAAACTTTGAGCCGACAGTCTTTACAAAATGTTAAGACTGTCGGCATAAAAAGAACACATCTATGTGTTATATTTAGCATATAGAAAGTACACTAACCGAGTATAATTTAACCTGTTTTGAAAGGAGTTTTTACTATGGCAGCAAATGCACAGCAGATAAACAACCTCATAGGTCTTCTTGACGGTTATGCAACCAAGGGCGGCCACCACCTTAACGTTAACGTGTTCACAAGAGATACTCTCCTCGATGCTCAGAAGCACCCCGAGAACTATCCCCAGCTCACTATCCGTGTATCGGGATACGCTGTAAACTTCATCAAGCTCACTAAGGAGCAGCAGGACGACGTTATCTCAAGAACATTCCACGCTTCCCTGTAATCCCCAAAGCTTATGAACGGCTTCATTCATTCAACTGAATCGTTCGGAACAGTCGACGGACCCGGTATCAGGTTCGTCGTCTTTTTCCAGGGGTGCCCAATGAGGTGCCTATACTGCCACAATCCCGACACCTGGGAGTTCCACACCGATACAAACGATGTAGGCAAGGCAGTGACCGCCGAGGAAATACTTAATATGTACGACGGCGTAAAGGAGTTTCTGAAGGGCGGAGGAATTACCTGCACAGGCGGCGAGCCTATGGCGCAGCTGCCCTTCCTCACAGAGCTTTTTGAAAAGGCAAAGGAGCGGGGCATACACACCTGTCTCGACACCTCAGGCATTACCTTCAATCCCAATGACACTTCCGCTGTGGACAGGCTTATGGACGTAACCGACGTTATAATGCTTGATATCAAGCACATAGATGACGAGGAGCATAAGAAGCTCACAGGTCAGAGCAACAAAAATATTCTTGCCTTTGCAAAATACGCAAGCGCAAAGAAAAAGGAACTGTGGATACGTCACGTTGTCGTTCCGGGCATTACTCAGAATGACAAGTATCTTCATCAGCTTGGCGTTTTCATCTCGGGACTGAAATCCGTCAAAGCCCTTGATGTTCTTCCCTACCACGATATGGGCAAGGTGAAGTACAAAAATCTCGGCATTGACTACGCTCTTGCAGACGTTGAACCTCTTCCCAAGGAAGAAGCTGTCAAGGCAAGAGATGTTATAATGCAGGGAATAAAAGACGGACTTATAGCTGAACGAAACAGCAAATAATTTATGCCGCACATCATTTTAAGAAAAATGATGTGCGGCATTTTTCTGCCCATAAAAAAGCTCCGAACCTTTTCGATTCGGAGCTTTGAAATTATTCTTTGTTATCCTCGGCCTTATCCTCGGACTTTTCTTCTGTCTTATCCTTAACGTCAGCGTTTACCTCAGTCTCAGCCTTAGTCTCTTCTGTTTTTTCTTCTGTCTCGTCAGCCTTATCCTCGGGCTTCTTTTCGTTCTTTTCCCACTTGAGTTCGCCCTTCATGAGCTTTTCAAAATCGTTACCGTCGATCTTCTCATATTCGATAAGGTACTCACCAAGCTCCTTAACCTTGTCGTAATGCTCCTTGAGAAGCGCCTCGCATTCCTTGTAAGCCTTAGTAATAATGCTCTTGACCTCCTCGTCAATCAGAGCAGCGGTAGACTCACTGTAATCGGTGGTGTGACCGTAATCCCTGCCCAGGAAAACCTCATTGTTGCCGCCGCCGTACTGAACGGGACCCAGCTTTTCGGAGAAACCGTACTGAGTTACCATCGCACGAGCCCGCTTAGTAGCCTGCTGAATGTCGCCCGAAGCGCCTGTGCATACATCGTCAAAGCTGAGGGCCTCAGAAACACGTCCGCCCATTGTCATAATGATGTCCTGATACATCTTTCCCTTAGTAACGTGATTGTCGTCAGTCTCGGGACGGCAAACCGTAAGACCCGCAGCCTGACCACGCTGAATAGTAGTGACCTGATGAACCTTCTCGCACTCGGGAAGATAATAAGCCGCAACAGCGTGACCTGCCTCGTGGAATGCGGTTATCTTCTTGTCACGGTCTGTAACAAGAGCAGATTTCTTTTCGGGACCTGCAATAACCTTGAGAGTAGCCTCCTCGATATCCTCCTCGGTGATAGCCCGCCTGTCGTGACGTGCAGCAAGAAGAGCGGCCTCATTAAGCAGATTTTCCAGGTCTGCACCTGTGAAGAACTGAGTAGTCTTGGCAATTACCTTAAGGTCTACATCGGGAGCAAGAGGCTTGTTCTTGGCGTGGACCTTGAGAATTTCCTCTCTGCCCTTAACATCGGGATAACCAACCATAACCTCTCTGTCGAAACGACCGGGACGAAGCAGCGCAGGGTCGAGGATATCACGTCTGTTCGTTGCAGCAATAACGATAACGCCCTCGTTGCCCTCAAAGCCGTCCATCTCAACAAGGAGCTGGTTAAGGGTCTGCTCACGCTCATCGTGACCGCCGCCCAGTCCTGCACCTCTCTGACGTCCTACAGCGTCGATCTCGTCAATGAAAACGATAGCGGGAGCATTTTTCTTAGCAGTCTCAAAAAGATCTCTTACACGGCTTGCACCCACGCCCACGAACATCTCAACGAAGTCCGAACCTGAAATGGAGAAGAAGGGAACGCCTGCCTCGCCTGCAACAGCCTTGGCAAGCAGGGTCTTACCTGTACCCGGAGGTCCCATAAGGAGAACGCCCTTGGGAATTCTTGCGCCTATGTCATTGTATTTCTTTGGATTTTTAAGAAAGTCAACTATCTCGGCAAGTTCCTGCTTTTCCTCGTCAGCTCCTGCCACATCCTTAAAGGTGTTTTTCTTCTTGGACTGATTTTTGATATTTGCCTTACCGAAGTTGTTGAGTTTGGTTCCGCCGCCTGCCTGTCTCATCATAAAGATGAACAGCGCCACCATAAGGATAATGAGAACGAGGGAGGGGAGAACGTTGTAAAGCCAGGTGTTGTCCTGAATTTTATAGTATTCCTGACTGAGAGGAGCGTCGGGGTGAAGCTTGTTGTAAGCCTCGCGGTAATTGTCCTCGCCGCCGCTTGCGTACTGAATTTCGTCAATGAAAATGCTGACATTGGGAACAGTGTACTTGATGTCCTTGCTGCCCTCGGCGGTGTTGACCGTCATTTCCAGCTCGCCAGTGCCCAGGTCGAAGGTGTATTTTGATACCTCATAATTATCAAAATATTCCATTATCTGGGAATATGTGTATTCCGATTTTGGCTGAGACGACTGTCTCAGGAAATAGACCATTGAAAACATCAGAACAATGGCTATTATAATGTAAATAAATAAACCGCTGCCTTTTTTCATCTGCTGATTTTCCTTTCTTGATACGGGAGATACCGCCCCGTGAGTAAAAATAGTGCGCCGCTTGGATTATAGTTCTGCCTCCGCAATATAGGGAAGATTTCTGAATTTCTCCCCGCAGTCCAGACCATAGCCCACCACAAACAGGTCGGGAACGGTAAACAGGCTGTGATCCGCCGAAAAGTCCACCTCACGGCGGGAGGGCTTGTCCAGAAGAGTGTAAACGCTGAGGGAAAGGGGGTGCCGCTCACGAAGCAGCTCGCAAATGCTTGCGAGAGTCCTGCCCGTATCTATAATATCCTCGGCAATGACAACGTGATATTTTGAAATATCCCTGTCAATGTCGAGAGTGATTTTCACATTTCCCGAGGAAACCGTATTGTTTCCATAGCTTGAAGCAGACATAAAGCCTATCTCACAGGGAATTTCCACCGCCCTGCACAGGTCTGCCAGGAACACGAAGGAGCCCTTGAGAACGCTGATGAGCAAAAGGGGCTTACCCGCATAATCTTCGGATATCTTCCTTCCTGCTTCGGAAATTTTTTCCTTTATTTCGGCGGCGGAAAAAAGCTCCCGCTTAATTCCGCTGTAGCCGTAGTTATTTAAAGTCTGGGTAATCATTATCCGCCGTCTTTCTGACTGAAATTTCAAATATATTTTCGGAGAAAGCGCTGCTTTCGGGGAAAACTCTTTCCGCCGCGCCGCCGTATTCGCACCAGAATATCCCTGCCTCGTCCTCCATCACAAGAGCGGAGTTACGTTCCTGTTCGGAAAGCTTCAGGGCATTGAAGTGCTTTTTCAGCTTAGTGGTAAGCCCCCTGTTATGAAAGCATATCCTGTCGCCGTCGCGCTTATTTCGCAAAGTAACAACACCTTGTATTTTATCACAACTTACGAGGTGATTTGTTAATTTTCTTTGAACATTACCGCCCGTTTGCAAAATATCATTGCAAAGTCTCCGAATTATCACCGTTTTATCAAATTCGGGAATGACGATCTCGTCATTTTGCAAAAAATCCATCTTTTTTTCAAAGGAAATTTTGTCATGTGACGGGAGCGCCTTTATCTCCATAACACCGTCCCGAAACAGGGCAAATATATCTCCTTTAAGCTGGTATTTCACATTTTTTCCAGAGACCATCATACCGTCAAGAATTGAAAGCCGCTCATAGGAACATTCAATGTTTGCCTCCGAAAGAAGTTTTCTGATATATCTTTTCCGCACCGACGGGGGATATCCGCATATCTCGTTATGGGGAATAGCTTTAAGAAGCTTTTCAAAATATTCCTCGTCCTCAGCAGCACTTTCGGACAAACGGGAAACAGCCACGGCAAAATTTCCGTTTATCCCCTCAAGCACGGGAACCACCCTGTGCCTTATGATGTTGCGGGAATAGTCCTCGGTCAGATTAGTGCTGTCCGTCACATATCCCTGCCCAAGAGCCGTAAGAAAATCCTCTATCTCCGCCCTCGTGACCCCAAGGAGCGGACGGATAATGTCGTCCCTTTTAGGGGGAATACCTCTCAGCCCTCTTATGCCCGTGCCCCGTGCAAGGTTAAAAATAACAGTCTCGCTGTTGTCCCCCTTGTTGTGAGCGGTGGCAATAAGGGCACCGCCAAGCTTTTTTGACTCCTCTTCAAAAGCCCGGTACCGCAGTATGCGTGCCCCCTCCTCGGTGGAGGTACCGGTTTCGGCGCAGTAACTTTTCACATCAACGTGATAAACGGACAGGGGAATCTGAAGCTCACCGCAAAGCTTCTTGCAGAAATCCATATCCCTGTCGCTTTCCTCACCGCGCAGACAGTGATTTACGTGGACGGCATAAAGGGAAAATCCAAGGTCATTTCGCAGCATTTCAAGAACTCTCAGCAGACAAACGCTGTCCGCCCCCCCCGAAAGGCAGGCAATTACCCTGCTTCCCCTCGGTATCATATCATATCGTGATACAGTCTCACGAACAATATCAATAACGCCCATATCAGCTTTCAGACGGTGCAAACCGTCTGTCCTCGCTGAGGAACAGTGTGTACTGACCGTTCCACCTGAGATTTACCGTACCCGTCTCACCGTGACGGTTTTTCGCCACGATACATTCCGCAAGATTAACGTCCTCCACCTTGTCCTTGTTGTAATAGCCGTCGCGGTAGAGGAACATAACGATATCCGCATCCTGCTCGATAGAACCCGACTCACGCAGGTCTGAGAGCAAGGGCCTCTTGTCGGGACGAGACTCAACGGAACGTGACAGCTGTGAAAGTGTGATAACGGGAACATTAAGCTCCTTAGCCATAAGCTTTAACTGTCTTGTGATGTCGGAAATTTCGTTAACTCTGTTTTCGGTGCGCTTGCTTGAGTTCATCAGCTGTAAATAGTCGATGATAACAAGCCCCACGTTTTTAAGACGTCTGAGCTTCGCCTTCATCTGAACAACGGTAATGCCCGCCGTATCGTCAAGATAAAGATTCATACCCGCCATTCTGTCAGCGCCCTGAGCCAGCTTTTCCCAGTCCTTCTCGTCAATATTACCCTTGATAAGATGGTCGCTGTCCACAAGGCTCTCCGCCGAAAGCATACGAGTAACAAGCTGCTCCTTTGACATTTCCAGGGAGAATATGACAACTTCCTTATCGGCGCTTCTCCTGCATACATTTGAAGCAATGTTAAGCGCAAATGAAGTTTTTCCCATACCGGGACGGGCAGCAAGTATAAGCAGGTCAGACTTGTTCAGACCGCTTATAACGTTATCCAGATCAGAATATCCGGACTTAGCGCCCTGATATTTCTCCTTGTCAACGCCGGAAATGCGGTTTAAGTGATCGTAAGTGTCAAGCAGCACCTCGTCCACCTTAGTAAGCCCGTCAACCTCCTTGCCCTGCCTTATGTCATATATCATCTGCTCAGCGGAATCAAGTATCACAGAAGCAGGCTCGGAAGCCTCCGTGCAGTTTTCGATAATGGTCTTTGCAGCCTCCACCAGCGAGCGGAGATAATACTTCTCCTCAACGATCTTGCAGTAGCTTTCGATGTTTGCAAGGGTGGGAACGCCCTCCATAATGGCAGCAAGATATTCCTTGCCCGAGCCCGAGTCCTCGAAAACGCCCTCTCTCACCGCCTCGTCAAGAACGGTGATGATGTCCGAGTTGACGCCAAGGGTAAAAAGCCTTATGATAATGGCAAAAAGCTGCCTGTGCTTTGAAACGTAGAAGCTTTCGGGCTTGACATAGTTCATCACTGTGCCTAAAAGCTCCGAATCCATAAGCACAGCGCCTAAAACGGTCTGTTCCGCCTCAACGCTGTGGGGCATTTCGCGCCCTGCTATCTCGTCAAAATCCATATGGACTCCTCTTATTCCTCAACCACATTAACAGTGATCTTCTCGGAGATGCCGGGGTGAAGCTTTACCTCAGCGGAATAACCGCCGAAAGCCTTTATTTCGGAGCTGAGAGCGATCTTCTTCTTCTCAACTGTAACGCCAAGCTGTTCGGAAACAGCGTCAGCCACGTGAGAAGCGGTAACAGCGCCGAAAAGCTTTCCGCCCGCACCTGCCTTAGCCTTGATTACAACATTCTTGCCCTTGAGCTTTGCGGCATTGTCAAGAGCCTCCTGCCTTGCAACGTCAGCCTTGTGCTGCTCGGAAGACTTCTTTCCCGCAAGGTCGGACATATTCTTGGCGCTTGCCTCTACAGCAAGACCCTTTCCGATAAGGAAATTTCTTGCATATCCGTCGGAAACTTCTTTGACCTCGCCCTTTTTGCCCGAGCCTTTAACGTCCTGTAAAAAAATTACCTTCATAGTGATTACCTCCAAAAATATATAAAGATTCAGATGCATTTGTTCATACAAACGCTTTCTCTGTTTATATCAATAATAAGCCGGGAAAAGTCAGTGACCGTTTCCCCGAAAAGCCGCAGAAACAGCTCGTTTCCGCCCTTTTCGATCTTGAAATTCATTTCGTCCTCATACAATGGTATAAGGCAGAGGAGATTGATGTAAGCTCCGTCCTTTGTGCGGAAATTATTCAGCCTGTCGCCGTATTTCCCTCCGAAATCCCTTTCGTCCGAGTGGAGAAAGACCGCGGCGCAGAAGCCTGTGTTGTCCGCAAAGGGAGTGTTTTCCTCGGTAAACTGGAGAGAGTGCATACTGCCGAGACAGCTTTTGCACTGATGGGGATATCTTGCCGCCTGTTTCAGCACGGTTATGACCCACATATATCTTTCCGCCTCGTGATTATCCGCAAAGCCCTCGAATTTCCAGTCGGGGGGCAGCAGACAGTAAAGCTCTGCTCTCTCGTTTATTTTTTTCTCGTCCCAGGAACATTCCTCGGGGAGGGTCATAGGCAGGTCGCTCATTCCCGTGGTAAAAAGCAGATAGAAGTTCCGCTTTTCGCTTGGGGGGACGATATGCACGTCAATGTGAACGAAGTCCGACATCAGCTCGTGAAAAACTCTCACTTCATCGGGCTTAAATTCAAACACATCGGCGAAATGGTCTTCTATCTCCTCCATATACAGCGTGGGAGCCACCTTGCCCGCAAGCCGTTTTACAGCTCCCGCAGCAGAAAAGAAAAGCTTTGAAAAAATACCCATATTATCAGTCCTCAGTAAAAGCCCCGCACCGTCAGATAGACTTCATAGCAGCGTCATACTCGTCCAGAGCGTTTTTCAGCATACCGCAGACCTCTTCAAGGGGCTTGTCCTTAATGACCGAAGCAGCCTGAGTTATATTGCCGCCTCCGCCCAGTCTTTTCATAATATCCTCAACGTTAGCCCTGCCGCTTGCGGTCCCGTCGGAACGAGCGGATATCTTGACCGTGTTTTTGCCCGTTCTGAAAACAGAGAAGCTTGCGTTTATGTTGTTGGTGTTCAGCAGCTGATTTGCCGCTTCGGACGCAGCCACAGAGATATTCTCAAGCTTTTCTTTCATTATGGAGTCCAGAGCAGCAGCGTTAATTTCTTCCGCAGACATTGCAGAGTCGCCGTTCTGAGCCTCAAGAAGCTTCTGTACAGCCTTTCTGAACTCCTCATCGGAAACAGCCGTATTTCTGCGGAAGCTGTCGTCATCGAGACAAGTAATAGCATAGTTATTGTAGTTTTCAACAGCAGACTTGAATTTCTCAATTATCCTGTTGGTAAACTCCGAGTTATCGAACAGGCGGTCCACCTCTCTTGTATCAGCGCCGAGAGCCGTAAGATAAGCCGCAGCCTTAAAGGTGTTGCTGCTTGTTTTTTTGCTGAATTTAACAGTGTCAAGCTTGATGCCTGCCAGCAGACCCTCCGCATAATAGCGGGAAAGAGGAGTTTGTGGGCAAAGATATCTGATGATATCCGTAACTATCTCACTGGCAGAGGAAGCGCCGATGGACTGATAATCTGCAATGTGCTTATCTGTCCTGCTGATATCCTCTTCCTCTTTTGTCTTATGGTGGTCGATGTAAATGACCTTTTTAGCTTTGTTAAAAATATCCCTGCTGTCCACCAGATTTACATTGCGGGTGTCAACGATTATCAGAAGGGTATTTTCGTTTGTCGCCTCGAGAGCCGTTTTTTCGTCGAGGAAAAGCTCCCGTACCTTGCTTTCATACTTGTCGAGACGTTCGAGAAGAGCCTTGGAAATGGTGTTATTGCGGTTTATATAAACATTTGCCAAGTAGCCCATATCCCGCAAAGCGCCGCCCAGACCTGCTGCAGCGCCCACAGAGTCCATATCGCTGGATCTGTGACCCATAACAATAACATTGCCTGCAGCTTCAATGTGTTTTTTCAGTTCATTGCTGAATCGTTTTATCCTTGACTGATAGCCCACATCATTAAGAACAGCGTCAGCGTCGTCTGAGCCATAGCAGATGTAATTTGTATCCTGAAGGCTGCTTGAGATGACAACGTGGTCGCCGCCCTGCTTCTGAGAAATGCCGAGAGCGTCACGTGCTATCTCCTCGCTTTCTCTGAGACTGTTTCCTCCTCTGCCGATACCCATCGAAACAGAAAACAGGGGACAGTCGGAAACGAGAATGTTGTGCATTTCCTCAAGGAAATTAAGATAGTCCTTTTCTGGCATACCTCTCAGATCTTTTTCGCTCAGAACAGCGAAATACCTGCTGTCGGAAAGTTTTTTCAAAAGACCGTTGTGCTTTTCAAAGAATTTATCGGCGGTTTTCTCGATCCTGCCGATGATCTCTCTTTGTCTGGAGTCCTTCTCGCAGAAGAAACGCTGGTCATATTCAATTTGCAGGAGAGCGGCGAAATTTTTGTTATCCGCCGCTTCTTCTCTGAGAGTATGGGCTTCACTGAGATCATTAAAGAAGAGAAAGATAAAATGCTTTCCTGTTTCTCCGGTGTTTGCAGCGGTGAAGTAGTCCACACGGTAATGCGCCCAGTCAAAGGAGCGCATTTCACCGTTGCTGTCGGCAGGCAGGCTGTTAAAATCCACAGGAACTCCCAGCATTTTAAGCTCTCTCAGCTCCGGGAGAATTTCCGCCGCCCCCTTGGTCTTTGCGCGCACCGTTCCCGTCTCGTCCGCAACGATAGCAGGGATAGGACAGTTTTTCATAAAGTATCGGCTCACGGTGGAGTTATCGTCATTCGTAGCTTCGGCACCCTTTTTCGTCTCTGTCAGTTCCTTTTCGTTCTGCAGGAAAAGTACCAGAAATGCAATGCCGATAAGGGAGGTAATGCAGAGAGATATCCAGAACCTGACCTCGCCGCCGCTCAGTGTGCCGAATGTGCAGTAAAGGGAAGATGCCACCAGAAGCATAGAGACCAGCTTAAATAAATTCCTGCTGTCCTTCATTTAACCACCCGCCTTTTTATATCTTTCTCATATCTCCTCAATAATAGGGAGTATCATAGGATTGCGCTTAGTTTTCATATAGATATAGTCGCTGAGAGAGTCTCTCAGACCCGATTTAATGCTGTTCCAGTCTCTCACGCCGCCCGACAGGCAGGACTCGAGAGTTTTTCTGAGTATATCCCTTGCAGCCTCCATCATCTCTTCGTTTTCTCTCACATAAACGAAACCTCTTGAGAGAATGTCGGGACCTGCAAGAATAGTGCCGCTTTCGCTTTCAATGGTAGCCACCACAACGATAAGACCGTCTTCCGCCAGATGCTTTCTGTCTCTGAGAACAATGGAGCCGACGTCGCCTACGCCCAGACCGTCCACAAGCACTCTGCCTGCCTGGACCTTGCCCGTAACGCCGATGCTTACGCCGTCCGTCTCAATAACGTCACCAATGGAACCAATGATAACATTGCTTTCGGGAATACCCATAGCATAAGCCAGCGCCGCGCTCTTTTTAAGGTGCTTGTACTCGCCGTGAACGGGAATGAAGAAACGGGGACGGGTGAGAGACATAATAAGCTTTATCTCCTCCTGGCAAGCGTGACCCGAAACGTGAACATCGTACATCGACTCGTAAATGACCTCAGCCCCCGCCTTCAGAAGCTCGTTTACGACCCTTGTAACGTACTTCTCGTTGCCGGGAATGGGGTTAGCGCTGATGATGATATAGTCCATAGGTGTAATGGTAACGCTTCTGTGCTCGTTCATCGCCATTCTTGTAAGAGCGGACATAGGCTCGCCCTGACTGCCGGTGGTAATGAGAACGATCTTCTCGGGAGGATACTTGTTCATCGTCTCAAGGTCGATGATAACACCCTCGGGAACGGTAAGATAGCCCAGCTCCATAGCGGTAGAAATGACATTCAGCATACTTCTGCCGAAAACAGCCACCTTTCTGTCGCTGCTCACAGCCTTGTTGATTATCTGCTGAATGCGGTGAATGTTTGAAGCAAAGGTCGCAATAATAATTCTCTTGCCCTCCGCCTTAGCAAAGAGCTTTTCAAAGGACTCGCCCACAGTGCGCTCGGAAGCGGTGTGACCCGCCCTCTCCGCATTGGTGGAGTCGGACATAAGCGCAAGAACGCCCCTGTTTCCAAGCTCGCCGAACCTTGCGAGGTCGATGATGCCGCCCTCGATGGGGGTAAAGTCAACCTTAAAGTCGCCCGTGTGGATAACAATGCCCGCAGGGGTGTGGATAGCCAGACCCACAGCGTCGGGAATGGAGTGATTTACTCTGATAAATTCCACCGCCATACAGCCCATTTTAACGGTCTGACGGGGAGTAACAACATTAAGCTTAGCCTGTCCCATAAGGTTGTGCTCCTTGAGCTTGCCCTCGATAAGACCAATGGTGAGACGTGTGGCATAAACGGGAATACTGCATTTTTTCAGAAGATAAGCCAGTGAACCGATGTGATCCTCGTGACCGTGAGTGATAACGATACCCCTTACCTTAGAGATGTTCTGCTCCACATAGGAAAAATCGGGGATAACAAGGTCAACGCCTGGCATATCGCTGTCGGGGAAAGCAAGACCGCAGTCCACAATGAACATATCGTTGCCGCACTCAAAAACGGTCATATTCTTGCCTATCTCGTTAAGACCGCCCAAAGGTATAATTTTCAGAGGAGTGCGCTTTACAGCCCTGTGATTTGAGTGATAGCAGCCGAAGTCCTCCTGAGCAGACACCTCGGGAACATTTTCCGCAGGAGCGGCAGGAGGATTGTAGCTTCTGCGCTGATATCTTCCGCTGCTCTGATATCTGCTTTCATCACGGTAGTTATTTCTTGGATAGGACTTTTCGTAGCTTCTTTCAAAGGAGGTCTTTTCAAAGACGGAGGTGTCGGGAGCAGGCTTGTCGGCGGACTGCTCGGAAGACCTGTAGGGCTTGCTGTACTGCCTGTCATAGCTTCTGTTGTCATAGGAGCGGTTATTATAGCTTCGGTTATTGTTGTTGTTGTTGTAATAGGGCTTTCCGCCGTTGTTGTAATTCTTGTAAGGTCTGCGCTGCTCATAGGAACGGTTCTCGCCCTGAGAACCCTCCTGAGGGGCAGTACGGGAAATCTGAGGGCTTTGCTGTCTGTCAAAGCTTTCGGGTGATACTCCTCTGGGCGGGAGCATAGGTCTGCGCTGGGTGTAGGGGCGTTTTCCGTTTGAATAGCTGTTGTAGCGTCTGTTTTCGGAGGGAGCGGAGCCTTCTTTCTTATCGGTCTTGGGAGCGATCTTTTCGCCGTATTCGTTTACTGCAGGCTCATTTTCATTGTTTCGGTTTTCAGCCAATTTTCTTTACCTCATTTCATCAAATATAAAATAGCAATGTTTCCCCGAAAGCCGCTGCTTCGGGATCTGAGTAAAAAATATAGTTATTGTGGGGAAAAGCGTTTCGGAGAATAATTTTGCATAAGCCGTCTAAAAAAATAAAATCGTCTGTATTAAACTATCCGTATGCCTTTACACGGCAAGCCCCTTTTAGCGGTGAGCAACAGACGGGAGCATAAACGGCATTTCCTGTTTTTAAGGTCTTTGTGGAATGTGAAAAAAGAATTACAGCATAAACGGTATACGGCAAGCCCCCTGCCTGCCGAAAAAATATCCGACCGTCCTCTTTTAAAAACATACAGCGCCATTTTACTGCCGTAAAAAATATTCCGAAAGCGGCAGATATACATTCTCACATTGCCCCCGGTCATATCGGGCGGCATATCCCCTTGCGGCGCAATTTTCAAACATTTCAGCAGCGTTCCAAAGACGGGGTAAACAGTCTCCGTGCCAAGTCCGAACACAATAATTAAAATTATTATACCCCATTTTCGGCATAATGTCAAGACGAATTCTGTAAACTTATGACGACAACTCAAAAAAATCTGTACCGCAAGAACCGGAGGATAAATGTATTATAGCACATTTGTCTCTATTTGTCAAGTGTTTTTAGAAAATTTGTTTTATTGCACAAAGCCATCAGTATTTTTTCAAAGGTCAGCCGAAAAAATAAAGCCTGAGAAGAGCCGTTCTTCTCAGGCTTTGCGGATTTTTTTTACGATAACATAAATCAGTGGTGAAACAATTACACAAATCTCTGTCGTCACCGAGTCGTCTGTCAGCCGCACGAATAAACTATTATAACGAGTGGCTGCAGGTTCAGCCTGCCTGCTACAGCCCCTTGCAGGTCTTGTTATAAGCAATAAGCGCCGCAATAACGCAGATTATCTGAGCAGCGTTCACCGAAAGGGTGAAGCCGAAAGCCAGCTTAAAAACAATAAGGTCAAGGATAACGGGCGCACCCGTATCTATCCCCACCGACATATCGTAGGCAAGCCAGCCAAGATAAGGCACACCGCTGCACACCCTTGCAATGACCGTGCCCAGTACAATGCCTGCCAGCAGAAAAAACAGAAAAGCGATAGTCCGCTTGAAATTTTCTTTCATCGAGTTAAAACATCCTTTCGGTGGAAGTCTGCTCTCAGACTATCCCTCTGTAATAAAGTCCCCGTGTGAATTTTCCCTCGGGTTTGCCACGGCGGATATACCGCTTTATGACCTCTTCCGCCTGCTTTGGCGGCATACTGCCCATATCGAGGAGAGCGAAAGCCGCACCTCTGAACTCGGAAAGCCTGTCTGAAGTCTCAAGGATATCGCAGTTTCTGATACAGGCGTATTTTTTGCTGTCACATTCAACGGGAAATACCCTGCCCGTCCTGTCCGTAACAGAACCCGTACAGCTCTTGCAGCCGGCCTGCGCCCGAATGGGACAGTTCCGCGTTATCATCAGAGGCAGCCTGCCGTAAGCGTAAAAGCCCACAGGGACCGATTTCCCGAGAGCGGAAAACTGCGCCGCCTTCATCTCAAAGGAGGCGGTGATATCACAAATACCAAGCTCCGCAAACCTCTTTACGGCATAGGAGTTTGTGACATTAAGCCCCGTACCCCCGTGAATGTGGATATCGCCAAGCTTATTCAGTACACCAAGATGTGTAAAATTTCCGCATACAAGATCCGTAAATCCCCTTGCTTTAAGTTCGGAGAGTTCACGCAAAAGCTCCTCTTCATCGGTGACGATATCGGGCAGAGACACAGCGATTTTCCCATTAGGCATATCCTCGGAAAGCCCCTTGCAGATGTTAACGGGTGCAATGACCATTTCCGCATACTCAAGAGCCATTCGGATAGTCTCAATATTACTTGACATCACACGAATGGCAGGCTCGCCTTTATCATTTCGTGAAACCACTTTCTCAGGCGTAAAATCCGTAATATCATAACGGGGCGTGTTCCTCTCAACGGTCAGCCTGTCGCACTCGGAGACCGCTTCTCTTCTCAGCCTGTTTATTTCCGACGCAGGGAGAGTGATACCCTCATCAATATTGCATTTAACGTCTTCAAGTGTATATCGTGTGCCGCCCAGCTTTGAAAGCTGCTTTGTCACATCATCGGAGGAAATACTTCTGTTTCTTGCGGCTTCGGGAACCATACCCGTTACTTCTCCCCGTATGTCTCCCGAGGAAAAACGCAGTGACGAGGGCATTCCCGCCTTTGAAGAAAATTCAAAGCTTATGTGTCCGCTTTTTCTCTCGTCCTTGTACAAAGCTGCAAGCTCGGGCAGCACCCTGTCGGCGGAAACAACGTCCTCCTTCCGCCTGTGACCGAACATTTCCTTGCCCGTTTTCCCCGTAAGATATCCGTCCGTAAAGCCGCTTCGGGAGAAAACCGCTTCAAGCCTTGCCATATCCGGGGAAATGTGCTTTTCCCCGTCAGCCGCCCTGCGTACAGCTGTAACAGCCGCCGCCACATACTCGGGTCTTTTCATACGTCCCTCTATCTTGAAAGAAGCGCAGCCTGCATTTATAAGCTCACCGATATGGCTCACCAGAGACATATCTTTAAGGGACAGCGCATAATATTCCTCTTTGGCAAATGCGGAAAAGGGGAGCCTGCACGCCTGGGCGCACTGCCCCCTGTTAGCGCTTCTCGAGCCGATAAGAGCGCTCATATAGCATTGCCCCGACAGGCACATACACTGTGCCCCGTGAACAAAAACCTCAGTCTCAACGCCCGTATCGCAGATTTTCTGTATCTCGGGAAGAGACAGCTCCCTTGCGGGAACTATCCTGCAAAAGCCTGCACCCTCTGCCGCCTTTGCCCCCAGTGGGGTGTGAACGGTCATCTGGGTAGAGCCGTGACGGGGCATATCCGGAACTGCCGCAGCCGCAAGATACGCCCCGCCTAAATCCTGTATAATAAGCCCGTCAACGCCTGCTTCGGCGCTTTTTCGCACTTCATTGCAGAACTCCTCCGCCTCGCTGTCAAATATGACCGTGTTCATCGCACGATATATCTTAACTCCGTGGAGATGACAGTATCGGACTGCTTCTTTAAGTTCCTCCTCCGAAAAATTGACGGCGTTCGCTCTGGCGGAAAAAAGCTTTCCGCCCGCATAAACTCCGTCAGCGCCGCACCTTACAGCGGCATAAACGCTTTCGAGACTGCCTGCGGGAGCAAGCACCTCGGGCTTGTTAGGTCTGTTCATAGGTTTTTAACGCCTTTTCTTTCTGCTTTTCCTGCTCTGAGGGGGCGGGGTCACGTTATCATTTTGTGGATTACCGCCATCATTCTGAGCTTCTGCGCCTGTTCCTCCGTCAGCCCCTCCGTGTTCGCTGCAATCTTTGGTTTCTGTGCCTTTACTGGCGTCCGAGCCGCATTCGGCAGTCTGGGCGGGAGCTTCCTTTGATATTTCCTCTGTTTTCACAGTCTCAGCGGGCTTTTCAGGCTCTTCGGGCTTAGCCTCGGGCTGAGGGTTCTCCTTTTCGGGAGCGGTATCCGCAGGCTTATCTGCGGGAACATTTTCCGAAGCCTTTTCTTCCGTTTCCGAAGCTGTTTCGCAAACCGTCTCGGGAACATTCTCCTCCGCATAAATAGTCACCGCAGGGGAAATCGTGTTTTCGAGAACAAGCTGCTCGCATTCAAAACTGGGGCGCTTTTTCAGCTCCTTTATCTCCTTTTCGAGAGCGGCGATCTTTTCCTCGAGAGCTTTGTTTTTGTCCGCAAGCTTTTCCTTTTCTTTCCGTGCCTTTGCAGTCTCTTCCACATAGGATTTGATCTGAGTGCGGACGTTCTCGATGCTGTCCGCAGCCTTCTGCGCCTCGTCAAGAGAGGTGAGGGCAACGAATACGGCGGCGTTCTGTACGCCGAAATTGGGCTTAGCCTTTACCAAGTCGCCAATTTCCTTGTCCACACGCTTTGCAAGGAAAATGAGATAATCGGGGGTCTCGTCCGTCTGGAGATTGTATTCCTTTCCGCAGATCGTGACCGTAACCTTGTTTACAATGTTCATTTGTCCGTTCCTTTCGGCATAAATTTTTACATCTACTATGTATTATACATCATTTGCGGATAAAGTTCAAGATGGTATATAAAGATTTATTTATCCCCGCGGGAAATATCTGTGCCATTCTGCTCCTCACAGCGCAGGGGACTGCCGAAAAATTCATCTGCGTCGGTGGGCTGTTTTAGCCTGCTCATTTCCTCCATAAGCCGTGCCGACTCGCCGCCGTCCGCAGGAGAGGAAACGCTGCCCGAAGCGGAGGTGTTTCCGAAGCTGCCCGTCTGAGCAGCATTGCCGTTAACGGGAGTGTAAGCTGTATATGGCCGGGTGTCTGCCTGAATGGTCTCGTTTCGGCGTGTTCTGATATAAAGGAATATCATAACGCCGATACCTGCAAGACCTATAAGGGTGATGGTAACGCTGAAATTCATACCCCTGTCCACAGCCCCTGCCGCAACCTCGGTTATTACATAGGGGCATATCATATCTTCATAATCCGCCCTTGTGCCGTCGGTGCCGCCGTTTGTGAGCCAGTCGTAAAGATAATCCTCAATCTCCCCGTCAAGCCTTGAAACGCTTCCCTGTATGGGAAACTCGTTCCATACATCGGGCTCCTCGCCTGTGTCCTGATAATTCCAGGTCTGCTCCATAAGAAGCTCGGCATTTTTGACTCCTGCCGCCGTTTTTATCTCAAGAGCAATAAACTTTGGCATTTCCGAGTCAAAGCTGCCCGTAAGGGGAATGAGATAATAATGGGAGGTCACGTGGGAATTGCTCTTTACACCCAAAGTTTCCCTGTAGCTTTCTTCATATGCAAATTCGCCGTAGACCTCGAAAACATATCCCTCCACAAATTTGCCCTTGTAAAACTCGCTGTCCGAAAGATAATTAAAATCGTCAAGCCCCCTGTTTATCTGCTGCTGCTGTTCCGAGGCGGTTATAATGCCCCCTGCACCCATACAGAGCATTACAGCAAAAATGATTATGGCATTTATCCAGCGATGATTTCTGATTCTCATAATGTAAAGTCCCCCATAATTTCCGAAATTTCGTCTGATTTCCCATTTTAATCTGATTATAATACGATTCCCCTTTTTTGTCAAGAAAAAATGAATTTGTCATCTGCCGTACAATTTCCCGACCTGCGCCGACGGGCTTCGGAAAATAAATTCCCGATATGAGCGCTTTCGTGATATATCCCCATTTTCCTCTAAGTGGCAAATTAGATTTATTGCGCCCGTATGACCTTTTTCGCCCTGAGACAGGCGTATAATCGGAATATATATCCCGTGAAAAAGAAAGGAAGAGAAAAAGTATGGTGACAAAAGCGGAAAAAACGGGGGAGGCGGCGCTTCGCTTGGCAGAAAATGCTTCGGTAAAGAACCGGGGCAGGAAAACGGCAGCTGCGGCGGCAGTCTGGGCGATGGCAGGCTTTATCATTGCGGATATGCGCATAGGCGGCGGAACATCTCCCTTCGGAGCCTCTCTTGCTGCGGCGGGAAGTCCTCTCTGCGCCGCGGCGGCGGTGTTCGGAATGTTCGGGGCGTGGGCGGCGGCAGGAAGTCTCTGGAGCCATATCGCAGAGCTGTCGGCGTCGGCGGTGACGGCGCTGTTTATAAAGCTGTTCGGCAGGAAATGCTCTGCACTGACCCGCTCTCTTGCGGCAGGAGCGGCGTATTTTATAAGCTCGGCAGCGGTAAGCGCAGGAAACGGCGGCGACTGGGTAATGTTTCTGGCGGTGTTTTTCAGGGCGGTGATGTGCTTCGGAGCGGCATACTGTCTCTGCGAAACGGTGCGGACGGTTAAAACGGGCTTTTACTCCGAGGGCAGCAATGGAAGTACCGACTTTCGGGCGGCGGCAATGGGAATTACATATATGCTTCTCATATGCGCCCTCTGCACCCATCATAACGAGTTTTTAAATCCGGGCAGGATAGCCGCAGGCTTATGCACCGCCGCCGCCGCAAGAAAATTCGGAAAGTCGGGGGGAGCGGCTGTGGGCATACTGTCCGCAGGAGCGTTTCTCCTTTCGGAGCAGTCTCTCGGGCGGAGCGGAGCAATGCTCGCCTTTGCGGGGCTTGTTACGGGAATGTACACGTCTAAGGGAAAATACGCCGTGAATGCCGCCTTTATCCTTTCGGCGTTCGGTATCACCGCGGCTGCGGGTATGCCCTCGGGAACTCCGGGATTTATTGCGGATATGGGCATTGCGGCGGCGCTGTACTGCCTTATCCCCGAGGGGCTTTATCTGCCGAAATTAAACGGCATTTTTGCTTCGGAGGAAAGGGCGGATATCCGTTCGGACAAGCTTATGTTTGCGGCAAAGGTGCTTGAGGAGGTGGGCGAAGATGTTCAGATGGCTGCGGAGCTTTTTATGCGACGCTCGGAGGACTGCGGCAAAGAGCCTTATGAGAATGTCAAGAGGGACGTTTGCGGCAGTATTTGCACGCAGCGCAGGTGCAGTGCGGCTTGCGGCAGCATTTCGCCTGACGGTATCGAAGGCTGCTTCAAAGCCGCTCAGAGCATTGCGGAAAAAACGGGCAGAATTACTGCAAAGGAGCTGCCGACGGGCTTCGAGGGCTGCCCGAAAAAGGATCAGATCGCTGACGGCTTCTGCAAAGCTGCGGGAGCGGAAAGAATATCCCGCCGCAGATCGGCGTACCTGCGGAGATTTTTAGAGGGGGCTTCCGAGCAGCTTTCCGCCTCCTGCGGAATGATATGGGAGCTTTCGGGGAGCGGCGGGGAGCTTCGCCCCGATACAGAGCTTTCCAAATTTCTGAAAAGGCTTCTTGAGGAGGAGGGCTTTGCCGTCCGCTCGGCTCAGATAGCCTTTGACGGGGAGCGCAGACCCTTTGCTGAAGCCTTTATCTCTGCGTCTCAGGACTTTCGGGATATTCATCTCAGCGGCATTTCCGACCGCCTCGGGGCACTTCTGGGAGTAAGGCTTGCAAGACCCGTCACAATGCTCTGCGGCGGTGAAAATGACCGTCTCTGCCGTATAAGATGGCGGCAGGAAGGCAGATATGTCCCCGACTGTGAGATAGAGGCAGAGGCGGCGGAGGGCTCTTCCTGCGGCGACAGCCACATCTGCTTTGAGGACGGTCTGGGAAATTACTACATAATCCTGTCCGACGGTATGGGCAGGGGCGGCAGGGCTGGCACAAGAAGCACTCTTGCCGTAAATCTTCTCCGCAGAATGATAACCGGGGGCATAGGCAGGAAAAACGCCGTCAAAATGCTCAATGTCATAATGACCGCCGCCTCCTCTGAGGAGATCTTCACCACCGTTGATATCTTCGCCGCCGACCTCTATACGGGGGAGGGCAGGCTAATCAAAATGGGAGCGGCTCCCACCGCCGTATTTACCCGTGAGGAGGGGGAAAGCCCCGTAATGAGCATTTACAGCGACAGTTCCGCTCCTGTGGGGATAATAAACGGTCTTTCCGTCACCGAGGAGAGAATTATCCTGAACGCAAGCTCCCGTGTGCTTATGACTACCGACGGCATTGATATCACAAGCGCCGCCGTTGCCGCCGTGCTTGAAAACGAGGGGCTTACCTGCGGTCAGATGTGCGGCAGGATAATGGCGGCTGCGGAGGAAACTGAGGGGGACAGACCCGACGACAGAACTGCCGCCGTTTTCAGATTATATCCCGCTTGAATTTGACTAAATCGTTTTATTCACCAAAAATTTACAATTTCATTTCCTAAACCATAGAAATCTGTTGTTATATTGCACAAAGGGTATGTGAGAAATAAGTGAGATTTGTAAAACTTTTACAACACCTCTTGTAATCTAATGCATAATCTGTTAAAATATTAGTAAGATAAGCGGAGCTGTCTGAAATACAGGAAAAACAGTCCGTATTTTATATGATTTGAAAGGTGGATATATCTGTTATTATGAGTGAAAATAAGAAAAATTCCTCTATCGGAGATTATGATTTCCCGCTCTTTGTTTTCCACGAGGGCAGCAACTGCGAGGCATTCAATTTCTTCGGCGCTCACAAGGGTGTGAAGGACGGCAGGGAAGGCGTTTATTTCCGTGTTTGGGCACCAAATGCCAAGTCCGTATCCCTGGTGGGCGACTTCAACAACTGGGACAGGCGGAAAAATCCTATGTACCGTCTGGACGACCCTACGGTATGGGAAATATTCATTGAAGGCGTGGAGCAGTATTTTGCATACAAATACAGCGTTGAGACCTCTCATATGAGCGTTGTGGACAAGGCAGACCCCTACGGCGCGCATATGGAGCTTCGCCCCAACACCGCCACAAAATATTTCGATATCGACGGCTATGAGTGGCACGACCAGAAGTGGTACGAGTACAAGAAAAAGACCAACATCTACAAAAGCCCCATGAACATCTACGAGGCTCACCTGGGCTCCTGGAAGCAGTATGAGGACGGCTCTCCCTTCGATTACGTGAAATTCGGTCACGAAATGTCGGATTATTTAAAGGATATGGGCTACACTCACATTGAGCTTATGCCTCTTGCGGAGTATCCCTATGACGGCTCATGGGGTTATCAGGTCATCGGCTACTACGCTCCCACCTCACGCTACGGCACTCCCGAGCAGTTTATGCAGATGATAGACATTTTCCATCAGAACGGCATAGGCGTTATCCTTGACTGGGTTCCCGCCCATTTCCCCAAGGACTCCGCAGGTCTCTTCGAGTTTGACGGAGACTGCTGCTACGAGTACGCAGACCCCCTCAAAAAGGAGCACGCTGCCTGGGGAACCAGAGTGTTCGACTACGGCAAGGGAGAAGTAAGAAGCTTCCTTATCTCAAACGCCGTTTACTGGATAGAGAAATTCCACGTGGACGGTCTTAGAGTTGACGCTGTTGCTTCTATGCTCTACCTTGACTATGACAGACGGGAGTGGAGACCCAACAAGAACGGCGGTCACGAAAACCTTGAGGCTATCGAATTTTTGCAGAAGCTCAATACCACCGTATTTTCCAGAAATCCCGACGTGCTGATGATAGCAGAGGAGTCCACCGCATGGCCTATGGTAACAAAGCCTGCCGACGTTGGAGGACTTGGCTTTAACTTCAAGTGGAATATGGGCTGGATGAATGACACCCTTTCCTATATGCGCACCGACCCCATCTACAGAGCGGGCGACCACGGCAAGCTCACATTCTCCTTCTTCTATGCCTTCAGCGAGAATTTCGTTCTTCCCATCTCCCACGACGAGGTGGTACACGGAAAGGCTTCGCTTTTTAACAAAATGAGCAGCGGCACTATGGAGGGCAAATTTGCAAGCCAGAGAGCCTTTGCGTCATATATGATAGCTCACCCCGGCAAAAAGCTGAACTTTATGGGCAACGACTTTGCACAGGTCATCGAATGGAATTACGAGAAGGAGCTTGACTGGATGCTTCTCGGCTTCGAGACTCACCGCAAAATGAACGATTTCTACAGAGATCTAAACAATCTCTATAAGAATACCCCCGCCTTCTGGCACGACGACGACTCCTGGGACGGCTTCAAATGGATATGCGCCGATGATTACACTCAGAGCGTGATATCTTTCAGGCGAATTGACAATTCCGACCCCGAGAAGCCTGCCGAGATAATCGTTGTCTGCAACTTCGTTCCCGTCAAGAGGAGCGATTACAAGATAGGTGTTCCCTACGAGGGTACATACGAGCAGATATTCTCCACCGACGACGTTAAATACGGCGGCAGCGGAGAGGTGGACAACGGTAAGATAAAGGCAAAGGAATATTCAATGCACGGCTGCGATTATTCCATAAGCCTTACCATTCCCGGACTGTCCGCAATGTTCTTCAAGTATGTTCCCCCCAAGACACGCAGGAAAAAGACAGGCGAGAAGATAGACGTTACCGAGACTGCCGCAGTTAAGGAAACAGCTTCTAAGAAGACCGCAAAGACCACGAAGAAAACCTCAGCAAAGGCTTCGGCGGCAAAGAAGCAGACTTCCGCAAAGAAAACGGAAAAGTCTCCCGAAGAGGCTCCAAAGAAGCGGGGCCGCAGACCCAAGAACGATAAATCAGCGGAGTAATTCCGCATAATACCGAAAGGAAGGATTTTAAAGATGTACACGAAAAAAGAATGCGTCGCAATGCTTTTGGCAGGCGGACAGGGCAGCCGTTTGTATGCTCTTACTCAGGATATGGCAAAGCCTGCCGTTCCCTACGGAGGAAAATACAGGATAATCGACTTCCCCCTCTCCAACTGCGTAAACTCGGGTATTGACACCGTGGGCGTTCTCACTCAGTATCAGCCACTGGTGCTCAACGATTATATCGGCAACGGTCAGCCCTGGGACCTTGATAAGCAGTATGGCGGCGCTCACTGCCTGCCTCCTTATCAGACCGCTCTGGGCGCAGAGTGGTACAAGGGCACCGCAAATGCCATTTACCAGAACATCGCTTTCGTTGACCGCTACAATCCCGATTATGTGGTAGTTCTCTCAGGCGACCACATCTACAAGATGGATTACAACGTAATGCTCAGCTACCACAAGGAGAAGAACGCTGCTGCAACTATCGCAGTTCTCGATGTTCCTATGGAGGAGGCTTCCCGCTTCGGCATTATGATAACTGACGACGAGGGCAATATCGTTGACTTTGAGGAAAAGCCCAAGAACCCCCGCTCCACCCTTGCTTCAATGGGTATCTACATATTCACCTGGAGCAAGCTGAGACAGTACCTCATCGACAACGAGAACAACCCCGACGAGGATAAGGATTTCGGAAAGGCTATCATTCCCAATATGATGAACGCAGGCGAAAAGCTTGTTGCCTGGACCTTTGACGGCTACTGGAAGGACGTTGGAACTCTCGACTCCCTCTGGGAAGCTAATATGGACCTTCTTAACCCCAATATCCCCATTGACCTTTACGACCCCGACTGGAAGATGTATTCCAGAAACCCCGTTCTTCCTCCTCAGTACATAGGCGACAATGCAAATGTTGAGAACTCTATGATCGCAGAGGGCTGCAACATTGACGGAAATATTGACTTCTCCGTTATCTACGAGGGCGTTACAATTGAAAAGGGCGCAACCGTTACCGACTCCATCATTATGCCCGGCACCGTCATCAAGGAGGGCGCAGTTGTGGAATATGCTATTGTCGGTGAGAACAGCATCATAGAAAAGGGCGCTCACGTAGGCGCACGTCCCGAAACAGTTGAAAACCGCGACGACTGGGGCATTGCGGTAATCGGAAACAAGATCACCATTGCCGAGGGTCAGGTTGTTGGTCCCAAGCAGATGGTTCCCGATATCAAGAAGAAGTAAGAGCTTTCACGGAAGGAAGGTTAATATACAATGAGCTTAAATAAAAAGATACTGGGCGTAATTTTCGCCAATATGCACGAGGACGTAGTTCCCGAGCTTACCCGTCAGAGAACAATGGGCTCGGTTATGTTCGGCGGCAGATACAGACTTATCGACTTCACCCTCTCCAATATGGCAAATTCGGGCATTGACGAGGTGGGCGTTGTAACAAAGTCCAACTATCAGTCCCTCCTTGACCACTTAGGCTCGGGCAGAGAGTGGGATATGGCAAGAAAGAACGGCGGACTTCATCTGCTGCCTCCTTTCTCGAACCTGACCAGCGGTATGTACAGAGGCAGACTTGAGGCTCTGTACGGAATTACCGATTTTATCCGTCATTCCGATGCAGACTATGTTATTATGTCCGACTGCGACGTTGTAACAAGCCTTGACTACAACAAGCTTTATGACGCTCACGTCAAGAGCGGCGCAGATATCACCGCTGTTTACGCAAAGTCCAACCTCGACCTTGACGCTGCGGCTCACACCAACGTTTTCGGCATTGACTCGGAGGGACGCATCAACAATGTCCTCATCAATCCCGAGATAAGCGGCGAGTGCAATATCTCCCTTAACACCTACATCATCTCCAAGCCCCTGCTTATGAGTATGATAACCGACGGTGCCGCTAAGGGTATCTACAGCTTTGCAAAGAGCATTCTCCAGGCTCAGTGCAGCCGCTACAAGATAATGACCTACAAGCACGAGGGATATTTCTCCAAGATAACCTCCATCAAGAGCTACTATGACGCAAATATGGCTCTTCTTGACTCCGGCAACAGAAAGGCACTCTTCCCCGACAACGCTCCCGTTTACACCAAGATACGCGATAATCCTCCCGCAAAATTCGCTATCGGCGCAAAGGTCAAGAATTCCCTTATCGCTGACGGCTGCATTATCGAGGGAACTGTTGAGAACTCCATTCTGTTCAGAGGAGCAAAGGTGGCAAAGGGCGCTGTTGTCAAGGACTCCATCATTATGCAGGACAGCGTTATCGGCAAAAACTGCAGCATAAGCTGCGTTATCACCGACAAGGTAGTGAAAATTTCCGACCAGAAGATACTCACAGGTTCTGCAAATTACCCCATCTACATCGGCAAGGGCGCAGAGATCTGATTTTGAAGCAAAAGCCAAAACAGGCTTGATATCAAAGTATGACGTCGAGCCTGCGGCTTAGTTCCCGCAGGCTCGGTTTTTCTGAGAGAAAGATTTTTTGAAAGCATCTGATTTACGGCAATAATACCTTCCGAGAGAAAGGATTTGAATATATATGAGAATACTTTACACAGCTTCCGAAGCGCTTCCCTACGCCGCTTCGGGGGGGCTTGCAGATGTTGCCGGCTCACTGCCTGCGGCTCTTTGCAATGCGGGTCACGACTGTCGTGTAGTCCTGCCCTTATACAAAAGCGTTAAGCCCGAACTGAGGGAAAAGCTTAAATTCGTTAAAAACTTCACCGTTGATGTTGGCTGGAGAAAACAGTACTGCGGCGTTTTCGAGGGCAAGGCTAACGGCGTTACCTACTACCTCCTCGATAACGAGTATTACTACGCAAGAGACGGTCTTTACGGCTTCTACGATGACTGCGAGAGATTTGTTTTCCTCTCCCGCGCGGTGCTGGAGCTTATCAAGCAGATAGACTGGAAGCCTCAGATAATAAACTGCAACGACTGGCAGACCGCCCTTATCCCTGTTTATTATCAGACCTACTACAAATTCCAGTATGGCTATGAGGACATCAAGACTGTTTTCACCATTCACAACATTCAGTATCAGGGACGGTACGGTATGGACGTTATCAACGATATTATGGGCATACCGATGTACCACGCCAAGCTTCTTGAGTATGACGGCGCGGTAAACCTTATGAAGGCTGCCTTTGAGACTGCCGACAAGATAACCACCGTTTCCCCCAGCTATGCCTGGGAGATACTCGACCCCTGGTATTCCCACGGTCTTGACAGGGCGCTCACCAACAAGCAGTACAAGCTCTGCGGTTTCTTAAACGGCATTGACACCACCCTATACGACCCCGAACACGACCCTCTTCTTCCCGCACATTTTTCCGCAGAGGATATCTCGGGCAAGGCTAAGTGCAAGGCTGAGCTTATGAAGTCGTTAAAGCTGGCTTCCGGTGACGAGCCTCTTATCGGAATTATAACAAGATTTGTGTCACATAAGGGCATTGACCTTATCAAGTATGTGTTTGAGGAAATGCTGAGTCTGGGCTGCAAATTTGCGGTGCTGGGCGCAGGGGAGAAGATATACGAGGATTTCTTTAAGGAAATGGCGTGGAGATATCCCGACAAGGTAAGCGTTACACTGGGCTTTGTTCCCGAGCTCGCAAGGAAGATATATGCAGGCGCGGATATGTTCCTTATGCCCTCCCAGAGCGAGCCCTGCGGTCTGGCGCAGATGATATCTATGCGCTACGGCACTCTGCCCATCGTAAGAGAAACGGGCGGTCTCAGAGACAGCGTTAGAGACGCGGGGGGCGAGAACGGCAACGGCTTTACATTCAAGACCTATAATGCTCACGATATGCTTAATGCCGTAAACAGAGCCTGCGACTATTATCAGGACAAGGAAGCCTGGGCAAAGATAGTCAGCGAGACTATGAAAAATGATTTCAGCTGGGACAATTCCGCAAAGCTGTACATCGGTCTTTATAAGGAGCTTGCAGGGGAAGAATAATTCGGTTTTTTTCAGACCCGGACGCAATCCCGTTCGGGTCTGATATCTATGATACCGCATTATGCGCTGATATTATTTGATAAAGTATGACAAAATTAAGCAAATTGTCAATTGACAACGTTTTTATAATGTGGTATACTTTGACAAAATAGCAGATTTCTCGGGCGGATCATAATGAATTAACAGAAGGGAAAATTGAAATGGAAAACTGTGCTTTCTGCGGCGGAGTCCTGAAATTCTTTGAGAAGATAAACGAAAATGTTGATAATATTGACAATGCAATGGACAATATAACCGTAGCGGCAGAGGCTGCGGCTGAGAAAATCAAACTGGGAAAGGTCACTTTGTCCTTAGACGCTCCCCCCAGCGAATTAGAGCCTGAGGGCGTTCACAAGTACGGAGAATTTTACCTTAGTTCCAAAGGGTTTGAAGAGGACGGAGTGGAAAAGCAGTTTACCACCAAAGAGGGCGGTGTTGTCTGCATATCCTTTTTGCCTGTCAAGGGAGAAAAATGGAACATCAGCGAAAAGTCAATGATAGCTGTGCTTATCAAAAGCTGCTACATTATCAGCGGCAGAGCCAGAGTTATGTCCCTTATGGAAAAAAGCCTGTACACCGACCGTATGACGGGGATATGCAACACCGAGGGCTTTATGAGATACGGCGGTATGCTTGTTGCAAGGCACCAGCTTGTGAATTATGCCGCTGCTTTTATCAATATCAAGAATTTCAAATATGTAAATCAGCTTTTCGGAAGCAGACAGGGCGACGTGCTGCTGAGAAAATTTTCCCAGGCTATGGACAGATTTGTAAAGGACGATGGCAAATTTGCAAGGCTGGGCGGAGATAATTTTGTACTTCTTATCAAAAAGGGCAGGATAACCGACCTTCGTGCCTTTGCGGACGCTCTTTCCTTTGAGATGGGCGAGGGCGATATGAGACAGCTTTACAATCTTAGACTGCGTATGGGCATATACGAGGCTGTGGAAACCGATACGATGGGGGATATTATGAACAAGTCCTCCATTGCATTTAACGCCGCAAGAGGCGACGAGCGCAAGGACGTGGTGTTCTTTTCGCCGCTGCATCTGGAAGAAGCTATCCACAAAAAGAAAATTTCCACACTGTTCCCCACGGCTCTGGATAACGGCGAATTTGTGGTCTATTATCAGCCCAAGGTGCGGCTTTCGGACAATAAGCTCTGCGGCTGTGAGGCTCTTTGCAGATGGATAAGGGACGGCAAGATCGTTCCTCCCATGGACTTTATCCCCGTTCTCGAGACCGAGGGCAGCATATGCAGACTTGATTTCTACGTTTTTGAAGCGGTTTGCGCCGATATAAAGCGGTGGCTTGAAATGGGACTTGACCCTGTAAGGGTATCGGTGAATTTCTCCAAGCGGCATCTTCACAATCAGCGGCTTGCCGACCAGATCTTGGGCATAATTAGAAAATACGGCATAGACGGCAGCTATATCGAAGTTGAGCTTACGGAAATGACAGGCGCCGAGGATTTCACCGCTATGAGCGTTTTTGTGGACAGAATGAAGGAAAACGGCGTTGCCACCTCCATTGACGATTTCGGAACGGGTTATTCCTCCCTTAATCTTTTAAAAGATCTTGATGTGGACGTTATCAAGCTTGACAAGTCCTTCTTCACCAACATAAACGACGCTGACGGCGGCATTTCCACCGACAGGATAGTTGTCAAGAACATTGTTAATATGGTTAACGAGCTGAATATGGAGGCTGTTTCCGAGGGCGTTGAGACCCACGCACAGGCAGAGTTCCTGCGCGACACTCATTGCAGTATGGCTCAGGGCTTCCTCTTCGACCGTCCTCTTCCCAAGGACGAGTTTGAAAAAAGACTTTCCGATGAAGGCTTTTATGCGGATAAGGGCTGATATCAGCTAAGAAAAACCCCGGACTGCGGTTTTGAATTAACGCTGTCCGGGGCATTTTGTTTATGTATTATTCCATAGCATTTTTGAGACTCTTTACAAATTCGCCCACAGCCGCGGGTGAATTTACGCCGTTTGCCTCCATTATCCGCACAATGGCGCTGCCCACGATAACTCCGTCGCAGTAGGCGGACATTTTTTTTGCCTGCTCGGGGCTTGAAATGCCGAATCCCACGCAGCAGGGGCATTTTGCGGTTTCCTTTATCAGTCCGAAAAATTCGTCAAAATCCGTTTTGAACTCGGAGCGGACGCCTGTTACGCCGTTGGAGGAAACGCAGTATAAAAATCCCTCGGAATCTGCGGCAATTCGCTTTATTCTGTCGTGAGAAGCGGGGGACACGAGGTTGATGTTATGCACACCGTATTTCTGCGCTGCAGGCAGAATTTCCTCCCTCTCCTCATAAGGCATATCGGGAACAATTACGCCGTCAACGCCCTTTTCCTTGCACAGGGAGAAGAATTTTTCGGTGCCGTACACGAAAATAGTGTTCAGATACATCATAAGGATAAGGGGCTTGTCGGTCTCTTTGCGTATCTCGTCCACAGCGGCGAATATCCTGTCAAGGGTGGTGCCGCCCTTCAGGGAGCGGAGAGAGGACTTCTGAATGGTAACGCCCTCGGCAATGGGGTCGGAGAAGGGAACACCCAGCTCGATTATATCTGCGCCCTTGTCAAACATTTCAAGAGCGGTCTTTACGGTGGTGTCCATATCGGGGTCGCCTGCGGTGATAAAGGTCACAAGAGCCTTTTTTCCCTGAGCCTTAAGCTCCCCGAAGCATTTATCTATACGGTTCATTGTTATGACCTGCCTTTCTTTTGGAGATTATGAGTTTTCGATGTTATGACCTCTGTAGCGTGCAACGGAGTAAACGTCCTTGTCTCCTCTGCCCGAGAGGTTGATGACGATTATCTGATCCTTGCCCATTGTGGGAGCTATCTTCATTGCCGCCGAAACTGCGTGTGCAGACTCGATGGCGGGGATAATGCCCTCAATTTTCGAGAGATATTCAAATGCGCATACAGCCTCTTCATCGGTAACGGGAACATATTCCGCTCTGCCCGTTTTCCAGAGATTTGCGTGCTCGGGACCTATGCCGGGGTAGTCAAGACCTGCGGAAATGGAGTAAACGGGTGCTATCTGACCGAATTTATCCTGCAAAAACATTGACTTCATTCCGTGGAAAATTCCCACGCTGCCACAGGAGAGAGTTGCGGCGGTGTCGGCGGTGTTTATTCCTCTGCCTGCCGCTTCTGCGCCAACGAGCCTTACAGATGTGTCGGGGATAAAGTCATAGAATGCGCCCATTGCATTGGAGCCACCGCCTACGCAGGCAACTACGCAGTCGGGAAGCTTTCCCTCACGCTCCATAAGCTCTGCCTTTATCTCCTCGCCCACAATTTTCTGAAAATCTCTTACCATTTCGGGGTAGGGGTGGGGACCCATTACAGAGCCTATGCAGTAGAATGTAGTCTCAATATTTGTACACCAGTCACGCATTGCCTCATTTATTGCGTCCTTGAGGGTGCAGGTGCCGCTGCTTACGGGAACCACCTTTGCACCTAAAAGCTCCATTCTGTAAACATTGAGGGACTGCCTTTTGGTGTCCTCCTCGCCCATATATACGCAGCATTCAAGTCCCATAAGTGCGCATACGGTGGCGGTGGCAACGCCGTGCTGACCTGCTCCCGTTTCTGCGATAATGCGCTTTTTGCCCATACGCTTTGCAAGGAGTATCTGTCCGAGAACGTTATTTATCTTGTGTGCGCCTGTGTGATTTAAGTCCTCTCGCTTGATGTACACCTTTGCGCCGCCCAGATCCTCCGTCATATGCTTTGCAAAGTAGAGCATTGAGGGGCGGTTTGCATAGTTTCTGTAAAGGTCTGCAAGCTCCGCCTTGAAATCGGGGTCGTCCTTGTATTTGTCATACGCTGCTTCAAGCTCGTGAACGGCGTTCATTACAGTCTCGGGAACGTACTGTCCGCCGAATTCGCCAAATCTTCCTATCTTATTCATATCTGTATTCCTTTCTGCGTTGTACTGTGGTAAAGCTCTGTTATCCTGCGAACCTTTTCCCTGTCCTTGACCCCGTCCGTTTCAACGGAGCCCGAAAGGTCAATGTTGGGGCAAATTTCAAGAGCCGCCGCCATATTATCCTCGCCTATCCCTCCCGCAAGGAAATAGGGGAGAGAGATGTGGGTGTTTTTGATGATGTCCCAGTCTGCCACAATTCCCGTGCCGCCAACGGCGTTTTTTACGAAGCTGTCAAGAAGCAGGCGGTCACAGCCAAGCTTTTCGGCACTAAGTATATCCTCCGAGGAGCGGACTCTTACGGCTTTCCATATCTCGCATTTTACCGAGAGGGAGCGGATATATTCCCCGTCCTCGTCACCGTGAAGCTGTATAACATCAAGCCCCAGCCTGCTTGCGGCTGAACGTACATTTTCCGCAGGCTCGTTTACAAACACGCCTACCTTTTTTATACGCTTGTCAACAAGCTTCGACAGTTCTTCGGCGGTGTTCATATCCACCGTTCTGCGAAAGCCCTCGCTGAGTATCATTCCGATATATTCGGGGAGAAACTCGTTTACTATCATAACGTCCTCACGCCGCCTTATTCCGCAAAGCTTTATCATACGCCCTCCCGAAGTGCCTTCATACATTCGGAAATGCCCGTCAGACCGCTTCTCATAAGAGTTTCACCGATAAGCACACCGTCTGCGCCCCAGCTTCGAGCGGACTTCATATGCTCATTTGTCTTGATACCGCTTTCGCATACAAGCAGGGTGTTTTCGGGGATAAGTGCCGCAAGCCGCTTTGTGTTTTCGATATCCACCTCAAAAGTTTTAAGGTTCCTGTTGTTCACACCGATTATGTTGCAGCCCATTCTCACAAGTCTAAGCACTTCCTCGTCATCGTGAGCCTCGCATAGAACGTCAAGTCCCAGAGAATGAGCAAGGTCATACAATGGCTTAAACTCCTCGTCCGAGAGCAGTGCGGCAATGAGCAGAACTGCGTCTGCGCCTATTGCCTTTGCTTCATATATCTGATACTCGTCAAATATAAAATCCTTTCTCAGAAGGGGAATGCTCACATTTTTACGGATATCCGCAAGGTACTTTGACGAGCCCTGAAAATAATGCTCCTCGGTGAGGCAGGATATTGCCTTTGCCCCTGCCTTTTCGTATTCACGGGCAATTTTTACGGGGTCAAAATCGGGCTGGATAAGTCCCTTTGAGGGAGAAGCCTTCTTCACCTCGGTAATGACCGAAAGTCCCTCGTCTGCAATTGCGTTTTTGAAGCTGTGAACGGGAAATGCGGCATTTGCTGCTCTCTTTTTCATTTCATCGAGGGAGACAGCCGCCTTTTCCCTTTCAAGCTGTTCTTTCCTCTTTGCGGCAATTTCATCAAGTATCATATCAAACCTCGTTGGTAAATTTTTTCATTTCATTAAGCTTAGCAAGAGCCTTGCCGCTGTCTATCATCTCAGCGGCAATTTTAACGCCCTCTGTGATATCCTTTGCGCCCCCTGCGCAGTAAATTGCGCAGCCTGCGTTAAGAAGAACGGTGTTTCGTTTAGCGCCTTTGTCCTTTCCGCTTAAAATGTCAAGGGTTATCCGGGCGTTTTCCTCGGGTGTGCCGCCCTTTAAGTCGTCGGGTGTGCAGTATTCAAAACCATAGTCGTGGGGGTCGATATCATAGCTTGATATCTTGCCGTTCTTTACCTCGCACACGTGGGTAACGCCTGTCATTGTTATCTCGTCAAGTCCGTCGCTGCCGTTTACCACCATTGCGCCCTTTATGCCAAGTCTGATAAGAACGTTTGCCATAAGGTCGGAGAGCTTTTCATCATAAATTCCCAGAACGATATAATCGGCAAGGGCGGGGTTTGTGAGGGGACCTAAGATATTGAAGAAGGTGCGGCAGCCGATTTCCCTGCGGACGGGAGCTACAAATCTCATTGCACCGTGGAAAACCTGTGCAAAGAGGAATGCAATGCCTGTTTTATCAAGACACTTAGCCGCATTTTCGGGGGAGAGCTTAATGTTTACGCCAAGAGCGTCAAGGCAGTCTGCTGCGCCGCTCTTGCTTGAAGCGGCTCTGTTGCCGTGCTTTGCCACGTTTATCCCTGCGGCGGCGATAACAAAGGAGGAGGTGGTGGAGATATTGAAGGTTCCCGCCATATCTCCGCCTGTGCCCACGATGTCGATTGCTGAGCGGAAGCCCTCGATAACAGCTGCCTTGCTTCTCATACCTTTTGCAAAGCCTGTTATTTCTTCGATAGTCTCGCCCTTCATACGCATATCTATGAGAAATGCGGATATCTGAGCGGGGGTTGCGGCGTCGCTCATAATGATGTTCATAGCGTCAAAGGCTTCTTCTTCGGTGAGGTCTGTTCTGTCAACGGCTTTTGCTATGTATTTTTTAAGTGCGCTTCTCTTTTCCATAGGGATTGGGGAAACTCCTGCGCCTGTGGTCTTGACTCCCACCACCTGTGTGAGGAAATTGGAGATGATGTTCACGCCCATTTCCGCAAGAATTGATTCGGGGTGGAACTGCACGCCGTAAATGGGATAATCCTTATGGGCAACAGCCATTATCTCGCCGTCCTCGGTCTCGGCGGTTATTTTAAGGCAGTCGGGGAGAGTTTCCCTTTCGATTATGAGAGAATGATATCTTGCGGCGGTTATCTTGTCGGGGAGACCCGAGAAAATGGGGCAGGTGCTGTCTATCTTGATTACCGAAGCCTTGCCGTGCATAGGAGCCTTTGCTCTGATGATATTTCCGCCGAATGCCTCGCCTATGGACTGATGACCGAGACAAATGCCGAAAATGGGGAGCTTTCCTGCGAAATACTTTATTGCTTCAACGGAAATTCCTGCGTCCTTCGGATAGGAGGGACCGGGGGAAATCACAAGCGCTTCGGGATTCATTTTTTCGATCTCGGCAATGGTTATCTCGTCATTTCTGAAAACCTTGATATTATTGTAAAGGCTTGCCATTGCCTGATACACGTTATAGGTGAAGCTGTCGTAGTTATCTATCATTACGATCATAGTAGCAGATCCTTTCTATATCACATCTGTGCGGCTCCGTTAAGTGCGTTAAGCACCGCTGCAGCCTTACGCTTAGTTTCCTCATACTCATTTTCGGGAACACTGTCATATACAATTCCTGCGCCTGCCTGGACGTATGCCTTGCCGTTTCTGAAAAGCACCGTTCTTATGGCGATACAGGTGTCGATATCTCCCGAGAATGCCATATATCCCACTGTGCCGCCGTAAAGTCCGCGCTTTACGTTCTCAAGGCTGTCGATTATTTCCATAGCCTTTACCTTTGGTGCGCCCGACAGCGTTCCTGCGGGGAGGACGGACATAAGTGCGTCAACGGGAGTTTTGCCCTCTGCAAGCTGTCCCTCAACGTCGGAAACAAGGTGCATTACCTTTGAGTAACGCTCAACTCTCATAAATTCCGTTACCTTTACAGTTCCGGGATCGCAGACTCTGCCAACATCGTTTCTTCCTAAGTCAACAAGCATTGTATGCTCGGCTCTTTCCTTGGGGTCGTTTTTCAGCTTCTTTTCAAATTCGATATCCTCGTCTGCCGTTGCACCTCTGGGATATGTGCCTGCAATGGGCTTGTTGAGCACCACGCCGTCCGTAACGCTGACAAGCATTTCGGGTGATGCGCCTGCTATGCAGTAATCCTTGTGGTCAAAGTAATAAAGATAGGGCGAGGGATTTGTGGAGCGGAGCATTCTGTAAACATCGAAGGGGTCGGGGGGATTTTCCGCTTCAAACCGCTGGGAAATGACTATCTGGCTGATATCGCCGCTAATGATATGCTCTCTGCACTTTTCCACCATTTCGCAGAACTGCTCTTTGGTGTAGTTTGACTTAACGGTTATCTCCGCAGGAGTGAGGACCTTGGGAGCAGGCTCGGGAACGTATCTGCAAAGAAGTTTACCAAGCTTCTCGGCTCTGTCACCCAGGTTTTCGTACATCTTCTCAGCCGCCTTGTCAAAGCTTTCGCCCGACTTTTCCGCAAGCTCCTCTATGGCTTCCTTATCCATATTGAGGATAATTACCGCTCTGTTTGAAAGGTGGTCGTAGGCAACTATCTCGTTGTAGATGAACATATTTGCGTCGGGCATATCAAGGTCATCATTCGGGATATTTGTCAGCTTCTTTTCGTAATATCTCGCCATATCGTAGCCGAAATATCCGATAAGACCGCCTGTAAGCTTGGGATAATTTATAAACTTGGGAGATTTGTACTTCTCCATAATTTCCGAAAAAAGCTTTACGGGGTCGGAGGCGTCCTTTACTTCCTTTCTGCCGTCGGAATAGATGATATCCGCCTGCTTGTTCTTAACACGTATCTCCGCCTTGGGAGCGAGACCAATGTAGGAATATCGTCCCCAGCGGTTTGAGTTGTCCACCGACTCAAGGATAAAGCAGTTTTCGTAATTTTCCTTGAGTATCGCGAACATTCTCACGGGGGTGAAGCTGTCTGTCAGCAGCTCGTAAAAAACAGGTACTGTGCCGTATGTCTTTAAATATTCTTTTGTCTCTTCAAGTGCGGGATACATCATAATGAACCTTCCTTTCTTTAACAACAAAAAAGTCTGCCGTCCCCACAATACACATACGTGTATCATCAAGGGACGACAGACATAATTTACATTATCCGCCGTGGTGCCACCCAAGTTGCAATGGATTTTTAAAATACCCATTGCCTCTCATCGGGTATCGGTGTCTAATAAAAAAGCATTACCGAAAATTCGATAATGCTGTACTTTTTCTGACAAGAAATAAAAAGTACGCAGCATTTCGCATCAATACCCTTTCCTTTTACGCAGGAAATACGGCTCAGGCTACTATTCCAAATAGAAATTCACCCTGCTCCTCACAAACCCATTCACATCTGCTGTTCATATCGGACTTCCACCAATGCCCGACTCTCTGTAATGCCGTCACAAATGCTACTTGCTTTTGTTCATAGGATTTAAAGTTTTATTAAATTGTAAATTCAGTATATCACCTGAATTTTATTTTGTCAATAGGCATAAAGACAATATTGTAACATCTTATAAAAATTCATAGTAGGTTTGTAGGATATTACAAAATTATGCTTAAATTGCTTCATCGCTATGCTTGGGGTGGGCGCTGACAAGGTTTATCGCTTTGAGTATCTCGATATCAATATCCGCATTTTTCTGGGGGAGCATACTGTTTATTCTTTTAAACAGCATACCCTCCGAAGTATTTACGTATGCGGGCTTGATATTATTCAGGGCAATTGCCATCATATCGCATACGCATTTTTCGCATTTGCAGCAGTCGTATTCCTTTAAAAGCTCGGGCAGTCTCTGTTTAACAATTTCCTCGTTAGCGTTTACCAGCATAGTTGCTGTCCCCTTTCAAGCTGAATTTAAGCGTCAATACCTCTGTTAATAAGCTCAATGCACATTCTGCCGTTGTGGTAAGGGCATTTCCACTCGTTTACCATTGTGAACTTTGGCATAGGCTTGCCGTTATAATCGACTTCAGCCCACCATTCGCCGCCGGGGCGCTTGTCCACCTGAACATCTCTTATCCAGCCCCAGATATTAGCCGCAGCATCAAGGAATTTCTTGTCGCCGCTGTGCTGATACGCGTTCACAAAGCCCACAACGGACTCTGCCTGAACCCACCATACACGCTTCTTGTCAATCTCTGTCTTGTCGCGCTCGTTGTTGAGGGAGTTGTTCTCATAGGCGATATCAAGGATATTATTTGAAATGCGCAGATCAATTCCTGCCCATTTATCTATGTACTCCTTTTCGCCCAGAACATCGCAGGCACGGTCAATGAGCCAGCTTGCCTCGATATCGTGACCATAGGAATGGATATCGCCGATAACGTTAAGCTCCCTGTCGAAGAACACGAGAAGCTTATTATTCGGGCTGTCGAAAATCTTCTTTTCGCTGATGTCAAGGAGGAATTTGAGCCTTGCCTTGACTCTTTCATCGCCGCTTGCTTCAAAGAGAACGGTGTAGCCCTCGATAAGGTGGAGGACGGTGTTCATTGTCTTGTCCGCCATAAGACCGTTCTCGCTGAGAGCGTCATTCTCGATAAGCTGCCAGTTTATGTCAAATGCTTCCATATACGCCACATCATCGGTGCATTTTTTCTCAACCGTCTCGAAAAGCTCGAAAGCCAGGTCGAGAGCTTCTTTATCCTTGCAGGCAAGGTAATATGTGGACAGGGCATATATCGCAAATGCCTGATTATAGGTGTGCTTCATACTGTCCATAACGGTGCCGTCGTAGTTCATCATCCAGTAAACGCCGCCGTTTTTGCGGTCAACGCACTTGTCTCTGAGAAACTCATATGCGTGTTTAGCATTGTCAAGGTTCTTTTCGCCTCCTACGGTGCGGTAGCAGGAGGAGTAGAACCAGAGTATTCTTGAATTGAGGATAACGCCCTTGCCGCCCTTTTTGTCAAGGTTAAGGTCGTTGTCCATCTGACCGTAAAAGCCGCCGTATTCATCGTCTCTGAGAGCGTCCCAGAAGGGGATTATGTGGTTTAAAAGCTCGTTTTTTGCTTCATTGATAAGCATTGATATTACCTTCCTATAATTTATATTTTTACTTGAGGTCACGTCCGCAGCAGTTCTTGTATTTCTTGCCGCTGCCGCAGGGACAGGGATCGTTTCTGCCCACCTTCTTGACACGTCTGGGTTCATTCTGGTAGCTGCCGTCGCCCTGAGTTTCCATAGGCTCGGCAACTCTTTCTCTCTTAGGCTCCTCGTTGCTCTTTACCTGAATGGTGAACAGCAGTCTTACAGTGTCCTCACGGATAGACTCGATCATTGCATCGAACATCTCGAAGCCCTCGTAGCGGTACTCGACAACGGGGTTCTTCTGACCGAAGGCTCTGAGTCCGATACCTCTTCTCAGTTCCTCCATATCGTCAATGTGAGCCATCCACTTGAGGTCAACTACCTTGAGGAGGATAACTCTCTCAAGCTCTCTGAGCATATCGCTGCCCATATCCTTTTCACGCTTCTCGTAGTATGCATTAGCCCTTTCGGTGAGCATATCCACAAGCTTTTCCTTGGTAAGGCTGCCCAGTTCCTCGGGAGTGTAGTGGAAATCGTCGGGAGTGGTGAGGAGACCTGCAAAATGCTCTCTAAGTCCTGTAAGGTTCCACTCGTCCTGTACGGTGTTGTCGATTATATAAAGGTTTACGCCGTCGGCTACCCAGTCCTTTATCATCTTTTGGATATATTCGTGGATATCTTCGCCGTTTAAAACCTTGGCTCTCTGCTCGTAAATGATAGCTCTCTGGGTGGACATAACGTCGTCGTAGTTCAGGACATTCTTTCTGATAGCGAAGTTTCTGCCCTCAACCTTTTTCTGAGAGGACTCTATTACCTTTGAGAGCATTTTGGACTCGATGGGCATATCCTCGTCGATGTTCATATTTGTCATCATCATCTGGAGACGCTCGCCGCCGAACAGTCTCATAAGATCGTCCTCAAGGGAGAGGAAAAAGCAGCTTTCGCCCTCGTCGCCCTGACGGCCTGCACGTCCGCGGAGCTGATTGTCGATACGTCTTGACTCGTGGCGCTCTGTACCCAGAATGTAAAGACCTCCTGCGGCTCTTACCTTGTCCGCCTGACCCTTTATCTCCTCCTGGTGCTTTGCATAGAGCTTCTTGTACTCCTCACGTGCCGCAAGAATTTCCTCGTCATCGGTGTCGGCATAGCTTATAGCCTCGCTGATAAGCTCGTCCTCCATACCTGCACGCTTCATATCAGCCTTTGCAAGGAATTCGGCGTTACCGCCAAGCAGGATATCCGTACCACGGCCTGCCATATTGGTAGCAATGGTAACTGCTCCCAGCTGACCTGCCTGTGCAACTATCTCGGCTTCCTTTGCGTGCTGCTTTGCGTTTAAGACATTATGCTTGATGCCCCTCTTGGAGAGCATTTTGGAAAGTATCTCGGATTTTTCGATTGAAATTGTACCTACAAGAACAGGCTGACCCTTTTCGTGACATTCAACGATACGGTCGATAACGGCTCTGAACTTAGCCTGCTCGGTCTTGTATACCACATCGGGGTGGTCGATACGCTTTATGGGACGGTTTGTGGGTATCTCGATAACGTCCAGCTTGTAAATTTCTCTGAACTCGTCCTCCTCGGTCATAGCCGTACCTGTCATACCCGACAGCTTGTGATAGAGACGGAAGAAGTTCTGGAATGTAATTGAAGCAAGGGTCTTGGACTCGTGGGCTACCTTTACGCCCTCCTTTGCCTCGATAGCCTGGTGGAGACCGTCATTGTAGCGGCGACCCATCATAAGACGGCCTGTAAATTCGTCAACGATAACGATCTCGCCGTCATTTACAACGTAGTCGATATCCTTCTTCATAACTCCGTTTGCCTTGAGAGCCTGATTTACGTGGTGGAGAAGGGTGGAATTCTCTGCGTCATAGAGGTTTACCACGTTAAAGTATTTCTCCGCCTTCTTAACGCCCTGACGGGTGATGGTGGCGGTCTTTGCCTTTTCGTCAATGATGTAGTCGCAGTCCTCGGCAATTTCCTCCTGGTCGGTCTTGGTGTCCATTTCCGCAACTACGAAAGGCTTTAATGTCTTTGCGAATTTATCCGCAAGGGTATACCACTCGGTGGACTTGTCGCCTCTGCCCGAAATGATAAGAGGAGTTCTCGCTTCATCGATAAGGATAGAGTCCACCTCGTCCACAATGGCAAAGTTAAACTCTCTCTGGACCTTCTCGCTCTTGTAGATGACCATATTGTCACGGAGGTAGTCAAAGCCGAATTCGTTGTTTGTACCGTAGGTGATATCGCAGTTATATGCTTCACGGCGCTCGTCATTGGAGAGGTCGTGGAGAATACAGCCGATGGTAAGCCCTAAGTATCTGTATACCTTGCCCATTTCCTCCGACTGGGATTTTGCAAGGTAGTCATTTACCGTTACAACGTGAACGCCCTTGCCCTCGAGAGCGTTAAGATAGGAGGCACAGCAGGCAACGAGAGTTTTACCCTCACCTGTTCTCATCTCGGCAATTCTGCCCTGATGAAGAACGATGGCACCGATTATCTGTACGGGATAGGGCTTCTTGCCGAGAACTCTGAAAGCCGCTTCTCTTACGGTGGCAAGAGCTTCGGGGAGAATATCGTCAAGGGTCTCGCCGCCGGCAAGCCTTTCCTTAAATTCGGGGGTCTTTGCTTTCAGCTCTTTTTCGCTGAGCTTTGTGTATTCTTCGTCAAGATCAAGTACCTTCTGCTTTATGGGGTCGATTTTTTTAAGCTCTCTCTTGCTGTAGTTTCCGAAAAGTCCGTCTAAAATTCCCATTCTTAAATACCATTTCCTTTCTTTGGAGAGCTTTGTTTTTCGTTTGGCAGACCGAAAACAAAACTCTTGCTGAAAATCTTTGATTTCCAACATTCCACCTTATATATGTTATTTTTATGCATATTTCATTGCATAAAAGTGATAATGCATAAATACGCACAACTATGCTTATATATTATTATAACGCATAATTCAAGGCGTGTCAATATATTTTTTTATGGGCAAATGATTAAAGGTGATATGCGGAAATGTGTCCGTCTCACAAATACAGCAGTATTCCCCAAAAGGACAAGGAGCAGAGAAGAAAAATTTGTCTTATATGGCAATTGACCGAAGGGGAAAAATAGGATATAATGTAATAGTCGCATATTATATGTAATAATATTATACGATAAAGGGATTTTTCTTTTTGGGAGACCCTTAATATATATTCATAAAATGGAGAAGATAGTATTATGGAAAACATCAAGGTTGTCAAGTTCGGCGGAAGCTCTCTTGCCGACGCGGGACAGTTCCGCAAGGTTGCGGATATCGTTCTTTCAGACCCCGCAAGAAGATTTGTGGTAGCCTCCGCGCCCGGCAAGCGCCACAGCGGCGATACAAAGGTCACAGATATGCTTTACGGCTGCTACGATCTCGCCGTTAAGGGAGAAAGCTTCGACAAAGCTTTTGAAGCTATTGAAGAACGTTTCAACTCTATTATAAATGAGCTTGGCATCAAGCTTTCCTTAGCCGACGAGTTTGCAAACATCAAAAACGCCTTCGCTCACCGTGCGGGCAGAGATTATGCCGCAAGCCGCGGAGAATACCTGAACTCCATCGTTCTTGCAAAGTTTTTAGGCTTTGATTTTATCGACCCTGCGGGATATATCCGCTTTGACGAAAAGGGCACATTTGACCTTGAGACTACCCGTTCTCTGCTGGCTCCGAGGCTTGCTTCTTCCGGTCACGCAGTTATCCCCGGCTTCTACGGCTCAATGCCCAATGATACCATCAAGACCTTCTCAAGAGGCGGTTCCGACGTTACAGGCTCTATAGTTGCCAATGCGGTTAATGCCGTTATCTACGAGAACTGGACCGATGTAAGCGGATTTCTTATCTGCGACCCCAGAATTATAGACAATCCCAAGCCCATTACCACCATTACCTACAGAGAGCTGAGAGAGCTTGCTTATATGGGTGCAGGCGTTCTTCACGAGGACGCTATATTCCCCGTGAGAAAAGCAGGTATCCCCATCAACATCAAAAACACCAACCACCCCGAGGACAGAGGTACCTTTATCGTTGCCGAAACTGCGGAGACATCTAAGTACACCATTACGGGAATTGCGGGTAAAAAGGGATTTTCCGTTATCCAGATAGAAAAGGATATGATGAACGCCGAGGTGGGCTTCGGCAGAAACGTTCTCAGAGTGCTTGAGAAAAACGGTCTCTGCTTCGAGCATATGCCTTCGGGTATCGACACAATGAGCATTGTGGTAAATTCCGAGGCGCTTATCGGCAAGGAAAAGGCTATCATTGACGAGATAAACTTCCGCTGCCACCCCGACAAGCTTGAGATAGAAAATAATCTTGCTCTTATCGCCGTTGTGGGACGGAGTATGAGAAAGGCAAGGGGTACTGCAGGCAGACTGTTCAGCGCCCTTGCCCACGCAAGAGTCAATGTGAAGATGATAGATCAGGGCTCCTCCGAGCTTAACATCATCATCGGCGTTGAGGAGGAGGACTTCGAGACTGCCACAAGAGCTATCTATGATATGTTCGTGCTGCCTCAGGAGTAATATCCCATCGGGAAAATGGATTTGTACAATGATGTGCAGAGGGTCATTCGGCTTCCGCTGCACATTTTGTCTATAATGGCTGTTAATGCCTTTGAAAGGACTGGTAAAATATGGATAAGCTTTATGCTGCCTACATGGAGAACAACAGGATCGACCCTAAATATTACGATAAATTCAGCGTTAAAAGGGGACTCAGAAACCCCGACGGTTCGGGCGTTATGGCAGGTGTTACCAACATATGCAACGTTCACGGATATGTGCTGAACGAGGGCGAAAAGTGTCCCGATGAAGGAAAGCTTGTGTTCAGAGGCTATAACATCAACGATCTTGTGGAGAACGTTGTGGCGGAAAACCGCTTCGGATATGAGGAAATTGCATATCTTCTTCTTGCGGGAAAGCTTCCCGATAAGTCAGAGCTTGAGAATTTCGGCAGGCTCCTTGATGAAAACAGAGAGCTGCCCGACGGCTTTTTCGAGGATATGATACTCAAGGCTCCCTCAAATAACATTATGAACAAGATGTCCCGTTCTGTGCTGGCGCTTTATTCATATGATGACATTCCCGACGATACGGGTGCTAAGCACGAGGTTGATACGGCTATATCCATTATCGCCAAAATGCCCGTTATTATGGTTGACGCTTACAATGTAAAGCAGAGATATTACAATCACGGCACAATGTTTATGCACCCCCTTATCCCCGGACTGTCCACTGCGGAGACTATCCTTTCCCTGCTCCGCCCCGACAGGCAGTACACCGACGAGGAGGCAAAGCTGCTTGACATTATGCTTATGCTCCACGCAGAGCACGGCGGCGGAAACAACTCCACCTTTACCTGCCGTGTGCTCACATCTTCGGGCACAGACCCCTATGCGGCTTATTCTGCGGCTATCGGCTCACTCAAAGGTCCCCGTCACGGCGGCGCTAACCACAAGGTGCTTGAGATGCAGCGCTGCGTAATGGAGAACGTTCAGCACTGGGACAACGAGGGAGAGGTTGCCGATTTCCTTACAAAAATTCTGAAAAAGGAAGCGGGAGACGGCAGCGGTCTTATTTACGGTATGGGTCACGCTGTGTACACCCTTTCCGACCCCAGAGCCGTTATCCTCAAGAAGAATGCGGAGAAGATGGCTATTGACAGCGAGTTTGAGCCTGAATACAGGCTCCTTGAGACCATTGAGCGCCTTACTCCCGAGCTGTTTAAAACTGTCAGGGGCAACGACAAGAATATGTGTGCCAATGTGGATATGTACAGCGGCTTTGTTTACAAGATGCTGGGAATTCCAGAGGACCTGTACACGCCTTTGTTTGCTACCTCCCGTATGGCAGGCTGGTGCGCTCACCGCTTCGAGGAGGCTATGACAGGCAAGAGGATAATCCGTCCCGCTTACAAGAGCGTAAGCAAGGAGAAGGGATATGTTAAGCTTAGCGACAGGTGATTTTTCACAATAATATTGCCGCTTCCGTCGGATCGAACGACGGGAGCGGCTTTGTGATTTTATGCAGTTTTTGACGGTATACTTATGACCCTTCGCCCGAAAGCATATCGGCAGGATCCGCCCAGGAGCCGTTCTTTTTTACACCGAAGTGAAGATGGGGCTCCTCGGATATCTCCGCTTCTGCGGTGGAGCCTACCTCGCCGATAACGGTGCCTGCGCTGACCGTGTCTCCCTCGGAAACGGCTACATCATAAGCAAGGTTGCTGTAATAGCCCTCATAGCCGCTGCCGTGGTCGATCACAACGGTTACGCCCATAAGAGGATCGTCGGTGACGGCGGTAACTACTCCCGACGCGGCGGATTTTACGGCTGAGCCCGTTTCTGCGGCGATGTCAATGCCGTCGTGGGTTTTCCACACGCTGAGAGTCTTGGATTTTACAAGCTCGCCGTCCGAGTAGCCCGACAGGATATCGCCGTTTACGGGTCTGACTGCCGCTCCGGTAAAATTCCCCGATGCAGGTTCCGCTGCGGGTGAAGCTTCGTTTTCCATTCCGAATGCGTCCTGCTCCAAAATCATTGTTTCCTCTGCTGCCGCAGGCTCGGCAGGCTCCATAGGCACATTTTCCACAGGAATGTTAGCTTCTGCCGCAGGCTCTGTCTCGGCTGCGGTTTCTGTCTGAGATGTACTGTCCTTTACACCCGTAAGCTCTCCCGCAAGCTCCTCGGAGGCTTTGTTGTAGGAGAAGATACCCAGCGCTGCCACCGCCGCAAGGCAGAAGCAGATTATCGCTGCCGTGCTTTTTCCCGAAAGCTTGCCGTTAAAAAAGTTTTTCATATTACCATATCCTTTCATTTTTACGCTTGGAAGCTTTTTGCTTCTTTTGCTATTTTTGCCGATTTTACCGTCTTTATACGATTGCAAAAAAAATTATAGCTCCCGATTTTGCGGGTGATGACCAGCGGCGGCGGGGGACGCCCCGCGGCGAGGTCGCGCTGTGAATTTGTGCGGTACGGTTGATTTGTCTCCGTGCCGATAGGTTTTGCAACAGACCGATAAATCGGTCAGTATATTTGTATCGTTACCGAGCCGACAGTCTGATGTTCGAATAAATTACAGAACGTCTCGCCGCGGGTCGTCACCCGCCAAATTTCGATTTATCGGGCAGCTTATTTGTACCGTTACCGAGCCGACAGTCTGCCGCCCAAACAAACTATAGAACGTCTCGCCGCGGGTCGTCACCCGCTTCCGATTTGTCAATAATTCGTTATTATTGCTTCTTATACATTTACATTGGCATTTGAAACGCTTGTATCTCAATATTGCTATAACGCCGAATGATAAAATCATTTGGGGGAATATTTTTATCAGTCTGCATTAGAGAAAGATTAAAATAGAATAAAATATTGCCGTTTTATACAAAAAAACGTTGACAGAAAAAGAAGAAAGTGTTATTATTAAAGTATCGTAAAGGGAATTTTTTTAAAAGATTGCAAAAATTCCCACGAGAAAATAAAATGATACAGATTACGGAGGTTTAGTTATGCCTGTAAGCTTACAGAAGGGTCAGAAGGTCGATCTGACAAAGGGTAATCCCGGTCTTAAAAAAATTATGGTTGGTCTCGGCTGGGACGTTAACCAGTACGACAACGGCGCCGATTTCGACCTGGACGCCAGCGCGTTCCTGCTGGGCGAAAACGGAAAGGTGGCTTCCGACAGCGATTTCGTTTTCTACGGCAATCTTGCTCACAACAGCGAGTCAGTTATCCATCAGGGCGATAACCTCACAGGTGAGGGCGAGGGCGACGACGAGCAGATACTTGTTGACCTCTCAAAGGTTCCTGCCGGAGTTTCTAAAATTGCATTTACCGTTACAATTTACGAGGCTGAGGAGCGCAGACAGAATTTCGGTCAGGTCTCAAACTCCTTTATCAGAATTGTGGACGATGTTACAGGCTCCGAGATAATCAGATATGATCTGGGCGAGGATTTCTCCATCGAGACTGCTGTTGTTGTAGGCGAGCTTTACAGACACGGCGGCGAATGGAAGTTCAACGCCATCGGCAGCGGCTTCAACGGCGGCCTTGCCGCTCTCTGCCGTCAGTACGGAGTTAACGTCTGATATAATCTGTACAAGCTTTTTACTTTCGCTCAAACCGTAACGCGAAGCAGGGATTTCCGTCCCATCGGGAATTCCTGCTTTTTTGGCGGGGGCATTTTACATAATGTGTGTGTTTTCACGATATAAATTGTGCATAATATTATGTGAGTGCATTATCCGTTAAAATGATCGAAAGGAAAAAAGCTATGAAAATATTAGGTCTGTCCGAGCAGGAAGTTTTAGAGTCACGGGAGAAATTCGGGAGCAACAGGCTCTCCGAAGCAGAAAGCGAAAGCTTTCTTGACAAGCTGAAAGGAAACTTCGGCGATCCGATGATAAAAATTCTCTCCGCCGCTCTGCTCATAAATGTGATAATCTACATTCTGAGCATTATGGGGTTTGTGAGCGCAGAGGTGGAATGGTACGAGCCTGTGGGCATTGCGGCAGCTATTGCCATTGCCACGCTGGTCTCCACTTTTTCCGAGTACAGAAACGAGAACGCTTTCCGTGCTTTGCAGGAGGAGGCTTCCAAAATTCTGTGCAGGGTCTACAGAGACGGGGAGATACGGGAAATTCCCTCGGACGACATTGTGACCGGCGATTTTATTATGCTTGGCGCAGGCGACAGGATACCTGCGGACGGCATTGTTTTCGAGGGCGATATCAAAACCGACCAGTCTGTTTTAAACGGCGAGTCCAAAGAGGCAAGGAAAACGCCCCGTCACGAAAATGTGCAGGGTGATGAGGACAAGACCGATCTGCTCTGCCCGTATCGGGTATTTCGTGGAACGGTTGTCTGCTCCGGCACTGCTGTTATGGCGGCAGAGGTGGTTGGTGACAGGACAGTTTACGGCGAGATAGCGGGAGAGCTTCGTCAGGAAGATGACAGGGAGTCGCCTTTAAAGGTGAAGCTTGGCGCTCTTGCGGAGGGCATTTCTAAATTCGGATATATGGGCGGTGTTGCCATTGCGGCGGCGCTGCTTATCCACAAGATAGTTTCCGCAGGCAGCTTCGGTGCATATTTCGCAGCAGGCGCGGCAGGAATAATCACCGACCTCTTAGACGCTCTTATTTTAGCGGTCATCATTATCGTTATGGCTGTTCCCGAGGGACTTCCCCTTATGATAGCCATTGTGTCCGCTATGAATATGAGAAAAATGCTGGCGGACAATGTTCTTGTACGAAAAATTGCAGGCATTGAGACTGCGGGCAGCCTTAACATTCTCTTTTCCGACAAGACGGGCACCATTACCAAGGGACAGCTTGAAGCGGTGGTTTTCGCTGACGGAATGGGGAACGAGTACAAGGGTATTGGAGATATCCCCGAAAGGCTGGGGGGGCTTGTTTCCCTGTGCATTGCCGAAAATTCCACTGCGGTTATGAGCGGCGGAAAGGCGGTGGGCGGAAACGCCACGGAGAGGGCAGTTCTGAGCTTTCTCGGAGAGACGTCTTCCGACAGCCGTTTTAAAAAGCTTTGCACACTGCCCTTTAACAGCGATAACAAATACTCGGCTTCTTCCGTTGAGGGAGACGGATTTCGGGGCACGCTTATCAAGGGCGCTCCCGAAAAGCTTATCTCACGCTGCACTCATTTTATTGACGGAGAGGGCAGAAAGATACCCCTTGATGACAGTATCGTTAACGGGAAAATTGATATCCTTGCAGGGAGGGCTATAAGAGTTATTGCTCTTGCTATATCCGAGGGGATCCTTTCCGAGGAAAGTCAGGCTTTGCCCGAGGGGGATTTTACCCTTTTGGGTATTTTAGGCATAAGAGACGAGGTTCGTCCCGAGTCTGCCGCCGCTATCAAAGAAGTCCGAAATGCGGGAGTTCAGGTGGTTATGATAACGGGCGACCGCATAGACACAGCTTCTGCCATTGCCAAAGAAGCAGGACTGCTGACGGGTGAGAAGAACGAGCTTACCCTTACTTCAAGTGAGCTTGCGGAGATGACCGATGATGAGGTGAAAAAGCGGCTTTCGGATATAAGGGTCATTGCGAGGGCGCTGCCTTCGGACAAATCAAGGCTTGTGAGAATCGCACAGGAGCTTGACCTGGTGGCGGGTATGACGGGGGACGGAGTTAACGACTCTCCTGCGCTTAAAAAGGCGGACGTGGGCTTTGCTATGGGCGGCGGCACGGAGGTTGCAAAGGAAGCCTCGGATATCGTTATTCTTGACGATAATTTCAGCTCCATTGACAAGGCGGTGCTTTACGGCAGGACAATTTTTAATTCTATCCGTAAATTCATTATCTTTCAGCTTACCATAAACGTTTCGGCGGTGGCGGTGTCATTTATTGCTCCTTTGCTTGGGCTGGATAATCCCCTGTCCATTACTCAGATACTTTGGGTCAACCTTGTAATGGACACTCTTGCGGCGCTGGCTTTCGGCAGCGAGCCTGCTCTTTCACGTTATATGCGTGAAAAGCCCAAATCCCGCAAGGAGCCTATCCTTAACGCCTATATGAAAACGGAGATAATCACGGGGGCGGCGTGGGTGTTTGTTTTAAGTCTGGTAATGCTTCTTACGGGCATTGACACGTCAAGCGGAACGCTTAAAGAAACGGGACTTATCGGCAGTCTTTTCCGCTCCTTTGAGGGGAATGGCACAGAGTATCTTCTGACGGGATATTTCAGCTTCTTTATCCTTGCGGCGGTATTTAATGCATTTAACGCAAGGACGGAGAAGATAAACCTTTTTGACAACATCGGTGCGAACAAGGGCTTTCTTAAAGTTATGGGATTGATAACCGCTGTTCAGGTGATTATGACATATCTGGGCGGCAGGGTGCTGGGGTGCTATGGGCTGAATTTTATGGAATGGGCTGTGGTCATTATTATGGCGCTGTCGGTAATTCCCGTTGATATTATAAGAAAGCTTATCATAAATAAACGTTTAAATACAGGAGGGTAAATTTATGAACTATAACGCTGTGGGAACCAGAGAGAACATCAAGATAATCGACTCCAGCGTAAACAAGAATATGAAGATAGAGATAATGGAGTATCAGAAGCTGCTTGGCGGAAGAGACCCCTATGCCTCTCAGATGATGTACTTTATGGAAAAGCAGAATATGAAGGTGCGTCAGGCGGCTATTTATCTCACAAATGACTCGGTAAAGGTGGAGCCGGGAGCTATGAGCTATTTTCAGGGCAAGCTTGAAATGGTGTCGGGCGTTACTCCCGGAAATCTTATCGGCAGAATGTTTACGGGTGCGGTGACGGGTGAGGCTGCCGCTCAGCCCGAGTACAGAGGTACGGGAATGGTGGTTCTCGAGCCTACCTTCAAGCACCTGCTCACCCTTGAGCTTCAGCCCGGGGAGGAGATAATCGTTGACAAGGGTATGTTCTTTGCGGCGCAGGGAAGCGCCAATGTAAGCGCATATATGCAGAGGAACATTTCCTCTGCTGCGCTGGGCGGCGAGGGAATTTTCCAGACCTCTATCAAGGGTCCCGGACTTGTTATCCTTGAGTGCGCTGTTCCTATGTGCGAGATAGACATTATCGACCTTGAAAACGACACATTGAAGGTGGACGGAAACTTCGCCGTTCTCAGGACGGGAGGCATCGACTTTACCGTTGAACGCTCCGCCAAGACTCTTATCGGCTCGGCAGTCAGCGGCGAGGGACTTGTGAATGTGTACAGGGGAACGGGTCAGGTATGGCTTGCTCCCACCATCAAGGTGTATAATTCAATGCTCGGTTCTCCCTATTCTTCCGTTACGACGGTAAGCTCTACATAAAAAAGGATTTTTATATTTTGAAAGGCGGTAAAAAATTATGGCAGTTAATCTTCAGAAGGGTCAGAAAATCGACCTTACAAAGGGCAATCCCGGTCTTAAACACGTTATGGTAGGTCTCGGCTGGGACGAGGTGAAAAAGGGCGGTCTTTTGGGCGGTCTTTTCGGCGGCGGTCAGGACATCGACTGCGATGCTTCGGCTATCCTTATCACCGAAAGCTCGGGCAAGCTTGCAGGCAAGAGCGACCTTGTATACTTCGGCAACCTTACCCACAAGACAGGCGCTGTAAAGCATATGGGCGATAACCTTACAGGTGCGGGTGCAGGTGATGATGAGCAGATATTCGTTGACCTTTCAAAGCTTCCTGCGGAGTATTCCAAGGTCATTTTCGTGGTAAACATCTACGAGGCTAAGGCTCGCAGACAGGATTTCGGTATGATTCAGAACGCATTTATCAGACTCGTTAACTCCGACACAAATCAGGAGCTTTGCCGATATAATCTTTCCGAAAATTACAACGGTATGACCTCTATGATATTCGGAGAAATGTACCGCCACAACGGCGAATGGAAATTCTCCGCTATCGGTCAGGCTACTGCCGATGACGGTCTCGGTTCACTTATCAGAAGATATAACTGATAGATATTACAGTATATTTATGCGGAGCGCCGTAAAAGGGGAGCCCCCTTTGCCATTTCGTATGTTGATTTGCGAAATAAACAAGGCTTGTGGCTCGGTACCGATAAATACCTCTTTATTGGTAGTACCCTGAAAGCGGCGCTCCTGTTTATGAAAGGATAAAATCAGACGAAATGGAACTTATCACAGAAAAAGACAGCAATACATCACAAAGAGACAGAAGAAAGCTTGAATATTCCGTTGGTCCCCTTTTATATATGCCTGCGCTGAGAACTGACATTGCACGAAAGCTGTCCGATGGTATGCCGGGGCTTCGTTCGGCTGCTATTTGCCTTGAGGACACCATAAGGGACGATATGGTGGCGGCGGCGGAGGAAAATCTTCTGTCACAGCTGAGTATCCTTGCAGATGACCGTCCAGAAAGGCTTCCGATGATATTTATAAGAGTGAGAAGCGGAGAACAGCTTGAAAGGCTTTCGCATATGCCCCGAAGCTCATTTGATATGATAACGGGATTTATTCTGCCGAAGATAGACGATGAAACATTTTTGGAATATATCCCATATCTGAACAAGGCATTTGTGAGAAAAAGCAGCCTTTATATTATGCCCATAATCGAAAATCCCTCATTCCTGCGGCTGTCGTCAAGATATGCAAAGCTTGAGCGGCTTTTTGACGAGCTTACAGAGATGAGGGACAGGATACTTAATGTCCGCATAGGCGGAAACGATTTTTGCAGGGCGCTTGATCTGAGGGCGGATATCCACAGCACGGTTTATGATATCCTGCCTGTGGGACGGCTCATTTCGGACATTGCGGCGGTTTTTGCAGGGGAATTTACCGTTTCCGCTCCCGTGTGGAATTATTTTGCCGGCGGCGCCCCCGAATGGGAAAAGGGTATGCTCAGAGAAATGGATATTGACCGCTCCATCGGGCTTGTGGGCAAGACGGTAATTCACCCCAGTCAGATAGAAGTCGTAAACAGGGCTATGGCTGTACCCCGCAAGGACTATGAGGACGCTTGTCTTATTCTTGATAACAGCGCTGCGGTTCAGGTCATAAAAAGCGCGGACGGCGGCAGAATGTACGAAAACAAGGTACATTCGGGCTGGGCTGAAAAAATTCTCGCTCTGGCTGAGGTTTACGGGATAACGGAGGACTAAATGATGAACATAACCGAAAATTACTCGGGAATAAGCCCCGACAAGCTTTTTGCACTGGCGGCAAGGGAGAATAATGCAAAGCGGGGCGGTCTTATCGTAAATTTCCTGCAGGCAAAGCACGTTCCCGCAAAGCCCTCGGAGACTCTTGCCCTCTTTGACAGGCTGGCGGAGAGGGTCATTCCCGAAATTTGCGAAAAAAAGGTGATGGTCATCGGCTTTGCGGAGACTGCCACGGCTATCGGAGCGGAGCTGGCGGCAAGGCTGTCGGACAGCTGCAAATGTACATATATCCACACCACCAGGGAGAAATTCCCCGAGGATATGCGCCTTGCACTTTTCAGCGAGGAGCATAGCCACGCAACCGAGCAATGTCTTTATTCCGACAAGGGGCTTGATATTTTCAGCGGCATAGAGCGGATAATCTTTGCGGAGGACGAGCTTACTACGGGCAAGACCATTCTGAATTTTATTGAGGCTCTTAAAAATATTACAGACTGCAAATTCTCGGCGGCTTCGATCATTAACGGAATGAGCGGGGAAAATCTCTGTAAATACAAGGCTATGGGTGTGGGCGTTCATTATCTTGTGAAGATAGACAGCTCTGCCGATACGCTGAAAGAGGGAATTTCCGTCACTCCCCGTGAGGACGGTGAGTTTGACATTTTCTCCGTTCCCGAAGAGCTTACCCTGCGAATGGATAAAAATAAAGATCCCCGTCTGGGGATAGGCGGGGCTGAGTATGAAAAATACTGCGTTACTGCCGCAGAAGAGTTTTTTGAGAAAATGAAACCTTTTCTGACCGGCAAGACGATAGACGTTATCGGCACGGAGGAGTGTATGTTTCCTGCCATTAAGCTTGGGGAGCTGCTTGAAGAAAAAGGCTATGATGTCCGCTGCCACGCTACCACAAGAAGCCCCATTATTCCCTCGGGAGACGAGGGATATCCTCTTTTTGCAAGGTATCGGGTGAAGAGCGTTTATGACGAGGAGAGACGGACGTTTATTTATAATCTGTATGACTGTGATAACAGAATAGTGGTGGCAGGATAATATCGGGCAGAGAAGAGCGTTTCGTTATCTTCTCTGCTTTTTTCTTGCAGCCTTGTTTTCGTACATTCTGCCGTCTGCTATGCGAAGAAGCTCCGCAAAGGCTATCCGGTGGGAAAGGCTCTCGCAGCAGTAGCCTATGCTGGCTGATATCTCATAAGGCTTTGTGGTTGCCTTGTCGGTCTCCTCTATTGCCTGATTGAACTGCTGTACTCTTATAAGGGCGTCGATGGAGCTGTAGTCACCTAATCCGATTATGTAAAATTCGTCTCCCCCCGCTCTTACGCATATCTCGTCATTTTTGGTTATCTGACGGGTAACGTTGGCTATTGTTCTTATACCGTAGTCGCCCTCGGTATGACCGTAGGTGTCATTTATGAATTTAAGTCCGTCCATATCTATTACGAACACAAGCATTTTGTCAGAGGGATCGGCATTTCTGAGCAGCTTTTCAAGCTCCTTTTCCATTCCTCGGCGGTTATAGAGACCTGTCATTGCGTCTCTTTCTGAGAACATCTGCAGACGTGTGCGGACTCTTATCATCTCAAGGGCGGAGCTTACATTTCTCAGCCAGTTGCGGTAAACGTTGCCTATGATATGCTCCTGGGTGAGACTGCATTCTATAACGGAATAGCCCAGAGTGTCCTTGATGTAATGAACCGGTGCAAAATAAAATACGGCGGGTTCCTCACGCTCCTCCCACATTCGGGGGAGCATAAGCTTTGTTTCAAATTCCTCGCCTTTGCTGTTGGAGTAATAGATGTCCTCGAATTTGTCCCCCGACTCGTTCCAGGGGCGCTTGTATATGACCGTTTTCATCTTGTCGGGATATCCCTTTGCAGGCTGCTCATCGGAGTTCAGCCATTCCTCCGTAAGACAGAGATAAAAACGGCCATAGGGTCTGATAAGATAATCCGAGACGAAAATTTTGTAAAGACAGTCCTCGATATCCACAGACCCTGCGAAATTCTCAAACATATAGCTCTCAAGAAGCATATTTATATCCACATGATCCTCTATCCCTTTGTCGTTGTAATTCCAGTTGGTACGGAAAAGAGAATTGTTGAGACATTCCTTAACATATGCCATATTTTCGGGACAGCCGCAGCTGGAGCAGATGCGCAGTCCTTTATCCTTGATCGGACGGACGGGAATGACCTCGCTCTCAGGTTCTATCTTCTCTCTGAGAACATTCACAGCCTTTGCGGCGGCACTGCCGATATCGGGAATGCAGGTGGTTATGGATATGTCATTCAGCACTGCTTCGGCGGTGCCGTCATAGCCTGTTACGATCACCTGCTCTGGTACCTTTATGCCGTGTTCCGCAAGGCGGTTCACGAGGCCTATAGCCATATGGTCGCTGGCGCATACCACCGCTTCGGGCATAGATACCTCCCCGGAAATTATTCTGTCGGCTAAAGCTTCGCCTCCCGAGTACCAGAAATCTCCGTAAAAGATCATACTGTCATCAACGGGGATATTTCGCTTTTTCATCATATCCGTATAGCCTGCAAGACGCTGCTCGGACACGGTAAAGCCCATTGTACCCGTAAGAAAATATATTTTCCTGCACTCGTGAACGTCAATAATATGGGCAGTCATTGCAGCAAATGCGCTGCGGTCGTCGGTATAGACAACGGGATAATCTCCGAAGGGCAGATCAAGGGATACTACAGGCTTTCTGCATTCCTTCTGCAGCTTGCGGAGAATGTGCTCCTGGACAGACGAATCTCCCGAAAGGGCTATGGGGGGAACGATAACTCCGTCCACAAGGTCAAAGTTTATCAGCTCGAAAATATTGGTCTCGCCCTCCTGGTAATCCTTATAAAACATTCCCAGCTTCGAGAGAGACGCAAATACGGCTGCGTCATAGCCGTATTCTCTGCACTGCATAAAGATACCCCTGAGCAGGCGCTGCTGATATATTGATTCAGGTTCAGATAGTATAACGCCGATAACCTTACGCTTTCCCATTGTTTTCTCCTTATTAAAAGTTGACCCAGACGGCTGCCTGTTCAAGCTGTGGACAGCCTATATTTATATACTTTATATTATACCTTGCAACTATGAAATGAATATGAAATTTTATAATATATTTAATAAATTCAACACAAACTATTTATCTTTGTTGACGGCTATCATTTTCACTTTCATTTTCAGTTATTATATTATAATCCCGACGTTATGTTTTCGCAGCGCTATCACGAAATTAACCTGCGCATTTCAGTCTTTTTACACAATAGTCACGTTAAGTATATATCAAAATTTTACAAAAAATGAGAATTTTCAGGTTTATAAAATAAGTGTTGAATATTCACAAATATTATGCTATAATTCAGACTGATAATAAAAGCAGTATTATTTATATTACAGATGAATTTAAGAAAGGACGATTTTTATGGAAGATTATTCGTACCTGCTTTCAATAGCTCTTATTCTTATCAGCACCAAGGTTTTGGGACTTTTTTCAAAAAAGATAAAGCTTCCTCAGGTTGTGGGCGCCCTGCTTGCAGGCGTTATTCTGGGTCCCGCCTGTTTAGGACTTATCCACTCCACGGAAATGCTAAGCTGCCTTTCCGAGGTGGGCGTTATCGTTCTTATGTTTGCCGCAGGCTTTGAGACGGACATCAAGGAGCTTAAAAAATCGGGTAAGGCATCCTTCCTGATCGCTCTTATCGGCGTGCTTGTCCCTCTTGCAGGCGGCGCGGCTGTGGCTTATTTCTTCAACGATTCCGTTGACGGAAACAAAATGCTTCAGAACATTTTCATCGGCATTATCCTTACCGCAACTTCTGTAAGCATTACCGTCGAGACACTCAAGGAGATGGGCAAGCTTTCCACTCCTGCGGGAAACGCTATTCTGGGCGCTGCGATAATTGACGATATTTTAGGAATTATCGCTCTTACTCTGGTCATCAGTATGGCTGACCCTTCGGTCAATATCGGCACGGTGCTTCTGAAAATACTGGGCTTCTTCTGCTTTACCTTTGTGGCTGCGGTGGGATATCACTACCTGTTCAAGAAATGGACGGACAACAGCCCCGTAAAGCTCAGAAGATACGTTGTTATCAGCTTTGCCTTCTGCCTTATCCTTTCCTACTGCGCTGAGGAATTTTTCGGCGTTGCGGATATTACGGGTGCATTCTTTGCAGGTCTTGCTATTTCGGGAACTAAGAAAGCCGACTACATCAACAAGCGTTTCGATACCCTTTCCTACCTGCTCCTTTCGCCTATTTTCTTCGCAAGCATCGGTCTCAAGGTCGTTCTCCCCGAGATGAATATGGAGATAATCCTCTTTACCGTTATTATTTCCATTGTGGCTATTCTTACAAAGATCGTGGGCTGCGGTCTTGGCGCAAAGATGTGCAAGTACAGCAACAAGGAAGCTCTGCAGATAGGCGTGGGAATGGTCTCGCGCGGAGAAGTCGCACTTATCGTTGCAAACAAGGGCGAGGCTGTGGGTCTTATGAGCGACAAGTTCTTCGCTCCCATTGTAATTATGGTCGTGCTTACAACGATCCTTACTCCCGTGCTTCTCAAGGTCGTATTCAAGGACAAGTCCGAGACGGACGGAAATTCAGCGGAGAATGAGGCTGTTCCTGCTGTAAAGTGATTTTTATGATAAATCTGACTGCCGTACAATTATTTGTGCGGCAGTTTTTCTTATTATCAGCGGGAATTATCCTCCAAAAGCCTTTTATAGCTTCTGTCGATACCCATCGCCCCCAGGGGAGCGGTAATGATTATGGCAAGCACCGACACCGACAGAACTATCTTTCCGCAGGGCAGTCCCATCGCCAGCGGAACTGAGCCGATAGCCGCCTGCACCGTGGCTTTCGGGAGATAAGCGATAACGCAGAAAAGTCTCTCCTTTGCGCTGAGCTTCGTTCCCAACAGGCAGAGCAGCACGCCAACGGAACGAAATGCAAGGGCTATAAATATCATCATCGCTGCCGCCCCGCCTGCGGCAAGGGTGTATCTGATATCCACTGCGGCTCCCACCAGCACGAACAGCAGCACCTCCGCCGCAATCCACAGCTTTCCGAATTTTGCCGCAAGTCCGCTCCATACGCTTTCATCGGTTTTAAGCTTGATAATGCACGCCATTGCCACCACCGCAAGCAGTCCCGAAAATGCTGCATAGCCTTTCAGTAAGCTTTCCGCCGACATCAGCAGAAAGGATACGGCAAGTATGATAATTACCTTGACTGAATTCCTTATATTATGCTCTTTTTTGCAGGCGGTATCAAAGAGGAAATATAAGATATATCCGCAGACTGCGCCTGTTACCACCCCGAGAACTATAGATATGGGAATATCAAAAAGGTCTTTGGCGCTTGCAGTGCCGCCCTGCGCCATTGCGGCAAACGCCGAAAACAGGGTTATAACAAAAATATCGTCGCAGGAAGCCCCTGCAAGTATCATCTGGGGAATACTCTTTTCCGTTCCGTACTTATCCTCGATAAGCTTTACCATTCGGGGAACAACCACCGCAGGGGATACTGCGCTCAGCACCGCTCCCATAACGGCAGCTTCGGGGCGTGATATTTCAAAAAGATACGGCGCAAAGCAGACATATCCCAAAATCTCAAAGCAGGCAGGGACAAAGGACATCATAACCGCAGGTCTGCCCACCTTTTTAAGATCTGACAGATCAAGGGACAGTCCTGCTTTTACAAGGATTATGATAAGCGCCATCTGCCGAAGCTCCGAGGATATCCCGAGTATTGTCGGGTCAAGGAGATCAAGCACATAGGGTCCCACCACTATTCCTGCGGCAAGCATACCGATTATCCTCGGCAGCTTTAAAAGTTTCACTATCTCTGCGGCGGAAAGCCCCACAAGAAAAATTACGGCAAGCGAAAATAACATTTTATGTTCCTCCTAAATATAAAAAAGCCGACAGCATCTGCGTAAATTGCAGATGTCATCAGCTTTGTAAGCGGTTCCGGTTTCCCAAGGGAGAACGTCATTCCCTGTGATATTCGGTTTTATTTATTATAGCACAAGGGGGTGAGATTGTCAAGGGGCAGAAAAGTTTTCGTAACCTGACTCACTTCAAAAGCTCCTTGCAGGCATTATTCATCTCCTCAAGTCTCATTCGCTGCTCGCTGCCCTCGGGAACGTAGCTTTGTATCTTATCGCAGGGGAAAGCCTTGCACTCGGCGCAGAGCTTCACGTGCTTCTCCTTGCAGCATTTTCTTATCTCGCAGCTCTTGCCGAACTTGTTGCAGTCGGCGGAGACGGTGCGGCAGCCGCAGCAGGATATGTCCTTCGGGTAAAATTTTCTCTCTCCGTTGGAATATTCGTGGGCGAGAAATCTGCGCATAGTGTCATCGTCACGCTCGGTGGCGATAAAAACGGGACATTCATTGCACATCATTCCGCAGCAGGAAACTGTTTCCATATTTATTATATCCTTCTTTCATATCTCATAAGTAACCTCAGGCAAGTGCCTGCAATATCATTTTAACATATCTGAGCGTGTACGTCAACCGTTAAAATCTCTCTCTGATAAGCTCCTGCACCTCTCTTATGGGCAGGCTCTTTATCCGATGGCTGCCGATATGCTCCGAGCTTGTGAAGATATGCACGTCGCAGGACTTGTTCATTCGCTGAAAAATATTCTGGGTTATACGTATCTGTGCCACTCTTTCAAGGGGGACTGTTATGGTGTGGAACTCATAGCCCCTGCAGTATTTTGCGCAGATGCTGTCGGCGGTGATATTTATGCCGTTGGTGCAGTAGGCGCACGCCTTCACAAACAGCAGCCACACCGCAGGAACCTCGCACAGCACTGTCATAAATGTGATAAGTTCACGCCACCGGGGATACATCATCAGCACCACAAAGCCTGCCGCCTGTATGGCAAGTATCAGCAGGGCGGGAGCGCCTATGAAGCGCATAATGTAGGTTATCTTCGGGTTGATGTAGGTCTCGCTCCTTGAAAAGCCCGTAAGCAGCTTGTCCATTATGCTGCCCAGACCCTTTACGCCGCCGCTCTTCGTACCTCTTATGGAGCAGACGGGAACGAAAACGGGCAGCTCGTTTTTCCGTTTGCCGTAGCCTGTGCAGTTAACGTGAACGGAGGTCACTCCGAAAAGCTTCATCAAAAGGTTCTGCCGCATATCCGCAATGTTGATTTTCCTGCTGTTAATGCAGTACATTCTCTTTACGATAAATCCGCCGGTGATGATAATGCATTTTCCCCGTCTGCTTACGGTGAAATTAAGATGTCTGAGGATATTGGCGGAAAATGATATCAAAAAGCCAATGCCGATTATTACGGAAATCGCCACGCCTGCGGGAGATATTCCCGAAATGAGCCTTCCTGCAAGGGTGGTAACGGCGTCTGACACATTGTTTACCGCCTGGAAAAACTCCTTTTCCAATCTGTCCCCGATAATGTCCGTGCTTCCCGAAAGGGCGGTCATAAGCAGCACCACTCCCGAAAGAGCCGAGGAAAAAAGCAGGGAAAAGGCTATAAGGCTTGTGGACGAGGCTTTGTAGGTGAAGTTCATTCCGTCGGGCTTTTTGTCACGTCTGCCGCCCTTGTTTCCCGGGCTTCTGAAAGCCGCCGACAGGATATTGAAAAGCCTTGCCCTGTCGGATTTATATATCATAAGGCTCACGTCCGCAGAGGTCTTGCCTCCCGAGGCGGAGTCTGTGTCGATATACACCTTCACCGCTCCAAACCGGATCAAAACGGGATTTTCCTCGCTGGTGACGGCGCTTACGTTAAGGCAGGGTATCTTTGTATCGGACTTGAATATCATTCCCTTTCTGACTGTTATGCCGTCCTCTCCAAACTCATAAAAGGTGAAATACCATCTTATTACCGCAATGGCTATCATAGCAGTCACCGCAAGTATATCCCAGCCTGCGCCCCGGGACCATTTGTAAAAATCAAATCTGAGCGCCGCCAGACCTCTTATAAGGGGAATGAGCAGCAGCCAGAAGTTTTTTGTTGTATATCCCAAGAGCGCAGCAGGGTGCTGTCGTCTCACGCCGCTCCCTCCTTATTTTTCATCTTCGTTTTTATTCTCGACATCGGTAAAGCTGAGCTGCTCCGAGTTCATATCCTCAAAAGTAAGCTGAGTAACGCTGTCGTAGTCCCGTGCCATCTCGCTTATCTCGCGGGAGCTGAGTATTTCGGAGCTGTCTGTGTAAACATAGCCGCTTTCCTCGGGGGAATATTCCACAAAATATTTTCCCTGAGGCTGGGGCGCTTTCGTTTCGCACCGTTCACGGAAAAGCTCAAGTATCTCTCCGCAGTCCTTGTCCGAAAGGAAGAGTATGGGCATAGTTCCTCCCAGAGCCTTTAAGAAAATGAAGTTAAAGCCCGTATACCGTGACAGCGGAGCGGATATGCGCACAGCATGCTGGACGGAAGAGAGCTTCATTATCCGATAGGTGCGGGTGAATATTCCCGAATAGGAAATGACCTCTTTTTCGTTTATCACATAGCGAATGGATTTATACCACATCGGCAGGAGTATTACTATAAATACCACGTACACTGCGGCGAAAATTATCATTAGCGCGGTTATCACTCTGACGGGCAGTGCAGGAGTATCGGGCATATACTGAGGGAACTTGTCGAGGGCGTAGAGCCGCAGTATATTCAAAAGCACCAGAAGCACTATGGTCAGCAGAAATGCTGTAACGGATATGAATTTCCTGCCCTTGGGGTCGGAATTGTAATTCCTGCTCATTGCGGCTCTCCTTTCCCGGTAATATTTTCAAATATTATAAGCTGTACTCTAACCTTACTTTCTCAT
>JAQYLI010000048.1 GCA_028720105.1 Oscillospiraceae bacterium | reverse complement strand
CGAGGCTGAAAATACCCATAATGGACTTAGCGTCAACAGCGTATCTTCCGGAAAGAAGGTCAACGTCATAATCGCAGAGGGAAACCTCAGAAACGAAATTCTTTACATCATTGATAGTTGCAAGCATAATAGTAGTCTTTTTCATAACGACCCATCCTTTCGTGGTGTTCATTAAATTAGGTTTGTCCCTGAGAAAACCGCCTGATTTTTCTTTCTTGCAGTTTCCTTAGTATTAAGAATAGCAGTTTTTTCCGATTAAGTCAAGAGTATTTGCAATTTTTTTTATTTTATTGTATAATAGCATATAGTAAAAAAAAACTGAAAGGTTTTTAGTGTACAATTTGCACAACTTTTTGTGGAGGATTTTATGTATATTCACTTTATAACCTTTGGCTGCAAGGTCAACACCTACGAGACTGCCTGTATGACCGCCGCTTTTGAAGCCGAGGGTTTTATGCCCACTGTCGAAAAAAATCTTGCGGATATTTTTGTTATAAACTCCTGCACAGTCACCTCGGAGAGCGACAGCAAGCTGCGTCAGACCCTTCGGGGACTTAGACGAGACCACCCGAATGCGGTCATAGTTCTCACAGGCTGCTTTCCTCAGGCGTTTCCCGAGGAAGCCGCTGCCGAGAGCTGCGCCGATATCGTGACGGGTACAAAAAACAGGAGCGATATCGTAAGGATAGTAAAGGAATATCTTGAGGACAAAGAACGTATCTGCTCCGTTTCGCCCTATTCCGCAAGCGACAGCTTTGAAGCAATGTCCGCAGAACAGATTGAGGGACATACACGTGCATTTATGAAGATACAGGACGGCTGCAATGCTTTCTGCACATACTGCATAATTCCCTATTCAAGAGGCAGGATAAGGTCTAAGCCTATTAAGGATATTATAAGCGAGGCGGAGAGGCTTGCGGCAAACGGCTACAGAGAGATAGTTCTTGTGGGGATAAATCTGGCGTTTTACGGTTCGGAGCTTGGTTTGGGGCTTGCAGACGCTGTAGAGGCTTTAAGCGGTATAAAGGGCATTGACAGGATAAGGCTCGGGTCTCTTGAGCCTGAAAGAATGACTGATGAGGTCCTTAACAGGCTGGCGGCAGTGCCAAAGTTCTGTCCCTCATTTCATCTGTCACTGCAAAGCGGCTGCGACAGGACGCTGAGTGCAATGAAAAGGCGCTATACTGCCGATGAATATGCCTCACTTGTACAGCGCATACGAAGCATTTTCCCCGACTGCGGCATTACAACAGACGTTATGGCGGGCTTTCCCGGAGAGACGGAAGAAGATCACAGGCAGTCGGTGGATTTTATCAGAAGAATAGGTTTTTCGGATATACACGTGTTCCCATATTCACGAAGAAAAGGCACTAAAGCCGACCTTATGGACGGACAGGTGCCGAATGATATAAAAAAGCGAAGGGCAAGGGAGCTTGTCCTGGCAGGAGAGGAATGTCGGAAGAAATTCCTGCAAAGCCTTGTAGGAAAAGAGTTTCCCGTTCTTTTTGAAAGGGAAAAATCCGACGGCATTCATCACGGATATGCTCCGAATTACGCTCATATAAAAATTTTAACAAAAAATTCAGAAAAAAGTTTGCGTAAAATGATTTTTTATGTTAAAATAGATAAGATAGGAGATAATTGCTGTTTCGGTGAAATCACCCATGACGGCAGTCATCTCGACACCAACATACAATAAAGGGGAGTATTTTACTTATGCCAGTTTACCGAATTTATGTTGAAAAGAAACCTGAATTTGCCGCTTCGGCAAAAACGCTTCTTTCGGATGTGAAAACAGCCCTCAGACTGGATTCCCTCCGCTCGCTCCGTGTTATCAACCGCTACGACGCAGAGAATATTTCCGAGGAAAACTTTGACTACGCGGCAGGAAATGTATTTTCCGAGCCTGCGGTTGACGTTACCTACCGCACCCTGCCAGAGCTTGCTCCCGACGAGAGAGTTTTCGCTGTGGAATACCTCCCCGGTCAGTTCGACCAGAGAGCCGATTCCTGCGAGCAGTGCATACAGATACTTACTCAGGGCGAACGCTGCAAGGTGCGCAATGCACGTGTTTACATCACAAAGGGCGTTATTTCCGATGATGAATTTGAGGCTCTGAAAAAATATATCATCAACCCCGTTGAGAGCCGCGAAGCTTCCCTTACAGAGGTTGACACACTTGCCGTAAATTATGATATTCCCGAGTCTGTAGAGACTCTCACAGGCTTTATTACTATGGACGATCTGGGTCTTGCGGATTTTGTCACAAGGTACAGACTTGCTATGGACTTTGACGACCTCAAGTTCTGCCAAAGCTATTTCCGTGACACCGAAAAGCGTGACCCTACAATTACAGAGATCCGTATGATAGACACATACTGGTCCGACCACTGCCGTCATACTACATTCTCCACAATTATTGACAATGCCAATATTGATGCAGATTACATCAGAAAGACATACAACGAATACATCGACGCAAGAAAAGAGCTGGGCAGAGAGGACAAGCCTATCACTTTGATGGACATTGCCACCATTGCCGCCAAGAAGCTGAAAAAGGACGGTATCCTTAAAGATCTGGACGAGTCCGAGGAGATAAATGCTTGCTCCGTTAAGATAAAGGTTGACGTTGACGGAGAGCTTCAGGACTGGCTCCTTATGTTCAAGAACGAGACCCATAACCACCCCACCGAGATCGAACCTTTCGGCGGTGCGGCTACCTGTCTCGGCGGTGCTATCAGAGATCCCCTTTCGGGACGCTCCTATGTTTATCAGGCAATGCGTGTAACGGGTGCTTCAAATCCCCTTGTTCCCGTTGAGGACACCATTCACGGAAAGCTCCCTCAGAGAAAGATAACTGTTGGTGCGGCTAACGGCTACAGTTCCTACGGAAATCAGATTGGTCTTGCTACGGGTCACGTTTCAGAGGTTTATCACCCCGGTTATGTGGCTAAGAGACTTGAGATAGGTGCAGTTGTGGGCGCTGCTCCGGTTGAGAATGTTATAAGAGAAACTCCCGAGCCGGGCGATGTTATCATTCTTCTCGGCGGACGCACAGGACGTGACGGCTGCGGCGGTGCTACAGGCTCCTCTAAGTCCCACACAGAGCAGTCTCTCGAAAGCTGCGGTGCGGAAGTTCAGAAGGGTAATCCTCCTGAGGAAAGAAAGCTGCAGAGACTTTTCAGAGACCCTGAAGTCACTCATATGATAAGACGCTGCAACGACTTCGGTGCAGGCGGCGTTTCCGTTGCCATAGGCGAGCTTACTGACGGTCTTATTATTGATCTGAACGCTGTTCCCAAGAAGTATGACGGTCTTGACGGAACTGAGCTTGCTATTTCCGAGAGCCAGGAAAGAATGGCTGTTGTTGTCAGAAAATCCGATATGAAGAAGTTTATGGCTGCGGCTGCCAAGGAAAACCTTGAGGCTACAAAGGTTGCGGACGTTACGGAAGAGCCTCGTCTTAAAATGAAGTGGAACGGCAAGGTCATTGTTGATCTTTCAAGAGAGTTCCTTAATTCAAACGGCGCTGAGAAGCACACCAATGTTCAGGTACATTTGCCTGTTACCTTGCAGCCCAAGTCCTACACCGACTGCCCCGACAGCTGGTACACTCTTATGACAAACCTTAACGTTTGCTCTCAGAAGGGTCTTGTTGAGCGTTTCGACTCCACTATCGGCGCAGGAACAGTTTTAATGCCCTACGGCGGAAAATATCAGCTCACTCCCACTCAGGCTATGGCTGCTAAGATACCCGTTCTCAAGGGTCAGACTACCACCTGCTCCATTATGGGCTGGGGCTATAACCCCTATGTAAGCGACAAGAGCCCTTATCATGGCGCAATTGCCGCTGTTATCGAGTCTATCTCCAAGGTAATTGCCGCAGGCGGCAGCTACAAGAACTGCTGGCTCACATTCCAGGAATATTTCGAGAGGACTCAGAATAATCCCTCAAGATGGGGCAAGCCTTTCGCCGCTCTTCTCGGCGCATACAAGGCTCAGATAGAGCTGGGCTGCGGCGCTATTGGCGGCAAGGATTCTATGTCGGGTACATTTGAGAATATCGACGTTCCCGCTACCCTGGTTTCCTTTGCAGTTTCCACTGCAAGCAGCAAGAAGATAATCTCTCCCGAATTCAAGAAGGCAGGCAACAAGGTGATTTACATCACTCCCGATTACGATGAGAACGGTCTGCCCAAGTGGGACAGCGTAAGAAGCGTATTCGAGCGTGTTGAAGCTCTTATTGCAGAGGGCAAGGCTCTCTCGGTATGGTCTGTAGGCTTCGGAGGAATTGCTGAGGCTGTTGCTAAGATGTCCCTCGGCAACAGGATTGGCTTTAAGTTTGAAAAGAAGATAGATGAAAATCTTATGTTCTATTCAAGATACGGCTCCTTTGTTATCGAGCTTGACGGCGATCCCTTTACTGCTGAAAAGGTCATCGGTACAACAACAGACTCCTACACCATTGACTGCCGCGATTATGTCATAGATATGGCTGACCTGCAGAAGGCGTGGGAGGACAAGCTTGAGCCTGTATTCCCCTGCAACATCAAGACTGAGAGCAAGCCTGCAAAGATATACACCTACACTGCTCACGACACCGTTCAGCACGCTTCCAGCTTTGCAAAGCCCAAGGTTCTTATTCCCGTATTCCCCGGAACTAACTGCGAATATGATACCGCACGTGTATTTGAGAGGGCGGGTGCTGTTCCCGAGATCGTTGTTATCAAAAATCTTTCCGCTTCCGCACTTGAGGACAGCGTAAAATATGTTCAGAAGGCTATCAAGAAATCTCAGATTATTATGATTCCCGGCGGCTTCTCCGGCGGCGACGAGCCTGACGGTTCGGGCAAGTTCATTACCGCATTCTTCCGCAACCCCTCTATTAAGGAGGCCGTTACCGACCTTCTCGACAACAGAGACGGTCTTATGCTGGGTATTTGCAACGGTTTCCAGGCTCTTATCAAGCTGGGTCTTGTGCCTTTCGGCAAGATAGTTGATATGGAGGATAATTCTCCTACACTGACATTCAACACCATTGCCCGTCACCAGTCTATGATGGTTTCCACAAGAATTGCCTCCAACAAGTCTCCCTGGCTTGCAGGCTGCGAGGTGGGCGATATCCACAAGATCGCCATTTCTCACGGCGAGGGACGCTTTATAGCTTCTCCCGAGCTTATCAAGCAGCTTGCGGATAACGGTCAGATCGCTACTCAGTACGTTGACCTGGAGGGTGCGCCTTCTATGGATATCCGCTTCAATCCCAACAGCTCCTTTGACGCTATCGAGGGCATCACATCTCCCGACGGACGTGTTCTCGGAAAGATGGGTCACAGCGAGCGTATTGGCACGGACATCTGCAAGAACGTTCCCGGCAACAAGGATCAGAAGATATTTGAGAGCGGCGTGGCTTATTTCAAATAATAGCTGACTGATAATAAACTAAAAGGCTTACACGGCTGCAATGCTGTGTAAGCCTTTCGGTTTTATAATTTGGAGTTTTTCATTATCCCCCTGCGCCGAACACAATCTTTACTTTACTTTACTTTAAATTACAAAAAAGCTGCGGATTTTTTCCGCAGCTTTTTAAGCCAATTATATTGCCTGAGCCATACAAAGCTTGTAGTAAAGTCCCTTTTTCGCCATAAGCTCCTCATGAGTTCCCGACTCGGCAATTCCCTTGTCGGATATGTACATTATCTTGTCGCAGCTTCTTATGGTGGAAAGGCGGTGGGCGATGATAAACGATGTTCTGCCTTTAAGAAGGTGATCTATGCCCTGCTGAATGTATCTTTCGGTCTTTGCGTCGATGGAAGAGGTCGCCTCGTCAAGGACAAGTATCTTCGGGTCTGCAAGAATTGTTCTGGCAAAGGCAATCATCTGCTTCTGACCCTGAGAAAGAGAGGAGCCTCTTTCCTTGACTACGGTATCATAGCCCTTGGGCATTTCGTTTATAAACTCGTCTGCGCCCACAATTTTGCAGGCGGCACGTATCTCCTCGTCGGTGGCGTCAAGTCTGCCGTAGCGGATATTTTCCCGTATAGTACCGCTGAAAATAACGCTGTCCTGAAGCATTATTCCCATCTGAGAGCGAAGTGATTTCAGAGTGACATCGGAAATATCCTGTCCGTCAATAAGCACCTGACCGCCGTTTAAGTCATAAAACCTTGAGATAAGATTTACAATAGTCGTCTTTCCTGCGCCCGTAGGACCAACAAGGGCAACGCTCTGACCTGCCTTAACATCAAATGACAGGTTTTCAAGGATATTTATGCCGCTCTCGTAGCCGAAGGTAACGTTTTTAAAGGAAACGTCGCCCTTTATCTTGGGCATTTCGGAAGCATTTTCCTTGTCGGTGACGGTAACGGGTTCGTCCATAGTCTCGAAAATTCTTTCAAGGTATGCAATGGTGTTTATAAAGGTGTTGTAAAGATTTGAAAGGTTCATTATGGGCTGCCAGAAGCGTCCCGAATAGCCTGTCATAGCCACGATAGTACCTACTGTGATACCTGCCTTAGGACCCAGCGCAAGGAGACCTATAAGATATATGGCTCCGCTTACCCAAATTGCAATATTATCCGCCACAGGCCACACCGCATTGGAAAAGTAGATAGCCTTCATCCACGACTTGCGGTAATCAACGGCAAGCCTGTCAAATATTGCCTCGTTCTCCTCCTCACGGGTGAAGCTCTGAGTGATGCTCACGCCTACAAGTCCCTCGTGGAGATATGCGTTAAGGTTTGAGGATTTGTTTGAAACTCTCTGCCACGCTCTGCGCTGAGCCTTTTTGATGGCAAACATAAACGCAATAAACAGAGGCATTCCCGCCAGTACAACAAGCGCCAACTGCCAGCAGACGATAAACATAAAGACAATGATGAAAAGGATATTGAAAAGCTCAAGCACAAAGGTGATAAGTCCGTTTGTGAGCAGGTCGGAAACGCTGTTTACGTAGTTAATTACTCTTGTAAGTATCTTTCCGTGAGGACGGGTGTCGTAATACTCAAAGGGCAGCTTCTGTAAGTGCTCAAAGAGATCCTTACGGATATCGTATATCATATCCTGTCCTGCTTTGGTCATTATCCTTGCTCTGACAGCGGAAAACTCCACACTTATGATTATCGTAAGAAGCAGAAAGGCGGAAAGTATGAAAAGCTCCGTTTTATTACCCTCGGGAAGGGTAACGTCCAACGCTCTCTGGGTTATGAGAGGAGCCAGAAGTCCGATAACTGCGGCAAAAACGCTGAGCACCATTGAAATGATGACCTGTCTCTTGTATTTGCCAACATATTTGAGCGCACGCTTGAAATGCCGTATGTCAAAAGGGCTTTCAAGCTCTTCGTCAACGTCGAATTTATTTCTTGCCATTTAGTTCACTTCCTTTTCTGTCAGGTCTGGAGGTCATAGACCTCACGGTAATAGCCGCCCCTGCTTATAAGCTCCTCGTGGGTGCCCATATCCTCTATCATTCCATCGCGCAGAACGATTATCTTGTCTGCGTCCTTGGTAGAGGAGATACGCTGGGCGATGATTATTTTTGTGCATTTGAAGTCAAGATTTCTGAGGCTGTTCTGAATATATTTCTCGGTCTCCATATCCACCGCAGAGGTGGTGTCGTCGAGAATAAGCACAGCAGGCTTTACGGCAAGAGCACGTGCCAGGGATATTCTCTGCTTCTGACCGCCCGAGAGTCCCACTCCTCTTTCTCCGATAATGGTATCATAGCCGTCTGAGGTCTTGCGGATAAATTCGTCCGCAGCGGCAAGAGAAGCGTATTTTTGAACGTCCTCCTCGGGCATAGAGCTGTTTCCGAATGCGATATTTCCCTCGATGGTGTCCGAGAAGAGAAGCACGTCTTGAGAAGCCACGCCGATATTCTTTCTGAGCTGTTTAAGCTTTAGCATACGGACATTCTCTCCGTCCACCATTACCCGTCCACGGTCTGCGTCGTACATACGTGAGATAAGGTTTATGAGTGTAGTCTTGCCAGAACCTGTGGGACCCATTATCGCAACGGTCTCCCCCGGGTTTATCTTAAAGGAGATGTCATTTAAAACAGGATTTTTCTTGTTATAGGAGAAAGACACGTGGTCAAACTCAACCGAGCCGTCAAAACGTCCGCTCTTGTCTACAGCATCGGCACGGTCAACGATAAGAGGACGTGAATAATACACCTCGATTATCTTGTTGAGAGAAGCCACAAAGCGCTGGAGGTCGTTAACGATATTTCCCAGCATTCTCATAGGGTTGGACATTGTCCATATAAGTCCAGAAAATGCGGTGTATTCGCCTACGGTGATACGTCCGCTTATAACGAACAATCCTCCTGCAAGGAGCTGTACCACTGTAAGTCCTTGAGCTGTGACTTCGATATAAGGGAAGAATTTCAGCCAGAGAAGTGAAGCAGCCTTGTTAGCCGCAGAATATTTCTTATTCTGACTGTCAAACTTTTCTTCCTCGAAATCCTCTCTTGCAAACGCCTTTACAACACGGTTTCCCGAGATATTTTCCTCGGCGCCCGTATTCATTTCCGAAAGTCTGTCTCTCTGCTCCACGTACTTGGGTCCTATGACCTTTTTGAATGCCATTGTAATGGCGAAAATAACGGGGGTGAGAGCTATCATACACAGCGCCATAAGCCAGTCAATGGAGAAGAAGAATATTACCGAAGCGGTGTACAGCACAAGGCACTCGAGTATCGCCTTGATTATCCAGGCAATCGAGTGACGGACCATATCCAGGTCGCCGCTGAGACGGGTCATAAGGTCGCCTGTGCGGTTCTTGTCGAAAAAGTCCGAGTCCTGCCTCTGAACGTTGGCGAAAAGGTAATTTCTCACCTTGTAGATTATTCCCTGGGAGGCCTTTTCGTAGCAGATACCCGAGGTATATGTAATTATGGTTCTGAGCAGCGTAAAGGCTATCATTGCAATTACAAGTGCAATAAGCCCGTTCGGGTTTGACGAGAGATTTTCCGCAGCGTGCTCGCCGTAAATGTATTCGTCCACTATCCTGCTGCTGTAATGGGGCGTTATGATGTACATCGACTGACAGATAACTGTCATACAAAGCGCCGCCGCATATACCGCACGATATCCCTTCAGATTTTCCCAAAGCCATTTTATCTGAAACATATTTAACTGATCCCCCTTTTTCGTAAAAGACTTTTTTCACTGTTTTTTCCATTAGCGTCAGCCTGAACATTCCCTGTATTTTTTAGGCACTGACAGTTATTTTACACCATATAAAAAGGTTTTCAATTGTTTTTATGATAATATTATATGAACATTTTTATTTTGCTTACCTTAAACGTTTAATGTGTTTAAACATATTGAGCAGTATAAAGATATTTAACTGACGGTGCATAAAAATCATATTAAAATTACCCGATTGACTTAAATGCGATAATATGGTAAAATAATATCATACTACCCCGAAAGGATATGCGCAGAAATATGAACGATAAAAAAGATAAAGAAAAAAATCCCCCTTATTTCACTGCGAAACGAAAAAGCATTGCGGCAATCGTCAGCCTGGGAGCGGCGGTTCTGTGGGTGATACTCTGGTTTGTTTTCCCTATGGAATTTTACTCTCTTTTCTTTGCCTCAAACATCGGCAGCACCCTATTTCTGGCGGCAATGGCGGCGGTCATAACCTTTCCTGCCTGCTTTATCTGCACAAAGGCACTTAGCAAGGATATCTCCGTTCCCCTGCATTTAGGCGTTAATATCGTGGGAATGGTGGGCTGTATTTTCCTCTACTCAATTTTCAGATTTACGGCGGTGTGGTGGCTAATACTGGGGCTTGCGGTACATCTTGGCGCAACGGCGGCTGTTTTCGTGACCGCTCCCGATATAAAGGTCAACAGGGTAAAAGAGAAAAAGAGCAGACTTGCGTCCGCCCTTGCAGGAATAGTCTGCGCCCTTTGCTCAGACTGCATTTACCTGCTTTTATTTAATGTTCTTCTGGAAACATTCAGAGAAGATTAGTTTCCATCATAACGCTGCTCAAATTTTAGCGAGCGGCGTTATTTTTTCTGTCATTTTTCCTGCCGCATTTGCTGCAGCAGCCCGCGCAGCCACCACAGCAGCCCCCCTTTTTTCGTGAGACTATCATATATCTCACCGCACAGAAAAGCAGGAAAAATATTATTACCAAAGCAATGATATCCGGAGCAGTCATATGTACCTATCCTTTCAGAAAATAAGCATACCCACATTATACACAATAAATGCGGCTAACCACGCTGCTGCGCATTGCACCACTACAAACGCCACAGCAGCAAAGGAAGAATTCATCTCCCGCTTTACCGCAGCCACCGCCGCAACACAGGGAGTATACAGCAGTGAGAAAACCAGAAAGCTTACCGCAGTCATAGGTGTGAACATTCCCTGCAAAACAGCAGGCAGCAGGTCTGTAGAGCCTGCTCCCGACAGTACCGACAATGTGGACACCACCGCTTCCTTTGCAGAAAAGCCTGTGATAAGTGCGGTGGATATGCGCCAGTCGTTAAAGCCCAGGGGCGCAAATATGGGAGCGATTATCTTTCCCACAGCGGCAAGAAGGCTCTGAGAACTGTCGGTAACGGTGTTGAGCCTTGCGTCAAAGGACTGTAAAAACCATATTATCACCGAGGCGGTGAAAATAACGGTAAATGCCTTTGTAAGGAAGTCCTTCGCCTTGTCCCACATAAGCAGGACAACGCTTTTCGGAGAAGGCAGGCGGTAATTTGGCAGCTCCATTACAAAGGGAACGGGCTTGCCCTTGAATTTGGTCTTGCTGAGTATTATGCCGTAAAGTATGCCGCAGATTATTCCGAAAAAGTACAGCAGCGCCATTACAAGTGCGCTGTGGTCGGGAAAGAACGCCATCGCAAAAACCGAATAAATAGGCAGCTTTGCGCTGCAGGACATAAAGGGTGTCAGGAAAACTGTCATCTTCCTGTCACGCTCGGAAGAAAGCGTTCTTGTTGCCATAATCGCAGGGACGGAACAGCCAAAGCCGATTATGAGAGGTACAAAGGAGCGTCCCGAAAGACCTATCTTTCTGAGCAGGCTGTCCATAACGAATGCCACTCTTGCCATATATCCGCTGTCCTCCAGCATTGACAGGAAGAAAAACAATGTGACGATGGTGGGCAGGAAGCTGAGAACACTTCCCACCCCTGCAAATATTCCGTCTATGATAAGGCTGTGTATAACGGGGTTAAGTCCGTAGGCTGTAAGGGCGCTGTCTGCGGCGGCAGTGACAAAATCTATCGCCGTTGAAAGAAGGTCGCTTAAAAATGCGCCGATTACTCCGAAGGTAAGCCAAAAAACCAGCACCATTATCAGAATAAACATAGGTATGGCAAGGTATCGGTTGGTGAGAATACTGTCGATTTTCACACTTCGGATATGCTCTTTGCTCTCACGGCATTTTACCACTGCCCTGCTGCACACGTCCTCGATAAAGGTGTAGCGCATATCAGCAATGGCCGCGTTTCTGTCCATACCAATTTCCGACTCCATTTCCGTAACGCTGTGCTCTATCATTTCAAGCTCGTTGGTGTTAAGCTCAAGCTTTTCGGTAATAGCAGGGTCAGCTTCAATAAGCTTTGTGGCACAGAAACGTCTGCCAAGACCTGCATTGTCGGCGTGATCTTCAATAATGTGGCATACCGCGTGGATACATCTGTGAACAGCACCGCTGCAGTAATCTATCTTTCGGGGCTGTATGCGCTTTTTAGCGGTATTCACAGCCGTTTCGATAAGCTCCTCAACACCGTCATTCTTTGCGGCGGATATGGGCACAACGGGTATGCCTATCCGTTCGGAAAGCTCGGCGATATTTATGGTGCCGCCGTTATTTCTCACCTCGTCCATCATATTGAGAGCCAGCACCATCGGTATTTTCAGCTCGCTGAGCTGAAGGGTGAGATATAAGCTTCTCTCAATATTTGTTGCGTCAACTATGTTTATGATACCGTCGGGCTTTTCGTTTATCAGAAAATCTCTTGTAACTATCTCCTCAATAGTATAAGGACGGATAGAGTATATTCCCGGGAGATCAACAACTGTGCAGTCCTTGTATCCTTTTACCTCACCGCTTTTTTGCTCAACCGTAACTCCTGGAAAATTTCCCACGTGCTGATTTGAGCCTGTAAGCTGATTGAAAAGAGTGGTTTTTCCGCAGTTCTGATTTCCCGCAAGGGCAAATATCATTATATATTCTTCCTTTCTTGAGAGTTTTGTGTTTTCCGTAAGGAAATTGCATACGTCAGTCTGCAAAACAAAACTCGCTTTGAAAATCTATGATCTTCAAACATTCTTCATTTCATACTAATCTTTAATCGTTCTGTAGACAAAGCCGACAGATGAAATAATCACAGTCTAGGAAAGCGACCGCAGCAAGGCTTGCCGCCTTGCAAGGGAGCTTGACGACGAATGGGATTATTTCAGCCGAGGATTTGTCTATAG
>JAQYLI010000047.1 GCA_028720105.1 Oscillospiraceae bacterium | reverse complement strand
ACACAGTCTATCGGCACTATTACCCTTTACGGCTGTGAACTTGCAAGATCTATCACCGTAAGCTGGAAGCTCAAGGCTATGAGTGTTTCTGAGTTTATTCCCTATATCAGGGCAAAGCTTTCCTCTAAGATGGGACAGGCTCTCGGATATGGCGTATTTAACGGCAGAGGAATTTCTGCGGAAAGCACCTGGAAGCCCGAGCCTATCGGCGTAATTACGGAGCTTCTCAAGAGTGAAAATGCTTCTCAGGTCATTGAGCTGACAAATCCTACTGCGGAGCAGCTTATTGCGGGCTTTGCGAGAGCGAATGCGGCTATTGAGCCTTATTATGAGGACGGTTCCGCATACTATGTAAACAGCAAGACTCTCTGGAGCCGTATCGCACCCATTTGCGACAGCACAGGCAGACCCATTTTTACCGTAAATTCCGATGTTCAGAGCAGCATTGTAGGCTACATTTACGGCAAGCCTGTTAAGCGTGACTCGGGTGTTCCCGATGACAGGATCGTTCTTTCCAATGCGAAGGAAGGTTATATGGTGAATGTTAATCAGCAGATAACTCTCAGTCAGCAGGATAACGGCAAGGCGAGAACTACCGATTACAATGCTTACGGCATTTTTGACGGCTGCCCTGTTTCCGCAAAAGCTCACTCACTTATCAAGCTGACTTACACAGGCTGATACGGAGGTGTAATAAATGACGGCGGAGCGTATTGTTGAAGGGGTCAAAGAGTCCCTCGGGATAACTTCCGATGATACTGATGTTAATAATCAGATACGGGGAAAGGCTATCGCCGTTATGAATTACATCAATAACGGCGGCGGCAATATAACGCCCGAAAATGCCACCGAATATGAAATTCAGGCTATTGCTCTTGGGGTGAATGACCTTCTTAATCAGAATGGCAGCGAATTTTCCGATGGCTTTAAGGCTATGGCGGCACAAATCCAGCTCAGAGGTGGAGAAAATGACAAGATATAAATTCATATATCCCGTTTTTCTCCGCTCGGGGCGTGGTGATACGGCGGTTCTGAGAAAAGTCCTTGCAGACAAGGCAAGCATTACACAGCAGGAGTTTTTTAATGCCGAAGGTGACAGAGGTATTGGCATAAAGCCGAAGCTGTGTATGCGTATTCGGTCATTTGAATACAAGGGCGAAAAGCTGTGCGAATATGCGGGGGTCGTTTATTCCGTTTACCGCACCTTTGACAGGCAGGACGGGATAACGGAGCTTTATTTAAGCCCCAAGGCAGGTGAGCAAAATGGCAAGAGCGGCAAGCAATAAACAGTTTCAGAAGGGCAGCTTACAAAGCACTACATATGCAAATATGAGTGATTTTGTAAGGGCTATTTCGGCGCAGTATAATTTGCAGTACGGCTATGTTATCAAGGAAATGAACAAGATAACACAGAAAACCGCAAAGGAAATGGCGGCGGCTATTCGTGAAAAATCACCTGTCGGAAAGACGGGAGAATATGCAAAGGGCTGGACTGTTTACGGGCAGAAAAACGAAAGCGGCGGCAGAGATTTCACGGTTTATAATGACAAGAAATATATGCTGACACATCTGCTTGAGTATTCCCATTTTGCGGGCAGAGATATGCACATCGTTCAGCCGCACAGACACATTGAGCCTGTTGTGACGGAATATAACAAGATTTATATTGAACGTATTACAAAGGCTTACGGAGGTTAAAAAATATGCGGCTGTCGGATATAAAAAAGCTTGTCGATGCGGCGGGTATTCCCTGTTTTAAATGGGTGGTTCCCGACCCCGAGGATGTTCCCATTCCACACGCCTGCGTTGCGAAAATCGCAAACGGCGAAAATTTATATGCGGACAACGGCAATTATTTCCCCACTGCAAAATGTCAGATGTATGTGGCTATGTACGATGATGACAGGCAGGAAGATATTGAGCTTGCAATAGACAAAGTTCTTGATGACAATAATATCCCGTACACCTATGTTATGGGGTATTCAAAGGACGAGGCTATTGTGGTGAAAACTTATACTTTTGAAATTCCCGAGGAGGTAAATGAATAATGGCTAACAAGGTTAAATTTGGTCTTTCCAATGTTCACGTGCTTTTTATTGAAAAATATGATGC
>JAQYLI010000046.1 GCA_028720105.1 Oscillospiraceae bacterium | reverse complement strand
AATAGTCTTTATCTTGCTTTCATCAAGAGGAAGAATACCGTTATTTTTCAGAAGCACCATAGACTTTTCGGCACACTCAAGCGAAATATCCTTATGCTCCTTACAGGAAACCACATCGTATGTGATATCGTCATACTCGGTCTTTTCGTCAAACATACCGAGCCTTATGCGTGTCCTCATAAGATGAACGCAGGCTTTTCTGATGTCCTCCTTTGTAACAAGTCCCTCTTCAAGAGCAGCAAGAACATTAACATATGTACAGCCGCAGTTAACATCGCAGCCTGCCGTAAGAGCCAGCGCAGCAGACTCAACCGCATTTTTGGTAAGTCCGTGATGCTCATGGAAATCCCTTATAGCCCAGCAGTCGGAAACGAAGTAACCGTCAAAGCCCCATTCTCTAAGTTTTCCCATAAGGAACTCGCTTGCGCAGGCACCCTCGCCGTTTACGCGGTTGTAAGCGCCCATAACGCCCTCAACATCGGCGTCCTTAACAAGAGCCTCGAATGCAGGCAGATAGGTCTCTTCAATATCCTTGATGGAAGCCTCCGCATTAAACTCGTGACGTACAGCTTCGGGACCGCTGTGAACGGCAAAATGCTTGGCGCAGGCAGCAGTTTTCATTACTTCTCCATCGCCCTGAAGCCCCCTAACATACGCCTTACCGTTTTCGGCGGTAAGAAAGGGGTCCTCGCCGTAGGTCTCGTGACCGCGTCCCCATCTTGGGTCTCTGAAAATGTTGATATTGGGAGCCCAGATAGTAAGACCCTTGTAAATGTCCCTGTCACCATACTTTGTGTAGACGTTGTATTTCGCCCTTGCCTCGGTTGAGGTGATCTCTCCCGCCTTTTCCACAAGTCCCGTGTCAAACATAGCAGCCATACCTATTGCCTGAGGGAACATCGTAGCAATGCCCGAGCGCGCAAGACCGTGCAGACCCTCGTTCCACCAGTTGTATGCAGGAATGTCCAGCCTCGGAACGGAAGGAGCGTCATATCTCAGCTGACTTGCCTGCTCCTCCACAGTCATTTCGTCAACGAGAGCCTCTGCCCTTTCAAGAGGAGAGAAGGAAGTGTCCAAATATTTTTTCATTTTAATACCCATCCTTTCGGGTTAATTTTTTTATCAGTTAATAAGTTTCTTTATGCGGCAGCCGATATCGTCCATCATATCGGAGGGTTCAGCATTTCCGAAGTTGTCAAGAAGGCACCACTGCTCGGAAATTACCGCCTCCTCATTGCAGGCATATCTGCGTTTTTCGCCCAGAAGCTCACATTCAAGGAAAAGATTGTTGGTGTAAACCTCAAAGTTGCAGGAATAATCGGGATAGCAAACGTCCTTGTATTCGGGAATACATTTTGCAAATATCTGATCCTTCACCGCATAAGCCGCAAAGCCGTCCTCAAGATTGAAGCCTGCCTTAAAGGCTTTCCTGATGAAGCAGTCCTGCCTTATACGTACTTCGGAATTGCTCATTCTGAACCTGCTGTCGTAGATGTCCGAATAATCCCACAGGCTCATCACCCTGTTAGGGAGATAACCCCTCTTGTCGGTATTTAAGGGTATCATACAAACGCCGCCGTCGGAAAGGCTCGTCACCGACCAGGGAGCAAACTCAGCGTCATCTTTGGAAACATTCTTGATCTTGTGAGTAAGCTTCACCACAGGAGCAGTGTCGTCCATTTCCACAATGATCGTAAATTCCTTGCCGAAGGGAGTAACAGGGGGCTTTAAGATAAGCTCATTTTCGTTAATGCTGTAGCTTACAATGCCGTTATCTGGATAATATGTCTCGGGATTTACCTCGGGAGCGCACCATATCCTGTGACCGCCGTAAGCGACCCAGCAGCCGTATTCGCCCGCAGGCTCGGTAAAGCGACGCTCGGTATCCTCAAACAGAACATTTTCTTTTCCGTTAAGGGAAAAATAAATAATTCTGGGACCTACATCCACCGTAACTCCGAGAGTAATAACGCCGTTATCAAGAAAAATGCAGTTTCCGAAATTTTTGTACTGCCGCTTAGAAACGCTGACGCTCATAATAATGACCAACCTTCCTTTAAAGCCTGCGCAAAACGCCATAAACGCGGGGCAGTAAGCAGCGCTTTTTTCACCGGCGTTTATCGGACGTATTGTTTGTATAAATTATATAACAAAGCTCCGATATTTACTAACCGATTTTTGCGCTTTTGATTTCACATATTGTGCTGTTTCGCAGCTATGTTTTTGTACAATTCTACAAAAATGGGCACAGATATATTGCATATTTTTACAATCTGTGTTATTATGATAATAACGCAGAAGCAATTTGACAAATATCTATGCATATTTTTTCCGTGCTGCATCAAGTCAATATCAATTTATGTATCATAAAGGAAGGTAAGGCATATGATCGTACATCTTAACGGCGACTTCGAAACTGTGGACTATGCGCAGAACAGAAGCGTTCTGTTATATGACAATATCGAGAACGAGGAATATCCTCTCCACTGGCACAATGCCATCGAGATAATAATGCCGCTGACAAACGGATTTGAAGCAGTCTGCGGCGGAAAGGACTACAGACTGAATGAAAGGGATATCCTTATCATTCCGGGAGGAACACTGCATAATCTGAAAGCTCAGTCGGGCAGAAGGCTTATTTTTCTCTGCGACAACAACTCGTTTATCGGAAACCCCGCCCTGTCCGAGCTGTACTCCGTGCTGTCCGAGCCGCTCCTCATAAATTCCGATTTTGACAAAGAATTTCTTCGTTCAATGAACAATATACTTGAGGAGATATATGTCCTCTACTCAAATTTCAGCGATGTGACCGAGGTGTATATCTACATAAAGCTGGTAACGCTTCTTGCAAGAGTAAAGGAGTATCAGCTCAGCGAGATAAGATATGACGACGGCGGCAAATATGCGGACAAATTCCGACTTATACTTAAATACATCGAGCAGAATTATGCAAACGATATAACCCTTGAGGAGCTTGCAAGCATCGCAGGCTACAGCACCTATCATTTTTCAAGGATATTCAAGAAATACAGCAGCACCACCTTTATAAATTTCCTGAACCACCGCAGAGTAAAGGCAGCAGAGCTTCTTCTGCTTGAAAGCGGCAACTCCATAACCGATGTAGCAATGCAGGTAGGCTTTGCGAGTCTCACCACCTTCAACAGAGTGTTCAAAAGCATTAACGGCTGTACACCCTCCGAATACAAGAAGCTCTACAGAACGACCGGCACCTCCGAAAGCATCACGTAACAGCCGCCGCTTAATGGGCACCCGTCTTGGGTATGATTTATTATAGCACATTCGTGTCAGAATGTCAACACTTTTTAGAACAAAAGTTGCGTTCAGATCCATTTTTGTACTAATAAGCCAAAATGCATACCCGTTATTTGTTAAATCAGCACAAAAGCCACAAAGCGGAGCTTCTGCAATCTGCAGATGCTCCGCTTTGTGTGATCACCGCACCTCGCCTGCTTCCAAACGTCTTTCCCGTTTAACAGCGTACATTTTCTCGTCTCCGCGCTTCATAAATTCCTCAAGGAAGGGGTGCTTTGAAATATCCGCCAAATATATTCCGCAGCTTGCGCTCAGAACGTAGGGCTTGTTTTCCCTGCGGTTAAATTCATCAAGCCCCGCTGTCAGCCTGCTTTGGAAACATTCAGCCTTCCCGGCGGAATAATTGGGAGCAAAAACATAAAACTCGTCTCCGCCCGTCCGTCCTGCGATCTCATTTTCAGTGCAGCAGCCCGAAATAATGCGCCCCAGCGCTCTGATGGCATAATCGCCCTCAGCGTGACCGTAAACATCGTTTACGTGCTTCAGCCTGTCCATATCAATTACTATAGCGGCAGCCTCACCGGGAATTTCCCGGGCAGCGTCAAAGGCAGTCTGAGCATTTTTTTCAAAGCCCCGCCTGTTCAGCATACCCGTAAGCTTGTCGTGAACACTTTCGCTTTCAAGCTCCCGCATAAGCTGACGGATATTGTTTTTATGAAGCAGAGCCTCCAGCGAAACAGCGATATTCATAAGCCATATGTTGTAAAACTCGTTGAACGGATCCACTGACACCATTTTTATCGTGCTGTACCCGAAGCAATGGCTGCCGAAATGGAGGTGGGAAATGTAATAGCAGGCGGTGTCATCGCCCGTCTCGCAGGGTAGAAAATCGGAAACGGGGAAAATTCCGTCAGGGCGTACCGACGTGCCGTACCTGTCCATCCATATGGCAGGTATGGTTTGGGCGGTGGGAGAGTCATATGCATTTTCATATGAGGCCCGCCCGTTTTCATCGCAGTAGGCAAAGAGAAAAAATTTCTCAAACCCACCGAAATTGCAGCAATACTTAGAGAAGGTCTCCGCCATCTGTCCGATATCCGAGACCCTGTTCATTTCAAGCATAGCCGTTTCCGTGTCATAAATATGATATCTGAATGTCCGTGTGTCTGAAAGAATACCGTTTCTCTGAATAAATTCGTTTCTCAGGGACTCTCTGCTGCAGCCGCAGGAATATCCGTAATGATTTTTTGTGGGAAGAATGACCGTCCGTTCCTGAGGAATACCCTTCAGCAGATTATCAATAACAGAAAAAGCGGAAAATGCGGCATCGGAAACATTTCTTTCAATAGTGGTGATACGCGGGAAAAACACCTTGCCTTCATATGTATCGTCGCAGCCCGAAATGCAAACGTCATCGGGCACCCTGACTCCCCTGTTTTCAAGCTCCGTGCAGAGGGAAATAGCCATATAATCGTTGGCGCAGATTATTGCCTGAGGCAGACCTTTTTCAATAAAGAAATCAGCCGCCTCCCCGCCCTTGCTGTACCAGAAATCCCCGTGAAACACCCCTGCGCCCTCTTCGGGAAGCCCGTTTTCCTTCATAGCGGCTTTAAATGCCGAAAGCCTGCACACAGCGTCGGGGTGCCCCTCGATACCCGACATATAGCCAATCCTTGTAAATCCGTGATACTTTGCAAAGTGCCCCACCATTTCCGTAATTCCGCGGTAATTGTCAAACTGAACCTCATAAAAATCCTCGCAGGGCTCGCTTATAACAACAACAGGACAGCTGCATTTTCTGATACGGCGGTAAATTTTCTCTCTCATATCATTGGTAAAGATGTTGCTGTTTTCAAAGATAATGCCGTCGAGACGGTCAAAGGGAATGATGTCGAGGAGCCTGTCCTCATATCTGCCGTAATCGTCATATTTTGCGCCTATCCTGCCGATAAAGCTGAATATAAGCACATTAAATCCGAAGCTTTTTGCAGCTATATTTATGGAGCGGCAAAGAGTTTCCTTGAATTCATCTCCGATGCCGCAAACGAACACTCCCACAGTTTTATGTGAATTTATCATATTTTCCATCACGCCCCGCAATGTTTTGTATCATTTATACAATATTATATCATATTGCAGAAAAAATTTCAATAGAAAAATGAAAAAAAAGCTGCCCGAACGGACAGCTCTTTTAATGAACATCATTCCTTTACGCCGCCGATGGTAAGACCCGCAACGAAATATTTCTGCAAAAAAGGATACAGACAGATGATGGGTAGCGATGTGATAACCGTAGCAGCAGCGCGTACAGATGTAGGCGTTACCATACCGCTGGCGTGCTCCATAGTCTGAGCGTTCTGTCCCTTGCCCGAGGTGGTAACTGCGCTGAGGAGCTTCATAAGCTCATACTGCAGAGTGGTGAGGTTGTCGCTCATACGGTTATAAAGCATAGCGTCGAACCAGGAGTTCCACTGACCTACCGCGGTAAAGAGAGCGACAGTTGCGATAACGGGCATACAGAGAGGGAAAATGATCTTGATAAAAATGGTCATATGCCCTGCGCCGTCTATCTCGGCGGACTCGCTGAGGCTCTCGGGGAGACCGTTCATATATGTACGAATTACCAGCATATTGAAAGCGCTCACCATTCCGGGGAGAATATAGACCGCAAAGCTGTTTGTAAGTCCCAGAGCCTTGTAAACCAGGAATACAGGGATAAGACCGCCCGAAACGTACATAGTGATAACGTACAGCAGAGAAAGCTGCTTTTTGAAAATGAAATTCTTGCGGCTGAGAACATAAGCGAGAAGAGCCGTAACAAAGGTAGATGTGACCGTACCGATAACAGTTCTGAGAACCGATATCTTAGCCGCCGTAGGCATAAGCTCCTTTCTCAGCACCGCCTTGTAGTTGTCCAGAGTAAACATTCTTGGCAAAAGATGTATGCCGCCTCTGAGAGCGTCCGTACCATCGTTGAAGGACACCGCAACCGTGTTCAGAAGAGGGTACAGCATCGTGATGGTGAAAACTATCATTATGATAAGATTAACAATGTCGAAAATAATATCGCCTGTTGTCCGTCGGCTGAGAAATGCGCTTTTACCCTTGCCGATGTCCTTTGCAGATTTGAAATTATGCTCTATCTGCGGGGGGACCTTGTATTTGTTTGTCATAGCTTGCTGGCCTCCTTCCTTTAGAATAGATGTTCCTCGCCCATCTTCTTTGCAAGCTGGTTAGCTATCACAATGAGGATAAGGCTTACAACGCTCTTAAAGATACCTGCCGCCGTACCGAGGGAATAGTCCGCCTGGCTGATACCGTATTTGAGGACATAGATATCAATGGTCTGAGAAACGCTCTGTACAAGTCCGTTGCCCAGCAGGTACTGTACCTCGAAGCCTGCGTTCAGAACGTTTCCGATGTTCATAATAAGCAGGATAAAGAAAGTAGGCTTGATTCCGGGGAGGGTGATGTGCCATATCTTAGCAAGCCTGCCCGCTCCGTCAATGGAAGCCGCCTCGTAAAGGTCGGGGCTGATGGAGGTAATGGCAGCAAGGTAAATAATACTGTTCCAGCCCGTTTCCTTCCACACATTGGCAAAACCCACTATCCACCAGAACAGCTTCGGATCGGCAAGGAAGTTAAAGGGCTTGTCTATGATATGAAGATTTACGAGAAGCTCGTTGACAATTCCGTTTTCGGTGGAAAGAACGTCAAAAACGATACCCGTAACAATGACCCAGGAAAGGAAGTGGGGCAGGTATGAAATTGTCTGGACAAGCTTCTTGCCTTTGATAAATCTGAATTCGCTGAGCAGTATGGCAAACAGTATAGCTGTGACCGTACCCAGCACAAGATTGATAACGCCCATTGCAAGGGTGTTTCTGATGACCTTTAAGAACTGGTCGTTTGAAAAAAGGAACTTAAATTTATCAAGTCCGACAAATTGCGAGTGCAAAAGACCAAGCTTTGGCTTAAAATTCTGGAACGCCATAATCCAGCCGCCCAGAGGCACATAGCAGAAAATGATAACATAGATTATAAACGGTATTGAAAGCAGGATCAGCACCTTCTGATTTTTGATCTGTTTGAGACTTATCCCCTGCTTCTTTTCCGCATTAAAAGGATTTCCCATAGCGATGTGTTCACTCCTTATTGTAAGTTGACGGAACCGCCCGAAAGGAAACGGTCCCGTCAAACTTATACTGCCTTATTTTTTTGAAGCCGACTTATCAGCTGCCCTGTGCGACATCAATTCTTCTCTGTACCTCTTCTGTAAGAGCGTTCAGATAAGCCTCTGTATCGCATCTTTCATTGTAAACTTTGAGATATTCATCCCAAGCGGACTCGAAATCGTCGGAAATAACTACCTTGGGAAGGTACTCGTGCTTTACCTCGTCCATATTTACCTTAGCAAGACCCCAAGGAGTTTCGGTAGTGAACGCGTTGGAGTAAGACCACATAGGGAACCAGGGAGAATTTTCTCTGGAGGGGTTGAGCATCTGAGTGTAAGTCTGAACGCCGTATGCTTCAAAGCACTTCTTAACGGGTTCGGGGAGAGCCTCAAAGAACTCGGAGGGCTGGTTGTTAGCGTTGCAGGCATTGATGCCGTCGTGGTTCATACCCTCATAGTTGGGGAAGTAGGAGTAAGGACACATATTTGCGTTGATATAAGACTGGTCAACAGCATTCTTTCTCATTTCTTCGTTTCTGTAGAAAAGGCCGTTCTCGTCAACCAGGTAATCAATACCTTCCTGACCCCAGTTACGGAGTGTGAGGATCTCAGGGTCAAGGAGATCGTTTAAGAACTTCATAGCGCCTTCAACATCATCACAGCTTACTGTGATACCGATACCGCCTGTTGCGTCAAGAGCGGACTCGCTGTGGTAGCGCTCCTCAATGCCCTTGTCGATAACAACGCCAACGGGTACATAAGTGCAGTTGTCAAGACCCTGCTGCTTGATAGCGTTCTCAGCGTCCTGGAAGTTCCAGTGCTGGTCAACCATACCGCATACACGTCCGGAAGAAAGCTTTGCGATGTACTGGTCATAGTTGAGAGTAAATGTCTCGGGGTCGATAATGCCCTTCTTGTACTCCTCGTTAAGCTTCTGGAAATATCTCTTAGCGGTGGGAGTGGTGTTGTAGTCGATAGCCTGATGTGTAGTCTCGTCAACTATGCAGCAGCCGTCGTTGGGATAACCGTCAAGGAAGAAGGGAGCGTTCTCAAGGCAGAAATATCTCCAGTCATCGGTGAGTATCTCGTAACCGATATTGGGAGTGCCGTCCTCCATTGTGGGATTTGCTTCAATGTATCTTTCGATAACGTCGAAGTATTCGTCAAGGGTCTCGATCTTGGGATAGCCTGCCCACTCAAGAACTCTGGTCTGTATCCAGAATGCTTCATCGTTATGTATCGTGCCCGTATCATACATATAAACGTTGCCGAACTGAGGAATGATGTAGATGTGACCGTCGGCATTTCTGATCTGGTTCCACTCGGCGTCGGAGTAGAAGTTCTTGACGTTGGGATAATTGTCCCAGTATTGGTCGATAGGGATAAGTGCGCCAGCGTCGATAAGAGTGGTGCTTCCGCTTGAGCCAACTATAAAGTCGGTGTACTCGCCGCCTGCGATCATAACGCCGATAGCCTCCTCAGCGGTCTGACCGGTGAGCCAGGTCTCCTTGCACTTTGCTCCTATCTTCTCGGCAATGACCTGCTGAACTCTGTTGTCGGAGTTAAGCTCGTTTCCGGGAACTGCAAAGAATGCTGTAAATTCCTTGATCTCTCCCGATGAAGATGTTTCTCCGCCGGCAGCAGCGGAAGTGCCTGCGTCTCCGCCTGCATTGGCAGCGGTTTCATCACCGCCGTTTCCTCCTGCGGTATTTCCGCAGCCTGCCATTCCTGCCATCATAAGGAAAGCGACGGACAACGCTGCAATTGACTTGAATTTTTTCATTGTTCCAACCTCCATAATTTAGAATAATTTAACAAAGCACTTCATTTTTTAATTACCAAATCTTGCTTTTGCTTTATGGCTAAATTATAACATCTTTATGTTTGCTTGTAAATATCAAACGTTAAATTAAGCAAAAATCGGTTAAAATATAGTGGATTTGAACAACATTTGATAAATGTACAAATACAGTTAAAATATCATCGCAATAAATAGCAAATATTCCGCAAATTTTGGATAGCTATTATTATGAAAAAAATATATAATTAAAATTGCCAATAAATCAATGCTTAAAAAAGCATTGGAAAAATTCTTCTTTCATTTCTTTCTCCTAATAAAATTATCCTCCAATATGATTCGGCATATGGAGGATAATTTTATTTTCCGCACTTGTCAGGTTAGAAATATCAGGCTGATGATAACAAATAAGCCGGTTTCAAAAAAGAAGCCGGCTTATTTTTCTTATCTTGTAATTTATTGATGAAATTTTGAAATAATTATATAGCCAAAAGCTTTTTCATATCCTCCTCGGGGGTCGTAATAGGCGCTATATTATAATTTTTCACAAGTATATCCAGCACATTGGGTGAAATAAACGCAGGCAGAGACGGACCGAGAAGAATATTTTTTATTCCGAGATGAAGCAGCGTCAGCAGGATACAAACAGCCTTCTGTTCGTACCACGAAAGCACCATAGAAAGCGGCAGGTCGTTTACTCCGCAGCCAAATGCCTCAGCAAGAGCCGCAGCCACCTTTATTGCGCTGTACGCGTCGCTGCACTGTCCCATATCCATAATTCTGGGCAGACCGTCAATGGAGCCAAGGTCAAGGTCGTTGAAGCGGTATTTTCCGCAGGCAAGGGTAAGCACTATGCTGTCATCGGGGGTCTGCTTTACAAAATCGGTGTAGTAATTTCGTCCCGTTTTCGCCCCGTCACAGCCGCCGACAAGGAAGAAATGCTTGATATCACCCGATTTTACAGCGGCAATTATCTTGTCGGCAGCAGACAGAACAGCATTATGCCCGAAGCCTGTTATCACCCTTCCTCCGCCGTTAATACCCGTAAAATGCCTGTCCTCGGAGTAACCCCCAAGCAGGAGCGCTTTTTCTATCACGGGAGAAAAATCCTTGTCCTCACCGATATGCACTATCTCGGGATAGGACACCACCTCTGTGGTGAACACACGGTCAAAGTAGCTTTCCTTCGGCGGCATAAGGCAGTTTGTGGTAAAAAGTACGGGAGCGGGGATATCCGCAAATTCCTTCTGCTGATTTTGCCACGCCGTGCCGAAATTGCCTTTCAGATGGGGATATTTTTTCAGCTCGGGATAAGCGTGGGCAGGCAGCATTTCGCCGTGGGTATAGATATTTATGCCCTTGTCCTTTGTCTGCTCCAGAAGCTGTTTCAGGTCATAAAGGTCGTGACCCGATATCACGATAAACGGTCCCTTTTCAACGGTAAGCGTCACCTCCGTGGGAACGGGGTCGCCGTAAGTCTCGGTATTGGCTTTGTCAAGAAGCTCCATACATCTGAGATTTTTTTCGCCTGTTTCCATAACTATGGGCAGAAGCTTGTCCATTCCGAAATCCTCCATACCCACGGCAAAGAGCGCCTTGCAGAAAAATCTGTTAACATCTTCATCGGAGAACCCCAGCACCATTGCGTGATATGCATACGCCGCCATACCCCTGATACCGAACAGTATCAGCGATTTCAGAGAACGGATATCCTCATCGGCAGTCCAGAGCCTTGACATATCATAATCATCGTTTCTTCCGCATGGAGAAGCGCAGCCGCCGCACCGAGGAACGAATCGTCTTTTTTCAAGCTCTATTTCATCGGTGAGCTTTTTTATGGTTTCATTGTTGAAATTCACATTTGTAACAGCCGTAAAAAGCCCCTTTATGATAAGCTTATAGGTATTTTCGGTAACAATATCCTCATTGCCGTTTACAGCTTTGGCAAGTCCGATAAGGGCACCCGTAAGCTCGTCCTGAAGCAGGGCGGTATCGGCTTTTTTTCCGCATACGCCCGCCATACCCGTGCAGCCCGTGCAGCCTGCAGTCTGTTCGCACTGATAACAAAACATTTTATTCATTTAAATATTTACCTCTCTCTTTAAAATTTTACCGTCAGCGGATATGGTCACGACCTCAATGGGAATGAACTTTCCGCTTGCCTGTATCGCCCGTTTTGCCGCATTTTCTATCCCGCCGCAGCAGGGCACTTCCATACGTGCAACAGTCACGCTTTTTATATGATTATTTGCCAGAATTGCGGAAAGCTTTTCGGCATAATCTCCCTCGTCCAGCTTAGGACAGCCGATAAGGGTTATGCGTCCTCCCATAAAATCATTGTGGAAATTGCCGTAAGCATAAGCGGTGCAGTCTGCAGCGATAAGCAGGTCTGCATTATGAAAATAAGGGGCATTTACAGGCACAAGCTTTATCTGCACAGGCCATTGGGAAAGCTGACTGCCAACGTGGGCAGAGGGTACTTCCGCTGCATCACGCTTTATAGCCTTTGACTGTGTTCCCGGGCAGCCGCAGGGAAGTTTTTCCTCCGCTTTTTTCTTCTTTGCCGCCATAACAGCCGCCTCATCATAAGCAGGGGCTTCGCGCTCCTCAAATGATATCGCATTTGCGGGACAGGCAGGCAAACAGTCTCCAAGCCCGTCGCAATAGTCCTCACGGGTAAGCCTTGCCTTCCCGTATGTCATTTCTATGGCGCCCTCGTGGCAGGCTTCGGCGCAAAGTCCGCAGCCCGTGCATTTTTCTTCATCTATCTTGATTATCCTTCTTATCATTTCAGTGTCCTCCTCGTCATTACCGAAAGCCCTTGACTTTCTGATATGATTATAATATAATATTCAAAACAAGTCGGTTGTATTTACAACAGAAATGAGGAAACTATGCAGAAATATATTCCTGTTTTAATGAAAACCCAGCTTTTCTCGGGAGTGGGCGAAAACGACATCGAAGCAATGCTTGCCTGTATGCAGGCAAAGCTGTGCAGTTATAAAAAAGGCGAATACGTTCTGAGGCAGGGGGAACGGGTCGGAAATATTATGGTGCTTGTTCGTGGCAAGCTTCATATCCAGCGGGACGATTACTGGGGCAACCGCAGTATCATCAGCGTGGTCAGCCCCGGAGAGATGTTCGGCGAGGCGTATGCCGCCCCTGAAAGCGGTCCCATATTAAACGATGTGCTTGCGCTGGAGGACAGCGCTGTTATATTCTTTGATGTGAAAAGAATAATTTCAGTCTGCCCCTCAGCCTGCAAATTTCATTCCATAGCCGTGCAGAATTTGTTTTTTGCAATATCCGAAAAGAACAGAAAGCTTGTACGCAAGCTGGGAGTTATGTCAAGGCGCACCACCCGTGAAAAGCTTATCGCATATCTTTCCGATGAAGCAAAACGCCAAAGGAGCAGTTCGTTTTCCATACCCTTTAACCGCCAACAGCTTGCGGATTTCCTTTCGGTGGACAGAAGCGCAATGTCAAACGAGCTTTGCAGAATGCGTGACGAAGGACTGCTGGAATTTGAAAAAAACAGATTTGTGCTGCATTAAAAAAGCTGTTTTGTGAGGTATTATTTTGAAATGACATTCGTAATAATAAACAAATTTTATGCCGATAATTTATGCACAACTGCATATTGACATTTTTATCTCTGCCCCCTATAACAACATATAGATAAATATAAATATGAGGTGAGAATATGGAGCTTGACGCCAAAAAAACGGCTGTTATTTTCAAAGCGTTCTGCGATGAAAACCGTATCAAGATACTGCAGCTTTTACGGGGCGGAGAACAATGCGCCTGTATGCTGCTGCAGGAAATGAACATCACTCAGCCCACCTTGTCTCATCATATGAAGATACTTTGCGACAGCGGTATCGTGAAGTGCCGCAAAGAAGGCAAATGGATGCATTATTCCCTTTCCGAAGCAGGAATTGAATGTGCGCAGAAATATCTTGCTTCACTGAAAAACAGCAGGGAGGATAATTACAATGAATAAAGCAGACAGGGCTCTGGAGCTTTTTGCAAATAATTTCAACTGCTCTCAAGCGGTGTTGACGGCGTTTGCGCCCGATTTCGGGCTTGACGAAAAGCTTGCGCTTATGCTGGGGACATCATTCGGAGGAGGTGCCCGAAACGGCGAGCTCTGCGGTGCGGTATCGGGAGCGCTGATGGTACTGGGGCTGAAATACGGTCATTACGACGCTTCCGATAATGAACAGAAATCAAGGGCATATTCTATAGCTGTTCAGTACACAAATCGGTTTAAGGAAGCAAACGGGTCTGTGGTCTGCCGCGAGCTGCTGGGCTATGACCTGACAAAGCCCGAAGAAATGGCTTGTATCAAGGAAAAGGGGCTGTTCGGAAAAGTTTGTCCGCAGGCGATAAAAAGCGCAGTGGAGATACTTGAAACCGTTCTTGCCGAATACGAATAAAAAAAATCAGCCGTGTTATTCACGGCTTGCCTAACGGATTATAAATAGACATATTTATATATATTTATAGAAAGGAACTGTCAGTATGGAAGCGCTCAAAAACATTTCGGACTTTTTTCAGTCGGAGATACTTGGTATGTCCTGGCTGAACAGACTCATCGGCTCTGCGCTCAGCGCCATCGGTCTTGATATAAACGGAAAGCTTGGCGGCAGCGTGCATTTTTTTATCTACGATATGATAAAAATTCTTATACTGCTGTGCGTGCTGATATTTGTCATATCATATATCCAAAGCTATTTTCCGCCCCAACGCACAAAGAAGATACTTGGACATTTTAACGGCATAACGGCAAATATTATCGCCGCCCTGCTCGGAACCGTAACGCCGTTTTGTTCCTGCTCGTCAATACCGCTTTTTATGGGCTTTACAAGCGCAGGTCTGCCTCTCGGAACAACGTTCTCGTTCCTTATCTCCTCGCCGATGGTAGACCTTGGCTCACTTATGCTGCTTATGAGTATTTTCGGCTGGAAAGTTGCAGTAATTTACGTTATCGTTGGACTTGTTATCGCAGTCGCAGGCGGAACGCTCATAGAAAAGCTTCACCTTGAAGACCAGCTGTAGGATATTATCAGAAACGCCAAAGCGGCTGACCTTCCGCAGGAGGAGCTGAATATGAGGACCCGTGCAGAATACGCCCTCGGGCAGGTATGGGAAACAGCAAAAAAAGTATTTCCCTATGTGCTCATAGGGGTGGGAATAGGCGCGGTCATCCACAACTGGATACCCGAACGATTTATTGTAAATATCCTGGGAGGAAATAACCCGTTCGGTGTTATTATCGCGGTGGCAGCAGGCATTCCGATGTATGCGGATATCTTCGGCACGGTACCCGTTGCCGAAGCGCTTCTGGCAAAAGGCGCCCTGCTTGGAGTGGTGCTTTCCTTTATGATGGCAGTAACCACCCTTTCTCTGCCGTCGATGATAATGCTCCGCAAGGCAGTAAAAAACAAGCTGCTTTGCATATTCATTGCCGTATGCACAACGGGAATTATCCTTGTGGGATATTTCTTTAATATAATTCAAAGCTATATTATGTAGGAGGAATTTTATTATGTCACTGTTTGGTTTTATGAAAAAGACCGATGATAAGAAACGCCCTGCCGATAAAGGACTTTCGGAAAAGATAAAGAGCGTAAAGGTGCTGGGAGCAGGCTGTAAAAGCTGTCATAAGCAATACGAAAATGTAAAAAAAGCTCTTGAGGTTATGAACATACCCGTTGAAGCGGAGTACATCACCGATATGGCCAAAATCGCGGGATACGGCGCAATGAGTATGCCCGTTATCGTGGTAAATGAAAAGGTAGTGTCTCAAGGAAAAGTTCTGACTCCCGCGGAGACAGCAAAGCTTTTAAAAGCTATCGCATAACCCATTGCTGTTATCGGCAGGCTGTTCATAAAACATCTCATACTGCCTTTCCACCCGTTCCCTGACCTTTTCAAGAAAATCCTCGGGACCTGTTATTTTAAGGACGGGGCCGAAGCCCAGAAGCATAATAAGAAGCTCCGTTTCGTCCTGCAGGTCATAGTATATCGACGCACGGCATTTGCCCGTGTCAAGGTCAAGCTCGCTTCGCTTTTCATAGGAGGCAAACTCCATCATAAACCGCTCCACAGCGTTTCTCTCGCCGCTCACCTCAACGGTAACGGGCTTTTCGCACCGTCTCCTGCGGAAAAATTCCTCAAGGTCCGTTTCCGTGCCGATATGCTTTCCCGTTGGAAAAGCCTTTTCAATTCTTCCGATATTGAAAAGGTACTCTTCCCTTTTGGGAAAGGTTATGCAGTAAACACGAAATCTGTCGTTCTTCCGCGAGTATTCTATCCTCAGCGGAAGGGCGTTTTTTGTTATTCTTGTACCACGGCGCGAGGTAAGCTCAAGGGATAATATCTCATTTTCACAAGCTGCCCTCAGAACAGCCCCGAACACCTCTCTGTAATGGGGATCGTCATAATCGTCCCCATCGGTGAAGCGGTCAAATTCACGGAAATATGCCGCATTGTAAAGCGGCTTCACATCTTTCAGCCGCTCAGACAGAGCGGCGATATCCTCATCTGAAAGAAACAGACGGAATTTCGGGTCGGAAAGCTTTGCTTTAAGCCAGCTTTTCTGTAAATTTGTAATTATCCTCGGGGGAGCCTTTGAAAGAACGGAGCAAAGGCTGCCGTTTTCACCCCGTTTTAAAAGTCCCCAGGGAGAATTGCCCCCCTTATCGGGAATAAGCTTCTCGGGAATGAAAAGAAGAGAGTCTCTGAACGCAGTTTCGGAAACAATTTCCCGAAGTCTTTTTTCGCTCACTTCCCCCTCGGAAAGTATCCTTTCCGCGCAGCGGAAATATGCTCCGTAAACTTCTGAAAAAAGCTTCATTCCTCACTCCTCCTTTCTGCTGTAGATACGCTTCATACGTGCAATATCACGGTACAGCTTGTCGGTTATCTGCTTGTTTGAGCTTTCGGCGGAAACTATCCTGCCGATAAAGGTCTTGACCCAGGACATCATCTCGTTTACGTCAAAAACTTCCACAGTGTATTCAAAAAGGTCGTTACCTATCTTCCGAACCCTGCCGCACCGTTTTTCACGCTCAAGCCGCTCAAGTACAAAGCCCTCAGTCTCCTCGTTTATCCTAAGCACCATACGGAAAATGCCACCCGCACCCTCGCCGCTTCTTTCCCCGAAGGAAACGCCGAAGCATTTTTCCTCGCAGCGGCAAAGCTTTTCGGCAATATCATCGTAATCCCCGTAAACACCCAGCGGCAGCACGCTTTTTATGTAATCAAGCCTGAAAGAATTAAACCGCTTATATTTCGGAAGATACATCACCGCATATCTCCGTCCCGTCTGAGAGGAGGAGTAAATTTTCAAAGGCACACCCTCGTTTTCGGTGGCTTTTCCTCCCCTGCCGAAATTGGTTATCACCGCCTGCCGCTTTTCCTCCATTATATTAAGAAGGTCAAGGAGCACAGTGTCCTCAAGGGTGTGGACAATGTAGTTATGCTTGTTAAGGAAAATGTCGTTTTTAAGCCCTGCGGTCTTTAAAATGCTGTTTCCCGCAATGCCGAATTCGGGAGATTCGGAAAAGAATTTCACAGCGCTGTCAAGCCCCTTATACTGCGAAAAAAAGCTTTCTGCGGTATCGGAGGAAAGTGTGAATATATCCGACCGTCCCTTTTTTTCGCAGAGAATGATCCCCTCACTTACGTATTCTTTAAGCTTGTTTCTCACGGTCTGCTCGTCAAAAAGCTGTCCGTAGGCGCTGTTTAAGCTTTCGGTTATCTCGCGGACACCAAGCGCCCTCCCCTCAAGTATATCCATAAGCATAAAGTGGAGCTTTATATCATTGTCCGTAAAGCTTTTGGAATAATATGCGCTGTAAAGGGGATTTTCGTCAATATGACCGCAGTCAACGGTAATGGAGACCTGCTTGCCCCGACGGGTATTGTCGTATCTGAAAATATCCCCCAGCCAGCTTTCCGCGCGCCGTTTCTCGTCGTCATAGGTACGGGAGCTTTTGCCCGTAAATTCATTTCTCACCTTAAAGCCGTAGATGAAAAAATCTCTGATGTAATCTCTTGTTTTGTCGAAATTTTTGATAAGCTCCGAAAAGCTGCCCACGTTATCACTTCCGTTCTATCTGAAATAAAATGTCATTTTTTAGTGTCTCGGGAATGTTTTCCGAATGGGAAAGTATCTCCTTTATCTCATCTCTGCGGTGACTGCTGCCTATAAAATAACAGCTTCTTGCAAGTATTGTACGTCTCACCCTGTTGCGAATACATTCATCGGGAAAGCCGTACAGCTTTATAAGCTGCGGCATTGCCTCCCATATCCCCTGAGACGGGCGGCAGAGCAAAGCGGCATACCGCCTGCAAAGGCAGGTATTCTCCGAGGTGCGCAGTATATCCTCATAAATTCTCTCGGGGGAAACACTTCCGCCGCAGGACACAAACGCCTTATACGCTGCCTTTGCCGCTTTCGGACGCGGGTCGGACATCATTTCATAGTAAAGCTTATCGTATTTGTCCGAAGCGACCTTGCAGAGAGTGTACACTGCCGCCGCTGCGATTTTTGAGTTTTCGGAGTTTATGTATTCAAGGGCAATTTCTTCTCCCTCGGGGCAGTACGCCTCGCCTAACGCCATTATGGCAGCGGGGTCGGACAGATGAGCCCTGCAGTAAGCAAATATATCAAAGTCGGGCTTTGATTTTCGTAAATTATATATTATAAGCTCCCTTACCGCACGGGTGCTGTCAAGGAGCATTTTCTCCGCTCCCTCCCACAGTCCGTATGTATCAATCAGCTTCTGCGCCGCAATGTGTCTTATAACGGGATTTTTGTTTTTAAGATATTCCGTCAGCCTTTCGCGGGACAGGTCAAATTTACGGATATACAATAGCTCTGTGCGGTCTTTTATGACGCCTTTTTCGTTATTGATAATATACTCCGCACACTCGGGGGAAATTAGATATTCAGAAATAAGGGCGGAATATATTTTTTGGCGGCGGCTCCCGGGGAAATTCTCCATTGTCCGAAGTGAGGATATATCAAGCTCCTTTGAGAGCCTTTTTCTCATAAGCTCTGCCGCCTCGGAAAGGCTCTCGTTCTCCCGTCTGCCGCAAGACTTGAGAGCGGGGACCTCGGCAGAGGCTTCGGCTATGGTCATGATATCCGCATTTTGGAAAGCCTGTTTAAATGCATTTTCCGCCGCCTGACGGACATTTGATACCCAGTCGTTATATAAACAAAGTATCAGCGGAAGATATTTCGGATACTGTCCCATAAGCCTTACGCAGTTCATTCTGATATAGCCGTCCCGGTGGCACATTCCCACTGCAAGGAGAGAGGGAAAATCCTCTCCGCATATTTCCTTGTATCTGCCGTAGTCCTTTTCCTTGATATTACGGTAATAGTAAATATAGTCAGAATCAACTCTCAGATCGTACAGATACTCCGCAAGCTCCCTGCCGTTTTTGTCTCCGATCATATCCGTGCAGGCTTTTGCCACTGTCCTTATTTCTTTGCTGTCATATTTATAAAGCTCGTAAAGGGCGGGATAGAGATTTTCTTCATATCCGTATAAAAGATTTTCCGCGTAATGATATTTCTTGTTTTCTGTTTGTATGGGCTTCGGGGCTTGTTCTTTTCCTGCCGTTCTTCCGAATAAAATGTCAAATAATTTCATTTCTCTGTCCTCCTTTGCTGTATTTCCATAATATCACATTTTAAAAATCAAATCAATACACCTGAGAGTGTTCGCAGATTTTTTTAAATGACGGGAGGATATTTTTGGATTATAATGGGAACATCGAAAGCAAACAGATGAAAGGAATGAGCGATATGTTCGTGCATAATGTTAATGACAAATTTCCCATAAAGATATGGGCGGAAAGAGATACCATAGAGGAAAGCTGCCTTGAGCAGGCTGAGCATATTGCCCAGCTTCCCTTTACATATAAATGGGCGGCTTTAATGCCCGACACTCACACGGGAAAGGGAATGCCCATCGGCGGCGTAATTGCCTGCGACGGAGCAGTCATACCAAATGCGGTGGGCGTGGATATCGGCTGCGGAATGGCTTTTGTACAGACGGATATTCCCGTTTCGATGCTCCGCGAGACCATAACGGGCAGCGGAACTCTCCTGCAAGCAATTGTGGGAGATATCCTCAGAAACATTCCCACAGGCTTTGCCCATTACAAGACCCCTCAGCCCTCGGCTGTCCTTGACAGGGCAAAGGAGGAGCTTTCAAAATACGAGAGCGACCCCGAGCTTGTAAATAACATCTCGGACGGCTATTTTCAGGTGGGAACTCTGGGCGGCGGCAACCACTTCATTGAGCTTCAGGAGGACGAGAACGGGCTTTGCACCATAATGCTCCATTCGGGCAGCAGAAATTTCGGCTACAGAGTATGCGAGCATTTTAACGGCATTGCGGCGGAGCTTAATGAAAAATGGCACAGCGCCGTTCCTGCCGAGTGGCGGCTCCCCTTTCTTCCTGCGGAGTCTGCAGAGGGACGGAGATACCTTGACTGGATGCAGCTCTCAATGGATTTTGCCTACGAAAACCGAGCAGCAATGCTCGGAAAGGTCAGGGAAATTTTCTCGAAATACGTGCTTAAATACACAGGACTTGAAGCGCATTTCTCGGGAGAGATAAACTGCCACCACAACTACGCCGCTCTTGAAAATCACTTCGGCAAAGAGGTTTTCGTTCACCGAAAGGGTGCCATCAGGGCGGCAGAGGGCGAGATGGGGATAATCCCCGGGTCAATGGGCTCGTACAGCTATATTGTGAGAGGAAAGGGCAACGCCGACAGCTTTATGTCCTCCTCCCACGGAGCGGGACGGCTTTACTCCCGAACTGCCGCAATGCAGAAATTTGCCGTTGACGCCGTGATAAACGACCTCAAGGCAAATAACGTTGTTCTCGGCAAAAACAAGAAGTCGGACGTTGCGGAGGAATCACGTTTTGCCTACAAGGACATTGACACGGTCATGGCAAATCAGCAGGAGCTTACCGAAGCGGTCAAAAAGCTGTTTACGGTAGGCGTGGTAAAGGGCTAAGCTATCACAGAACGGTACTTACAGCAATATTTTGATGAGTGTCACAGGTTCGAATCCTGTCGGGGAGACCCGTAGCTCAGTTGGCAGAGCATCGAAAGACGTACCGCGAGCAGGCTGATACAAAATCTATCGGCGCGGAGACAAAGCTGACGATCCGTACAAACTCACAGCGCGATCTCGCCGCGGGTCATCACCCGCAAAGGCGCATACAGCAAAATTTTATTCACCTGCCAAGTGAAACCAAAGCGCCTTGTAAAATGTATTTATAATTTAACGGCTTATACAGCAAATGTATGATAATATTATCTCCAAGGCGCTATGGTAAGCTTTCAGCTTACCCAAGCTTTCAGCTTATCCAAGCTTTCAGCTTACCCTGCGTTCGACTCGCAGACCTTGCAAAAGGGCATAGCAGAAATAATAATGAGCCGTGTTCAATTCATTCAAAGGCTCAGTCAGCAATTTTTTCCTATGGGACGCAGTATATGCTCGTCAGGGGCGCTGCGAGGAAAGAGCCTTGTGATTATTTAAGACAGTTACAGCATATTTTAATTGGTCAATGCAGGTTCAAATCCTGCCCGATGTTATCGGTAAAAGCTGTCTTGTTAAAAAAGGAGTGTTACTATGTTTGATTTTTTAAATGCGCTGAAAGAAAAGGCAAACGAGACCCGCACCGAAAACGGCGGCAGGGCATACATATCCACCCGTTCAGAATGTCTCAACCTATTTTTCAAAGCAGGAGCAATGAGAAATTCCTCGGAGGAGGAAATAGGCAGGGCGGTTCTGAGAGCCTATGCCGAAGACCCCGATAAGACGATGAAGATAATCTTCTTTGCAAGAGACGTAAGAGGGGGCTTAGGCGAAAGGCGGTTTTTCCGCATTGCGGTAAAGCACCTTGCATTTTCCGCTCCCGAAAGCGTAAAAAAGAACATTCCCCTTTTTGCGGAATACGGAAGATTTGACGACCTCTGCACTCTCATAGGAACGCCCTGTGAAGAGGAAGCTGCCGCCGTGATAAAAGCTCAGCTTCTTGAGGATATTTCGGGAATGTCTGAGGGCAAGCCCGTATCTCTTCTTGCAAAATGGCTGCCCTCGGCAAACGCCTCCTCAAAGGAGACTGTGAAAAATGCCAAAAGGCTTTGCAGTCTCCTTGAAATGAGCGAAAAAAGCTACCGTCAGACCCTTTCCGCTCTGAGAAAATACACCGACATCACCGAAAACCGTCTCAGAGTAATGGACTACACCTTTGATTACGAGAAGCAGCCCTCGGGAGCAATGCTCAAGTACAAAAAGGCGTTTATCCGAAACGACAAAGAGCGTTACTGCGAATTTCTGAAAAGCGTAAGCGAGGGAAAAGCCGTTCTTCACGCAGATATCCTCTACCCTTATGAGATGATCCGCAGAGTGCTTGCAGAAAAACTTTCCGCTGAGGAAAGGACTGCCCTTGACGTTACCTGGAACAGCCTGCCCGACTGCGGCGTATCGAATGAAAACGCCATTGCGGTGATTGACGGCTCAGGCTCAATGACCTGGGGCGGCACTCCCCGTCCCATTGACGCCGCTCTCTCCCTGGGAATTTACTTTGCAGAGCATAACAAGGGCGCTTTCGGCGGCCATTTCATCACATTTTCAAGAAAGCCCCGTCTTGTAAAGGTCAAGGGTAAGGACATTTTTGAAAAGGCTCATTACTGCGCTTCTTATAACGAGTGTGCAAACACCAACCTTGAAGCGGTTTTCAAGCTTATCCTTAACACAGCTGTGAATAACAAGGTGCAGAAAACGGATATGCCCAAAAGGCTGTACATACTTTCGGATATGCAGTTTGACGGCTGTGTTGAAGGCGGCAACAGCCTGCCCCTTTTTGAGACGATGAAGAGAAAATATGCCCGCTATGGCTATGAGCTTCCCGAAATTATTTTCTGGAACCTTTGCAGCAGAGGAGCGGCATTCCCCGTTACCCTTTCCCAAACGGGAGCGACTCTCGTCTCAGGCTTCTCCCCTGCCATCTTCGATATGGTGAAGTCGGGCAGCATAACTCCCGACGCCGTTATGGAGGAGGTCATAAGCAGGGAGAGATACAAAGCTGTGGCGGCATAAACCGAAGCCCTGCTTCTGAGCTTACGCGCCGAAGAAATTCTGCGGACATAGATCCGGCATATGATAATAAAATTGCTCCTCTTGATGTAAAAAATAAGAGGAGCAATTTTATACCAAAAATCAAATGTATTTTTTTGCATATACCTGTTGACAAACCGAAATATATGCAGTATACTGCTTATTCAGGTAGGATACAAAGATAAGCCGCCCAAAATTTAATTAAATAAAATTGACACCTGTCCGCACTGAAAGTCAGGACAAAAGCAGCGGATACTGATATAATGATAATCAGAACAGCGAAAATCATCATATCGCTGTTTCAAACACGGAGGAACTGAAAAAATGGACTGGATATATGGAATACAAAAGGCGCTGGATTATGTTGAAGCGCATCTGACAGATGAAATAGATTATGAAGCTGCGGCAAAAGAAGCATATTCGTCCTCATTTCATTTTCAGAGGGTCTTCAGCATTCTGTGCGGCTATACACTCGGAGATTATATTCGTATGCGCCGTCTGACTCTTGCGGCGGAGGAGCTTATCCGCACGGATAAAAAGGTGCTAGATATTGCCCTCAAATACGGATATAACACGCCCGAAAGCTTTTGCCGAGCCTTCTCTGCGTTTCACGGCATCACTCCCACTCAGGCAAGGCACGGAGAAAATGTCCGCTCTTTTTCAAGACTTTCCGTGAAGCTTACTGTTTACGATCTGCGCTCCATTATCACAACCACCATCGTTAACAGCGACAATTCGGGATATTATATGTTACAGAACCACTTCGGATATGATAATTAAAACACCTATGGCAGAATACAGCCTGCCATAGGTGTTTTACTTGAGAGTGCATTATAGCCGATGAATTTGCAAATAGGTTGGTCAATAATCATTATCAGCACGAAAAGCGCCGCATTGCATTTATCCTATATATTGATTCTCTGTGTTTTCGCTGCTTGCATTGAGGTCGGCAACATCATAGCTCAGCAGCATATTCTTATTGTCATATATCTTATAGAACATATTCATGATACGGTTGGTAACTATCTGTATCTGTTCATCGGAAAGATTCATAAGAAAAATAATGCACTGCGTACTGCTGAAGCGCATCATAATATCTACCTTTCTGAGTGAAGTATCAATAGCCTTTTCAAGGTAATGCATGGCCTTGTCGCGCTCCTCCACAGTGGTATTCTTCTCGTCATTTGCACAGAGGGTGAGCAGAATGACCTGAACATCATGATGGTTTCTTAAGCCGACATTGCGAATGAAGTCGTATATCTTGATGAACTCGGGATAGTCAACGTTATATGTGCCCTCGTAAGCACTCTGACGTTTGATGCTGTTAATGAGCTGATCAAGATCATGCTTGGAGAGATTCTGCTTTTCATCACGCTTGATATCGGAATTGCGGAAAATGTACCAGCCTGATTTTTTGATCTGCTTCATATAGTACAGCGCCTTATCCGCACTGATGATAAGGTCGCTATATTCTCTTCCCACCATAGAGGAAAGAACTGCACCTATGCAGATATTGTTAATATCAAAATTGCTGTTTTCGCGGATAACTGCGGTTACGGTCCTATGCATATCGGTCATCTGCTTTTCCGCCTCAGCCTCATCTTTTATTCCGTTTATGAAGCAGAGGAACTGGTCACCGTCGAAACGGACGGTGATCATCTTTTCATTGAATTCCGCCAGGGCACAGGCTACCATCCTTATGAGTCTGTCGCCGCCTACAAATCCATATCTAGAGTTGGTCTCACGTATGTTCATGATATCAACAAGTATAAGCAGACCATCGCTTAACTCAAGCATCTGACGGATATAATTCTCTCCCGCTTTCCTATTATATGCGTCGGTGAGGTAATCAAGCTCATCGTTTCTGCTGTTTCGTCTGTTGTTGATGTCGATTATATCCCGAAGAAGCTTTGCACTCTGCTCCTCAATTCCCGATGAAACGTCGGGAGACGCATCGGGAGAAAGCAGGTCAATTTTCTTCTGGCGAAGAAGCCTTACGAATATTTCGGTTATCTTAGGGTCAAACTGTGTTCCGCTGCCCTTTTCTATCTCGTTGATAACATCGTCATCGGTAAGCCGCTTGCGGTAAATACGGTTGCTGGTCATAGCGTCATAGGCGTCAACAACGCCGATTATGCGGGCAATTTCGGGTATCTCCTCGCCCTTTAATCCGCGATTATAGCCTGAGCCGTCATAGCGCTCATGATGAAATCTTGCCCCCTCATCAAGATGCTCGATCATCTTGTTGTCCTTTAGTATATTGCCGCCTATCTCAACGTGCTGTTTCATAATGTCAAATTCCGCCTCAGTCAGTCCCGTCGGCTTGTTGAGGATAGTATCGGGTATTCCTATCTTGCCGATATCGTGCAGAAGTCCGATATACTTGATATTCTGAACCTGCTGTTCCGTATATCCCATTTCCCTGGCAATTGCCGATGAGTACTCCGCAACACGCTGTGAATGTCCTTTTGTGTATTCGTCTTTTGCATCGATTATATTGGCAATGGTAGTAATGGTCTGGAGGGTAACACGCTGGATCTGACGGTTTTTTTCCTCTATCTCAGACATATAGGCTTCATTTTTTCGGGATATCTCATCATAAAGCTTCGATGCAGAGTAAAGAAAACCAAAGCATAGGCATAACAGCGCCATCTGAATTTCCACATCTTTGCTGTTTTCAAGGGTTATCTGCCCTTCAAGGTAAAGTCTTACATCATATGCAATATTCAGTATGACCGTAACAACGCCCATAGCAAGCGTAAGCTTCGGACGGTGATACAGCACCATAAGTGACAGCATAGGCAGAATATAGGTAAAAACCATCATAGTGCTGCCTGTTATAAGAACAAAGGCATACATTATGAAATATCCCACAAGAATAAAGTATCTCAGATTCTTGTCATCCGGGTTTCTGGTGTACTTGATGGTACAGAATGCGGGAGGGAGCACGGTAGCTGCATAGAACATAAGTATGTATTCCAACGACCTCGTTCCCTTAATATACTCACCGAAATATGCTACAAGCAGGATTCCCGCTATTAAAATCCATCCGATTATCATATTCCGATTTATAATTTTGTCATTCCTAATCAAATTTATCAGTCCTTCTCTGCAAATGCAAAAGATATTATCCAAATTTGTCCACAGGTTGATGAGGCATTGCCATATTGTTACAGTTATCGCAATAATTATAACATATTTGCATTAACATTTTGTGAATATATGCGTAATAATATTAAAATCCCCCAAAATCCGAATTAAAAGACTGTGATTTATAGTATTACATACTTTTTATCTTTCACAAAGCATACAAAGGAAAGAGCCATATGGGATTATCATACAGAAAGCGCGGCAACACCCGGGAATACCGCTTTGATAAGGTCACTGTCAACAGAATAAGAAAGCATATGACCAAATCAGGCTTCAAGACCAAAAAGGAAGCTGAGCAACCGGGGCTCAAAGCATATAATGAGTTTATGCATAATGGCGAAGCTTTTGTACCGTCGGTATTTCGGCGCAAATTCTATATGGTACTTGCAATTTCACTTTGAATGTGCTAAACTATTTATGTTGTTCATCGACTTTCCCTCCTTGTCATTATTCTAATTGCGGTCGGCAAACCTGCTTTTTATAATGCGCAAGGAGATTTTTGTCCATAGCTATAAGCTTTTCCACCCCAGTAAAACTGAGGGTTTTACATTACAATAAAAAGGGTACGGCAGACATAAGCCTGCTGTACCCATATTTCATATTTTGCAAACTTGTCCACAGAAAAAATTGTCGTGGACAAACGGCTGATTTTACGAAAAATCAGTATTATGTCCGTTTGCTGTAAAAGTCCTGAAATGGCTTAAAATCAAGCCTTCATAGCTTCCTCGACAGCAACCGCACAAGCAACAGTAGCACCAACCATAGGATTGTTGCCCATACCGATAAGACCCATCATCTCAACGTGAGCGGGAACGGAAGAGGAACCTGCAAACTGAGCATCGGAGTGCATTCTTCCCATAGTATCTGTCATACCATAGGAAGCAGGACCTGCAGCCATATTATCGGGGTGGAGAGTACGTCCTGTGCCGCCGCCGGAAGCAACGGAGAAGTACTTCTTACCCTTTTCAACACATTCCTTCTTGTATGTGCCTGCAACAGGGTGCTGGAAACGAGTGGGGTTGGTGGAGTTACCTGTGATGGAAACGTCAACGCCTTCCTTCCACATAATAGCAACGCCCTCTGTTACGTCGTTAGCGCCGTAGCAGTTAACCTTAGCTCTGAGGCCCTCGGAGTAGGACTTGCGGAACACTTCCTTGACCTCGCCTGTGTAGTAATCCATCTCAGTTTCAACGTATGTAAAGCCGTTGATACGAGCAATGATCTGAGCAGCGTCCTTGCCGAGACCGTTGAGGATAACACGGAGGGGTTCCTTACGAACCTTGTTTGCCTTCTCAGCAATACCGATAGCGCCCTCAGCTGCAGCGAAGGACTCGTGACCTGCCAGGAATGCGAAACACTTTGTCTCCTCCTCAAGGAGCATCTTGCCGAGATTTCCGTGACCGAGACCAACCTTTCTCTGATCGGCAACAGAACCGGGGATACAGAAAGCCTGGAGACCCTCTCCGATAGCAGCAGCAGCGTCAGCAGCTCTTGTGCAGCCCTTCTTAATTGCAATAGCGCAGCCTACAGTGTAAGCCCACTTAGCATTCTCAAAGCAGATAGGCTGAATGCCTTCTGTGATCTTGTAAGGATCGAAGCCCTTAGCCTTGCAGATATCTGCACACTCTTCAATGGAGTTGATTCCGTACTTACCCAGGACCTCGAGAATCTGCTTTTCTCTTCTTTCATATGATTCAAATAAAGCCATTATTATAACCTCCTTAATTATATTTCAGTGATTACTGCTTTCTGGGATCGATGATCTCAACAGCGTCAGCTACACGGCCGTACTGACCCTTAGCCTTCTCAAATGCTGTGTTTGCATCGTCTCCGCCCTTGATGAAGTCCATCATCTTACCAAAGTTAACGAACTGGTAGCCGATGATCTCCTTATCAGCGTTGAGAGCAATACCTGTAACATAACCGTCGGTCATTTCAAGGTAACGGGGACCCTTTGCAAGAGTACCGTACATTGTACCAACCTGTGAACGGAGACCCTTACCGAGGTCTTCAAGACCTGCACCTACAACAAGACCATCCTCAGAGAATGCAGACTGGGAACGTCCGTAAACGATCTGGAGGAAAAGTTCTCTCATAGCTGTGTTGATAGCATCACAAACAAGGTCAGTATTGAGAGCCTCAAGAATTGTTCTTCCGGGAAGGATCTCAGCAGCCATAGCAGCAGAATGGGTCATACCGGAACATCCGATAGTCTCAACAAGAGCCTCCTGGATAACGCCCTCCTTAACATTGAGGGTAAGCTTACAAGTACCCTGCTGAGGAGCACACCAGCCAATACCGTGTGTGAAGCCGGAAATGTCCTTGATCTCCTTAGCCTTTACCCACTTTGCTTCTTCGGGGATCGGAGCAGCACCGTGTGCAACGCCCTGTGCCACGGGGCACATTGTTTCAACCTCATGAGAATAGATCATATTAGTTACAAACTCCTTTCAAATTTTCGCCGATGCAGAAAAAAGACTCCGACATCGCATAAAACAATTATACATTATTTTCTGTCAAAAATCAAGTATCTTTTTTATAATTTAAACAAGTAATGCATATTTGGGCATATTTTGATAATAATGATGTCGGATTTTACACTTTATCCTAATATCACATAGGGATACAAAGAAAAATCTTTTTAAAGATATATTTATCATTCCGACATTGACATATACCCCCAGGGGGTATATAATATAAGCATAAGTAACAGGGAAAGGACTGATAAAATGGAAAAATGCTGCCGCTGCCACGATTCAAAGCAGCGCACGGACGAGGAAAAGAAGCGCCTTATCAACAGGCTTAACCGTATCGAAGGACAGATACGGGGCATAAAGGGTATGGTGGAAAAAGATGCCTACTGCCCGGATATAATGGTGCAGGCAGCCGCCGTTACCGCCGCAGTAAATTCGTTCAATAAAGAGCTTCTTGGCACACATATCCGCACCTGCGTTGCAGATGATATAAGAGAGGGAAAGAACGATGTTATAGACGAGCTTCTCGATATCCTCCAAAAGCTGATGAAATGAAAGGAAAATAAAATTGAAACAGTATAATATTACGGGAATGAGCTGCGCCGCCTGCAGCGCACGGGTAGAAAAAGCGGTGTCGGCAGTAAAGGGAGTGACTTCCTGCTCGGTGAGCCTGCTCACAAATTCAATGGGCGTGGAGGGAACAGCTTCACCCGAGGAAATAATATCTGCGGTGGAAGCGGCAGGCTACGGAGCGTCCCCAAAGGGCGCCGAAAAGAGCCGCAAAAGCGCAGACGAAGCGGCGGCGGAGCTTGAAAACAAGGACTATCCCCTGCTGAAAAAACGGCTTATATGGTCTGTGGGATTTCTTCTGGTGCTGATGTACATCTCAATGGGTCATATGATGTGGGGCTGGCGGCTTCCCTCGTTTTTTGACGGAAATCACGTGGCAATGGGACTTGTCCAGCTCCTGCTCACCGTTATAATAATGGTGATAAACCAGAAATTCTTTATAAGCGGCTTTAAAGCTCTTGCAAATAAAGCTCCCAATATGGACTCACTTGTGGCATTAGGCTCATCTGCGGCATTCATATACAGCGTTTACGCACTTTTCGCAATGACCGATGCACAGATAAAAGGCGACAGCGAAGGCGTTATGAGCCTGATGCACGAGTTCTACTTTGAATCCGCCGCAACGATACTTACGCTCATCACAGTGGGAAAAATGCTTGAAGCCCGCTCCAAGGGCAAGACCACCGACGCTCTGAAAAGTCTCATAAAGCTTGCTCCCAAAACCGCCGCAGTCATAAGGAACGGAGCTGAGGAGATCATTCCCGCAGATCAGGTAAATAAGGGAGATATATTCGTCGTCCGCCCGGGCGAAAGTATTCCTGCGGACGGAAAAGTCCTTGAGGGCGAAAGCGCTGTAAACGAGTCCGCCCTCACAGGCGAGAGCGTCCCCGTTGACAAGACCCCGGGAGACAGAGTTTCCGCCGCGACCATAAATCAGTCGGGATTTTTAAAGTGCGAAGCGGTAAACGTGGGCGAAGATACCGCCCTTTCCCACATCATACAAATGGTAAGCGACGCAGCGGCAACAAAAGCCCCCATTGCCAAAACCGCCGACAGGGTATCGGGAATATTCGTCCCCGCAGTTATCGCCATAGCCGCAGCAACGGCGGTAATATGGCTTCTTTCGGGACAGACCGCAGGCTTTGCCCTTGCAAGAGGCATCTCGGTGCTTGTAATAAGCTGTCCCTGCGCCTTAGGACTTGCAACCCCCGTAGCGGTAATGGTTGGAAACGGAGTGGGAGCCAAAAACGGCATACTGTTTAAAACAGCCGCTTCACTTGAAGCCGCAGGCGAGGTGGAAATAGTCGCTCTCGACAAAACGGGCACCATCACCGAGGGAGCGCCCAAGGTCACAGATATTATCCCCACAAACGGCATTTCCCCCGAAGAACTTCTTCAAACCGCCTATTCTGCGGAGAAAAAAAGCGAGCACCCCCTTGCCAAAGCCATAGTCCTTGCCGCCGAGGAAAAGAACCTCACACCCTTTGAGGTCACGGAGTTCAAAGCATATGCAGGCAGCGGTCTCTCGGCACATTACGGTGACAGGGTAATATACGGCGGAAATCTAAAATTCATAAGCACTCACGCAGATATTTCAGAGAAAATAAAATCAAAAGCACAGTCTCTCTCGGAGGAGGGCAAAACTCCCCTCTTCTTCTCGGAGAACGGCAGATTTACGGGAATTATCGCCGTTGCTGACGTTATCAAGAAGGACAGCCCCCAAGCCGTTTCCGAGCTTCGCAGAATGGGTATAAGAACGGTAATGCTCACAGGAGATAACGAGCGCACCGCCAAAGCCGTAGGAAAGCTTGCGGGAGTAGACGAGGTCATAGCCGAGGTGCTGCCCGAGGGCAAGGAAAGAGTTATCCGAAAGCTCTCCGCAGAGGGCAGAACCGCAATGGTGGGCGACGGCATAAACGACGCCCCCGCCCTCACCCGTGCAGATGTGGGCATCGCCATCGGTGCAGGCACGGACGTGGCAATAGACGCTGCAGACGTGGTGCTGATGAAAAGCAGGCTAACCGATGTTCCCGCAGCAATACGTCTGAGCCGCGTGTCTCTCAGGAATATCAAGCAAAATCTTTTCTGGGCATTCATCTATAACACCATAGGAATACCCCTTGCGGCAGGTGTGTGTATACCGCTGTTCAATTTACAGCTGAACCCAATGTTTGCGGCAGCAGCAATGAGCCTTTCAAGCTTCTGCGTTGTAACAAACGCCCTCAGACTGAATTTTATCGACATTCACAGTGCCGATAAAGATAAAATTATCAAACCCAAACACAAAAAGGAGAAAAAAGCTATGACAAAGACAATTAAAATCGAAGGTATGATGTGTTCCCACTGTGAAGCGGCAGTGAAAAAGGCTCTTGAAGCGGTAAACGGTGTAGTTTCCGCCGAAGCAACCCACGAAAAGGGCACAGCAGTTGTGACCCTTTCCGCTCCCGTAGACGACGCAGTTCTCAGAAAAGCCGTTGAGGACAAGGATTATACCGTAACGGGAATAGAATAAGAAAAAACATATAATGCAAAAAGCAGCCGTTCAAAGGCTGCTTTTGTTTTTTGTTATTCAACGAATGTGTAAAGCCCCGTGTCATCTCCGCTTATCTCAATGCCCTTTGCCTCGAAAAGCTCGGAAACCGTTACAAACTCGTAACCCTCTTCCTGAAGCGTTGGGATAATGGTTTTGAGAGCCTCCACGGTTTTGGTGTTGCCCTGCATATCGTGGAGAAGCACAATGGTGCCGTCCTTCACCTGCTTTAAGGTGCGCTCTGCTCTCTCCTCGGCGGAAACGCTGTCCTCCCAGTCGTTGCAGCCCGCGCCGCAGATAAATGGCATATCAATAGCTTCATACATCGTAGGATTTACCGCAATGTACGGAGGACGGAAAAACTTGGTGTCCTCGCCTGTGATATTTTTCACCTTTTCACGGACAAAATCGATCTCGGCAGCAATATCCTCGGCAGACATTTTCGTCATATCAGAGTGCGTTTTAGAATGATTGTCTATCTCGCAGCCCATATCATAGGCACGCTTTACAACCTTTTCGGTGCTTTCGGTGATGTTGTTTCCGATGAGGAAAAAGGAACCTCTCACGCCGTATTCCTCCAGAACGTCCAAAACCTGAACTGTTGTAGTAAGATTTGGACCGTCGTCAAATGTAAGCGCCACCAGGGGCTTTCCCAGAGCCTTGTAATCCACTTTTGAAACCTCGCTTTCGGTAGTTTCCGACACAGAATTTGCGGTATCGGAAGTAATTTCGGTGTTATTTTCCTCAGCAGGAGCGATTGTGCAGGCGCAGACAATAGAGGAAACCAGCGCCATAAAAAAAGCAACAGCCTTCTTCATAACGTCTCTCCTTTTAGAGTTTTTATTATATATCAATTATAACATAAAAAGCAGGAAGTGTCAAAGCATTTTTGTGCATTTTCTTCACATTTTTTGCGTTTTTTAATCGGCAAACTGACTGTTGTAAAGCTTCGCATAGAAGCCGCCCTTTGAAAGAAGTGACTCGTGGTTTCCCTGCTCGATAATATGACCCTCTTTCATAACAAGTATCACATCCGCTTCTCTTATGGTGGAAAGGCGGTGAGCCACGATAAAGCTTGTGCGCCCCTCCATAAGACGGGCAAAAGCCTGCTGTATCTTTATCTCGGTACGAGTGTCGATGGAGGAAGTAGCCTCGTCAAGAATGAGCATAGGCGGCAGACAGAGCATTACACGGGCAATGCACAAAAGCTGCTTCTGACCCTGGGAAAGACTTCCCCCGTCCTCCCCTATCACCGTGTCATAGCCCTGTGGGAGACGCTTGATAAAGCCGTGAGCGTGGGAAGCCTTAGCCGCCGCGATTATCTCCTCGTCTGTTGCGTCGGGCTTGCCCATAGCGATATTTTCCTTAACAGTTCCCGCTCTGAGCCAGGTCTCCTGCAGAACCATTCCGTAATTTTTTCTCAGACTGCTTCGTGTCATATCCCTGATGTCGGTGCCTTCCACCTTCACAGCGCCGCTATCCACATCATAAAATCTCATAAGCAGATTTATGACCGTAGTCTTTCCGCAGCCCGTAGGACCCACGATCGCCACCCTCTGACCGGGCTTGACATTCAAATTCAAGTCCTCGATAAGCTTTTTTTCGGGAACATAGGAGAAATACACATTCTCAAGTGAAACGCTGCCCTTGGGGTCTGTGAGCACAACAGCATTTTCCTTTTCGGGGGTCTGAGGCTCCTCCTCGATAAGCTGAAAAAGTCTCGCAGCGCAGGCAAGAGCGTTCTGCAGCTCGGTGATAACTCCCGAAATCTCGTTAAAGGGCTTAGTATACTGATTTGCATAGGACAGGAAGACCGACAGCTGACCCACCGTAAAGGGCACCGCCGCACCCACCGTAGCCACGCAGGTAAGGGCACCCGTCAGAGCCACCGCCGCATAAACCACATTGTTCACAAATCTTGTAGAGGGATTTGTGATGGAGGAAAAGAAGGTAGCTCTCAGAGAGCATTTAAAAAGCCTGTCATTTATCTCGTCAAACTTTTTCAGCGTATCACTTTCCCTGCCAAAAGCCTGAACTATCTTCTGACCGCCTATCATCTCGTCGATAAAAGCGGTCTGCTCCCCTCTCGTCTCCGACTGCAGGCGGAACATATCATAGGTCTTTTTGGCGATAAACCTTGCAATAAACAGTGAAAGGGGCGTGAGGACAACCACCGCAAGGGTAATCTTCCAGCTGATAAGGAGCATAAAAATGAGGGTGGCAAGAATAGTCACAACGCCTGTGAAAAGCTGAGTAAAGCCCATAAGCAAGCCGTCCGCAAACTGGTCTGCATCTGCAATAATGCGGTTCACCGTCTCGCCCACAGGGTGAACATCAAGGTAGCTGAGTGGGAGCCTTTCAAGCTTTCTGAAAGCCTCGTTTCTCACGTCACGTACCACGTGATAGGTTATCCTGTTGTTCACCGTGTTCATTATCCACTGCACAACAGCGGTAATCCCCACCACAACCGCAATTTTAAGCAGAATATCCCCAATCCCCGCAAGGTCAACATTCCCCTCGCCCACAATAAGATCAATGGCATTTCCCGCAAGAATGGGAACGTAAAGGGTAAGCCCCACGGAAGCCGCCGCCGTAATAACGGATATGACGATAAGAGGAATGTATCGCCTTACATAAACAAAAACCTTTTTCAGAGCGCCCTTTGGGGCTTTTTCTTTCTTAGCCGCCACTCAGACCGCCTCCTTTTTGAATTGGGAATTGTAAATTTCTCTGTAGACCCCGCAGCTTTCAAGAAGCTCCGAGTGAGTGCCTATTCCCACCGCATTGCCGTCATCGAGAACGATTATCTTGTCTGCGTACTGAATGGAGGAGGTGCGCTGTGAAACTATAAACACCGCAGGAGAATAGTCAAGCTCCCTGAGAGACCTTCTAAGAGCGGCGTCTGTGGCAAAATCAAGAGCCGAAGCACTGTCGTCAAGAATGAGAATTTCGGGCTTTCTCACCAAAGCTCTTGCAATGGTAAGTCTCTGCCGTTGACCGCCCGAAAGGTTCTTTCCGCCCTGCTCAATTTCGCAGTCAAGCCCGCCCTTTGCCTTGATAACATCAAGCGCCTGCGCCGCCGTCACCGCTTCAATGATATCATCGTCCGAAGCATTTTCATTGCCCCAAAGCATATTTTCACGAATACTGCCCTTGAAAAGCACCGCCTTCTGAGGAACAACACCAATTTTACTCCTCAGCTCCGAAACGGGCATATCCTTCACATTAACGCCGCCAACCAGAACCTCGCCCTGCCTTGCATCGTAAAATCGCGGGATAAGATTTACGAGGGAGGATTTTCCCGAGCCTGTGCCGCCGATAATACCGACAGTTTCGCCCTTTTTCACCGTAAAATCAATGTCCGAAAGAGAGTCGTCTCCTGCATTTTTGTAACGCAGATAAACGTGACGGAACTCTGCCGCATTATCGCTCTGCTTTGCACCCTTTTCCCCGTCACAAACGGAGGGCTTCATCTCAAGAGCCGCCTGAATACGGTTTCCGCAGGCAATGCTCTTTGTGATGTTGATGATAAGATTTGCAAGCTTGATAAGCTCAACAAGTATCTGCGACATATAATTGTAAAGAGCGACCACCGCACCCTGAGTGATAATTCCCTGACTTACGCTTACCGCTCCCCTGTTTATAAGGAAAATTATGCCTAAATTTATGATGATGTAGGTCACAGGGTTCATCAGAGCGGAAATTCGTCCCACAAATTCCTGTGAACGGGTAAGCTCGGCGTTTTTTGAAACAAAACGCTCCGTCTCCTCGTCCTCCTTGCAGAACGCACGTATAACACGTACACCCGTCAGATTTTCCCTTGTAACGCCCGTCACCCCGTCAAGCTTCTGCTGCACCTTTTTGTAAAGGGGAATGGAGCAGAGCATTATGGCAAAGACCACAATGAGAAGCAGAACGGTCACATAAACGAATATCATCGCTGCCCGTGCATTGATGGTGAATGCCATTATCATTGCGCCGAAAACCACGAAGGGGGAACGCAGGAGGAGCCTCAGCGTAAGATTTACGCCGTTTTGCACCTGATTCATATCGCTTGTCATACGGGTCACCATTGTGGAAGTTCCCAGCTCGTCCAGCTCGGAATAGGACAGGCTCTGAATGTGCTCAAAAAGCACGTGACGGAGCTTTGCGGTAAAGCCCACCGAAGCCTTTGCGGCAAAATACTGCGCCGTGATGGAAAACGCCAGCCCCACAAAGCCCAGAAGCACCAGCACAAGGCACATTTTCACGATGTACGCCCTGTCTCCCATTGCGATACCCTTGTCAATGACCGCCGCCACCACCAGCGGCACAAACAGCTCAAGCAGTGCCTCAAGCAGCTTGAAAAGGGGTCCCAGAACGCTTTCCTTGATGTACGCCTTCATATAAACAAGAAGCTTTTTCAATCCCATCTCTCCTTAAAACAATTTTTCACATACAGAATTTATTATACCATATAAGCAGAAAATGTTTTATTCTAATTTGTTAATTTTAATGGCAATATTGTTAAGCCAAATTTCCAATATATGTAAATTTATGCTCCCAAAAAATATTTTCACAGACCTCTTGACAAATATGGAAATATGTGTTATGATAATGATATCAAAATGATATCATTTCAATTCAAACTCAAATCCGACGTATTTTTATGGAGGTAAATTATTATGAGCAAGAAAATCAATGGCGAAATCGAAGAAAAGGAGCTGAATGCTCCCAACGGTCTGGCAAGTGCATTTTTATTCGTTATTCTTTACATCGCAGCCATCGTAGGCATCGTTCCTGCGGCAATTGACCTTGAAAGCGGTGCGTCAACCTTCGGCGCTCCTCTGCTGGCGCTCTGCGTGATATGGCTCTGTGTGGGCTGGATACCGTTTATGGGCATCAAGGTCATTCGTCCAAACGAAGCTCTCGTACTTACACTTTTTGGTAAATACACGGGCACCCTTAAAAAGGAAGGCATTTTCTTTGTAAACCCATTTTCATCTGCGGTAAATCCTGCATACGCTGCGGAAATGGCTTCACAGATGAACGTTCGCCCATCTGCGGACGGCAAGACCGAGGTCAAAACTGCTTCCGTTTCCAAAAAGCTCTCCCTCAAGGCAATGACCCTTAACAACAAAAAGCAGAAGATAAACGACAGGGACGGAAATCCCGTTGAGGTGAGCATTGTGGTCATCTGGAAGATAGCAAACACCGCAAAGGCCGTTTTCAATGTTGACAATTACCAGGAGTACATTTCCATTCAGGCGGACTCCACCCTCAGAGATGTGGCAAGCCTTTATCCTTATGATGTAGGAAACGATGGCGGCAAGTCCCTGAGAGGTTCTTCTGCGGAGGTTGCGGAAAATCTCAAGGCAGAGCTTCAGAAGAGAGTTGCGGACGCAGGTCTCGAGGTCATTGAGGCTCGCATAACTCACCTGGCATATGCTCCCGAGATCGCGGCGGCAATGCTCCAGAGACAGCAGGCGGCGGCTATCATCGAGGCAAGGCAGAAGATCGTTGACGGCGCTGTGGGTATGGTCGAAATGGCTCTCGAGCGCATTACAGAGAACAACGTCTGCGACCTTGATGATGAGAGAAAGGCTCAGATGGTTTCAAATCTGCTGGTCGTTCTATGTGGAAACAAGGACGCTCAGCCTATTGTAAACAGTGGTTCAATTTATTGATGACAATTCAGAAAGGTTCCCGTCTCTCCGTCTCAGAAAGGGAGGCGGGAACAGATACGCATTTTTGCGAGGTGACAGTTTATGTTTTCAAATACATCAATAGCTTCAATGTTCATATGCTGCTTGCTGTGCATTATCATTCCCATCGGGGCAATGATAATTTATAAGAAGAAAAACAAGAACGTGAGGATCTCCTCATTCTTTATCGGCGGTGCAGTTTTTATCCTGTTTGCTCTTGTCCTTGAGCAGATAATGCATTATTTTATGCTGCCCGCTGTCAGCGGCAGCACTGTTGCTTACGTATTTTACGGGGCGTTCGCCGCAGGTATTTTCGAGGAAACGGGCAGGCTTGCGGCTTTTAAAACGGTTATGAAAAAGCAAAATGACCCGAAAGAAGCCGTTATGTACGGACTGGGTCACGGCGGCACCGAAGCCATTTTACTTGCAGGGCTTTCAATGCTCAGCAGTGCGGTTACGGCGGTCATGACAAATCAAATGGGGGTTGAGGCAATAGTCTCCCTGTCTTCGGGAGGAAATGCTGAGACCGCAGAGCTTGTCCGTTCCCAGCTTGAAACGCTGGCGGCGGTGGGAACGGGCACAATGCTTCTGAGCGTTCTCGAACGCATTATCGCTATGGCCTTCCACACGGCTATGTCGGTCATGGTTTTCGAGAGCGCGAGGGTAAAGGGCAAGGGTTTCCTGTTCCCCGTTTGCATAGTTTTCCACGCGGTGCTTGACATTCCTGCGGCGCTTTATCAGAGACAGGTCATTCCTCTGTATGCGGTTTATCCTATAATTATCGTTATTACGGCGGCGGCGGTTTATTTTGCCGCAAGGTCGTACAAGAGAACAAAGGCGGTCTCTGAAGAAACTGCCTGAAAAAATAAACGGAGGTGAAGCGTTTGGCTGAAAATGATAAGGCAAAGGGCAAAAAGCAGGTTCCGCTCAGGCTGTCCGCTTCCCTTTACGATGAGCTGGCAAAATGGGCGGAGGACGATTTCCGCTCCATTAACGGTCAGATAGAATATCTGCTGACGGAATGTGTCAAACGGCGAAAAAAGCCCGCTCCCAAAAAGAAAGAGGTGCGTAACGGCAACATTCGCCCCAATGAGGCGCCCGAGCTTAATGAGCCGTTTTTTTACACCTATCCCGACGGTCACACGAGAGAGTTTGAGAATGTAAAGGTCTTTCTCGATTATGTTATTAACGGTGCGCCTGACGAACAGGACGAATATCCCGATAACGAAAATAAGTCCGAAAATTAAAATTCCATTAAGCAGATTAGAATATGATAATTCTATTGAATACGATCTTGCTTTGTGGTATAATTACAGTTGGGAATTCTTCCCTGCTTTGCAGTCAAAACGGAGGAATAGCTTATGCTTGGAATAATTTGTGCGGCGCTCTCGCTTATTCTTGTGCCGCTGACGATGGTGATTTGCGGCGAGTGGTTCATAAAATCGCCCCCCGATCCCGAAAGCGGCATCGGGTACAGGACAAGGCGGTCTTTGCACTCCGCCGATACGTGGATCGCGGCTCACAGGATATGCGGCAGGATATGGCTTTTTGCAGGCATTGTTTCGCTTATCACTGCAGTTCTCGGCGGCGTTTTTATGGCTGTAAAAGGTTTGGAGACGGACGATGGGCTTTACAATGTTATCCTCATTGAAGAGGCGGTACAGCTTGCTTTACTCCTCGGGGCAATACCCGTGACGGAGAGCAGGCTCAAAAAGATGTTTCATATCTGACCTGCACCGTTTTTAATGGCATAATAATTGCGGGACGGGCGGAAATACCTTAACGATTTTAAAATATACCATTGACATTTTATAAATAAGATGATATATTATATATTGTTTTACATTATCATAATACAGGAGGGTTTTTAAATTGGCTGACGTATTAAAGGCAGAGGGGCTGTCTAAATCCTACAAAAAGGGCATTATGGCGGTCAAGGACGTAAGCTTTACCGTTGGCGAGGGAGAAATTTTCGCTCTTATCGGTCCAAACGGCGCAGGCAAGACATCCACCATCAGAATGATATCCACCCTTATCAAGCCCACGGGCGGCGACGCTTTTGTGGACGGTCACAGCATTATCAGCGAGCCTGACAAGGTTAGGCAGGCTATTACATATCTCCCCGACGAGGCGGGCGCTTACAAGACTATGACGGGTATGGACTACCTTTACTTTATGGCAGGTCTTTTTTCCGCCGACAGGGACGAGATAGACACGTATGTGAACAGGGCTGTCAATATGTGCGGTCTGGGCGACAGGCTGGAGGAAAAGATTGGCGGCTACTCAAGAGGTATGATAAGAAAGCTGCTGCTTTCACGTGCAGTTATGACACGTCCCAAGCTTGCCATTCTCGACGAGGCTACCTCGGGTCTTGACGTTATCAACGCTCTTGACATCAGAAAGACAATCAAGAAGCTTTCCGCCGAGGAGGGCATGAGCTTCCTGCTCTCGTCCCACAATATGCTGGAAATAGAGTACGTTTCCGACAGGGTGGGCATTATGGCTCACGGCGAACTTATGGTGACGGGCACCATTGACGAGCTGAAAGCACGATATGAAGCGGCTAATCTTGAGGAAGTTTTTGAAAGGGTGGTGCAGTCAGATGAAATTAGGTAATCTGCTTAAAAAAGAACTGAAAGAGCTGCTGACCCCTCAGGCTATATTCTCCATGATATTCACCTGCGTTCTGCTCATTGTTATGGGCAATGTTATGGGCGGCGCTATGGACGAGGCTCTTAACAATTCGACCGTGAACATCGCTAATCTTGACAGCTCGGAATTTACCGATGAAATGATAAAAAAGCTCCCCGATTACGGCGCTGACCCTACGGTGGTCACTCTTCAGTCGGAGGATTTTGAAAGCGAAATGCAGCGGCTTGACATCAAAAATCTCGTTATTATCCCCGAGGGCTTCGGCGACAGCGTTACAAACGGCTCGGAGGCGGCAGGAGTTGACTGTGTGAGCATTGTGACGGGCGGCGGTCTTACCGCTTCTATGCAGAATATGTCCGCTTCAAGCCTTACTTCTTCGATAACAAACTATGTGAGAGATTACATCGAGACAGAAAAAATGGGTATGACCGAGGGCGAAAAAACGCTTCTTGCGGAGCCTGTTATTACTGTGGAATACACCACGGCTAACGGCAAGACCGTTCAGGTATCGTCGGATATGCTTATGGGCGTGCTTATGAGCCAGTCGATGATCGCTCCCTTTGCGGTTTTCTTCCTTATTCTGATGGCTTCTCAGATGATAATGACAGCTATTTCAACCGAAAAGATCGACAAGACTCTGGAAACGCTTATGTCCGCTCCCGTTTCGAGAATTACGGTGCTTACGGCTAAGATGATATCTGCTGTTATTGTAGCTCTTCTCAATGCAGGGGCTATGATAATCGGATTTGCTTTCTATATGCAGGGTATGATGGGCGGTGCTGCCGCTGAGCTTGAGGAGGGCGCTGCTGCAAATACGGCAGGCATTACCTCGGGGGCTGAGGCTCTGGCAAGTCTGGGTCTTACGCTCGGTATCGGTGATATACTCCTTTTCGGAGTTGACCTGTTCCTTACCATCGCTATCGGTCTTTCGGTCTCCCTTATACTGGGTGCGATGGCTACGGACACAAAGTCGGTGCAGACCTTAGTTATGCCCATTATGATGGCGACTATGATCCCCTTTTTCGTTACCCTTTTTGCGGACGTTAACTCTATGTCTCCCGCACTTAAAATTATTATGTACATCATTCCCTTTACCCACACTTACACGGCTATGAACAACCTTATGTTCGGTGAGACGGCGTTGGTCATCGGCGGTCTTGTTTATCAGGCGGTGTTCTTTGCGGTTTGTATGTATCTGGCGGTGAAGATGTTTACCTCCGACCTGCTGTTTACAATGAATTTCTCTGCCGACAGCGGCAGAAAGAAAAGCCTTCTGAAGGGTGGGGCTAAATGATCTTTCACGATTATAAGCCTAAAATGCAGAAAAATCCTCTGCTTATCGGCACGGCGGTCATATCTGCCGCCGCTGTCGCAGGGCTGTGGTATTTCAGAGAACAGCTTGAACTCAGCGTTCCCGATATGCTTATGCTGACCGGTGCGGCTCTGGTGGTGATACTTCTTACCATTCGGGATATTCTCAAAAAAATGGAAAATTTTCGCAATGCTTCTGCGCTGAAAAAGCAAAGAGACAAAATGGAATGTGAGGACTTTTCGGACAGCAGTATTTTTTTCAAGTGATATATTCTTCTGTATATTCGGACGGATTTCAATCATAATACTTCTGTAACGGGGAAGTAATTCGCCCGTGGAAAGGAAGTATTACTAATGTTTAATCAGAACCAGAATAACAACCGTCAGCAGAATAATCAGCAGAATCAGCAGCAGAACCAGCAGAACCGTCAGCAGAACGAACAGAAGAAAAATCAGCAGAACGGTCAGAACTGTAGGGACAACCGTTCCGAAAGATAAATGCTCTGATATTTTCTGCAATGCGCTGTATTTCATTTTTATGAGATACGGCGCTTTGTTTTCTCACATTTTCAGAACATACTTTTTGATAATGATTATGAAATTCTGCCAAATTTTGATTACAAATCGTTACCGTTTTTTTATCCCCGGCCGAAAACTGAGGTTTTTAGGGCAATTTTAACGAATTAACCCTTTTATCTTTTAATCTTATTATCTCATTGTCACGTTGACATTGAGCGAGTTTTGTAGTATAATTTACAATGTATCATCAGAATTTATAAATATGCCCTTTCGGCATATATACTTTTTCCTGAAAGGAAGTCGGTTATGGAAGCAGACGGGAGTCGGTTTATTATTTCGGACGAGAAGGAGCTTGCCATCGCTCTTGGCATTTGCGCTGTCCTTACGGCGGTAAGGCTGTTTTACGGCTGCGCCGAGGCGGCGGCTGACGAGCTTGGCGAGGGCAGGATAAAAAGCTATGAGGAGGAAAGCGGCGGCAAAAACACCCTTTTCCGCTTATTTAAAAATCAGCGGAGGTTTTTCGCTGTGTTCTCCGTTCACAAGCTTCTTAATTCCCTGCTTGTGGGAGCAATTTTCGCTTTTTCCTTTGCAAAGCCCTTTGTTATCGGAGCAGGAGACGCGAACGCTCCTTTGGTTTGGCTCATTATTGCTCTGTGCTTTCTGATAACGGCGCTTGTTTTAAGATTTTTCGGCAGCGACCTGCCGAGGATTCTTATGAGAGGCTCTGCTGCCGAGAAATTTGCGGCTTCCTCCGCCGGCGCTGTCAGACTGCTGTATTACCTGCTGTCACCCATTACCGAGCTTTCTGCGGCGGTATCCTCTCTTTTCGGCAGAAATCAAAGCGACAGTGACTCCGTTACTGAGGAAGAAATACTTATGATGGTGGACGCCGGAAACGAAACGGGAACTATCGAATCCTCCGAAAAGGAAATGATAAACAACGTTTTCGAGTTCCACGAGCTTACTGTAAGCGACGTTATGACCCACCGCACCGATATTGTGGCGGTGAGCGCGGATGCTGAAATTTCCGAGGTGGTCTACACCGCCATTAAAAGCGGCTTTTCACGTATTCCCGTTTACAGGGACAGCGTTGACCACATTGAGGGTATTATTTACGTTAAGGACCTGTTATGCCTTATCGGTACGGAGTCTTCTCAGGGCGTTTCCGTAAGCAGATTTCTGAGAGACGCTGAATTCGTTCCCGAAAGCTGTATGTGCGACGACCTCTTTAAAATGTTCACCGAGAAAAAACAGCAGATAGCTGTGGCTGTGGACGAGTACGGCGGCACTGCGGGTCTGGTCACGATGGAGGACCTGGTGGAGTCCATTGTGGGCAGTATTCAGGACGAATACGACAACGAGACCGAGGATATATCCAAAATATCCGATGATACCTACACTATAAAGGGCACTGCCGACCCTGCAGACGTTATGGAAGCTCTCGGCGAGCCGCTCCCCGAGGACTGCCGTTACGACACTATGAGCGGCTTTATTACCGACCTTCTGGGCCGTATCCCCGAGGACGGGGAAAATCCTTCCGTAAGCTACAAAGGTATTGAATTTACCGTGCTGCTTACTGAGGATATGAGAATTGTCAGAATAAAAGCTGTAATAAAACAAAAAGAATATGAAAAGGAGTTACCCGAAGATGAAGACAACAAACAGTAAAAGAATTTCCGCTGCCATTGCCTGCGTTCTTTCACTTACGCTGATAGCGTCGGGCTGTCAGAAAACTGCGGAGGACGGAAACGCTATCCCCGAGCTTGAAACCACAGTTGCTCCCGAAACTGAGGCTGTTTCCGAAACTACCGCTCCCGAGACCACCACTGTTCCCGAAACTACCACCGAGGAGACTACCACTTCCGAGGAAACTTCGGCTACCGAAGAAACTACAGAGACCTCGGAAACATCGGAGACCTCCGAGACCTCGGAGACCTCTGAGACCGCTCAGGAATGGTCCGAGACTGAACTTTCAGGAACTATGTACGTTACCGAAAACTGCTATTCCAGAGAAAAGGCTATTATCGGCGCTACTCCCATTTCCCAGCATTACACGGGCGATACCGTTGAGGTAACGGCTCTTACCGACACAGGCTATTACAAGCTGGCTGACGGCGGATTTATCCATTCGGATTACCTTTCCGACAAAAAGCCCGCTGAAACTACTGCGGCTGTCACTACTGCGGCTCCTGCCGAAACAAAGCCTGCTGCTGAGACTACAACGGCTTCCAAGGATAATGAGTCGGGCTGGGGCGATTCCTCCGGAGATAATTCCGGCAGCAGCTCCGACAGCGGTTCATCAAGCTTCGGAAACGCTATCGAGACTCCCGGCTACAATGTAAAGTCCTCTTCAAGATATGCTTATCAGCAGCTTACTGCCGACGAGCAGACACTTTACAACAGATATGTTAACGCTGTAAAGACTCTCAACAGCGTTGTTGAAGTTCCCTCCGGTCTTACCTCCGAGCAGGTAGTCAAGGTTTACACCATCGTTTACGACTCCGAGCCTCAGCTTTTCTGGATGGGCAACACCATTTCCGCAGGCTCTTCCTTTGCTACTCTGTCCTTCAAGACTACCGACAGAAACGAGATAGCGGCTATGCAGTCCGAGATCGACTCCGCTGCTGCGTCTATCCTTTCAAAGGCTAAGAATTACAGCGGCACGGTTTCTAAGCTCAAGGTATTCTTTGACTCCATCGTTCTCCAGGGCGAGTTCAGCAAGTCCGAATCGGGCTACAACTGCTCCATTTACAACGGTCTTACCGCTAAGGGCCCCATTCAGTGCGCAGGCTATGCCAAGACTATGCAGTATCTCTGCGATATGGCAGGCATCGAATCCTGCGTTGTCAGAGGCTCCGACAAGGAAGGCAACTCCCACGCATGGAACGTTGTTTACTGCGAGAACGGATACTACAATCTTGACTCAACCTGGGGCGACCCCATAAACAGCTTCGGCTCAAGCTACGTTCAGTACGAGTTCTTCCTCGTTCCCGACTCCTGGATACATAACATCACTCACTTCAATGTAAGCACTCTGCTCAGAAGCAGCGGCGCTGTCAAGCTTTACAACCCTCCTGCCTGCACAAAGGAAGCCTGCAACTACTTTGCGGCTTACAACAAGCTTTATGACAGCAAGGCTGACGCCGAGAATGCTATGTATGCCGCTATTGACGAGGCTATCGCTAACGGCAAGAATGTTGCTGAGGTAAGAGTAAGCTCCAAGGACGTTTACGACACCCTTATGAGCGACGACTACTTCAGGACATTCCAGAAGTATGCAAAGGGCAAGTCCTCCTCCGTTAAGCAGCTCCAGAGACAGCGCTCCTTTACCGCAGGCGTTCAGGTCGTTCACTACGATATCGTTTATAACTGATAAAATATAAAGCGGCACGGTCAATTCCGATAGCCGATAACTAAAGGAAAGGAATTTACAAAAATGAAGAAAAGAATTTCCGCCGTTTGCGCGGCGCTCCTCCTTACCGCTTCTATGCTTTCTGCCTGCGGTAAAACCGAGGAAGTAACCCCCGAAGAAACTACCATCAATATCATTCAGGACGGCACAGAAGCCCCCGCAGTCAGTCAGGACGGCTCTTCCGAGACATCTGCCACTTCTTTCGTTGACCCCGGAGCTAATATCGACTTTGGCGGAGACGAGACCGCTCCCGAGATATCCGAAACGGAGACTATTTCCCCAGAAGATCACGACGAGGTCGTTAGTATGATCGAGGGCGGCATTGTTACAGAGAAGGCTCCTGTTATTACAGAGTATAATGTGGATTTCAAGACAAGATACGCTTACAATACTCTTAACGATCAGGAAAAGGCTCTTTATGCGGATATCGTTGACGCGGTAAAGTCTGTAAGGACAAAGGTTAAGGTCGATGACAGCGTTACGGACGAAATGTGGATAAAGGTTTACGGCTGTGTTTATATGCAGGAGCCTCAGCTCTTCTGGCTTACCTCCAAAAAGGTGGTAAAGGGCAAGCTGTGGTACTGGGAGACTGACCCCGAGCTTATCGCTTCTATGCAGAAGGAAATTGACGCCAAGGCTGCCCAGGTCCTCGCTCAGGCTGAGGGCAAGGACACCTTCGGAAAGCTCAAGGTTTTCCACGATTTTATCACTCTCAACAACAACTTCGTCAAGGAAGGCGGCTTCAACCAGACCATTTACGGCGGATTTGTTAACGGCGCTATCCAGTGTGACGGATATGCAAAGACTATGCAGTATCTCTGCGATATGTCCGGCATCGAATCTATGATAATCGTAGGTACAAACGAGGCTAATGACACCCACGCATGGAACGTTGTCAAGGTGGACGGCGATTGGTACAACATCGACTGCACCTGGGACGACCCCATTCTTTCCGAGGTGGACGAGACAAATGTAAGATACAGATACTTCCTTGTTCCCGACGAGTGGATCCACAACAAGTCCCACTTCAATATTAACAAGAAGGTCTCGGGCACTCAGCTTACTTACTTCACTCCCCCTGCCTGCACCGCTACAAAGATGAATTACTTTAACGTTACAAACCAGGTTTATTCCGACACGGCTTCCGCAGACGCCGCTTTGAAGGAAAAACTCAAGTCCACTGCTTCAAACAAGATGAGAGCCGCTGAGATACGCGTTTCCGACAAGAGCGTTTATGACGCTATAACCGCAAATCTCAAGGATTACGCTTCCTGGATAAAGAGCGAAAACTCTTCCGTTTCCTCTGTGGCTTCAAACTGCGACCCCAATACTCTCGTTATCGAGCTTGATCTTATTTACTAATACATTTGGGAGCAAGAATGAAAAGATCCCCTTTTTTTACGGCGCTGCTTTGCGCGGCGCCGATAATTGCTATAATGACGGCAGGCTGTTCAAAGGTCGAAGAGATCCCCGTTAGTTCGGAGGATCCCGAGCCTGCGGGCAGCCTTTCATCAAATGCGCCTGCTTTTACTGCTGCTGCCGGCGATATTGACGACAGCCGATATATTTACAGCCGGCTTTCCGACAAGGAAAAGGAATATTACAACATCATCAGAGACGCGGCTTTGAACTTTGAGGATAAGGCTGTTTTTCCAGAGGCTCTCGACCCCGAACTGCTCCGAAAGCTGTATATTTCCGTTTATTATCAGGAGGAAGAGCTTTTCTGGCTGTCCAGTATGTTCTATCGTCCTGCCTCCGAGTCGGACTCGCTTATGCTTTCCTACAGATTTACAAAGGAAGAAAGCGCGGAGCTTCAGACACAAATTGAGGCAAAAGCGGCGGAAATTTTCAGTTCTTTCGATGAGAACACCTCGGATTACGAAAAGCTGAAACGCTTTCACGATCAGCTTGTTTTAAACTGCACCTTTTCTATGGACACCGATTATGTCAACACCGTTTACGGCGCTCTTTGCGACGGGTACGCTCAGTGCGAGGGCTATGCTTTCGCTTTCGATTATCTGTGCAGGCTTGCGGATATCGACTGCTTTACCGTTTCGGGAACAAACTCCGACGGCGCACTTCACGCCTGGAATGTGGTCAAGCTTGAGGATATGTGGTACAATGTTGACTGCACCTGGGACGACCCCATACTTTCACCTCCCGACCGTGATTTTATCAGGTATTACTATTTTCTGACGGCTGATTCCGATATTTCCGGAGTCACCCATTTCCCCGACAACACCTATTACTATTATCCAATATGCTCCTCTGATAATAATTTCTACAAGCGCGAGGGGTATTTCGCTTACTCTGCCGAGGAGGGTATCTCGCTTCTGGGCAAGGCGGCGGCTGACGCTTTAAACTGCGGCAGAAAGGACGCTGCTGTGAGATTTTCCGATGAAAAAGCTTACAACGACGCTGTAAGCAAGCTTTTTGACTCGGGTGAGATCAAACAGGTTTTTAAATTCGCAAACGACAGCTCTGACGTTAAGGTCACGGACAGGAAATATGTTCGCTATCTTAACGACGATGAGCTTATCATACACATCACAATGATATATGAATGATTTACGGAGAGCAGAAGATGAAAAAATACAAATCATTTGCTTTCAGAGCTGCTGCTTTTGCGGCTGCTCTGCTTTATCTCAGTGCCTGCGGAAACGAGATAGAATATCCCGAGGGCGCAGACACACTGCCGACATACTCCGCAACAGGCACGGTAATGACCGTTTACGACACCTCGGAGCACACCACTCCCGAGATAACCACCACCTCTGCTCAGACTACCGTTTCGGAAGAGACCACTGTTCCCAAATCTGAAACGGAGACAGAGACAACCACGGAAACTGTTCCCTCCGAAAGCGAGACTGCTTCAAGCGCAAGTCAGTCCCTGTCCCTGGAGGACGTTCCCGAGGTGGGAATTTCCGAATATTACGAGAAAACTCAGACAACTCCTCCCCAGCCTGCTGTAACTGCCGCTCCCTCTCAGACTACGGCTTCGGTTTCTGCTGTTACATCGGAGACTGTATCTCTTTCCGAAAGCGTTTCATCTGAAAGTGTAACGATTTCTGAGGTTTCCTCAGAAGGAGCGGTCACTGCTTCATCGGAGACGGAAGTTTCTGCTGCCGATGTATCGTCGGGGCTCAACATCAAGCTCACTGACGGCAGGACAAGCAAATATACGGGCAGAAAGATAATTTCCCACCCCTACAGCTACTACACTCTTGACTCAAAGCACCAAAAGCTTTATGACAAACTGGTAAGCGCTATGCTTGACTGCGATGATAAAATTCTCTTCGACAAAGATGAACAGGTCACATTTGAGGAGCTTTTTGACACCTATCAGCTTATTTACAACGATGAAAACAGGCTCTTCTACATCTCCCCCACCATTGAATACGTTACAGACGCCTCTACGGGTTATATCAGAAGTATGAAGGTGGGCTACACCTTTTCCAAGGAAAAGATAAAAACTATGCAGGCTGAGATAGACGAGGAAACTGACAAAATTCTCTCTATGATAACCTCCGATATGAGCGATTATGACATTGTTAAGCTTTTCCACGACTATATCATCGTAAACTGCAAATATAACTCCGATGCTGCCAATCCAAACAGCATTTACGGCACTCTGGTGGAGAAGAACGCACTTTGTCAGGGATATTCACAGAGCTTTACATACCTTTGCTCACTGGTGGGTATCGACTCGTTTATCGTTCTCGGTGTGGCTAACGAGCCTCATATGTGGAATGTGGTCAAAATGGGCGGGGATTATTATCACATTGACCTGACCTGGGACGACCCCGACCGTCCGAAGTCCCCCGATTCCGTCAGATATGATTACTTCGGTCTTACGGACGACAGAATTAGAGAGCTGAGACAGTTTGACGAGTATGATTACGAGATACCCGAGGCAAAGGGCACAAAGTATCAGTATTATTACTACAACAATCTGGTTGCGGGAAGCGTTTCCGAGGCTAAGGCGCTTATTTCCTCGGAGGCTCTGAAGGCGGCGGAGACAAAAGCCTCCACCATTCAGATACTATGCGCTGATGACAAGGTTTTTAAAGAAGTTACAGACATATTTTTCGGAAACAGCTCGGATAATGTTATCGGTATATTGGGAAGTATAAAGGACAAGGCTAAAAACCGATTCAATACCGAATCTATTTACCATAACAGCAACAGCAGCACAAGAACGGTCAAGATATTTCTTGAATATCTCGACTGAGCGGGAAGGATATGGTGTAAATTATGCATTGCAGCAGAGGTAAAAACAGAATATTTTGCGCTGCTGCGGCACTGTGCTTTCTTCTTTCCTCCCTTGCGGGCTGCGGTCACGAGGACGGCATTACGGTCATTTCCGACGGCACTACCGTTGAAATTACCGAGAGCGTTTCCGAGGATAACGGGCAATTTGCAGACTCGGGTCTGTATATCCCACAGCATATGGTCACAAAATATGCTTCCCTCGATTATGACGCCCGTATGCAGGACGCTTATGACAGCGTGGTAAATACCATTATGAATTTTGAGACCTCCGCTCATATGCCGCTGACAATCAGCGAGACCGATTATGTCAAGGTGCTTGAGACTGTCCGCTGCGAACAGCTTATGCTTTTTTACCTGGCTGACCGTACTTTGGGGGATTTTGACAGCTTTACCCATTCATATACCATTGATTTTTCCTACAAATTCTCGGTGGACGAGGTCAATGATATGCTGAGAGAAACCGAGCAGGCGGCGATGGATATTATTTCTCAGCTTGACGAGGATATGTCCGATTATGAAAAGCTGAAATTCTTCCACGATTATCTGGTGCTTAATGTGGAAAGCGCTGTGGAGGGTGAGTATGTGGACTCTGTATATGGGGCTTTGGTTAACAAAAAAGCCCTGTGCGAGGGCTATGCTAAGGCTTTTTCATATCTGTGCAATTTAAGCGGCATTGAAAATATGATAGTTACGGGCTACACGGGCGTTGACCATATGTGGAATATGGTCAAGCTGAACGGAAGCTGGTATCATATTGACATTGGCTGGGATCAGCCTGCCGAGGCTTTAAAGGCGCAATACCCGGACCTGATACTTTATCAGTATTTCCTTGTGAACGATGATGTTATTCAGAATAACCGCAGCATTAACAATTACCTTTGCTCCCCTCCCGGCGCGGAGGCTGAAACAATGAATTATTTCATTCACGAGGGCAGGTATGCGGTCAATTACGATGAGGCTCTCGATATTATTGAAAATTCCTGCAGAAGCTGCATTGATACGGGAGAAAAGTATTTTATGCTGAAATTTGACTCCTCTAATCTTTGTTTGCAGACCATTTCCGACCTCATCAGACCCGACGGAAACGGTATATCGGATATTGACAGAATAGTTGAACGGCTCAATTTTAAGGGGCAGATAAGCTACATTGATTACTACAAACAGTATCGTATTCTTATTTTTGTGGTTGAATAAAGCGTCCCACACAATATAAACAGCACCAAAGCAGACGTAAATGTCCGCTTTGGTGCTGTTTTTATGCTATGAATTTATTTGCTGTAATCATACTCAAGCACGCGCTCAATCGCTTTAAGCTGCTTGTCCGACAGCTCTGTACAAGTATCGCTGAGGTCGATGGCATTAACATAGTCAATACATTCATCTAAGATCCACTACAACAGCATATCTGCAGCCGCTGTCAAGATCAATATCTGCAGTCAAGTCTATTTTATGGTATCCTGCATAAGCCTCACTTCCGCTCTGAGAATGAACGAGTGTGCCGCTTGATGGAGTTCCGCCTTCCGGAATATCTGTATATATCTTTATATTATACGGAGTTTCGGCTTCAGTTGTCCAAAAGCCGACAGCTTTCAGAGTTTCGTCCGAATCGGCTGTGAAAATGTTTGCTCCCGAGATACCGTAATTTGGGAAATAAGGAAAAATCAAACCGGTGTTTCCATCATACTGATATATATTATCAATTTCACCGTAATCTTCCATAGTAAAGCTTCCGAAAACATTTACGGTCGCATCAAAATATGAAAGATAGAAAAGACCGTTGTCTCCCCAATCTGTTCCCCAGCTGTTCTTTACGATCCACGCTCCGTCTGCAGGAGGTGTTTCTCTAAAGTTAAACACTTGAATACACATATGCCGTTTGTTCAAATTTTTATACAAAATCAACAATGCCAAGAATAAATATTGGAAATATCTGCCGAAATATTCGGATAACTGTTGCTGAATTTAAGAATTTATGGTACAATTATAATGTATAAATATACAAATTTTTCAACAGGAGGAATATTCCGTATGAATAGAAAATTATCAAGGAAAGCCGCATTGGCAGCTGCAGCTGCTTTTGTTTCTGTTTTTTTTGTGCAGATATTTCCCGAAATGCCTGTTTCGGTATCTGCTGCGACTGTATATTCGGCTGCTGAGATAACCGAAAAAATGGGCGTGGGCTGGAACCTCGGAAACTCGCTTGATTCAAATAATAATGGATTTTCAAGCGAAAACATCTACGATTACGAAACACAGTGGAGCAATCCTGTGGTGACTCAGAGCCTTATTGATAAGGTCCGGACTAAGGGCTTCAATACCATAAGAATTCCCGTGACCTGGTATCAGCATATTTCTTCCGACGGCAATTATACCATTGATGCTGCGTGGATGAACCGTGTGAAGGAAGTCGTTGATTACGCTTACAACAACGGTATGTATGTCATAATTAACGTTCATCACGAAAACTGGATAAACAGGTCGGATTTTGAAACCGCGGAGGATTCTATGGAAACGGAGCTTCGTGCTGTATGGAAGCAGATCGCGGCTGCATTTGCGGACTACGACCAGCGCCTTATCTTCGAGGGAATGAACGAGCCACGCAAGATCAACTGTGATGAAGAATGGAACGGCAATGAAGCCTGCTATAATGTTGTTAATCAGCTGAACTCCGCTTTTGTTGAAACGGTTCGTTCCGTTGAGTCGCCCTACCGACAGACTCGTATGCTTATGGTGCCGGATTATGCGGCAAGCCGTGAGAATAATATTTATTCTTACCTGACTATCCCGAAGGCGAGCGGAAGCATTGACGCCGACAATGACGGCGATGATGATTATGTTGCGGTATCTCTTCACGCTTACAGCCCCTACAGCTTTGCAATGGGTGACGGCGATCATACGAATTTTTCATCGTCATACGAGGCTGAGCTTGAGGGTATGTTCAGTGCAATGCAGGCAACGTTTCTACAGGAAGGCGTTCAGATAGTTCTGGGCGAATTCAGTGCTTCAAACTACGGCTATGACTCTGCGAGAATCAAGTGGGCAGAGGCATATATGAGAAACGCTACCGAATACGGTATTCCCTGCGTGCTTTGGGATAATAATGTTGAGAGCAACAACGGCGGTGAGGCACACGGTTATATCAACAGATCCACTGAAGATTGGTATTCATCGGGAGGTCAGGTAGTTAATACGCTTATCTCCACAAGAAACAGCACTCAATGGGGAACTAAGTCTTACATCAATTACCCGATATATGCTCATAACGCTTTTTCAAGCGGGTTAAGGGTAAGTATTGCAACCGATGGTAATATTTCAGTCAGTGGCCTGAGCAATTTTCAGTCGGGAAAAGAGTTTGCAATAAAGTATAACGGAATAACACTTCCGGAATTTGCACTTATGACCAGCACCTGGGGCGGCTGGACAACTCTTTCGCCCTATGACTTTGACAAGGATAACGGTATTGCGTATTTTTCCTATGACCAGATAATGAAAACCTGGAATACCGCCAACGGAACACTTGGCTGTATCAAACTTAACAATATCAACAGTATTGGCTTCGGCGGAATTACACTCATTGACATTCCGGAAGACGGTACATTCAAGATAAACAGTCAGCCTTCGGATAAATCGGTGACTGAGGGCGGCACAGCGACATTCAGTATATCCGCTTCGGGTAACAGCATTTTATATCAGTGGCAGACAAGCAGCGACGGCAGTGTATGGACGGATATACAGGGTGCTAATTCGTCAGCTCTCAGCGTAACGGCTGATATGAATATGAACGGTCATAAGTTCAGATGCGTTGTGACAAGCGGCAGCGAGACGCTTACTTCTAATGCGGCGGTGCTTACTGTACGGGCGAAAACCACTTCGAGCAGCCATAATGAGTATTACTCGGGAACAGATGTTACTGTTGAAAGCGACGGCGCTATCAAGCTTTATAACATAAGCGGCTTTGAATCGGGCAAGGAACTTGCTATAAAATTTAACGGCAGCACTGTTCCGGAAATTGCACTTATGAATATGGACTGGTATGGCTGGATAATCATTGAACCATATGATATTGACACCGACAACAACATTGCTTATGTTTCCTACGATCAGATGACGGAAGCCTGGGCAGATGCCTGGGGAACAGACAAGGGTACGCTTGCTCACGCCAAAATTGCGAACAAGGACAGCATCAGCTACGAGGGAGTAAAGCTTCTTGACATACCCGAGCAGCAGCCTGCTACCGAATTTGAGATAACGGAAAATCCTTCGGACAAATCAGCATATTACTGCCAGCAGATAACGCTTACAGCTGCCGCTTCAGCAGAAAATTCCGCTTACAGCTGGAAGCTCAGCCGCGACAACGGTTCGACCTGGACTGATGCGATATGTACGTCCGAAAACGTATCGTCAGACAACGGAAGTACGAGGGCAGAAGCCGTATTCGACTTTTATAAAAACAGCATAAGCGAGCGTGATACGGTACTTTTCAGATGTGATTTCACAAACGGAAACACTACTAAATCCACTTCTTCTGCAAAGGTCACGGTTTTATCAAGAAATGCTGCTGCAAATGTGGGCACAGTAAAATTTGACAGTGCGGAAATATCCTGGGAAGCAAACTCCTTTGCTGCATCTTATAATGTTTACAGGGTACAAAACGAGGAGTTCGTCCTGATGGGCAGCTTTACAGGCACAAGCTGCACGCTGACAGAGCTTTCCGCAGGTACCGACTATGAGGTATTTGTAAGCGCTGTTTATTCCGACGGAGCAGCTATGCCCTATAACTACAATTCGGTCAAGTTTACTACTGCACAGAAAACAGTTGATGATATGACCATTGAAGAGTGCATTGCGCTTGTAAACAGCATCAGCACTGATGATGACACGGTTATTCTTACCGAAGAACAGCTCAGGGCTGTTGAAAGAGTTCTGGCGTTTGATTACGGAGAGTAAGCGAGGGTAAAACAGCATATTCATTGAAAAATGCTCCGATGGGTAAAATCGGAGCATTTTTTTATTTATAGACGGAGAGATTTCTAAAACCTATATCACCACTTGCTTTTATTTCGCGTCCGAAAAAATCCGCCATTCAAACTCTGCTCCGCCCTGCGGAGAATTTCTTGCCTGCAAGCTTCCGTTCTGAGATGTTATTACAGAACGCGCAAAGGCAAGTCCTATTCCAAATCCTCTTTTTCGGTTATCGTGATAGAAACGCTCAAAAATGTGGGGCAATGCTTCCGGGGTGAAGCCGCTGCCTGTGTCGGAAACGGTTATGCACTTGTAAAGCGGGTTTGAATATGCCCGGACAGTTATTGTTCCGCCCTCGGGGGTATGCTCCATACAATTTTTCAGTATGTTTATAAGTGCCTCGGTATGACCGTATTTCATACGAAAAGCTTTTTGACAAAAAGCCTCCTGTATCGTATGATGAGCTTACGGAAAGCGGCGGTTATGCTGTACTTGTCCCTGAGAATGAATACTGCTTTGCCGGTGAGTCCGAGCAGATTTCGGCAGGTGATACTCTCACACTGAGAATGATAAGGTATATATATGTTTCTGTCGATGAATACGAACGCCTGCCCGAAGATGAACGAAAGGGAATTGTGGCTATACGCGGTCAGACGGAGGAAAATAACGAGCCGCTGTATTACATCAGGTACGAAAATAACAACAATGATTATTATATTTCGGCGGTGGGAACATCTGAAAAAGCTTATGCCGAGCTGGAAAAGTACGGTATTTATATGAATAGCGACAGCGAAAAATATGTTATTCTTGTCAGAACTCTTGATACTTATGACCGTGTGGCAGATGAGTATTAAGATATGGCTTGCTGCAGCCGTTTCGTTTATTGCAGCCCTCTGTTCCTCGCTCATTCCTTTGGCAGATATGCAGAAAAAATCACTTGTTGATTTGATAAGGACAGTTGACTGAATGAAGCGATAAGTACAGTTAATGCCCTTTATTTCATTGGTCTGTGAGCATTCAGCCGTTAAGTATCGAATTAAACTGCTCATAAAGCTCCGCGGACTTTTCTTCGGTGGTCGCCTTGCCGTAAAGCACTGCATTGCACGCCTCCTGAAAGGCATCAAGCATATCGGTATTCTCCATAAAAGGATCTATCAGCGCCATTGAATCAATATTTGCGCTCATCAGCTTAAATGCGTCATAGTGAAGACCCTTGAGCATATCATTCTGTTCCAGATAATCTCTGGAGGAACGGCTCAGGGGTATTCCCTTTTCAATGCCCTGAAGCTCGGATATCTCGTTGCTGTTAAGGAGAAAATCAAGGAGAAGCGCAGATTCCTCGGGGTGTTCGGTCTCGGCGCTGACTGCATATAGCGTAGCAGGCTTTGTGTACCAGCCCTTAACACCGTCTGTGCAGCCTGTATAGCTGCCTACGACTATTTCGTTTCCGTCTTCGCGGGCGGGACCCATATAATTTTCCGCGTCACTGAGCCACGCCACGGCTCCCGCATAGGTGCCGTTTCTGATAGCGTTCTTGTCGAAGTATTCTACCTGGGGGATAACGTGGCTGTTTACAAGCTTAACGTAAAAATCCAGCATTATTCCAAGCTCTTCCCTGCCAAAGCCCAGCTGCCCGTTTTCCGACATAAACGATTTGCCGCTCTGCTGCTCGGTGTATGCGGTTATGAAGAACATTGCGGATTTTGAGGGCATAGCAATGGGGTAAACCCGGTCCCCCATTACCTTTGCTGCATTGAAAAGATCGTCCCAGGTCTCGGGAAGCGCCAGTTCATAGCGGTCATAGACCGTTTTATTGTAATAAACAGTCTGAGTGTTCAGCGCGATAGGAACGGCACTCAGCTTTCCGTTTCTTATGCCGAAGCTAAGCTCGCTCTCAGAAAACTGCGAAAGGTCAACGAACTCGCTCAACTCATAGATATCATAATAACCGCTCCCGTCGGCGGAATATTTGTCAAGCCAAGGGAAGTTTATGAGCATAACGTCCGATTCCGTGTCTGACATCATCTGAATATTGTATCGCGTCTGATAGCCCGACCATTCCGAATAGCTGCATTTTACGCGGATATCGGGGTGGAGCCGTTCAAACTCCTTTACTGCCGCAAGAGTATATTCGGTTCGAGTATCGTTTCCCCACCAGGAAAGGGATATATCCGTGTATTCCTCCTGCTCGATGACCACAGGTTCGGAGGCGCAGGAGGTGAGCATAAGCATTACTGCCGAAAGGAATATAAGCTTTTTCTTAAACATTTTTATTATCCTCCTCCCTTATATCGCTGTAAACGGTAAATGTGTCCTTGCCTTTGTGCTTGGAGGAGTATAGAGCGGCGTCGGCACATCTGTAAAGCTCGGGAAAGCTCTTTCCGTCATCGGGGAATACTGCAGCGCCGATACTTGCGGATATTTTGTAATCGCCATTGCAGCCTGTGTATTTGTTATGAAATGTGTCGCAGAGAGCGCGGCATTTCTCATTGATGAGCGTCATATGGTCAGACTGCCTGTTTGCGGGGATATTAAGCAGAATACAAAATTCATCTCCGCCTATTCTTCCGAGACAGTCGGAGGAATTGAAGGTCAGCCTTAAAATGTTGCCGATGTCAGCAAGGACCTTGTCCCCGTATGCGTGACCCAGATTATCGTTGACCCCCTTGAAGTTGTCCACATCAAGGAGAATAACGGCGTGGCGCTCGCCCTCCCCTGCATTATCAAGCATATATTCGGCGTTCTCCTCAAAGGACAGCTTGTTGTAAATGCCTGTAAGCCTGTCAATGCTTGCCTGGGTGTTGAGATTTGTAACAATGCGGTTGACGGGATTTGAGGCATAAATCGAAAGCAGCACACCGAGGACCATTGCGATAACAGAGGCAATGGCTGTGATAATAATCGTGTATTTGATAATAATATTGCGCTCGGCAAGGATTATCTTCGTTGGTGCGGAGCAGATAACATACCAGCTGTCTGCACAGGTGTTTATGGTGATAAGGTAATCATCGTCTATGAATGACGCGGAGGTGCTGTTCCCTATCCTGTCAAGTATCTCCGCAGGCAGCTTTGTGCCTGTTTCTCCGCTTTCGCTGGAATACATAATATAATGGTCTTCATTCACGAGCCTTACCGTAGTATCACGCATATCATCGGGTCGGACGAAAACATTTTCCAGCTCGGAGGTATAGAAAGACACCACAAGCAGGGCATTGTCATTTACCCGCTTTACATAATAGATGCGTCTGAAATCATCGTTATAGCCTGTTGACCAGCCGTCCCTGGAGCGCGTTTTTGTAACGGTCTGTTCCATATCATTGTAAAGGTTATCACCGTAAAGCTTTGTGGTTCCGTTTGATACCTTTCCCACAGTATGGTCATCGCTGTAAACTATGAAAAAATCAACATAGTTTTCCATTATGCACAGGTCATAAAGCTTGTCCGAGATAAGCTTTTCTGTATTGAGTGCCTCGTATTGGTCGGCATTTTCGGCAGATGAATAGTAGCTGACTGCCTCTTCCGTGCCGAAAACCAGCGTCGAGATGGATTCAAGCTTTGAAAGATATGTATTGATATTCAGCTTCATCTGGACATTAAGAGCATATGTCAGGTCGCTGACCTTTGATTTAAGTACCATATCATTTTTTCTTATGGTAAAGGACGCCATAAATATCGCAGCAACTATCACTATAAGTGCATGGCCGATTATCATTATCAGTTTTATCTGTCTGATCTTATCGTTGTTTTCATTTCTTCGCTTATCCATTATCCCGTCCCCTTTTTATGATATCTTTATTATATGATAACATAATTTGAGATAATTTTCAATATTATTTTATATTTTTTATTATTTGTTGACCGGAATAAATTCTGCCGCACAAAAAAGCTGATATATGAGATTTGGTGCTTTTAATGCTGAGCCTTGAACTGATAACGCGCTTCATTACAGAGCTTGAAAGCTTTATGGAATTATGCAAAAGCAGAATTTTCTCAGAACACTTTGTTAAGAACCTGTCTTCACAAGCATATGCACACGTCTTTTCGGCAAATTTTGCCGCAGACTGCGTTAAAAATCCTTGCCGGGCGACAGCCCGCCTGCGGATTTTTGCCTTGTCTTAGGCAAAATTATGCTCGAAAATCCGCG
>JAQYLI010000045.1 GCA_028720105.1 Oscillospiraceae bacterium | reverse complement strand
GAATAAATGTCTTTCCTCTTGAATAGCTGTCCAGCCTGCAGTTTTCGGCAAATGATACGAAGTCCTCGGCGGAATTTATATACACCGTATTTTTGGGATTTGTCTCATCAGAGACAGCTTTTGCGGCGGAATTATCCTCTGCATATACAAATGTTTCACCGTAAAGAGCGCTTACGGAAAGCATTACCGCAAGGGCGGCTGCAGCACAGCGTCTGAGTTTCATCATTTCCGCACCTCCTCTTTTTCGGTATCGTTATTATCCTCTGGCAGCTCCTCGAAATTTTTGCTTTCTATCTTTGCGTCAACATCTCCGACGATAATGCCGTTTACTACTGCGTCAATTCTACCGTTGACATAGCCGTGAACAACTCCTGTGACGGCGATCCTGCCGCCCGATACCTGCGTCCGCTCACGCTTCTTGATGGTAAAGGAGGTCTTTTCGATAATGGTATCTCCAAGGATAAGTATCTGGGGAAGCACGCCCATTACAAGGACTATTGACATTATGGTTCCGCGGCCGAGACACACGCCGATGGAAGAAATGGTGCCGTCAGAGGAAAGCTGACCGATAAGTATTCCTGCGGCGGCAAGGATCGCACCCGAGGTGATAATGGTGGGGAACGCCTGGTTAAGCGTTTCGGTAATGGCGTCCTTGATGGACATTTCCTGCTTCAGCTCCATATATCTGCTGGAAATTACGATAGCGTAGTCGATGTTTGCGCCCATCTGAATGGAATTTACGATAAGATAGCTGAGGAAGAACAGGCTTGTATTCTGAATATATGGGAACGAGAAATTCATCCAGATACTTCCTTGAATGACTGCAATAAGCAGCACGGGCAGTCCTGCCGACTTGAAGGTAAAGAGCAGGATTATGATAACAAACAGCGCCGACAAAATGCTTATTATGAGATTATCGGTTACAAAGGAGGAAGAAAGGTCGTAGTCGCTGGTGGAATTTCCCACAAGATAAACGTCCTCGGGGTAATATTTTGCCGCTTCTTCGTGAATGGTGGCAAGAAAATCAAAGGTCTCCTCGCCCTCCTCGGGAAGGTCAAGATAAACAAGAATACGGCTGTAGTCATCGCTTCTGAGCTGGAGCAGCGCTTTATCGAGAGTAGTGTGAAGCTCCTCGAGAGTGTCCATAAGCTCGTCGTCCAATGTAACATAGCCCTTGTCCACCTCGTCATAGGTGAACATAAACATATCAATAAGGGGCACCGAGTAGGACTCAAGACCGTTTACCACTTCGCCGTAATTTTCATCGTTGATGGCATAGGCGGCGTAAAGCACCTTTGCCACCTCGTAATCCAGCTCCACAAGCTCGGAAAACTGTCTCGGGGTAAGGGCGTCGGTGAGAACATACCCGTCCATTGCTTCAATATTTGCAAGTCCCAGGCAGGAGTCCACCTCGCTGTAGCTTTCAAGCTTTCTTATTAGCCTGCTTTCCGACTCATAGTCCCCTGCGGGAACGATAAGGGCGGCAAGGTTTGAGGAGCCGAAATTGTCTTTTATCTTCTGTTCCGCAAGCTGCTGTTCGCTGTGGCGGGTGGTCTCAAGGTCGGTGGTGCCGTAGCAGTAGGGGCATTTGCTCGAGAACACAAAGGCAACGCAGGCGATCGCCACGAATATAGGCGGTATCACATATTTGGTGGCAAAGGCAAACTTTCCCACCGCAGATATCTTGGGAACGAAATTCTTATGAACGGTCCTGTCGATAAGCTTTGAAAATACCATAATAAGCCCCGGCATAAGGGTAAATACCGACAAAAGACTGAGAAGTATCGCCTTGATAAGCACCACAGCAAGGTCGGCGCCTATCCTGAACTGCATAAACATAAGGGCGATAAGACCCGATATGGTGGTAAGGCTGCTGGAGGATATTTCGGGGATAGCCTTGCTGAGCGCTGTAATGCAGGCTTCTCGGCTGTCAAGATGCTCGTGCTCCTCGCTGTAGCGGTGAATTAGGATAATGGCATAGTCGATGGCAAGAGCAAGCTGGAGAACGATGGTTACGGAATTTGAGATAAAGGAGATTGTTCCCAGCAGGAAATTGGTTCCCATATTCGCAAGGGCTGCAGCTCCGAAGGTCAGAATAAGCACGGGTATCTCGGCATACGCTTTTGAGGTAAAGAGCAGCACAAGCAGAATGATTATGGCGGCAACGGCTGTTACCGTCTGCATTTCCGCTGCAAGCTGCGCAGAAGAATCGCTGCCCACTGTGCTGGATATGGAAACGTCCAGACCCGAAAGCATTTCCCTTATCTGGGTCATAGCGTCAATGCTTACCTGCTCGTCCTCTTCCCCGTCAAAGGTCACGGAGAACATTGCGGCGGAATTTTTGTAATGGTCCTCGGTATTGTCAAAAGCTGCTTCGGAAACACCTTCTATGGCGGCGATATCCTCGGCTATTTTTTCCGCTTCTTCATATGTAATATTCGATATCATTACAGACGCGGTGCCGTAGGTGGTAAATTCCTCATCCATAATGGTGAGTCCCTGCCTTGTTTCGGTGGTTTCGGGAAGATAGGAGGTGATATCGTTTTCAACCTTGACCCATCTGCCGGCAAACAGGCTGAAGATCAAAAGGAATATCCACAGAAGAAATATAAGATTGCGCTTATCAACTATAAAGGTCGCAAGCTTATACATAAAGGTCTCATTTTCCTCCTTGGGAGGGTCGGGAAATTTCTTTGACAAGAGCTTCACTCCTTGCTTTATAATATGGCATTATTATATATCAGACTGCACAAAGTGTCAATGTGCATTATGTATGATTTTTACGAAAATATCAAAGCATTTTTCGAATAATTCGAAAAATTAAAGGCGGCACCGCACATTTTCTGTGAAGCACCGCCTTAAAAAGACTGATATTTTATTGTATCACGCCTGACCCAGACGAAGCATTTCGTCAATGCACACCTTTGCTTTTACTCTTGTTTCCTCGGGGAGGATTATTTCCTCTCCGTCAGTTCCCTCGAGGCAGTGGAGAACGTCGGTGATGGAGGTTATCTTCATATTGTGACAGAAGCAATCCTTGGAGAGCGCGTAGAACATCTTGTCGGGACACTCGATGCTCAGGTGCTGGACTATGCTGTTTTCGGTGCCGATGATAAATTCCTTTGCGCTGCTGTTCTTGGCAAAGTTCATAATCCCTGTGGTGCTGCCTGCGTAATCTGCCATTGCGGTAACTGCGGGCTGACACTCGGGGTGAAGAAGCACAAGGGCATCGGGATGCGCTTCCTTTGCTTTCTGAACCTCTTTGACGGTGATACGGGCGTGGGTGGGACAGCCGCCGCTTACGAATTTGAACTGCTTTTCGGGTATCTGCTTGGAAACATAGTCACCTAAGTTGCAGTCGGGAATGAAAAGTATCTTATCGGCGTCCATTTTCCTTATAATATCCACCGCAGAGGAGGAAGTAACGCAAACATCGCAGAGGGTTTTAAGCTCTGCTGTGGTGTTTATGTAGGCAACGGTCTTATATCCCTTGTACATTTCCTGAAGCTGACGGAGCATATCAATGTCAAGCTGCTCCGCCATAGGACAGCCCGCTTCGGAACGAGGGAGATACACGCGCTTTTCGGGGGAAAGTATCTTGCAGGTCTCAGCCATAAAGCGGACTCCGCACATTATTACGCCCTCGCAGTCGGTCGCCGCAGCTTTCTGTGCAAGACCGAAAGAATCCCCCGTAAAATCCGCTACTTCGAGAATGTCGTGGGTCTGGTAGCAATGGGCAAGAATACAGATGTTCTTTTCCTTTTTGAGCTTTATTATCTTTTCCTGAATATCCTTTATCATAACTTCACAACTCCATATCGGGAAACATACTTATAATACATTTTATTATACCATTTATACGGATCATTTTCAAGCGGATTTGAAATATTTTATTTTACAGAGAATTTACTTGTTACTTGTCAAAAAACGGTAAAATTGTACAAAATTTATCTGTAACGATTTACATATCTTTCTCCGCTGTTTTTATGACAGAAATATGGGGCGGAAAACTATGCAAAATGAATATAGTTTTTTGATTTTATATATGATATAATATTATGATGAACACTATGCAGAAAAAAGGGAGAACGAATGGATTACAAAATCAACTGGGACTGCTCCGATGGCGTTTTCGCCGTCCCCGACGCTGCCGTCCGGGGGCTGAAGCTTGCTTCGGGAAAGGCAGTCAAGGTACTTATATATTTTATGAAATACCGCAGGACACCCGAAATTCCCGAGGATATAGGAGTTACCTCAGAGGACGTGGAGGACGCTCTTTCCTACTGGGAACAGCTTGGGGTGCTGAAAAAGGCGGACGGTTCCGCTTCGGCGCAGAAGCCCGTTTCTGCTGTGGTATCAAAGACTGCGGAGCCTGTCAGAATTATCGCCGAGCAGCCTGCGCCTTCTCCTGCACCGATGCCCGAAAAGCCTGTTATAAAGCCGAGAAAGGCGCTTCTGCCAACGGAGATCGCCGAGAGGATAGCGGCTTCGGAGGAGATAGATTTTCTCTTCAAAAGCGCGGAGCAGAGCCTTGGAAGGGTGCTTACCTTTGACGACCAGCGGACTATACTGTGGTTTTACGACCATCTGGGAATGTCGGCGGATATCATCATTATGCTCATTGCCTTCTGCTGTTCCACAGGCAGGGGCAATATGGGAAAGATAGAGAAGATAGCCCTTGACTGGCACGAAAAGAACATCACCACCCACGAACAGGCGGAAAACGAGATACTCGCTTTACAGAAGGCTTTTTCATTTGAGGGGAAAGTACAGTCAAGGCTCAAGCTGCAGAGCAAGCTTACCGCTTCTCAGAAGAAGTACATAGGTGACTGGGCGAATATGGACGTTACCGTTGATATGGTGGAGCTGGCTTATGACAAGACGGTGGACAGCATAGGCAAGGTGTCCTTCAATTATATGGACAAGATACTGCGCAAGTGGCACGATAATGGTATTACCAATACCGAGGACGCGGCGGCGTTTGACGAGAGGACAAAGCCTGTGAAAAAGACGGACAGCAAAAAATCTGCCGATGTCCCTGCAAAGCCCTCCGCCGCTCCCTCCTATGACCTTGATCTGCTTTTCCAGCACGCTCTGAACAGCACCCCCACAGTGAAAAATATTAACGAGGAGGCGAACTCATGACCCGTTCGGAAATTCGTCAGAAAGCCAACACAGAAATGGAAAGGCGTAAGCTGAGAGCCGAAAATGACGCCGCCGCCCGTCAGAGGGAAATTTATGCGAAGATACCCGAGATAGAAGAGATACGGCGTATGCTTGCCCAGACCGCCACGGAGCTTTCAAGACTCATAATCGGCAGAAAGGGAAACTACAAGGAAAACTTTGAAAGGCTTCGCAAGAATAATCTTGACGGGGCGCATATGATAGCTGAGCTTCTGAAGGCGGGCGGTTATCCCGAGGATTATCTTGAGGTTCATTACCGCTGCAAGGAATGTAATGACACGGGCTTTACCGACAGAGGAATGTGCGATTGTATGAAGCGGCTCATAAGCAGGATAGCTTCCGAGGAATTAAACCGCTCTGCAAATCTTCCCGACGCGGATTTTGCTCATTTCAGCCTGGATTATTATCGGGGTATCGTTATTGACGGGATAGACTGCTACAGCCTTATGTCCAAAAATTTAAGCTTCTGCACCGAATATGCAAGGCTTTTTACCGAAGGCTCGGACAGCCTTTTAATGCTTGGCAAGACGGGTGTGGGAAAGACACATCTTTCTATGTCCATTGCAAAGGAGGTCATAAACAAGGGATATAACGTTATTTACGGCTCTGTTATAAACATTCTCAGAAGCATTGAAAAGGAGCATTTCGGGAGAGCCGAGGAGGGCAGCGATACTCTTGAAAGCGTCTGCGCCTGCGACCTGCTTATTTTTGACGATTTAGGCTCTGAGCATCACACACCCTTTTACGAGTCCACCCTTTACAACATTATAAACACCCGCATTAACACGGGCAAGCCTATGATAATTAGCACCAATTTATCAAAGGAGGAGCTTGCTTCTACATATAATGAGAGGATAATCTCAAGAATTTTCTGCTGCTGTACACTCCTCCCCTTTGCGGGTCGGGACGTAAGGCAGCTCAAAAGAATAAACGGATAAGGAGTTTTTGTTATGCTTACAGTTATCAGAGTAAAATTCGAGCGTTTTCTGAAATCGCTTGACGTGAATGTTACACTTAAAAAGCGTGAGCTGGTGCTTGCAATTGCTGTCTGCACATTGCTTGGCATTGTTATCGGCGCACTTTTCAGCCCACGTAAGAACACTGTCATCGGCAGCTACAACAGCGCAGACCACTACAATAATGCGGACGATGACCTCTGCGAGGAAGAATAATTTTTAAACGTCAAACGGCTTCGGAAAAGTTTCCGAAGCCGCTTTGTTACTTGTAATAGAGTTCATAAAGAAAATCGTATATCAACTCAAGATTTTCAAGGCTGTATTCCGTTTCCTTTGACCAGAGACAGGCGCTGTCAGAAAGGCTTTCTCCCGTGATGCTCATAATGAGGGATACGGCTTCTGCGGAAAATACTCCTAAGGCGGTTTTTAAAAATATTTCACCGTCAGAAGCGGATTTCATAAGGTATCTGAAAATATAGTAGGACAGGAGATTTTTGTAGCCTGTAAGCTGTGTTTTTTCGGGTATGATATTAACATATGAAAGCTTTTTGCAGAGCTGTTCCCAGCCTTTGTTTATGGGATCGAGAGATGTTATGAGGGAGACTGTTTTTTCGGCGTATGCGATGTCCCGGGGAAAAGCTATACGTGCAGGAGAATTTCCCGTAAGCTCCTTTTCGGCTTGTGCGGATATGCGGAGTAGGGCTTCCGTCATTTCTGCATAGCTTCCTGCTTCCTTTATTGCCTTAAACAGCTCCGCTCTTATCTCAAGCAGACGGCTTTCGGCAGGTGAAAAACTTCCGCCGCCTTCCTCGGAACGGAAAATATGAAGTCCGAAAGGCTTATTATCCCCTATTATTATCCTTGCCGCTTCCTCGCAGCAAAGCCCTATACCCATTTCGCACCTGTCTCCGAACCATTCCCTGAAACGGGGGTGGAGGGTGCATATCTCGCAGAGCATTTCCTCGCCCCCTGCGATGATGAGCCTGCAAAGGTTGTTTTCGTTGAGAAATGGACAGCGGTCATTTTCCACGAGGGCAAAGCAGTCGGAGCCGTCCTCCGAACGGGTGATATTCGCTCTCAGTTCGTCTCCCAAAGCGCCGCCCAGAGTCATATATTTTCCGAGAGAAATCTTATCAATGTCTATCTCCCAGCCGATACAGCAATTGTCACGGCAGGACGAGCCTATACAGCAAAATTTTTCGTAATAGTCGGGAACGTATATATACATTTTGTGATGTCCTTTCTTAGCTTTACAAATGTAATTGTATCATTGTTCATTACTGCTGTCAATAAAAAATTAACAAGTATTTTGATACAAAAAAACATCAAAAAGCTCTTGATTTTTTGTCCAAATAGTGGTAATATAGGAAATGTATTTGAATAAGTGTTTATTTCTTAACATAAATGTGTTATAATTTAGGATAAATGATTTTTTGTTTGGAGGATTTTTTCTATGAAAGCTGTAATCACCGTTATCGGCAAGGACGCTGTTGGTATTCTCGCAAAGGTAAGCGCTATCTGCGCCGAGAACAACGCTAATGTTATCGAGGTTACTCAGAGCGTTCTTCAGGATATGTTCGCTATGATAATGCTGGTGGATATCACCAACATCAGCAACGATTTTGTTGCTTTGCAGGATAAGCTTACTGCCCTCGGAGACAGCCTCGGTCTTAAAATTCACACTATGCACGAGGATATTTTCAACACTATGCACAGAATATGACCCGAGGAGAATTTACTTATGCTGAACGTTTACGATATTCTTGAAACTATACGAATGATACAGGACGAATGTCTTGATATCAGAACTATTACTATGGGCATTTCCCTTATGGACTGCATTGACAGCGATATTGACAGAGCCTGCGAAAAGGTTTACGAGAAGATAACACGCTGTGCGGGAAAGCTGGTTAAAACAGGTGAGGAGATCGAAAAGGAATACGGTATTCCCATTATCAACAAGAGAATTTCCGTTACTCCAATTGCCATTGTTTCCGCTGCCTGCAATGCAAGTCCTGTGAAGTTTGCTCTTACTATGGAAAGAGCCGCAAAGGCGTGCGGCGTTAACCTTATCGGCGGTTATTCCGCTCTTGTTCAGAAGGGCTTCTCCGCAGGCGACGAGAGACTTATCCGCTCTATTCCCGAGGCGCTTGCTTCTACTACCTGTGTTTGTTCTTCCGTTAACATCGGCTCTACAAAGACGGGCATCAATATGGACGCTGTGAAGCTGATGGGTCAGATAGTCAGAGAGTCGGCGGAGGCTACTGTTGACAATCAGTGTTTCGGTGCGGCTAAGCTTGTGGTATTCTGCAATGCAGTTGACGACAATCCATTTATGGCAGGCGCATTCCACGGCGTGGGCGAGCCTGACTGCATTATTAACGTGGGCGTTTCGGGCCCCGGTGTTGTTCGCTCGGCTCTTGCAAAATATCCCGACGCCGATATTAACGAGCTTGCGGACATCATTAAAAAGACTGCTTATAAGATAACAAGAGTAGGTCAGCTTGTGGGCGTGAGAGCCTCCGAAAAGCTGGGTGTACCCTTTGGAATAGTTGACCTTTCACTTGCTCCCACTCCTGCGGTTGGCGACAGCGTTGCCTATATCCTTGAGGAGATGGGTCTGGAGAAGTGCGGCTGCGCGGGCACTACTGCCTGCCTTGCTATGCTGAACGACGCTGTTAAGAAGGGCGGCGTTATGGCTTGCTCACGTATCGGCGGACTTTCGGGTGCGTTTATCCCCGTTTCCGAGGACGCAGGTATGATAGCTGCGGCGGAAAGCGGCTCTCTGCTTATCGAAAAGCTTGAGGCTATGACGGCGGTATGCTCAGTTGGTCTTGATATGATAGTTATTCCCGGGGATACTACTGCTGAGGTCATTTCGGGTATTATTGCTGACGAGGCGGCTATTGGTATGGTAAACTCCAAGACCACCGCTGTAAGAGTTATCCCCGCTATCGGCTGCAAGGAGGGGGATGTTCTCGACTGGGGCGGACTTTTCGGTAAGGGCCCTGTTATGAAGGTGAACACCTATTCTCCCTCCAAGTTCATAAACAGAGGCGGACAGATTCCTGCACCGCTTCACAGCCTTAAAAACTGATTTTTCACCCGAACAGGAGGACGGCATATGGACGATATTATCAAGTCGATAATCGAGATCGACAGGGGCGCTTCAAAGCGCATCGAAGAAGCCGAAAAGGAAAAGCTCCGCATTATCGAGGAAGCAAAGGCTGAGGAAGAGCATATGGTGGAAAAAGCCATCGAAGAAAAAAAGGCGGAGCTTGCCAAGATGGAAAAGGCGGAGCTTGACAAGGCTAACGCTCGTATTTCCGAGCTTACGCTGGAGAAAAATGCAAAGCTTGAGGCGATGAAGCAGAGCTTTGAGAAAAATTCCGACAAATGGTGCGAGGAGATATTCAAAGCGGTGATCTCCATATGACCTGTGAAAAAATGCGCTTCGGAGGGGAGGGGCGGCAGTTTTGAACAAGAAAAAAGACCCGGGCAGAAGAAACCTTAACGCTACTATGGCGAAAATGCACGCTGTTTACGGCAAAAGGCTCAGACAGGAGGATTATTCCGCGCTTCTGAGCTGCACCTCCGTTTCCGACGCTGCGGGATATTTAAAGAGAAGCACCTATTTCAGCCGTGCACTGGAGGGTGTGGATACCGAGAATATCCACAGAGGCAATCTGGAAAATATCCTGCGCAGAAGCCTTATGGAGAATTATTTCCGTATGATAGGCTTTGAGAAGATAGGCGGTGACGAGTTTTACAACTACATCATCGTTAAGACCGAGATAGACGAGATACTTATCTGCATACTTCATCTTAATGCGGGTACAAGCGACCATATCACCACGCTGCCCATTTATATGAACAAGTACACCTCCTTTAACCTTATGGAGCTTGCAAGGGTGGAAAGCTATGGGGAACTGCTGAGCCTTACGGAAAAAACGCCCTATTACCCTATTCTGAAAGAACACAGCCCCGAGGAGGAAGGCGGTCATATCGACTATCCTGCCATTGAGCTGGCGCTCAGGACATATTACTCCAAGCGCATTATCGAGTCGCTGAAAAAGTTCGGCGGCGAGACGGAAAAGCGGCTGAGGACTTACATCGGCACTCAGACGGATATGATAAATATCATCAACAGCTACCGTATGAAGCGGTATTTCAACGCTGATGCCGATGAAATAAAATCCCGTATGATACCCATTTATATGCGTATTCCCGAGAAAAAAATGGACGAGCTTTACAGCGCAAAGGATGACAAGGAATTTCTTGAGAGGTTTTCCAAAACCTATTACGGCAGAGAGATTGCCGAAAAAGGCTTTGATATGAAAAATCCCGAAATGTCACTTGTGCAGTTCAGATTTCTCAAGACAAAGAGGGCGTTTTCACGTTCGACCTCTGCTCCCGAGTGCTTCTACACCTTTAATCAGCTTGCTGAGATAGAGGTCAGAAATATTATCAGGATAATCGAGGGGATAAGGTATTCTCTCCCAACAAAGGAAATAGCCGAGCTTATCATTACGTGAGTCCCGGTTTATATAAGACAGAAAGGACGGTGCGTCTGTCAAAATGTCATCTATAGAAAAAATGATGTTCGCTGATATTGCGGGTATCGACACAGATCTTGACGCTGTTCTTGATATCATCAGTTCCTGCGGCTGCTTCCATATGGAAAATGCGGCGGCGGTACACGTAAGCGGCTCAAAACAGAGTGCCAAAAGGGAAAATCCCTACACGGCTTCTCTCAAGCTTCTTGCGGAGATAGGAACTCTGACGGGTATCAAGCTATGTAAGGCGGATTGTTCGGATATCCGTGACAGCGACGCAGAAAAAGTCAGGACGGATATCAGGTCAATAAGGAACCGTGTGCAGAAGCTGAAAGCCGAGATAAAAAAGGCTTCGGATAATCTGAACGCACACACTATGGCTCTCGAACAAGTGCTGCATCTCAGCGGCGGTGAGGGAGTGGGGTCTCTGAGCGTTGATATCGAGCAGATATTCGCCTGCAAGCACATCAAGGTGCGCTTCGGACGTCTCCCCACAGACAGCTACGAAAAGCTTTCCTATTACGAGGACAAGAATTTCTACTTCCTCGCTTACGGCAGGGACAAGGAATATGTCTACGGCTTCTGCTTTGCGCCTTTGTCCGAGGCGGAGGAGATAGACAATATTTTAGAGTCTCTCTATTTCGACCGCATACGGCTTCCCGATTTCGTTCACGGAAGCGCCGATGACGCCGCCAAATCCCTTGAGAAAAATGTTGAGGAAGATAAGGCAGAGGTCGAAAAACGGAAAAAGGAGCTTGCGGATTATATCGAGCAGAAACGCGAGACCCTGAACAAGTATTTCACCAAGCTTAAAACTATGCACGACACCTTTGAGCTTCGTGAAAAGGTTATGATGATAAGGGACAAGTTCTATATCGTGGGTTTTGTTCCCGAGCGCGATGCGGAGCGGTTCAAGAAGTATTTCGAGGATCTTAAATCAGTTTCCCTCGTGATGAAGCCCTGTACGGAAAACGGCGAGATAGAAACTCCCGTTAAGCTCAGAAACAACAAGTTCGCGGAGCCTTTCTCGATGTTTGTGGATCTTTACGGTCTGCCTGCCTACAACGATATCAACCCCACAAATTTCGTTGCCATAACCTACACCCTGCTTTTCGGAATAATGTTCGGCGATCTGGGACAGGGACTTGTTATAAGCCTTTTGGGACTTCTTCTCTGGAAATGGAAGAAAATGACCCTGGGCAGGATAATGGAGAGGCTGGGCGTTTCAAGTATGATATTCGGAACGCTTTACGGCAGCGTTTTTGGGTATGAAGAGCTGCTTGACCCTATGTATGAGAGCCTTGGAATAAGCTTCCTGCCATTTAAGGCGATACACAGCATAAATAACGTTTTGTACTCGGCTATCGGCATTGGAATTTTCATTATCATAATTTCCGTTATCGTGAATATGGTAATGGGTCTTAAAGAGAAAAACTACACAAGGGCGCTGTTTTCAAACAATGGTCTTGCGGGACTGGTTTTCTACTGCTCGCTCCTTATGCTTCTTCTCGGCGGTATGCTGGGACTGAACGTGGGCGGTACGGCTTATGTTCTTTGCCTTATCGTTCTTCCCCTTATTGTAATGTTCCTCAGAGAACCTCTGGGCGATATGGTAAAGGGCAAGGGCTTTCACATTCACGAAAGTCTCGGAGACTTTATTGCGGCAAACTTTTTTGAGTGCTTCGAATTTCTCCTTGGCTATGCAACTAACACCCTTTCCTTCGTGAGAGTTGGCGGATTTGTTCTTTCCCACGCAGGTATGATGTCGGTGGTGCTTGCTCTGGCGGAGATGTCGGGCGGTATGTCACCCGTTGTTATGATACTTGGAAATCTTTTCGTTATTGTCCTTGAGGGACTGCTTGTGGGTATTCAGGTACTGAGACTTGAGTTTTACGAGATGTTCTCACGCTACTACACAGGCGGCGGCAAGGCATTCAAGCCTGTCAGCGTTAACTATGATGAAATCATTGAATAATTTAATTTGGAGGATACCGATATGTATATTTTCTTACTTCCCCTGGCTGTTGTTGTTCTTCTTTCGCTCCCTGTTATTTCAAGAATAAAGCATTTTACCGACGGCACTAAGTGCAGGAATGCTATAATCGGAAATCTTTGCACCTTCTTCGGAATTATGCTCCTTGCTGTTATCCTTCCTGTGGGAAATCTGGTTTCCGCTGAGGTGGTCGAGGAAACTGCAGGCGTTCTCGGCAGCGCAGGTATGGGTTATCTTGCGGCGGCTCTTGCTGTTGGCCTCGGTTCTATAGGCTGCGGTATCGCTGTTGCAAATGCTGCTCCTGCGGCTATCGGTGCTGTTGCTGAGGAGCCTTCCTGCTTCGGTAAGGCTATGATCTTCGTTGCTCTCGGCGAGGGCGTTGCGCTCTACGGCTTCCTTATCGCATTCCTTATCATTCAGGCTGTCTGATACTGAGGTCATTAAAATGAAATTCTTTCTTCTCAGCGACAATGTGGATACCGTTACGGGAATGAGACTGGCAGGTATCGAGGGAATTGTTGTCCACAAGGCGGAGGAGACCGAAAAGGCGCTCCTTGAGGCTATGGACAACAAGGATATTGCCGTTATACTTATGACTGAAAAGCTCATTTCCCTCATTGAGGACAAGGTGAACGAGCTGAAACTCACCCGTCCTTCGCCGCTTATTTCGGAAATTCCCGACAGACATGCGACTGTGGATGTTACTGCCTCTATTTCACGTTATGTTCAGGAGGCAATTGGAATTAAACTTTAATTCCGTATTTCCATATTAAGTTATAATACCGAATTAAGCTTTAATACCGAAATCAAGCTTTAATACCCGAAAGGAATGATACTTTGGAAAAGGATAAGCTTGACCGATTTATCACAGCGGTTAGCTCCGCTGCGGATAAGCAGGTAAACGAACTTCTCTCCGAAGCCCGGCAGGAAAGAGACAGCATTCTTTCTGCGGCTAAGGAGTCTGCCGAGGAAGCGGGAAGACGCTGCCTCAGCGATAATATTAAAATGACCTCGGGCAAGTGCGTCCGTATGGTCTCAAAGGCGGAGCTGGAGATGAAAAAGGAAATTCTGCTCTGCCGTGAAAAGCTTACCGCCGAGCTTTTTGACAAGGTTCACGATAGGCTTGCTAAGTACAGAAAAACTCCCGAGTACGAGGAAAAGCTTTGCGCTGCTATTGCGGAGGAGAGCGACCTTGAGGGCGCAAGAGTGTATCTTTCTCCCGACGATATGGGGCTTTCCGACGCTATTGCCGCCGCTTCAAGGAACAAGGTGACGGTGGCTGCCGATGATTCCATAAAATACGGTGGACTTCTCATTCTCCGCAGCTCAAAGGGTACTGTTACCGACAGGACCTTTGACTGCGCTTTAAAGGAGCAGCTCAGCCTTTTTGCTTCGGGTAATATTATGATGGCGCAGGAGGGTGATGGGCAGTGAATACCGTATTTTCTGTTAACGGCCCTGTTGTCAAGGTTCGTGACGCCTCCGATTTTGCTATGATGGAAATGGTTTACGTGGGCGCAGACCACCTTATGGGCGAGGTCATCGGCGTAAATGCCGAGGAGACCACTATTCAGGTATATGAAGTTACTACGGGAATGAAGCCCGGTGAGCCTGTTATTGGTACGGGTGCGCCTGTTTCGGCTGTTCTTGGTCCAGGCATTATTTCAAATATATTTGACGGTATCGAGCGTCCTCTAAAGAAGATCGAGGAGCTTTCGGGCGCATATATTTCTCCCGGTTCAAACATTGACAGCCTTGATACCGAAAAGAAGTGGAATGTTACTCTCAAGGCTTCGGTGGGAGATGAAGTACAGGGCGGAGCTGTTTTTGCTGTTTGCCCCGAAACTCCTCTTATCGAGCACCGCTGTATGATACCCCCGAATATGTGCGGCGAGGTGGTTTTTGCCGCAGAAAACGGGGAATACACCATTAATGATGTTATCTGCCGCATTAAGTCTCCCGACGGATCCGAGCACGAGCTTACTATGTGCCAGAAATGGCCTATAAAGCAGTCCCGTCCATTTGACAGGAGACTTCCTGTTGACCGTCCTCTTATTACGGGTCAGCGTGTTATTGACACCATTCTGCCCATTGCAAAGGGCGGTACGGCGGCGGTTCCCGGAGGCTTCGGTACGGGCAAGACTATGACTCAGCACCAGCTTGCAAAGTGGTGCGATGCTGACATTATCGTATACATCGGCTGCGGCGAGCGAGGAAACGAGATGACTCAGGTTCTTGAGGAGTTTTCCGGACTTATTGACCCTAAGACCAACCGTCCTCTTACCGACAGAACGGTTCTTATCGCAAACACCTCAAATATGCCCGTTGCTGCTCGTGAGGCTTCGATCTATACCGGTATCACCATTGCGGAGTATTACCGTGATATGGGCTACCACATTGCTATTATGGCAGACTCTACCTCAAGATGGGCGGAGGCTCTTCGTGAGATAAGCGGTCGTCTGGAGGAAATGCCTGCGGAGGAGGGCTTCCCTGCATATCTTCCCTCAAGGCTTTCCGAGTTCTACGAGCGTGCGGGCTATGTGGAGAATTTAAACGGCACCGAGGGCAGCGTTTCCATTATCGGAGCAGTTTCCCCTCAGGGTTCCGACTTCTCCGAGCCTGTTACTCAGAACACAAAGCGTTTTGTGCGCTGCTTCTGGGCACTGGACAAGGCACTGGCTTATGCCCGTCATTATCCTGCCATTAACTGGAACAACAGCTATTCGGAATATACCGATGATCTGAGCGAGTATTATTACAAGAACGTTGACAAGGATTTCCTGCCCTATCGTCAGCGGATATCTTCATTGCTTATCGAGGAAAACAAGCTGATGGAGATAGTTAAGCTTATCGGTGCGGATGTTCTTCCCGACGATCAGAAGCTGGTTATCGAGACGGCGAGAGTTATCCGTGTGGGATTTTTGCAGCAGAATGCATATCACAAGGACGATACCTATGTACCTCTTGACAAGCAGTTCAAGATGATGAAGGCTATTCTGAAGCTTTATGACGAATGTAAGAGCGCAGTTGAGAAAAGCGTTCCCATAAACCGTATCATTTCTACGGGAATTTTTGAAAAGGTCATAAAAATGAAATACGACATTCCCAACGACAAGCCCGAGCTTTTCCGCAGGCTTGAGGTTGAGATAGAGCAGACTGTGAAAAAGGCTGTTAAAGCCTGCACCGAGGAGGGAAGATAATGGCTGTTCAGTATATCGGACTAAAGGAGATAAACGGTCCTCTTATCGCTCTTGACAATGTTGCAGGCGTTTCCTATGACGAGGTTGCGGAAATTCGTCTGGACGACGGCACCGTCAGGACGGGCAGAGTTGTGCAGATAGACGGCAGCCGTGCCATTTTACAGGTTTTCGAGGGCACAAAGGGACTTTCTCTCAAAAATACACGAACAAGATTTACGGGCAAGCCTATGGAAATGCCTCTTTCGGAAGAACTTCTCGGCAGAGTTTTCAACGGCGCAGGCCGTCCCATTGACGGACTTGGAGAGATCTACGCCGAAAAATATGCGGATATCAACGGCAAGCCCCTTAACCCCGTTGCACGTTCCTATCCGAGAAACTACATCAATACGGGAATTTCCTCCATTGACGCTCTTACCACTCTTATCAGAGGTCAGAAGCTGCCTATTTTCTCGGGCTCGGGTCTTTCCCACAATAAGCTGGCGGTGCAGATAGTCCGTCAGGCAAAGATAGCCGAGGAGGGCGGACAGGATTTTGCTGTTGTTTTTGCAGCTATGGGCGTTAAGAACGACATTGCCGATTATTTCCGCAAGAGCTTTGAGGAAAGCGGCGTTTTGCAGAAAGTCGTAATGTTCCTTAATCTTTCCAATGACCCAATAATCGAGAGAATACTTACGCCAAAGTGCGCTCTTACTGCCGCAGAGTACCTTGCATTCGAGAAGAATATGCACATTCTCGTTATCCTTACGGATATGACAAGCTATGCCGAGGCACTTCGTGAGTTCTCCTCTTCAAAGGGTGAGATACCTGCAAGAAAGGGCTTCCCCGGATATCTTTATTCCGACCTTGCTTCGCTTTACGAGAGAGCGGGCATTGTGGAGGGTTCGGAAGGCTCTGTTACACAGATACCTATCCTTACCATGCCCAATGACGATATCACCCACCCCATTCCCGACCTTACGGGATATATTACCGAGGGACAGATAGTTCTGGACAGAAGCCTTGACCAGAACGGAATTTATCCCCCTGTGGCTGTGCTTCCCAGCCTTTCACGTCTGATGAAGGACGGTATCGGCGAGGGCTTTACAAGGGCAGACCATTCGGACTGCGCAAACCAGCTTTTTGCGGCGTATGCAAAGGTGCAGGACGCACGCTCCCTTGCTTCGGTAATCGGTGAGGACGAGCTTTCGCCCCTTGACAAGTCGTATCTCCGTTTCGGACGGCTTTTCGAGAAGCATTTTGTTAATCAGGGCTTTGACGAGAACCGCTCCATTGACGAGACACTTGATCTTGGCTGGGCACTGCTTTCAACGCTGCCACGCTCTGCCCTTGACAGAGTGGACGAGAAGCTGCTTGATAAGAAGTATGATCCCGACAAGGCGGCTCAGTTTACGGATTAAACTCAGTATACGGTTTAAAGGAGTGAGGTCAGTTGGCAGATCAGGTTTTCCCCACCAAAGGAAATCTTCTTAATGTAAAAAAATCCCTTATGCTTGCCAAGGTGGGCTACGAGCTGCTTGACCGCAAGAGAAATGTGCTTATCAGAGAGCTTATGATGATGGTTGATGCAGCAAAGGCTCTCCGAGGCTCCATTACCGACACCTACAAGGACGCTTATGCGGCTCTCCAGCGCGCAAACATCACTATGGGACTTATAAGCAGAGTTGCGGAGGGTATGCCAATTGAGCAGAGCGTAAACGTTACCTACCGCAGCGTAATGGGCTGCGAGCTGCCGAAGGTGAGCCTTGGGGTCTCCGATAATCAGCTTACCTACGGCTTTGAAAATACAGACGGTAATGTGGATATGGCATATATCTGCTTTAATCGTGTAAAGCAGATGACCGCAATGCTGGCAGAAGTTGACAACAGCGTTTTTCGTCTCGCTAATGCCATAAAAAAAACTCAGACCCGTGCAAATGCGCTGAAAAATATCGTTATTCCCAAATACGAGTCCACTGTTAAATTCATCGAGAACAGCCTTGAGGAAAAGGAACGAGAAGAATTTTCCCGTCAGAAGGTCATCAAGGCTCAGAAGGAGCGGCGCAAGCTTCGGGGCAGGAAAATTCCCACCGAGGAATTCACCGTTCCCGATGTGGAGCAGTTTAAGAAAGGCGGCTGATAAAAATGAGACTTGCAGAAGCGCTTAATCTTCGTGCAGACATCAACAAGCGCATATCACAGCTTGGAGAGCGTCTGAGGGCAAATGCAAAGGTGCAGGAGGGGGATACTCCTGCGGAAAATCCCGAAGAGCTTTTAGCCGAGCTTGACAGGCTGACAGCAGAGCTTGAGGAGCTGATGGGCAGGATAAATCTCACCAACAGCAGGACCCTTTCCGACGGCGTTTCCCTTACGGAAATGATAGCTAAAAAGGACGCTCTTACGCTGAAATCGGGAATTATCAGAAAGTTCCTTGCGGAAGCTTCATTAAAGATTGAAAGATATTCCAACAAGGAGATAAAAATTCTCAGCACCGTAAACGTTGCGGAGCTGAGAACTCATTCGGACAAGCTTTCCGAGGAGCTGAGACTTTTAAACGTTAAAATTCAGAAGATCAATTGGACAACAGATCTTCTGTAACTTTTTTGAGTGCCGTCGGGTGCAGTACAGTCGGCAGCAGACGAGAGCTGTAATCTCTGACACCACGCTGCGGAGTATGGCGTAATACAAAAGCGTTGCTCAGCATTGTTACAAACGCATTGTTTCACGATACATATTATTTTGCGGAATAACTAATTCGTTTATTTTTACTACCTCGTACTGAACGGCGGCAGGGCGGGCTTGGGGAATAATACAAAAAAACAGCGGCATTTTGCTGCTGTTTTTTTGTCTATATGAAAAAATCACAAATACAATTGCTTTATCCGTATCCGCCAACCAATCCCCCAACTCGCCACCGAATTAAAAACATGGTAAAATAAGCTCCGAAGGGAGCTGACGCAAGTGGCAACAATCAAAGAAATAAAATCGGAACTAAGACATCGTGAGTGGGCGGAGCAGATACAG
>JAQYLI010000044.1 GCA_028720105.1 Oscillospiraceae bacterium | reverse complement strand
TATGACCATAATCGAAACTGCAAAACGAAACGGGCTTGATGTTTACGGTTATCTGCTGTATCTTCTGACTGCTCTGCCTGCATTGGGAAAAAATCCTTCCGAGGAGTCGCTTATTCCGCTGCTGCCTTGGAGTGATTCTTTTCCGGATTATTGCAAGGCTGCTTTCTCTGAGATTTAGGAATTGGAGTTGTTTGGAGTTACTTGTACTTGTAGTTGGTTGGAGTTGTTTGTATTTATTTTGCGGTTGGTTAAAAAAGAAGCGGCTCCGTTTTTGGGTGTTGGGGGATTGGTTGGCGGATACCTTTATCCTACCCGCATCTGTAACATCAGCCTGTTCTGCAAAGCCGCATCGTCCTTGAAGCGTCCTCTGAGGGTCATTGTGGAGGTCTTTGCGGAGGGCTTTTTTATTCCCCTTGCTGTCATACAGCTGTGGCAGGCTTCTATCATAACCGCAACATCGGGACTGCCGCTTGCCATTTCCATTATCTCCGCAATGTCCGCGCCGATACGCTCCTGGAGCTGCAAACGGCGGCACGCCATATCCGCTATACGGGCGATCTTTGAAAGTCCCAGCACCCTTCCTCTCGGAATGTATGCCACGGAGATCTTCATATCATACATAAGGGCAATGTGGTGCTCGCAGTAGGAAAAAGCCTCAATATCCTTTACCAGCACGAAATCCTCGGAGCCGCTCTCTTCCTCAAAGGATTTGCTGAACATCTCCGCAATTTCCTCGTTGGTGTAGTTCATTCCCTCGAAAACTTCGGAGTACATCATCGCCACTCTGTGAGGAGTCTCTTTAAGTCCCTCTCTGTCGGGGTCGTCTCCCAGAGCGGTAAGTATACCTCTGATATGCTCTTCAATCGCTTTTGTATCTATCTTTTTCATTGTATCATTCCTCATTATACTCCCCTTTTGTCGGGGTCCCATATGAATTTGTGAAGCTGGAGCTGGAAATTCACACCGTTCAGCTTATTTTTCAGAATAAAATCCACTATCTGCGCAGGGTCGATCTTACCGAAAACGGGGCTGAAAAACACCCTGCACCTGTTTGTAAGCTCATACTGCTTTATTATCTCCAAAGCCCGCTCAAGATCTTCATTGCTGCCTGCAACAAATTTCACCGTATCTGTACTTTCAAGCAGAGAAAAATTCTGATGGCGCATATGTCCTTCCATTCCGCTTGATGGAAGCTTGTAGTCCATTGTTACCGACGGACGGGGAGAAATACCGTCGCAGACGGAAATATCCGCGCTGCCGTTTGTCTCTATCTCCACAGCCGCTCCCTTTTCCGAAAGGGCACTGAGCAGCACCGAAACATTCTCCGCCATAAGCGGCTCGCCCCCTGTAAGGGTCACGTTTGTTATGCCCGTGCTGCGGACATATTCGGCTATTTCCTGCTCGGTCATAATTTTGTGCGGTGCGTCAAAGCTGTTCGCCCACATCGTATCGCAGTATGAGCAGCGGAGATTGCAGCCTGCAAGACGAATGAACACCGCAGGCTGTCCTGCCTTCGTTCCTTCGCCGTTTATGCTCACAAATTTCTCGGCAACCTTAAATTCCACGGCTCACCCCTCCTCGTAAACCGCACAGTTTGACGGAGTTTCATAAACCGTCACCCTTTTTACGGAGTAACCCTTGTTTTTAAGGAGCCCGAAAATATGCTTTGAGAAATTTTCAGCAGTAGGACGGAAATCCACCTTTATGACCGCAAAGCCCTCATCGGCAAGCGCCTGCTCGGTTGCGGCTTTCAGCGTTCCGCTCTCGTAAATAAGGCGGTGGTCGAAGCTGTCGGCAATTTCTTTCATATCCTTTTTGAAGTCGCCGAAATCTACTATCATTCCCCGTGTCTGACCCTCGCTTATAAGCTCCTCGGCACATATCTCCGCTTCTATCTTCCAGCGATGTCCGTGGATATTTCGACACTTGCCCTCGTATCCGTAAAGGAAATGAGCGGAGTCAAAGGCGGCATCGGTTTTAAGAATATACATCTTGATGTTCCTTTCAAAAATAAAAAAGGACAGGCAATGTACCTGTCCGCAAATCTGCTTAAATTCAGATGTCCCGGTTTTGTTTAACGACAGGAAGGTACTAATGAACTGTCGGCATTACCTATTATACCACCCACGAGATGGTTTGTCAATCCCTTTTATTTAAAAAAATGCGGCTGTCCCGACAACAATCAGCTTTTCTGTGAATATAATATCAGTATAACTTTTTTCACAAGTAAACTATGCATAGCGATTATATTACCGAATCTTTGGAACTGCACCTGTTTTTCGGGCGCATAATGAAAGAGCACTCGCTGTTTCTCGAAGCGGGTTACACACCTATTAATGCGGAATTTGCGGCAAGAGCCGAGCATTACAAAAACGCATTTGAACGTCTGCTGAGCCGTGCTGTAACCCTCGGCAACGGCATAATAAGAGAAAACGTGCTTGCTTCGGGCGAGATCGTGACCGAGTTTACCAAAGCCGCAGAACAGCAGACAGAAAAGCTTACGGGCATTCACATCGACAGCGGCATAACCGACAGAGAGCTGCGCCTGAACTGCTGTGAAGCTTCTGTCAGTCCTCAGCTCTACATACGCGTCAAGAGTCTTAACATAATAGCCCTGCGGCTGTTGGACGGTCTTATTTCTTTGAAGGAGGAAACCCTTGATGCCGTTCTCGGCTGTACGATGCTCACAATGAACTATCCCCTGCTTATTGAACACATCATACGTGAAGCAAAGCTTTACAGGCAGTATCTCCGAAGCTTAGAGGACAGCGGCACGGTGGGAGCGCAGTCAATGAAAGAGGTCGAATGTTTCTGGAACAGGATAATGATGGAGCACGCAATGTTTATCCGCGGACTGCTTGACCCCTCAGAAGCAGAGCTTATTCAGTCTGCTGACGGCTTTGCAAAGGATTATGCCGCTCTCCTGCAAAGCTGCAATAACGCACAGGATATGGCTATTACAGCGCAGTCGAAAGCTGAGACTATGAAATTCAAAGCCTTCAAGACCGCAGGCACAAAGGGAATAGAAAGCTGTCAGATACGCTCGCTTATCCTCCCCCTGCTTGCTGACCACGTTCTTAGAGAGGCCGATCACTTTTTAAGAATACTCGGGGAATAACAGGCTCTATACCGATCTCTTATCACCCGGCAAACAAAAGTATACTTTCCGATGTATGCCGGTAAGAGATCGATATTGCATCCGAGCGCTGTATAAAGCGGCTTTGATATACCCTTGATTTTCTGCGGGTCCTATGGTATAATTTTAAAAAAATCCGTATGAAAGGGGATAAAAATGCCGCTGCATATTATAAAGGGAGACATTTCCGAATTCACAAACAAAGTTGACGCAATGGTAGTTCCTGCAAACAAAAGACCTGTAGTAGGCTACGGTCTTGACGGGGAGATGTTCAGAGCTGCGGGATTTAAACAGGTTATGACCCAGCGAAAAGCTATGGGAAACCTCCGTCTCGGTCAGGCAAAGGAAACAGGGGGCTTCGCTATTGCAAAGTATCTGATACATACGGCAACTCCTATGTGGCTGGGCGGCACGTCAGGCGAATGTGAAAAGCTGAAAAACTGCTATATTAACTCCATAAAATGTGCGGACAGGCTTGGGCTGAAAAGCATTGCATTTCCGCTGCTTTCCTCGGGAAATATGAAATTTCCCAGAGGTGTTGCTTATGAAACCGCTGTACAGGCTCTAAAAGAGCGGCTCTCGGTCCACGACAGCCTTGATGTATACCTTGTAAAGCATTATGACGATGAACTTGATGAATTTATAAAAGCAGAAAATATATACGAGCACAGCGATTGCACCCTTGAACAACTTGAAAGAACTCAGGCAGACCTACGGAATTTTCAAAATCCCGACAAAGAGGTGGTGTGGTATCTCACCAATGTGACCGACCACATTGCCATACAAGCCGCTAAGGACGCACAGAAAAAAAGCTTTGAAGAAAAGCTGCCCAAATATCTTGCGGATAATCCCGATAAAAAAAGCGAAGATCTCAAACGCGAGAGATTTTATGAATATTTTGAGACCTGCGGTATTAAAGCCGCAAAGCTTGCCGAGCTGATATGCTGCGACAAAGCCACTGTAAGCCGAATAAAAAACGGCCAGACATTAAATCCCCACAAGAAAACGATGATAGCTCTTGCTATTGCAATGAGGCTTAACACGGAGCAGCGGTACGATTTTATCAACTGTTCGGGTCACGCCTATCCCAGCGAGAAGATGGACTATATGATAGAGCAGCTTATGTGCGACGGGTATAAAAGACTGTCGGATATAAATGATGTGCTGTATGACATTGATAAAAAATGGATTCTTATCGGAAACAGCACCGACGAAAACTCCCGCAGGAAGAGTCGTACCAAAGAAAAATAACGAATAATTCCGCCCGAAAGGCTTCACTTATTAGCTTTTCGGGTGGAATTTTTTGTGTTTTTTTAAAAGTTGCGCGACGTGCAACCAAATGCCCGACAGGGCGTGCTATAATAAGATCATTCCAAAGAAAGGACTGATTTTATGAAAGATTTAATGTACATTGACGAAACTGCAAGAGGAATAGAAGTTGTTCCGCTTCACAGCCGCCTTCTGACGGAAAGGCGCATATTTATCACAGAAGAGATAACCTCGCAGTCAGCCGTTGATTTTGCCCAGGCTATGATGTATCTTTCCTGTGAAAATAAGCCTGTTGATATTTACATAAACAGCCCCGGGGGCGAGATAAACGCAGGCCTTGCGATTTACGATATACTGCAAAGCTTCCGAAATGAGGTCAATATGTATTGTATCGGACAGGCTTCAAGTATGGCGGCAGTCCTGCTTGCTTCGGGTCAGAAAGGCAGACGCTTTATTCTTCCCCACAGCCGTGTTATGATACACGAGGCATTGCTCAGAGGCGGTGTAAGCGGCTCCTCTACTTCCATTTCCCGTATTTCCGACTCAATACTTGAAACAAGGGATATGGTAAACGGAATTCTTGCAATGCATACGGGCAAGACCCTCAGTGAGATAAACAGCGCCACAAGCTTCGACAATATGATGAATGCAGAAGAAGCCGTGAGCTTCGGTATCTGCGATAAAATCGTGGGTTCGATATTTGAAAGGAGCAATGAGTAATGAAAAAGAATTATGAGTCTATGCGCACTGTATGCAGGAATTTTAACTTTGAGCCTTATGACGATTTCGAGTACGAGGAGCTTATTATTCCCGATGACAGGTTCGCACAAAGCGAAATGCTCATTGCCCGTAACTGCCGTTACAGCCTTGATGATGCAAAGACCCGTCTTAACAACAACGTTCTTATCGTAGGCGGCAGCGGTACAGGCAAAACCTCGACCATAGTCATTCCCAATCTCAGACAGGCTGTGGGCAGCTATATCGTATCCGACCCTAAGGGCAATCTTTGTAAAAAATACGGCAAATACCTCTGCAAGCAAGGCTATGAAGTCTATAACATTGATTTTACGAAGCCCGAAAATTCAGCGCACTACAATCCTCTGCGTTTTATACGTACAACTCAGGATATCCTGAATATTGCTTCTGTCATTACCAACGAAAAAGCCTCAGTGGGAACTAAAGCAGACCCCTTCTGGGACTCTATGACTATAATTCTGCTGTCGGCAATAATCGGATATATGCTTGAAACAAACTTCAAGCCCTTTAATTTCAGCGGTATTCTCAGGCTTGTACGCGAGGGCGAGCGAATTGAAGACGACAGCAAGGACTCCCGTCTTTCCCACAGGTTTCGTGACCTGAAAATGCAAAATCCCGACAGCTGGGCCTGCGCGCAGTTCTCAGACGTTGACCAGGCTCCCAACAAGACCTATGACTGTATCAGAGCTACTCTGTCATCTAAACTGTCAAAATTCGATACCGAGGAACTTCAGATGATGATGAGCGGCAATGATTTTACTTTTGCCTCCATAGGCAGCGTAAAAAAGGCGGTCTTTGTGACCGTAAGCGATACCGACAGGTCTATGGACAGTCTTGCAAATATATTTTTCACCCAGGCAATGCATCAGCTGTGCAGATTTGCCGATGAAACCGAAAACAGCAGACTGCCCGTCCCTGTACGCTTTATTCTCGATGACTTTGCCACCAATTGCAGGATCGAAGAATTTCCCCGAATGATCTCGTCCATACGTTCACGGGGAATTTCCGTAATGCTGATGATACAGTCAGAAGCTCAGCTCTCACAAAGCTATGACGCTGACCGAATGACTATAATAGCAAACTGCGATACCTACGTTTATCTGGGCGGCAACGATTATGACACAGCTGAAGCCGTGGGAATGCGGTGCAACAAGCCTGCCTGGCAGGTGCTTTATATGCCTGTGGGAAGCTGCTGGGTATTCAGAAGAGGTTCACAGCCTGTTTTCACCGAGATCCTGCCCCCAGACAGCCGTGAAATGCCCGAAAGAGAACCGCCAATATGCATTGAGCCTTAACATTCCCGAGGTCTGCTATCTTTCACGTTCTTCTTTCTTTTCCCGAGCGTTGCTGCGGTCGGAATTTTTCTTCCGCAGCAGCTTTGCGGCATTTTCCAGAAAATCAATGTCTTCATCTGAAAGGTCAGTCACATCAATAGTCTGCTTTTTATCCTCAATACCCAAAAGATAATCTGTTGTAACGTGAAAAACTCCTGCCAGCTTTACAAGTATCTCAGGCGAGGGATAGCGCAGGGATTGTTCATAGTAGCTGACAGTTGCCTTGGACAGCCATAGTCTGTCTGCAAGCTGTTTCTGCGTAAGTCCCGCCTGCTGTCGAAGTTCTTTTAGCTTCGTTCCGAAATCAACCATATTTGCACCTCCTGTTTGATAATAGTTTACCATAAATAAGTATAACTATTATTGGGTTTTAGGTATAACAACTGTTGATTTAGGCGAAGTTTTATGATATAATATTAAAAACTGTCATAAACAAATAAGAAAGGTTGTTATTATTATGAAAAATAGTTATAGACCATTTTTGCAGCTTTTTTAGCTGTCTGCACCTGTATTTCATTGGTTGGCTGCGGCGGCGGAGAACCGACGGAACAGGACATAGAAAACAGGCTGGAACAGCTTGACGGAATGTCGGCAGAGGACGCAGAAAAAGAGAGCGAAAAAGGTCTCGGTGAGCTTGAGGTCGCATCCGGCACTTTCTCCTAAAGCACAGACAAGACAGAAACTATCGACCCGTTTGAAAACCTGACTGTGACATTTTCGGGCACCGCTCCCCTAAGTAAGGTGACAATATCGGGAGGAAATTCCCTGTGCAAGTATACTGCCGATGTTGAAAGCGGCGTGTTTAACGGTGATGTAGTCACCGTCTCCGCAGAATTTAAAACACCGCAGGAGGGCAAGACTCTTGCGGAAGAAAAAAGGGAGTACACCGCCGAAGGTCTTGCTGCATATGCAATGTGCATAGATGATATTCCCGAAAGCACCCTTGAAAAGCTCCGCTCTCAAGCCGAGGATCTGATCACGGCAAATGTATGCGGCAATCACATGACAAAAATTGAATCTGTCGGTCTGGAGGACTACTCTTTTGAACAGGAAAGCTCAGAATTTATGGGATACTATTTTCTTGCAGGAAAAGAGAATTTCGATGTAAATCCCTATAATAAAATATGCTGTGTCTATAAAATGAAGTATTCGGTGACGGCTTATGAGTATGATAAGGCACTTGAAGGAACAAGGCGAAATGCAGATGAGCATACAACGGGGTATCAGGAATTCTATACCCTTTGCGAACTGGATAATGTTATCCTGCTCAGCGACGGCACTTGTTCCATAGATTTAAGCTCAATGAAAATAACCGACAATAAGGTTGCTGTGAGCGATGAGTTTGCCAACTACTACGGCTATAAATTAAACGGCTTCAGCTACGGCTGGAAGGGTTATTCCGACCTTGACAGTATGTTCAACAAATGCGTAACCGAGAGGGTCGATAAATACAACTATGAGTCAACCGTGAAATGAGCCGTAGGGAACGGCTTTCAGTCTGACGGAATTACAATGCCGCAGACCAAGAAAATTTATCAAAATACTATTGAAAAGGTAGAGATAATATGATATTATTATAAACGGTGATAAATTTGTATTGCATTAGCGTTAATTATAAAAAAGCGGACGTTAGCTTCCGTGAAAAATTGGCTTTCTCCGAGGAGGTACAGCACGCGCTTGCGGACAAGGCTGTGGAAAATGAGCATATCACGGGCTGCGTGCTTCTTTGTACCTGTAATCGTACAGAGCTGTATTTTTCGGGAGCTCCCAGCGCAATATCGGCGGCAAAGGCGCTGCTGTCCGAATTCGGCAGCGTTTCCGAGGGAGAGCTTGCGCCTGTGCTTATGATCTTTTCCGAGGACGCCGCTGTCCGCCATCTTTTTAAGGTCGCTTGCGGAATAGAATCTATGGTAATGGGCGAAGACGAGATACTCGGTCAGACTAAAAATGCGTTCAGAACGGCTATGGAGCGCAGCTGTACCTCATATGAGCTGAATATGATCTTTCAGCACGCCATCGCCTGTGCAAAACGGATAAAAACCGAAACTACTCTTTCGGGGATACCCGTTTCTACCGCTACACTGGCGGCAAATGCGGCGGCGGATTTCGGCGGGCAGGTGAGCGTTCTGGTTATCGGAGCAAGCGGAAAAATCGGTTCAAGTACGGTGAAAAATCTGCTTGCGCATAAAAACGTCAGGGTTTCCGCAACCCGAAGGAGCTGCGGCGGCGAGGTTCTTTTCTCTCCCGAGGACGTTCATATCGTCGGCTATTCCGACAGATATTATGCGGTTAACGGAGCGGACGTCATTATTTCGGCAACAGGCAGCCCTCATTATACCATAACCAAAAATCGTCTTGAAGAAAGCGTGACCGATAAAAAGAAAAGGCTGTTTATCGACCTTGCCGTTCCTCATGATATCGAGGAAGCTGTTGCAGATATCCCGTGGGCATCATTGCTTGATATAGATCATTTCGGAGAGCTTGCACGGAAAAATAACCGCGTGAAAATGTCGGGCGCACAGGCGGCGGCAGCAATCATTGAAAAGGAAACTGACGAGCTTAAAAAGGAGCTTCTTATCCGTGATTTTCTTCCCGAAGCCGAGCATATCGGGAAAAAGCTTGTGGAGGTTCCCTTTGAGAAGCTTCTGTTCAGGCTGAAAGCGGAACTTGACCATAAAGAGCTTTCTCACGTGCTGAAAATTCTGGAGGAATTGGGAGAGTGATAATATGGGATATTTTCCTTTTTTTAAAGATATCAAGGACAAGCTTATCGCAGTTATAGGCGGAGGAAAGGTGGCGTGCCGAAAGGTGCGCATTTTAGCGGCTCACGGCGCGATGATAACTGTGACTGCGCCCGATGTCTGTGATGAGATATACAAGCTTGCCGCAAAGTGCGATAATATTAAAATAAATGTAAAGCCATTTTCGGATGACGATCTGGACGACGTTTTCGCAGTGATATCCGCCACGTCCGATAACGGAGTTAATTTACACATTTACGAGCTTTGCAGGGAGAAAAACATTCCCGTGAACACGGTGGACGACCCCGAAAAATGCACATTTATTTTTCCTGCTCTGGTACATAAAGGAAATATCTCCGTGGGGATAAGCTCTTCGGGCACTGCTCCTGCTTTTTCGGCGTATCTGCGGCGGAAGATCGGAGAGCTGATAGACGATAAAATGCTGTTCTGTGCGGAAATGACGGCAGAGATACGTCCTCTTGTCAAGGAAAAATTTTCCTCGGAGGAGCAGCGCAGAAATGCTGTGTATGCCGTTATCAATTATATTGACGGAGCGGAGAAAATACCCGACAGATCGGAAATATACAAGCTTTTAGAGGACATTGAGAAATGAAGATAAGAATAGGAACAAGAAAAAGCAGACTGGCTCTTGCACAGACGGAAATGGTCGTCCGTGCACTGAAAAGCAGGCACCCCGATATTGAAACGGAGATCGTTGAAATATCCTCACAGGGGGACAGGATAACCGACAGACCTATCCATGAGATAAGCGGAAAGGGAGTTTTTTCTTCCGAGCTGGAGGAGCGTATCCTTTCGGGGGATATCGACGCCGCCGTTCACAGCGCAAAGGATCTGGATATCGACCTGCCCCGCGGACTGGAAATATCCGCTGTGCTGAAACGGGGAGACCACCGCGACGTGCTGGTACTTCCGAAAGGCGCGGAATATGCCCCGACGGATAAGCTGCTCATAGGAACAGGAAGCATAAGACGTCGGGAAAATATACGGCGTTTCTTTCCGAACGCCGTATTTAAGGATATCCGAGGAAATGTTGAGACCCGTCTGAACAAGCTCAGATCGGGAGAGTATAACGGAATTATCCTTGCGGCGGCAGGTCTTGAAAGGCTGGGTATTCTCTGCAAAGCAAACGGCAATATCGGCATTGAATACAGCGAGCTGTCATTCAAGGTATTTGAAGCCGAGGAGTTTGTTCCCGCAGCCTGTCAGGGCATTATCGCCGCTGAAACGAAAAAAAATTCAGCTGCGGCGGAGATATTCCGTGATATCTCCGACAGGGACGCATATATCTCCTTTGAGACCGAAAGGGAATTTCTGCGGATATGCGGCGGGGATTGTCATACGCCTGCGGGGATATTTACCGAAGTATCGGGCGGAAATATCAGGATCATCTGCTCCGCAGACGGCAGAGAAATACTCGCTGCGGAGGGAAACGTATCGGATAAATACGATCTGCTGAAGGGACTGACAGCAAAAAAATGAGCAAAGGAAAAGTATATATTACGGGAGGCGGCTGCGGAGAAGCCGATCTCATTACTCTGCGGGGAGCATATGCTCTCAGGCAGGCGGACTGCGTTGTCTGCGATGACCTTATCGACAAAAGGCTGCTGGGCTTTGCGCCGGAAAATGCGGAAGCTGTCTATGTGGGCAAGCGCATGGGAAAGCACAGCGAAACGCAGGAAGCCATTAACGACATACTGGTAAAAAAAGCTCTTGAGGGTAAAACCGTCGTCCGATTAAAGGGCGGCGATTCCTTTGTATTCGGACGGGGCAGCGAGGAAGCGGAGGCTCTTTCGCGGAATAATATCCCATTTGAAATTATCCCCGGGATATCGTCATGCATTGCCGTTCCCGAGCTTGCTGGGATACCTGTGACTCACCGCAGGGTCAGCCGCAGCTTTCACGTTATCACGGCGCACACCGCCGAGGATATTCCCGACGGGTATTTTGGAAAATATGCCGCACTTGACGGCACCCTCGTATTTCTTATGGGGCTTAACCGTCTGAAAAGGCTGACCGATGAGCTGATGGACGGAGGACTTTCTGCAGATACGCCCGCCGCAGTTATTTCAAAGGGCGGCTCTTCGGAGCAGAGGACGGTGCGGGAAAGGCTTGCGGATATTGCCAAAGCCGTTGAAAAGGAAAATATTACTGCGCCTGCGGTGATAATAGTGGGAGAAACGGCGGCTCTTAACTATTCAAAGACGCTTGAAAGCTCCCTTGACGGTATTTCCGTGACAGTTACGGGAACGAGAGGTCTGGTTGACAAGCTGGCGAAGAAGATATATGCGCTGGGCGGCAGCGCATATCCTCTGCCTGTGGTGAAGATATCGGAGTATGAAGATAACGCCCGCTTTGACAGAGCGCTTGAAAATATTTCGGATTACAGCTATATTGCTCTTACAAGCGCCAACGGAGCGGATATTTTCCTTGACCATATGAAACGGCTGAATATTGATGTCCGCAGGCTCTCGGGGCTTAAAATTGCCGTGGTGGGCAGACCTACGGGCGAACGGCTGAAAAGTGCGGGGATAATTCCCGACCTTGTGCCCGATACCTATACGGTGGAGGCTCTCGGAAGGCTTCTTGCGGAAAATGTAAAAAACGGCGAAAGGGTACTTATCCTCCGTGCGGAGCAAGGCTCGGTGATACTCAATAAAATTCTGGACGGCAGCGGTATCGAATATGATGATATTAACATTTATGATACTCTCCCCTGCGCCGACCGGGCTTCCGACAAAACTATCTCCTCCGATTTTCTCACCTTTGCCAGCGGCTCGGGAGTAAGGGCTTTTTTCGGTTCGGGATATACCGTTTCCCACAGGACGAAAATTGTCTGCATCGGCGATGTCACCGCAGAGGAGCTTTTAAAAATACAAACCGTTAACAGGGAAAATATATTTATTGCCGACAGCTTTACTGCCGACGGCATGATTGAAAAAATAGAAAGGCTGACTAAAAATGAAAAGATTCAGAAGACTTCGCAGCAGTGAGGCAATGCGTGAGCTTACCGCCGAAACACGCATCTCGCCAAAGGAGCTTATTTATCCTATGTTCGTGGTTTTCGGCGAAAATAAGAAAATACCCGTGGAGTCAATGCCGGGGATATATCAGTATTCCGTGGACAGACTGCCCGAGATAATGGACAGAGTACGCGGGAAAGGTATTGCAGGCGTGCTTCTTTTCGGGATACCCGAGCATAAGGACGAGCTTGCTTCGGGAGCATATGACGATAACGGCGCTGTACAGAATGCTGTGAGATTTATCAAGAACAATTATCCCGAGCTTATAGTTATTGCGGATATCTGCTTGTGCGAGTATACCTCTCACGGTCACTGCGGAGTGGTAATGGACGGAAAGATACTCAACGATGAAACTCTTCCGCTGCTGTCAAAGGCAGCTGTCAGTATGGCGCGGGCGGGAGCGGATATCATCGCCCCCTCGGATATGATGGACGGACGTGTCTCCGCTATACGCGCCGCACTGGACGATAACGGGTTTGCGGATATCCCTATTATGTCCTACAGTGCAAAATATGCTTCGGGATATTATTCGCCATTCAGGGACGCAGCCGAATCTGCGCCCTGCTTCGGCGACCGCCGCACCTATCAGATGGACTGCCGCAACGGCAGAGAGGCTCTGCGCGAGATAGAGGACGACCTTGACGAGGGCGCAGATATGATAATAGTAAAGCCTGCCCTTGCATATCTGGACGTGCTGAAATCTGCAAGACAGCGTTTTGATGTGCCCATAGCCGCCTATAATGTCAGCGGCGAGTATTCTATGGTAAAAGCGGCTGCGGAGCGGGGCTGGATAGATGAACAGCGGATAATTACGGAAAATCTTACGGCAATAAAAAGAGCAGGAGCGGATATTATTATTACCTATCACGCTCTGGACATTGAATGATACGCAATTTCTGCGGCTTCTTAACGAAAGGAAATTCATATGAACACGACCAATTCGGAAAAACTGTATGAACAGGCTAAAAAATTTATGCCGGGAGGAGTGAACAGTCCTGTTCGGGCATTTAACAGCGTGGGACGTTCTCCGCTGTTTATCGAAAGGGCAGAGGGGGATAAAATTTACGATGCCGACGGAAACGAATTTATAGATTATGTATGCTCATGGGGACCGAATATCCTCGGACACGGACGGCCTGAAGTCCTTGAAGCCGTCTGCAGAGCCGTTTCAAAGGGACTTACCTTCGGTGCGTGCCACCGCGGAGAGATAGAGCTTGCTGAGCTGATACGGCAGTGTATGCCCTCAATGGAAATGCTCCGCCTTGTGAATTCGGGCACAGAAGCGGTTATGAGCGCTGTCCGTGCCGCAAGGGGATATACTCACAGGGATATGATAATTAAATTCAAGGGCTGCTATCATGGTCATTCGGACGGACTTCTGGTCAAGGGCGGTTCGGGTCTGCTGACGAATTCTGTCCCCGACAGCGCAGGCGTTCCCAAGGGCTATACCGAGACCACTCTTCTTGCGGATTATAACAACGAAAAGTCGGTGGAGGAGCTGTTTGACAGGTACGGAAAGGATATTGCGTGCATTATCGTCGAGCCATGCGCCGCAAATATGGGAGTTGTTCCTCCGAAAGAGGGCTTTCTCCGCTTCCTGCGTGATATCACGGAGAAATATTCATCGCTGCTTATCTTTGACGAGGTCATCACAGGGTTCCGTCTTTCTCTCGGAGGTGCTCAGCAGCTGTACGGTATCACACCCGACCTGACAACGCTGGGCAAGATCGTAGGCGGAGGAATGCCCCTTGCTGCTTACGGAGGAAGAGCGGAGATCATGGAATGCGTTGCGCCGCTGGGGTCTGTATATCAGGCAGGGACCTTGTCGGGAAATCCCGCTGCCGCTGCCGCAGGAGCTGCTACTCTGAAAATTCTTATGGACGATACCCATATCTATGATGAGCTGGAAAGAAAGTCCGCACGGCTGGAGGCTGCTATGAGAGAGGCAGGACTGAACGTTAACCGTGCAGGCTCGCTGCTCACTGCGTTTTTCACCGACGTCCCCGTAACCGATCACGACTCCGCCTGCACCTCATACAGACAAAAATATGCGGAGCATTTCAACAGGCTTCTCGAACGGGGCATATATACTGCACCATCACAGTTTGAAGCAATGTTCGTATCGGCGGCGCATACCGACGAGGATATTGAACTTACCTGCAAAGCATTTAAAAACGTTTAAACTCAATATCCGCCGAAATTCCGAAAATACTCCAATAAAGTATCAAACGAGATTATCCCCCCTTAGAAAAATTCAGGGCTTATCTCAAGAAAACCTTGCCGAAAATGCTGGTATCAGCCGTTCTTTGCTGAGTGTCATCGAAGCACCAAACATTGCACATTGTTTTTCAATGGAAGTTTTCTACAACATAGCAGACGCTTTAGAAATTTCTCCTGCAGAACTGTTAAACGCTTCAATTTTCCCCGACAATATTATCAACAAAAACAAGGAATAAAAAAATGCGCTCACAATGAAAATACTACTTTTTAGAAGGCAGATATTCTTCATTGTAATACTAATCTTTAATCGTTCTGTAGACAAATACGGCAGATAGAACGCTGCCAATCTAGGAAAGCGACCGCAGGCGATATGTCAAGCGAGGCTTGACACCGGCAAGGGAGTGCTGCCTTATAAGGCAGCCAGACGACGAGTGGCTGCGTTATAGCTGTCGGATTTGTCAATAGGTTGATTAAAGATTAGTATAAGCATACAAAAAGCCGAGCTACCATATATAGCTCGGCTTTTGCGTGTTATAGGCTGATGTGAAAATTTCCTATCATTTCGCCGATACGAAGCAGCCTGTTGTATTTTGCCGTCCGCTCGCCCCTTGAGGGCGCGCCTGTTTTTATAAGCCCGGTGTTCAGTGCCACCGAAAGATCGGCGATAAAGGAGTCCTCTGTTTCTCCGCTGCGGTGGGATATGATCGAGTCAAAACCGCTTTCCCTTGCCATTCTGACTGCCTCAAGAGTTTCGGAAAGAGTGCCTATCTGATTGAGCTTTATGAGTATGGCATTGCCGCAGCTGCGCTCGATGCCCTTTGCAAGACGCTCGGTGTTCGTAACAAAAAGGTCGTCGCCCACAAGTCTGACCTTTTTGCCAAGCTTTCCCGTAAGCCGCTCCCAGCCGCTCCAGTCCTCCTCGTCAAGGGGATCCTCAATGGAGAAAATAGGATATTTGGAGCAGATGTCCTCCCATTCGGATATAAGCTGGTCTGTAGTCCGTGATATCTTCTTTTTGGGCATATAATATCCGCCGTTATCGCCCTTCCACTCACTCGCCGCGGCGTCAAGGGATATGAGAAAATCCTTTCCCGGCTTATATCCCGCTCTTTCCACCGCTTCAAGGATAAGCTCAAGAGCCTGTCCCTCAGACTCAAGCTCGGGAGCAAAGCCGCCTTCGTCACCCACAGCGGTGTTAAGTCCTTTTTCCTTTAACAAGCCCGACAGATGATGAAATACCTCGGAGCACATTCTAAGCCCCTCCGCAAAACAGCAGGCTCCCTTGGGGAATATCATAAATTCCTGGATATCTAAGTTATTTCCCGCGTGTGCGCCGCCGTTAAGAATGTTCATCATCGGGACGGGCAGCTTTGCGGCGTTTGCTCCGCCCAGAAATCTGAAAAGCGGCATTTCATAGCTTTTTGCAGCCGCGTCGGCACAGGCAAGGCTTACAGCAAGTATCGCATTTGCGCCTAAATTCGACTTATCCTTTGTACCGTCAAGCTCAATAAGCCTGCGGTCAATTTGACGTGTATCTGCGGCATCAAGCCCCGAAAGTCCCTCTCTGATAATGGTATTAACGCTTTCAACGGCTTTCAGAACTCCCTTTCCCATATATCGGGAGCCTCCGTCTCTGAGTTCCAGCGCTTCAAACTGTCCTGTGCTGGCGCCGCTGGGGGCTCTTCCCAAGCCAACTGAGCCGTCACAGAGCAGCACCTCCGCTTCAACGGTGGGATTTCCACGGGAATCAAGTATCTCTCTGCCTCTGATATCCGCAATAAGTCTTGATGAATACATATCTTCACCCATTCCTTTCGGTTTTATTTTGGGATTAGTATGTGCATATTCCTGCTGATTACTCATAATCCAAATGGCATAAAACTTATTTATACTAATTCTTAATCGTTCTGTCGGCTTTGTCTATGGGTTGATTAAGAATTAGTATTAAATACTGCACAAAAAGTCACTTGATTTTTGGATACTTATAGGATATAATTTATGTAATACTAATCTTTAATCGTTCTGTAGACAAATCCGACAGCTATAACACAGCCACTCGTCGTCAAGCTCCCTTGCAAGGCGGCAAGCCTTGCTACGGTCGCTTTCCTAGATTGGCTGTGTTATATCTGCCGCCTTTGTCTACAGAAAGATTAAAGATTATTATAATAACT
>JAQYLI010000043.1 GCA_028720105.1 Oscillospiraceae bacterium | reverse complement strand
CAGTCTGATGTCCGAATAAATTACAGAACGTCTCGCCGCGGGTCGTCACCCGCCAAATTCCAATTTGCACGTGAAATAAAATTAGCCAAAAATAAAATTTGAATTATCAGGCATTTCCCTTAATACGACAGTTAATTTGGAAAAAACAGTCCATAATAGATAATGTATCTGAAATTAACCTGTTAAGGAGATGCTGTATAGAATGTACGATCAGGAGCTGCTTACACGCAAAGCAAACACCGTTATAAGCAAAGCCTTTATCCAGGCAGGAAAGCTGGGGCATACCTATGTGGGAAGCGAGCATCTGCTCCTTACCCTTACCTCGGAGACGGGAAGCACCTCGGCAAGTATCCTGAAATCCTCTGGAGTTACCGAGGAAAAAGTATTGGGGCGCATAATCCGCCTTATAGGCAGAGGGGAGCCCTCTGTGGTGGACAGGGACTCTGTGACCCCTGCTGTTTCACGCATCATAGACAGCGCCTGCAGGGGCGCGGGGGCAACTCCCGAAAAGCCTGCGGGCACCGAGCATCTTCTTGCGGCTCTTCTTCGTGAGGAAAACTGCACAGCCGTTAATATCCTGGGCGATATGGGCATTAACGTCTCTGCCATACTCAGTACCTGCAGAGGGCTTTCGGGACTTGACGTGAAATATTTTCCTCCCATAACCAAAGCCCCCACCCTTATCAAATATGGCAGAGACCTTACCGCTCTTGCGGCTGAGAATAAATGTGACCCCGTTTTCTGCCGTGAAAATGAGATAGCGAGAGTAATACGCATTCTTTCCCGCAGAACGAAAAATAACCCCTGCCTTGTGGGAGAAGCGGGAGTTGGAAAGACCGCCGTTGCAGAGGGAGTTGCAATGGCAATTGCATCGGGAAATGTGCCCGATACCTTAAAGGGCAAGCATATTTTCTCACTCAATCTCACATCAATGCTTGCGGGAGCCAAATATCGGGGCGACTTTGAGGACAGGATAAAGCTGTGCATTGACGAGGTCATCGAAAACGGCAGCATTATCCTTTTCATTGACGAGCTTCACACTATTGTGGGAGCGGGAGCCGCCGAGGGAGCAATTGACGCGGCAAATATCTTAAAACCTCAGCTTGCAAGGGGCGAGCTTCGTATAATCGGCGCGACCACCTTTGACGAGTACCGCAAATTCATCGGCAAGGACAGCGCACTTGAACGCCGCTTTCAGCAGGTGACGGTAAGCGAGCCTACCCCCGAGCAGGCTGTAAGGATACTAACGGGTCTTTGTCCCTGCTATGAGGATTTTCACAAGGTGCGGATAACTTCCGAGGCGGTACGGGCGGCGGTGGATATGTCCGTAAGGTATTTAAACGGCAGATGTCTCCCCGACAAGGCAATTGACCTTATTGACGAAGCCGCTTCAAAGGTGCATATAAGAGGGTCAAAGAAGTCCCTTAATGACCTTGCCGATGAGCTTACCGCAATGATAGACAGGAATATGCCCAAAAAGAAAAAGAGCCTCAGCGAGACGATGATCGACCGTAATGAAAGCCGTCCTCAGGTCACAGCAGATGATATTGCCGAGGTGCTTTCCGCCGCTACGGGTATTCCTGCAGGCAGGCTCACCGCAGACGAGTCGGAACGGCTCCTCACTCTCGAAGAGGAGCTTCACAAGCGCGTAATTGGTCAGGACGAGGCAGTACGGGCGGCGGCGGAAGCTATACGCCGAAGCAGGGCAGGGCTTCGTGACCCCCGCCGACCCATAGGCTCCTTTATCTTTTCGGGACCTACGGGTGTGGGAAAGACCGAGCTTGCCAAGGCAATTGCAGAGTGCCTTTTTGATGACGAGAAAGCACTTCTCCGCTTTGATATGTCCGAGTATATGGAAAAGCACAGTGTATCACGGCTTATCGGCTCTCCTCCCGGATATGTGGGCTATGACGAGGGGGGACAGCTTACCGAAGCGGTGCGCCGCCGTCCCTATTCGGTGATACTTTTTGACGAGATAGAAAAGGCTCACCCCGATGTGTCGAATATCCTCCTGCAAATACTTGAGGACGGCATACTCACCGACAGTCAGGGCAGGCAGGCAAGCTTTGCAAACACCGTGCTGATACTCACCTCAAACGTGGGCGCACGTGAAATGACCGAGAAAAACAGGCTTGGCTTTGAGGGAGAAGCCTTGTCTGCGGCGGAGGAGAACAAGCGGATAAGGGCAGATGTTAAGCGAGAGCTTAAAAAGCAGTTTCGTCCCGAGCTTCTGGGCAGGATAGACGAGGTAATAGTGTTCGGCAGGCTCGGAAAGAACGAACTTGAGGCACTTGCTCAGAAACTCCTCGGAGAACTTCGTGAACGTGCGGCGGCAATGGAGATATCAATGGAATTTGCTCCCGAGGCAGTAAGGCTCCTTGCCTGCAAGGAGGACAGATCTCAGGGGGCAAGAGTCCTGCGCCACGAAATAACCGAAAGGGTGGAAAATCTTCTCAGCTCAAAGATAATCAAGGGGGAGATAAAGCCCGGTGACAGCGTTATACTCACCGCCGACGGGGACGATCTGCGTTTTGCGGAGATACAGCCGATGAATGGGTAAATGAGTAAAAGTGCGGCTCTCTTTCCCGAATTAAACAGGGAAAGAGAGCTTTTGAATATCAATTATTATGGAAAATTTATAAAAACCTATTGACGGCTGATGAAAAATATTATATAATATGAATAGAAATACGGGAGCGTTTGCCCCGTACTACATACCGAAAGGGCGGATATGGATTTATGAAAAATATACTTTTTGTGGCTTCCGAATGTGTTCCTTTTATAAAAACAGGCGGACTTGCGGACGTTGTGGGAACTCTTCCCAAAATGTTCAACAAAAAAGAGTACGACTGCCGCGTGATTATCCCGAATTACAGATGTATCCCCGATAAGTTCAGAAACAATTTCAAGTACGTTCACCATTTCTATATGGATATGGGTCAGCGCTTCAACAGCGTTCACGTTGGAATAATGGAGTATCAGTATGACGGGATAACCTTCTATTTCGTGGACAATCTCTTCTATTTCGGTGGAGACAAGCCCTATGCAGATACAAGATACGATATCGAGAAATTCATTTATTTCTCCAAGGCGGTAATGGCGATACTTCCCGTTATCGGATTCAAGCCCGACATTATCCACTGCCACGACTGGCAGGCAGGACTTGTTCCCGTATATCTACACACTCTCTATAAGGACAATCCTTTCTACTGGGGAACAAAGACTATTTTCACCATACATAACCTGAGATTCCAGGGCATTTGGGATATTAAGACCATCAAGGCACTTTCGGGACTGCCCGATTATGTGTTCACACCCGACAAGCTTGAGTTCAAAAAGGACGCAAATATGCTCAAGGGCGGTCTTGTGTATGCCGACCTTATCACTACCGTAAGCGGCACATATGCGGGAGAAATTCAGACCCCCTATTACGGCGAGGGCCTTGACGGACTTCTCAGAGCAAGAAATCAGTCTCTCTGCGGCATTGTTAACGGCATCGACTATGAGGCATACAACCCCGAGACAGACACCGCTATCGCAAAGCAGTACAGCATAAAGAACGTTAAGAAGGCAAAGGCTGCAAATAAAAAGGCTCTCCAGCAGGAGCTTGGTCTTCCTCAGGACGACAACAAGTTTATGATAGCGATTATCTCACGTCTTACCGACCAAAAGGGTCTTGACCTTGTAAGGTACGCTCTTGACCGTATCTGCGATCAGCATACCCAGTTTGTTGTTATCGGTACGGGCGATCCTCAGTATGAAAATCTGTTCAGAGACTATGCCTGGAGAATGCCCGACAGAGTTTCTGCTAATATCCTCTTTAATGAAAGCTTTGCTCACAGGCTTTATGCAGGCGCAGACGCTGTGCTTGTTCCCAGCCAGTTTGAACCCTGCGGACTTACACAGCTTATCGGTCTAAGATACGGTACAGTTCCCATTGTGCGTGAAACAGGCGGCTTAAAGGACACCGTTGCACCCTACAACGAGTATGACGGAACGGGTATCGGCTTCTCCTTTGCAAATTATAACGGCGAGGAGCTTCTTGCCACAATAAACTATGCAAAGCACATCTACTTCGACTGCCGCAAGGAATGGGATCAGATGGTGCTCAGAGGTATGAAGACCGATTATTCCTGGGTCAACTCCGCAAGAAAATATGAGGAGCTTTATAGCAGACTGTAAAATTTAAAAAAAGTTTTCGGGGTATGATAAAATCATACCCCGAAGCTGTTTTGGAGTGTGAAATTTGAAAAAAAGAGCCATAGAAGCGGCGGTGATACTTGCCGCAGTGATTGCCCTGTTCATCGGAATAAACGCTCTGTCGGGAAGCCTTTCCGACAACACAAGAAAGATAGACGGGCAGTATTACAACACGGGTGAGCGTGAGCTTTCCCTCTGCCTTATGACCGAGGAGGGGACGGAGTTCCTTCCCGAGTTTGACCGCCTTGAAACTTTGTCCGTAACGCCCTATAAATACGCCGCCCCCGAGGCACTTGAAATGGGCGACCCCTCCTATGACGCCGCCCTTTACAAAAAGGCAGAGGAGGTCTATGCGGACTGCACCGACCTTTCGGATCTGTCCTTCATAGCCCCCCTCACAGGTCTTAAATCGTTAAATGTTTCTAATTGTGCCGTTTCCGACCTTTCCTTTGTAATGGGAATGACAAGGCTTGAGACCCTGGATATTTCGGGAACAAAGATAACCGACCTTTCCCCACTCCTTGATCTTCCAGCCCTGACAAAGCTCACCGCAGATATTAAGCTTTCGGGAGATGTGACCGATAAGCTTGCCGAAAGGGGAGTTACGGTCATATTCATGGGCGAAGAGGAAACCGAAGAAACCGAGCCAACCCAATAATATCATTTTGCTCCGAAGCATTGGAGCAGAGGAGCGGCAAATGCAAGCCCTGCCGCAATGAGAAGCTGTTCTCCCGTAAGTGGTACGGTGGTGAATACCATCTGCAAAAATGGAAGGTAAATAGCCGCTGCAAGGACTGTCACCGAGAACAGCACCGCAAGTATAAGCTTTACGTTATTGAAATATGGCACAGTAAAAATATTTCCCGTTTCGGATTTACATTCAAACACGTGAAAAAGCTGTGACATTACAAGGGTGGCAAGTGCGCCTGTTCTTGCCGCCGCAAGGGAACCGCCCGTTCTGAGCATTACCGTAAAGCAGGCAAGGGTACATATGCCGATAAGTATGCCTCTGAACACTATCCTGAACATAAGTCCCCCCGAAAAGAAGCTTTCGTCTTTTTTTCTCGGGGGCATTTTCATATTCTCCTCGCCGCAGGGCTCAACTCCCAGAGCCACCGCAGGGAGACCGTCCGTTACGAGATTTACAAGGAGTATCTGTGCGGGCAGAAGCACCATAGGCATACCCATTACAATGCCAAGAAACATGGTCAGCACCTCTCCGATGTTGCAGGAAAGCAGGTAGCGGACAAATTTGCGGATATTGGCGTAAATTCCACGTCCCTGCTCAACAGCGCTTACAAGGGTGGCAAAATTGTCGTCAAGGAGGACCATATCCGCCGCTTCTCGGGTCACGTCTGTTCCCGTAATGCCCATTGCAACGCCGATATCCGCTTCCTTAACTGCTGGAGCGTCGTTCACTCCGTCGCCTGTCATTGTTACGATATGCCCCAGCCGCTTGTATGCTCTCACTATCCTCAGCTTGTCGGCAGGGGAGACACGGGCAAATACCGAAGCCTCACGAGCCGCATTTTCAAGCTCCCTGTCGGTCATTTTGCTCATTTCTTCCCCTGTGATAACTCTGCCTTCGCCTGTGAGTATACCTGCCTGACGGGCAACAGCCGCCGCTGTGTTTTTGTGGTCGCCTGTTATCATTACTGTTCGTATACGTGCGCTTCTGCAAAGGCGGACGGCTTTTTTTGCCTCCTCTCTCGGCGGGTCGGTCATTCCCATAAGTCCGAGAAATACCATTCCGCTGTCGGGTGCGCTTTTTGAAGCCTTGGGACAGTAAGCGAATGCCAGCACTCTCAGAGCCTCGGAGGACATTTCGCTGCATTTGCTCTCAATTTCCTTGCGCAGCGAATAGGAAAGCTCCTTAATGCCGTTTTCTGTGAGGATATGGCTGCACCGCTCGAGGATAACGTCCGCCGCACCCTTGCAGTAGGATATCATACCCTGCCCCGAGGGGTCTCTGACAATGACCGTCATTCTCCTGACATCGCTGTCAAAGGGCAGCTCGTCAATGCGCTTGTACGCCATACGCTCCGCATTGTGGTTCATTCCGCCCTTTGCCGCTGCAATGAGCAGGGCTGCTTCGGTGGGGTCTCCTGCGATGGTGCGCTTGTCCGAATTACTATCTGAAATATCTGCATTGGAGCATAAAACTCCGCAGCGGAGAAGCTCACGAAGGACTGCAGAGGTCTTTATATTTGCGCTCTCTCCTTTCGGAGAAGTGATACGCCCCGAAACACGATAGCCCTGTCCCGAAAATTCAAGATCGCCGCTATGGATATATGATTTTTTCACCGTCATTTTGTTTTCGGTGATGGTGCCCGTTTTGTCGGTGCATATGACCGAGGTACAGCCCAGAGTTTCCACCGAATGAAGCTTGTGAACAAGAGCATTCTGCTTGAGCATTCGGCTGACTGCAAGGGCAAGGGCAATGGTGACAGTGGCGGGAAGTCCCTCGGGAATGGCGGCAATGGCAATGGTTATGCCCGTCATAAGCATATCAAAAATAGGCTCGCCCTTTAAAATGCCTGCCCCTGCCACGATAACGCAGACCACCAGACATATGACCGCAACTACTTTTCCCAGCTCCCCAAGCCGCTTTTGCAGGGGAGTTTCCTCATCATCTATATCGGTGAGCATACCCGATATCTTTCCCATCTGAGCGTTTATGCCTGTGGCGATAACTTTTGCGGCGGCGGTCCCTTTGGTGATGATACTGCCGCTGTAGATGATGTTGGGCTTGCCGAGAGAGTTGTCCGTATCTCGTGTATTTCCTGCCGACTTGGAAACGGGAACGCTTTCACCCGTTAGGACACTTTCGTCCGCCATAAGCCCTTTGGCGCTTAAAATTACCGAGTCCGCAGCAGCCTTGTCCCCCGCTTCAAGGGAGATAACGTCACCGGGAACAAGCTCTGAGGCAGGTATGACCGCAAGATGACCGTCTCTGTATGCCTTCGCCATAGGTGCCGCCATATTTTTTAGAGCAAGCAGCGTTTTTTCTGTGCGGTACTCCTGAACAAAGCCTAAAACAGCATTGAGTACCACGATTATTATTATGGTGAGGGCGTCGTAATACTCCCCGATAAAGGCAGACACCGCCGAAGCTATGATAAGTATCATAACCATAACGTCCTTGAATTGCCCCATAAATATTCGGAGCGGTCGGGCTTTCCGCTCCGAGGCAAGGGAATTTGCGCCGTATTTTTGCCTTAGCTCCGCTGCCTGTTCGGAGGTCAGTCCTATTTTCGGCGGCTCCGCTCGCTGAGGTGCGGGGCTTTCGGTGTAATCTCTTTCAAGTATGCTTTGAGACATTGCACTTCTCTCCTTTATTTTTATGCTTGTCTAATCTATATTCAACATACGGAAAAATATGCCTGCGGGTCGTCACTCGCCGATTTGTAAAGCAGTTAATATAATATTGCTTTAGCGTGCTAAATTTTTTTTGAAAAATAAAATTCCCTTCCTTCCGCTTATTGACAACCGCTGCAAAATTTGTTATAATAACTGATGTATGTAAATAAAATCGGGAGAAATATGCCCCGAGATACAGATTGGAGTCTTAAAGTAATGAAATGGACAGGTCTTAACGAGCTCCGTGAGAAGTATTTATCTTTTTTTGAGAGCAAAAATCATACAAGAATGGCAAGCGCAAACCTTATCCCTCAGGGAGATAACAGCCTGCTGCTCATAAACAGCGGAATGGCGCCCCTCAAGAAATTCTTCCTGGGCACCGAGACACCTCCCAACGTAAGAGTGACCACTTGTCAGAAGTGTATCCGTACACCCGACATCGAGCGTGTGGGCAAAACTGCCCGTCACGGCACATATTTTGAAATGCTGGGCAACTTCTCCTTCGGCGATTATTTCAAGAAGGAGGCTATTGCTTGGGCGTGGGAGTTTCTGACGGGCGTGCTTGAGATACCTGCCGACAGACTCTGGATAACCATTTTTGAGAGCGATGACGAGGCTGAGCAGATATGGATGAACGATATCGGAATCCCCAAGGAGAGAATAATCCGTCTCGGAAAAGCCGACAATTTCTGGGAGCACGGCAGCGGTCCCTGCGGTCCCTGCTCCGAAATTCACTTCGACAGAGGCGAAAGCTATGGTCCCTTCGAGAGCTTTGAGCAGGCAAGCGACTGCGACAGAGTTATCGAGATCTGGAACCTTGTATTCTCCCAGTTTGACAGCGACGGAAACGGCAATTATGCGGAAATGGCTCACAAGAACATTGATACGGGTATGGGTCTTGAGCGTCTTGCCTGCGCTATGCAGGGCGTGGACAACCTTTTCGAGGTTGACACCGTTCAGAACATTATGAAGCACATCAGCCGCATTGCAGGCGTGAATTACAAGGACAACGAAAAGTCGGACATCTCCCTCAGAGTTATCACCGACCATATCAGAAGCACCACATTTATGGTGGGAGACGGCGTTACAGCCTCCAACACGGGCAGAGGATATGTTCTCCGCAGACTTCTGAGACGTGCCGCACGTCACGGCAGACTCCTGGGCATTAACGAGCCTTTCCTTTATCAGGTAGTTGATACCGTTATCGACGAAAACAAGTGCGCATACCCCGAGCTTGAGGAAAAGCGTGAATACATCAAGAAGCTTATTCTTAATGAGGAAGAAAGCTTTGCAAAGACCGTTGACGCAGGTATGGAAATTCTTAACAAGATGCTCTCCAATATCGAAAAGGGCGGTATGCTTTCGGGTGAGGACGCATTCAAGCTTTCCGACACCTACGGTTTCCCCATTGACCTGACTATGGAAATTGCCGCAGAAAAGGGCGTTTCCGTTGATGAAGAGGGCTTCAAGAAGTGCGTTGCGGACGCAAGAGCAATTGCACGTGCCGACCATGATGCTAAGAGCGGTTCTTCCTGGGACGAGGATAAAATGAGCAACCTTGACCTGCCCAAGACCGAATTTACGGGCTATGATTATTCTCAGCTTGAGATCGGTGCAAAGGTGCTTGCAATATTTAAAGACGGCGAAGAGATAAACGAGCTTTCCGAGGGCGACGACGCTGTTGTTATCCTTGACAGGACACCTTTCTATGCGGAGAGCGGCGGACAGGTGGGCGACAGAGGCGTTATTACCATCGGTGAGAGCCGCTTTTCCGTTACAGACACCAAAAAGACCTCCAAGGGACAGTATCTCCATTTCGGTACAATGGAAATGGGCGGTCTCGGCAAGGGCGACAGCGTAACTGCCTCTGTTGACAGCGAGAGACGTTATGCAATAATGAGAAACCACACCGCTGCACATCTTCTCCAGGCGGCACTCAGAAAGGTGCTGGGCGACCACGTTCATCAGGCAGGCTCCTATGTTGACGATGAACGTTGCCGTTTCGACTTCTCACACTTTGAAGCCGTTACTCACGAGCAGCTTGCGGAGATCGAGGCTATAGTTAACAAGGATATCTTTGACGCTATAAACGTTACAATGACCGAAATGCCCATTGACGAGGCAAAGAAGCTGGGTGCTATGGCACTCTTTGGCGAGAAGTACGGCGATATCGTTCGTGTAGTTGAAGCAAAGGGCATTTCCGTTGAATTCTGCGGCGGTACGCATATCGACAACACAGCCCGTCTGGGACTGTTCAAGATAATCGGCGAGAACTCCGTTGCTTCGGGCGTAAGACGTATTGAAGCCGTTACCGGCAGCGGTGTGTTGAAAATTCTCACCGATGCAGAGAACAGGGTAAGAAAAGCCGCACAGATACTCAAGGTGGGCGATATGTCTCAGCTTGAAGAAAAGCTTTCTGCTGTGCTTGAGTCCAACAAGGGTCTTGAGAAGCTGAACGAGGCTCTCAAGAAGCGCATTGCCGACGGCATTTTTGAGGAGATAATCAAGAACTGCCGAGAGGTAAACGGCATTAAGGTAATGGCAAATATGCTTTCAAACGTTGGCTCGGATATGTATGAGAAGTTTGCTGACGGCGTTAAGAATATCGAAGAGCCCTTTATCCTGCTTATGGCAGGAACCGCAGACGAGAAGCCCAAATTCCTCTGCGCCTGCTCCAAGGCTGCTATTGCAAAGGGTGCAAACGCAGGCAAGATCGTCAAGGCTGCTGCCGAGATAACAGGCGGCAAGGGCGGCGGCCGTCCCGATATGGCTATGGCGGGTATCGGCGACAAGAACAAGATAGACGAAGCTATCAACGCATTTGACGGCATTATCGCCGCATTTATCAAGTAAGGGGAGGACACTTTAATGGACGACTGCCTTTTCTGTAAAATAATCAAGGGTGAGATACCCTCAACAAAGGTTTACGAGGACGAGCTTTGCTATGCCTTCAACGACATTGCTCCCACCGCTCCCGTACATTTCCTTGTTATCCCCAAGGAGCATATCACCTCTGCGGCTGAGATAACTCCCGAAAATTCGGCTGTGGTCGGTCACATTTTTGAGGTCATCGCAAAGCTTTCCAAGGAGATGGGAATGACCGAGGGTTTCCGTGTAGTATCCAACTGCGGTGACTGTGCGGGTCAGACCGTAAAGCACCTGCATTTCCACGTTCTCTCGGGCAGAGAATTTACTTGGCCCGCAGGCTGATAAGCTTTTTTTGAATATTTAACGGCTCCACATCCTTTTGGTGCGGAGCCGTTTTTTGGTATAAAAAAGACTAATCTGTAACCTCATAGTAATCTTTTGTAATTCATTATTGTACGAGGAAATACTTGACAAATTCCCGCCTTAGTGATAAGCTGTATTATATCACTAATACAAAAAAATATACAAAAGAAAGGTCACATAAAAATGAACAAGAAAGTTCTTCTATGTCTTACTGCCGCCGCAATGCTCACCGCCTGCGCACAAAGCTCCGAGCTGCCGAGGAGAGCGGCGGATAAATACTGCCTTTTTACCGCAGCCAGCAGACCCTGACGCAAAGCAAGATAGGCAGCGAGCTTCAGGGCTATTCCTACAGCCTCGCTTCGGACAGGTTATACTACCTTTCCTGCAATACGGAATACAGCGAGGACAGCGTAAGCTCCGAATATTATCTGGGCAGCATTTCCGCAGACGGAAAGGAGCAGTCTCCCGTTCTTCTTGCCTCGGGTAATATAAGCCTTACCTGCCCCGATTTTACTGCCGATGGAAAGGGGTATTATATTCTTTCCGAATATTCGGGAGACGTGGAAAAGCATTTTCTCAAAGAAATTGATATGAACGGAAACGAGCAGTCCTCCATAAGCCTTGAAAATATTCCGTAGGAATTAAAAGAGTCGGGCTTTTATCCTCGTGAAATAATTGCCGCTCACGACGGGATATATGTAAGCTGTTATGATACGATCGCTGTTTTCGGCTATGACGGAAGATTTATCAAGAACGTTACCGAAAATGGTATGAACGTCTGGAGAATGGTAAGGGGAGTTTCGGGTACGGTTTATTTCTGGGGCTGGAGCGGAAATGAATTTGAACTTAAAAAAATCGATATGACCTCCTTCGAGCCTGTCAGCACCGTTACCCTGCCCTTTGAAAGCATTTACGACCAAAACAGCTATCCCATAAACGGCTTTGGGGAAACGGAGCTTTTTATGAGTGACGGCGTATCTCTTTTCGCCCTCGACCTTTCCTCAGGCACAAAGGAGATCGTTCTCGAATGGGTAGACAGCGGAGTAAGCGTGATGGAGATATCAAAGGTATTTCCGAGGGAAAACGGCTTTTTCTGCGGCGGCAAAGCATATCCCTCGGAAAAGCCCTGCGTTTATTATGTTTATCTTACCGATGAAAAGCTTACTGAAAGGACGGAGCTTGTGCTTGCAGGGGACGAATACAGCCTTGACCCATATATCAAAAATCAGGCGGTAAGCTTCAACCTCAAAAACGAGGAATACAAGGTCACCCTCAGGACATATCCCTATGACGACCCTCAGGCGCTGAATATGGATATGCTTTCGGGAAAGGTTCCCGATATCCTGATGATAGGCAGCGAAACGCCTTCGGACGTTTACGCTTCAAAGGGAATTTTGGCGGATATGTATGAGCTTATTGACAGTGACCCCGAGCTTTCACGTGAGGATTTTATTCCGAGTCTCCTTAAAAGCTGCGAAAATGACGGCAGGCTGTACACATTTACCGACCGCTTCAAGCTTTTCACCGTTCTTGGAAAGACCTCCATATTCGGAGACAAAAGCGGCATAACCACTCACGAGCTTAAAAATATTGCGGCAGGCAGACCCCAGGGGACGGAAATATTTCCCGGTTCCTGCAAGAATGATATCCTTGATTATGCCCTTTGTATGTCGGGCGGCCGCTTTATTGATATGGAAAAAGGACCTGCGATTTTACCTCGGAATATTTTGTGAATATCCTGGAATATGCAAATGAATATATGTCCTCAGTTGACCTTGATACCTATTTTGACGACAGCTTCCGGAGCCGCTATGAGACAATGTATTCCGATGAAAGCGCTTTGTTGCTCATATCCTATCTTACGGATTACGGCGGTATCTACGCCCTTGAGCACGAAAATTTCGGCGAGCCCGTAACCGCTGTGGGATTTCCCTGCGACTCCGGCTCAGGCTCTTCCTTTTCCATTGAAACAGGCTTTGCTGTGACCTCTTCGGACAAAAAAGACGGGGCGTGGCAGTTTGTGCGAACTCTTCTTCTTCCCGAATATCAGGATTATGTGGACAGCTTTTCTGTGAGAATAGATTCACAGGAGAAAAAGGCAAAGCAGGCAATGGTTCATGACCCCGACAGAGTTTATGACCCCATAGCTATGATGGGACAGATGATGCTCTCAAGCGGCGCATACGACATAGGCGAGCCGTCGGAAAAGGATATAGGGAAAGTAAGCGACATAATATCCTCCGCCGAAGAAATAAATAAATACAACACCACCGTAAGAGACATCATAACCGAGGAAGCCGAAAGATATTTTTCGGGCGTTATCACCTCAAATGAAGCTGCACAGGCAATACAAAACAGAGTACAGCTCTACCTGTCCGAAAGCTACTGATATATTTATTAAAAAAGAGCATACACATTCCGCTGCAAAATGTGTATGCTTTAGCTATGTTTCATTTAATTTTCTCGTTCATAAAAATCACCGATACATCGCATAGCGGAACCACCGATTGAAAATTCCCGGTTGAAATGGTGATGCTGTCCTTTGAAATATCGGTAATGCTGCTGAAAGCGTAGGTCATACCGCCGAAAAAGGTCCCTTTATTTATGTAAGCCGTGCATTTGCCCGTCAGAAGTTCGTTGTGTTCCTTGAAACATTCAGCGTCGCACTTTATAAGAATACCCTGAGATTTTCGGATATTGAAAAAGCCGTACCTATTTCTTTTCACAAAGCATACTATATCTCCGCAGTTTCCCACAATAAGAGCGTTTCTGATAACGCCGCACATAAAGCTATTCATAGAGATGTCGCATATCTTGCCTTTGTACATATCCGCCGAAATGACGTCCGTATTATTTTCCTTATCAGCCGCAGCTTCGGTTTTGGCAGAAAAGGGCAGAGCGTACTCGTCCCTCACCAGCTCGTCAAGAGTAATGCTGTAAAAATCGGCGATTTTAACAAGCGTCTGAATGTCGGGAACCGAAGCTCCCGTTTCCCATTTGGAGACTGCCTGCCTGCTTACAGACAGTTCCTCGGCAAACTGCTCCTGACTGAGATCGTTTATTTTTCTTATAACGGATATTTTTTCGGATTATTTCAAAAAAACCGCTCCCCGTTATCTGATTTTACGTATTCATCATACAGGAAATGTTCTTTGATATCAACCGTTTCCGCTTTACATTCCACTACTGTCGGTTGCATAGTATGGGAAATAGGTGATATTGCGGAGCTTCGATAAATAAATGCCGCCTATAATTAGTCTCTCCTCAACAACCCCCAAAGCCTGAAATATAGACAAAAACAAGCAAAAGTGGTATAATAGAAGTGCAAGGAAAATAGCAGAAAATAGTAAAAAAGCTTGCACTTGGGGAGGAGCCTATGTATAAGTTTGATGTAGTATAATAAAACTTGACACAAACTAACCACCAAAATATAATAGAAGAAAAAGGAGAGTGTCAATAATGGGACAGGCAAAGCAATATGACCGAGAATACAAAGAGGAAGCATTAAAACTCGTAGAGGAAAAAG
>JAQYLI010000042.1 GCA_028720105.1 Oscillospiraceae bacterium | reverse complement strand
AAACACAACAGAAGCTTCGATACTTATGTCTGTGATAGCTATGAACATTGACCGTCTGGCGGCAATGTTTATGCGCTTGATTCGGATTTTGAGGTTATGTGTTCCGGACTTGCGATTATGGGGTTATTGAGGAGAGACTATTTATAAGCATCATTTTACAGGAAATGTTATTTCCCAGTCTCCATTCACATATCCCTTGCTTGTAACAAACTCACCGTAAAGCCGATATTCCCCGACCTTGTCATAGGGCATTTTAATGATTATTTCATCATAGCACCCCTTATTCTCGCTGTCCCAGAAAGAAATATTAACTTTATCATAAACATCATAAACGGAATACGGCTCTATCTTGTTTCCGAGCTTGTCATAAAGCAATATATATCCGTGATTATCGGTGTGCGAAATATCTTCATAATAGGTCTGAATGTGCAGAGCACCATCAATATACCCGATACCGGTGACGGTTACTCCGTCAACGGGCGAATATGACAGCGTATCGTTGGGAATAAGATATCTGTAATCCGTATATTCTGGCAGGTAATTTTTTGCCGAAGCACCTCTGAACCTTATGCTTTCGGTGGTATCGGGTGCTGTGGATATATTCGCCGTATCAATATCCAGAACTCCCGAAAATTTTTCTTTGCCAAAAAGCATTTCTCTGACATTAAAAGTTATTTTGCTGTTTTCAATTTTCTTTCCGTCAAGGCGTTCTATCTCAACAAGGAAGAAGGCTGTTGATGTGCTTTCATCATATTCTGAAAAAGAACAGTGAGATACGCTGTCAAAAGGACAGTTGATAGAGTAGCTGTCAAAAAGATCCACCGTTTCGTCGATCCTGTCCTGCTCCAGATCCTTCACCGACAAAAATATCCTCGCCCTGCTGCCGTCAATGTCGGCAGAGACCACCTCCAGCTTAATGCCATTATCCGTACATGACCTCATAACAGGCTTGAGGGTCTGAGCAATTGAAGGGGAGAATGAGTATAACAGCCTGTAAGCAGCGTCAGACCCCATAGCCGCCGCAGCAGGGAGCGGAAAGGTTAAAAATACGAATGACGCAGCAATAACGGCAAATGGCTTAATGAGCAAGCGGCGTTTATGCTTTGTTCTCCTTTTCGCATTTAAAATCATCTCATCATCGATCATACCCACAGCATCAAAAAAAGTTTCGGCTTTCATAATAAATTCTCCTTTTTCAGTTCATTGTGCAGTTTTTTTCGGATACGAAAAAGCATTGATTTAACTTTACTTTTGCTAAATCCATAAGTTTTGGCAATAACATCAATGCTGTCAAAATACCAATATCGGCAGACAAAAATATTTCTTTCGGTTTCTGAAACGGAAAATAAAAACTCTGTTATAAACGACGAAAGCTCCTTAGCTTCTATTTCATTTTCCACATCATTTCCCGAGCAGATAAAGTCGGAAACCTCATCAAAAATAATGTCGGCTTCACTTTTCCCACGCTTTGCGGTATTCCTTGACCGTACCCTGTTCAGACACAGATTTCGGGTTATTTTTCCGAGAAATGAAGCGAGTTTCTCCGGAATATTTGGTGGGATACTGTTCCACGCACCTAAAAATGTATCGTTAAGCACTTCTTTTACATCTTCTTTGTCCCCAAGAATATTTGAAGCAATACTGCCGCAGAACCTGCCGTATTTCTTTTCCGATTCGGAAATTGCTCTTTCATTCTTTTCAAGAAAAAGCTCAACGATTTGCTTGTCCTCCACAATATGCACCCCCTTTCTGTATATACTACTACCCGAAAACAGGCAGTGGTTGCATAAAAATTTTTTTTTTATCATAACGAAATGCCCCAAAATGCAGTCATATTTTCAAGCCTGCATTTCGGGGCATTTATCATAAATATAAGCCGAAAAATTTATGTTTCGGTCTACAATAAGCCACATTTATTGCTGATTTACAAAACCCGGTTATTTCTCATTCTCCTGCTTGTACTCATACCCGTAGCTGCGGTAATAGCCGTATTTCTTGTCGTATTTCTTCTTGCCGTAGGAAGACTTCATACCGCCTGTGCAGAAGGACTTGATAAATCCCAGCTTTTTTCCGTTTGCGAGATTTACCTTTTCGAGAGCATCGGCAATGTCGGGGTGGGATGTGGAGTTTTCTCTTACCACGAAAACGTGTCCGCCGATAATGCTGTTCATCAGCTGCGAGTCGGTAACAATGTTGATGGGAGGAGTGTCCAGCAGGATATAGTCGTACTTTGCAGACACATTCTCAAGCAGCTTTGCCATTATTCCCGAGCCTAAAAGCTCTGTGGGATTAGGCGGTATAGGACCCGAGGCGAGAATGTCCAGCGAGCTTCTAACATCTCTGTTTATAGCCTCCTCAAGGGAGCAGAAGCCGCCCAGCACAGATGACAAGCCGTTCTGCCCGCCAAGCTTAAAGGCGGTCTGCACTGTAGGCTTTCTCATATCGCAGTCAATGAGAAGCACCTTTTTTCCCATATCCGCAAAGGCAATTGCCATATTGGCACAGGTGGTGGATTTGCCCTCTCCCGGCTCTGCGCTGGTAAAGCTGATGATATTGCCGCCCGAAGCAGCCAGGGAGAAAATAAGGTTTGTTCGTGCTGCTCTGTACGCCTCGGCAATGATGAAGGGGGTGTTTTCGTCAAGAAGATAACGCTTTGAGGAAGCCCTTTTACCGGAAGCAGTGCGCTTTTTGCTCTGTTTTGCTCCATAGCCGTAGCCGTTACCGTCAGCCGCTTCAAAGTCCATTATCTCGGCAAATACGGGCACGCCGTATATTTTGGAAAGGTCGTCTCTCGGGGTCACAGTAACGCTCAGTATCTCCTTTAAAAAGAAGATGATGTACGCCGCCGCCGCGCCTAATATCACGCCTGCCGCACCGAATATCATAGGTCTGGGGAAGGACGGATTTTCAGGCACTTCGCCGTACTCAACCACCTCTATGGAGCCCGATTTGATGACCCTCATAAACTCGTCTCGGGCAAGCTCCACAAGCACGTTAACGATATCGGCGGAAAGCTCGGGGTCCTCGTTTGTAGCGGTTATCCGCATTACTTCGGTGCTGTTTACAGACGTTACCGATATCATATCGCTCAGCTCTTCCTTGGTGTAGGGAAGGTCAAGCTCGTATATCACCGAGTCCAGCATTTTATTGCTCTGGAAAATGATCTGGCAGGTGTTAACGAGCTTCTGAGCGGCGGTGATGTCATTTACGTTAAGTGTCTCGCTTTTGTTCTGATTATTCTCCACATACAGCATTGCCGAGGACTCGTACTGCTTGGGAACGAGGAACTCAGCCGCCGAAAAGCCTGCCGCTCCGCATATCACCGCCGAAACGGCAATGGGAACAAGATGGTTTTTCAGCACGGAGAATAGCTGCTTTATATCAATACTGTCTTCCATTCGGAAAATATGCTCCTTTATTTTTTAGCTTTAAAAGCGGTGGCAACTATATCGGGACCGCTGTTTGCGGCAATGGCTCCGCCTACTCTGAATGTGATGTCAACAGGGGGATAACCAAGACGCTCCGTAAGCACCTTTGCGATATCCTGGGTATAAGCGAGGTTTCTGCCGCCGATGATGATGTAGGGCGAACCCTCGGCTATCCTGTCGCAGGTAACGTCGGCAAGCTTCGGAACCACGTTCTGTTCGCCTCTTGCCTTTGCCACCACCTTTGTGTTCTCGCCCTTTAAGAGGATAACGGGCTTAAGTCCGAGAAGCTCTCCCGCAAACGCTGCTGCAGCGCTAATCCTGCCGGATTTCTTTACATATCTCAGGGTGTATGCCGCAAGGTACACCTCGCATATCTCAAACCAGTCGGCAAGATACTTTTCTATCTCGTCGGCGGACTTGCCTTCCTCAGCCATCTTTGCCGCTTCTATAACGGGATATCCGTAGGTGCCCGAATAGCTGGTGGAGTCGAGGACTCTTATTCTGAGTTTGTCTGCCTTGTCGGGGTGTTCGGAGAAGAAATTGTCTCTTGCACAGCAGGCATTCTGATAGGTAGCTGAGCCGTGAGCGTTTATGGAGATAAAGAAAATGTCCTCATACCCCTCTGCGGCGTACTTCTCAAAAAGCTCCTCAAAATCAAAAACGGTGAGCTGGGAATGTACGGGAAGCTCGGTGGAACTGTCGATAAGGTCGTAATACTCCTCCTTTGGAATATCGCCGTCACGAAAGCTCCTGTCTCCCACAGTAATGGGAAAGCCCTGCACATCTATGTTATATTTTGCGCTGTATTCCTTTGTGATATCGCTGGCGGAGTCGGTAATGAACTTGATCTTTGACATAATACTTTTCCTTTCCGTTTTAGTTTTAGTTCCAAGTATATTTTGTGAGCCTGCCCTCGGTCTCAAGGTCGGGATAATCCCATTGCCTTAAAACCTCGTAAACGGCAATGGCGGCGGAATTTGACAGATTAAGGCTTCTGAGAGTGCTTCTCATAGGTATGCGGACACATTCATCGGGGTGAGCGTACAGAAGCTCCTCGGGAAGACCTGCGTCCTCTCTGCCGAAAATGAGATATGAATTGTCGGGATATTTTGCTTCGGAGTGTATCTTTTTTCCCTTTGTGGTGAAAAAGAAGAAATTACCCCCTTTATTTTTCCGGAAAAAATCCTCAGTATTGTCGTAATAGGTGATATCCAGCTTGTCCCAGTAGTCAAGCCCTGCTCTTTTGAGCTTCTTGTCGTCTATCTGAAAGCCAAGGGGCTTTACAAGATGGAGCCTTGCTCCCGTAACCGCGCAGGTACGGGCGATATTTCCCGTATTCTGTGGTATCTGCGGTTCTACAAGCACGATGTTAAGACGCATTTGCCTGCCTCCTTTTTAAAGCGACTCATAGTCGCAGAGGTCGTGCCTGCCCATAAGGAAATCAAGGCACCTTTCAAGCAGTATGCCCTCTCGTGAATCGGTGCTGTAGCCGTAGGTGGTCTTTATGGCAAGCTCTAAGAATGCGGCGGCTCTGTTCATAGCAATGGGCAGGCTGTCTCCTCTTAAAATGGAGCCTGTCAGCACCGAAGCGAAAACATCTCCCGTGCCGGGGTAACCTGCGTTCACCTGAACATAGGGCACCTTCCAGAATTTGTTATGCTCACGGTCATAGCCCGCATTGCAGCATTCTCCGCAGATATAGGCGCTGGTTATGACAACGGTCTTGGGACCCATCTCGGAGAGTCTTACAAGTATGCTCTTCATTTCCGATGATGAACGGGGCATAAGGGTGGGGTCCTCACCTAAAAGTATAGCCGCCTCGGTCATATTCGGGGTTATTATATCCGCAACTGCGGCAAGCTCGCCCATTCGGCGGCGAAGCTCGGCGGTGCAGGTCTTATAAGGCTTGCCGTTGTCCGCCATAACGGGGTCTACCACTTTTAAAGCATTGGGATAGCTTGAGAAAAACTCAAGGCAGTGGTCTATCTGGCTTGTAGAAGCGAGAAAGCCGCTGTAAATGCAGTCAAAGTCCATTTTCAGCCTTTTGTAATGCTGGAGCGCAGGGATTATATAGTCGGTAAGGTCTCTCATCACCACATCTCCGAAGCCTCCCGTATGTGCGGAGAGGATAGCTGTGGGTACGGGGCAGACCTGTATGCCCATAGCCGAAAGAGTGGGAAGAATTACCGACAATGAACACCGTCCCACTCCCGAAAGGTCGTGGATAGCGGCAACCTTGATATTGCTGTTCAAGAAAATACCACCTTTGTAGGTTTATATTTAAACTGTAGCTGCGGCGGCGCATATAACACGCTCTGCACCAAGCTGTAAAAGCAGTTCCGAGCAGGCGTTCAGCGTTGAGCCTGTTGTAAGAACGTCATCTATGAGAAGCACCGTCATACCCGAAAGGGGAGTGCCGTTAAGCTTGGTATAGTATATCTTACCTGCTTCACGTTTTCTGTCCTCTTCGCTCAGGGTGTGCTGTGCGGTCTTTGAAAATCTTCTTTGGATAAGGTCTGTCCTGACGGGGATATCCGTTCCCTCCGTAAGATATTTTGCCAGCTCCTCTGCCTGATTGTAGCCCCTTGTCCGCTTCTGTTTCGGGGACATAGGAACGGGAACGGCAAGGTCTATGCTGAAAAGCACGTCCATTTCCGAAAGCTCGTCCTTGAGTGCCCGTCCGAAAATTGCGGCGGCATTAAGGTTATTTTTAAACTTTAAGCTGTAAATGCCTTCTTTGACAATGCCCGAATAATAGGCAGCCGAGGCGCATAAGGAATATTCGGGAGACTCATTGCATAAACAGTGGGGGCGCTTGGGTTTTCCGCATTTTCTGCATATATTCCCGTCCGCCCAAAGTATCTCGGAAAAGCACTCCTCACAGCATAGCACATTATATGGGATAAATCCGCCGCAGAAAGGGCAGCGGTTCGGGAAAAGGAAGTCAAGGACATAGCTTTTAAGGCTGCTGTCGCCCCTTATGATACTGCCGTCCATCAGCCCAGCTCCTGCTCTATCATATGTTTAAGGCAGGTGTAGCGGAGGGTGCGGCGGTCGTTGTTCACCATTTTTTCAACGATTGACTTTGAACCGACTATCACAAGCATTTTTTTCGCTCTGGTAACGGCGGTATAAAGAAGATTTCGGTAATACAGCTTGTCAAAACCTCCGAGGAGCGGCAGGATAACGGCTGTGAACTCGCTGCCCTGGCTCTTATGAACGGTAACGGCGTAGGCAAGCTCTATCTGTTCGGTCATTTCCACCGAATATTCGGCTATCCTGCCTTCAAAGTCAATGACCACAGTTCCCTCGGAACGCTTTACCTTGACTATTGTACCGATATCCCCGTTAAATATGCCCGAGCCTTCCTCCCCGTCCTTTTTCCAGACAATGTCGTAGTTGTTCTTTGTCTGCATTACCTTGTCACCGTCACGGAATGTGAATACCTGTCCTTTAAGCTCGGCAAGCTCCTTTTTCGGGGGATTTATCCTCCGCTGGAGAAGCTTGTTCATCTCCACCGAGCCTAAAACGCCTTTTCTTGAGGGGCATAGCACCTGTATATCCTCGGTAGGGGAGAAGCCGTAGGCATCGGGGAGACGCTTTACGCAAAGCTCTGCAACGGTCAGGGCGGCTTCCTCGGAGTTAAGTCTCTGCATAAAGAAGAAGTCGCTGTCCTTTCGGGTAAGGTCGGGCTGTATGCCGTTTACAATTTTGTGGGCGTTGGTTACGATACAGCTTTGCTGTGCCTGTCTGAAAATTTCGTTTAATGCCACAACGGTGAGCCTTCCGCTGTCTATCATATCCTTGAGGATATTTCCTGCGCCCACCGAGGGGAGCTGGTCGCTGTCGCCCACCATAATAAGGCGGCAGGACAGCTTCAGTGCTCTTAGCAGCGACTCAAAAAGCAATGTGTCCACCATTGACATCTCGTCAATTATCATTACGTCGCAGGAGACGGGGTTCTGCTCGTTGTGTTTGAATTTGAGCTGTCCCGAGTTATCGAACATTACTTCCAGCAGGCGGTGAATGGTCTTTGCGGGATAGCCCGTCAGGTCGGAAATGCGCTTTGCCGCCCGTCCTGTGGGAGCGGTAATCATTACCTTCATACCACGCTGCTCGTAAAGGGAGATTATTGCCTTTAGGGTGGTGGTCTTACCCGTTCCGGGACCTCCCGTAAGTATCAGAAAGCCTTTTGACAGGGCGAGGGATATTGCCTCTCTCTGCTTTTCGGCATAGGTGATTATCTTGGTCTTTTCTTCTATATCAATAAGCTTGCGGTAATCCGTTCCCGTATCCTTGAAGCAGTCGTTCATTACGGAAAGACGGGAGCTGATGTACTGCTCGGCACGGAAAAAATCCGCTAAGAAAACGAATTTCCTGCCGTCCTTGTCATAAATGCAGATATCGTTATCCTCCGAGGCGGACAGCAGATTATCGTCAAAGACATCTTCGCCTACGGAGAGAAGCTTTAAAGCGGCTTCTTTGAGCCTGTCCAGAGGAAGGCAGGTGTGACCGTTGTAGGAATTGTGCATAAGGATATAGATAATGCCTGCCTTTACACGTCCGGGGCTATCCGGGGATATCTCAAGCTTTAAAGCCATTTCCTCGGCTTTTGTAAATTCAAGCTCGATACCGGGGCCGCAGAGAACATAGGGATTTGACTTTATCATCTCCACCGCAAACTGTCCCCACCTTTTCCACGCAGCCACAGCCACAGAGGGGGATATGCCGTAGCCTGTGAGGAATATCATAAGTGTTCGGACACCCGATATGCGGCGAAATTCCTGAGCGATCTCCTCCGCTTTTTTCGGGGACACGCCCTTTATCTTTGTAAGCTCATCGGGGGAGCTTTCTATCATCTCAAGGGTCTTGTCACCAAACTGCTCCACCATACGCTTTGCAAGGGTGGGGCCTATTCCCTTGATGACTCCCGAGGAAAGGTATTTGAGGATAGCCGCTTCGGTAACGGGCATTTTGCGCTCGCAGGTCTCAGCACGAAACTGGGCGCCGAATTTCGGGTGATTTACGTATCTTCCCGTAAGGCGCAGCTCCTCGCCTTCCTCAATGGTGCCAAGCTCGCCCACTACGGTAACGTAGTCGCTGCCCGTATCAAGATCAAGGACTATATAGCCGTTCTGCTCGTTGCAGAAAAGTATATCCTCGGCGGTTCCCTCTATATGTATAAGCTCGTTTTCGTTTTTTTGCATTTTTTTATCCCCGAAATAAAAACTTCTCTTTATTATACCATATTTCCCCGTGGATTGCAACCGTTTTATTATTTATTTTTATTACAGTTCCGCCTTGCAATTTGCAGAATTGTGTGATATAATATATGTTAGGAAATTTCCCGCTTCTGCGGTTTGTATTATAAGAATTGGATGTGAGCATACATTGGATATCAGTATTCCCGTTAATGTGAAGGATGTCCTTGACCGTCTGGAACGAGGCGGATTTGAGGCGTATATCGTGGGCGGCTGCGTGAGAGACGCTATTCTCGGAGTTAAGCCCAAGGATTATGATATTACCACAAATGCGCTCCCCGACGAGATCATTGCCTGTATGGACGGGCTGAGAGTTATTGAAACGGGGCTTAAACACGGCACTGTCACTGTGGTGAGCGAAGGTGAAAACGTTGAGGTCACCACCTATCGGGTGGACGGCAAATACACCGATCACCGCCGTCCCGACTCTGTGAAATTCGCTTCTTCTCTCGAGCAGGATCTTGCACGCAGGGATTTTACCGTAAACGCTATGGCTTATTCCGATAAAACGGGTATTATCGACGTTTTCGGAGGACAGCAGGATCTGTTCAGCGGCAGGATAAGATGCGTGGGCGAGCCTGCAGTGAGATTTGAAGAGGACGCTCTGAGAATTATGAGGGCGCTCCGCTTTGCTTCGTCTCTGGGCTTTCGCATAGACCCTCTGACTGCCTCTGCGATACACGAGAAAAAACAGCTTCTCAAGGAAATTTCCGCCGAGAGGATTATGAGCGAGCTTACGGGCTTTGTTATGGGCTCGGCTCCCTGCGACCTTATGATAGAGTTTGACGATGTTTTCTGCACCATTATCCCCGAGTTTGCAAAGTGTATTGGCTTCGACCAGCGCAGCAGATATCACGTTTACGACGTATGGGAGCATACCGCTCACGCTCTGGAAAACTCCAAGTGCGACAAGGAGGTGCGGCTTGCCATATTCTTCCACGATATCGAAAAGCCCACAAGCTGCCGTATCGACGAGGAGGGGCACGGTCATTTCCCGGGACACGAAAAGCGCAGTGCGGAGACTGCCGAACGCATTATGCGCCGCCTTAAATTCGATAATGAGACCATCAAAAACACCTGCGAGCTTATCAAATACCATTACATCACTCCCGTTGACGACAAGCGTGTGGTAAAGCACCTTATTTCCGCAATGGGTCTCGGAATGTTCGACAAGCTGGCGGAGGTGATGAAGGGCGACAGCCGTGCAAAGCAGAGCTTCTGCCTTGAGAGAGTGAACACCCTTGACGCTATGAAATATCTTGCTCACGAGATCGTAAACAACGGCGAATGCTGCACTCTTCACGGGCTTGCAGTACGGGGCAGCGACCTTGAGGACATAGGCTTTGAGGGCAAGGAGATAGGCGTCGCTCTTGACGAGCTTCTTGTGATGGTAATTGACGAAAAGATACCCAACGACAGGGAAGTCCTTATCGAAACGGCAAGGGAGTTCGGTCAGAGGGGCAAAAAGCGGATATTTGAGCTTTGATATGTAAATATTTTCCGCTATATGGAATATAATAAAAACAGGGGCGGAAAGTTTCCGCTCCTGTAAGAAATATTTTTAGCTTAGTCTCCGTTCTTTCTTAGTTCGGAGATTATGTCAAGAAAGCAGTCTACGTCATTGAAATCCTTATTTACCGAGGCAAAGCGCACATATGCCACCTCGTCCAGCTTCTTGAGCTGTTCGAGGACCATATCGCTTATTTCCCGTGTGGATATCTGAGTTATCATATTGTTGGCGCAGTAGGTCTCGATACTGTCTGCAATGGCGATTATGGCAGAACCCGGAACGGGACGCTTTTTTACCGCAAAGGAAAGCCCTCTGATAAGCTTGTTGCGGTCAAACGGTTCGTAGGTATTGTCCTTTTTGTTTACCAGCAGGTCGGGTATCTCAATGCTCTCGTAGGTGGTGAAGCGCTTGTCGCAGTTCGTACAGCGGCGTCTGCGGCGTTTCTTTCCGTCTATAAGACGGGAGTCGATGACCTTGGTATCTTCAAATCCGCAGTAGGGGCATTTCATAGGCAGACCGCCTTTCATAATCATTATGTAACTTTTATTATAACCTATTTTTCTCCCGATGTCAAGCGGAGGACGGTTAATTTCAAAGGAATGAAAACAGTGAAGAAGAAAAGAAAGCAAAACGGCGTTAAGCTGTTTATCATATCAACGGCTATCTTATTTACGGCGGTGTTTTTTATGTCAGGTGCAGCTTCTCACAAGGACGATGAAAAAAACATCTCTAAGCCTGCTGAGTCTGAGGGCAGTGTTTCCGAAAGTGCAGTTTCCGAGACTTTGGAAACGGATATCTCATCGGGTGAGGAGGGCGTTTCAGATACACTCACCGAGACAACGGAGGAGCCGCGGGAGCCTAAGCCCGACCCCACCGATGCAGACAACACCTGGGCAATGTTTCTTGTAAACTCCAAAAATCAGGTGCCTGCGGAGTACTGCGACGGCATTGAAACAGATCTGGTTTATGAAAGCTGGCGTGAATATTATCTTGATTCCCGTGCGGCGGAGTATATGAAGCAGATGATAAAGGCTGCCGAGGAGGACGGCATACAGCTTGTGGTAATGTCCGCCTACCGCTCGGTGGAGTATCAGCAGAACAACTTCGACAAGAGCGTTCAGGACAGGATAGATAATCGCGGAATGACCTACGAGGAGGCATATGCAGATACTCTCAAAGAGGTTCAGCTCCCCGGCTACAGCGAGCACAATGCAGGCGTGGCGGCAGATATTATGTCCAACGAGGAAACAAGTATGGAGGACGACCGCTTCAAGAACACTAAAGCGTATGCGTGGCTGCAGGAAAATGCGGCGGATTACGGCTTTATTCTCCGCTATCCCGAGGGCAAGGAGGATATCACGGGGATAATCTACGAGCCGTGGCATTACCGCTTTGTGGGAGTTTACTATGCAAAGCTTCTCACCGACAAGGGTGTTACTCTTGAGGAATATTTTGAGGAAATGAATTGGGTGGACGAGGACGGCAAGGCTGTTTATCATCTCCCGACATTGGAATAAATAATTTATGAAAGGAAGTTTTAAAATGAACAAAATGACCAATATGCCCGAAATAAAGCTTGGTATTGCCGCTGTCAGCAGAAGCTGCTTTCCCAAAAGTCTTTCCGAGGGAAGATGCAAGGAGGTCTGCAGGAAATGTGCGGATAGGGGCATTGAAATTTTTTGCTGTCCCACGGTTTCGGAGAACGAAAAGGATATGCAGAAAGCTGTTTCCGAGCTTAAAGAAGCAGGGGTAAACGCGCTTGTGGTGTATCTGGGAAACTTCGGTCCCGAAACGACAGAGACACTGCTTGCAAAGAATTTCGGTCTCCCCGTGATGTTTACCGCTGCTGCCGAGGAAAGCGGAAAAGACCTTATCGACGGCAGAGGAGACGCATTCTGCGGAATGTTAAACGCAAGCTATAACTTAGGTCTCAGAGGCGTTAAGGCATACATACCCGAATATCCCGTGGGCACTCCCGACAAGGTTGCTGAGATGATAGAGGAGTTTATCCCTGTGGCAAGGGCTGTGCTGGGTCTTTCAAAGCTGAAAGTGATCTCATTCGGACCCCGTCCCCAGGATTTCCTTGCTTGCAATGCGCCTATCGCACGTCTTTATGATATGGGCGTGGAGATCGAAGAAAATTCCGAGCTTGACCTTTTTGCTGCGTTCAACGCTCACGCAGGTGACAAGAGAATTGAAAGCATTGTGGCGGATATGGCTGCGGAGCTGGGTGTAGGCAACAAAATGCCGGGTATTCTCCCCAAGCTTGCACAGTACGAGCTTACTCTCCTTGACTGGGCAGAGGAACACAAGGGCGAGAGGGAATATGTGGTATATGCAAACAAGTGCTGGCCTTCCTTCCAGACCCAGTTCGGCTTCGTTCCCTGCTATGTGAACAGCCGCCTTACGGGCAGGGGCATACCCGTTTCCTGCGAGGTGGATATCTGGGGCGCTGTCAGCGAGTACATCGGACAGTGCGTTTCCGACGACTGCGTAACTCTTCTTGATATCAACAACACCGTTCCCGAGGATATTTACACCGAGGAGATAAAGGGCAAATTTGATTATAGCCTTACGGACACATTTATGGGCTTCCACTGCGGAAATACTGCGTCCGGAAAGCTTTCCTCCTGCGAGATGAAGTTCCAGAGAATTATGCGCAGAGATCTGGAGCCCGACAGGGAGCCAGATATTACGAGAGGTACTCTCGAGGGCGATATTGCCCCTTCAAAGATAACCTTCTTCCGTCTTCAGTCCACAGCGGACGCTGAGCTTGCGGCTTATGCGGCACAGGGCGAGGTTCTTCCTGTTGCAACACGTTCCTTTGGCGCTATCGGTGTGTTTGCAATCAAGGAAATGGGCAGATTTTACCGCCACGTTCTTATTGAGGGACGTTTCCCTCATCACGGAGCAGTTGTATTCTCCCACAAGGGCAAGGCGCTTTACAGTGTGTTCAGATATTTAGGGGTTAAGAAGATAGGATTTAATCAGCCTGCGGGTATGCTCTATCCCACAGAAAATCCTTTTGCATAATTTTTTATTCGGGTGATATATTATGAAAAAGTTTTTAGGTGTTCTTTTTTCCGTTTTTGGTTTTGTTTTTAATGCTATTATTCTCTGCGGTCTGATGATAGTGGGCATTGACCTTGTCAACAGATATTCCGAGGAGAAAAAGGCTTCTTCGCATGGCGGAGAGAAGTGAGATAATCTCTGTTTATAAAAATTAAGGAGATATAAATTTTATGGTAATTCTTGCATCCGCTTCACCAAGACGGCAGGAGCTTTTAAAGTTTATTGTAAAGGATTTTTCAGTGTGTCCTGCCGATGTGGACGAGACTCTTCCCGAGGGGATTTCAGCAGAAAATGCCGCCGAATATCTTGCTGTGAAAAAAGCAAGGGCTGTTGCGGACAGTCCCGAGCATATGTATGATCCTGTTATCGGTTGTGATACGGTTGTCATACTTGACGGCGAAATTATGGGCAAGCCCCGTGATATAAACTGTGCCCGTGAAATGCTCGCAAAGCTTTCGGGACGGGTGCACAAGGTCATTACGGGGGTATGCATCTGCAGCAGGGGAAAGCAGCGAAGCTTCTCCGAAGTCACCGAGGTGGAGTTTTATCCTCTTACCGAAAAGGAGATAGAGGATTACATCAAAACGGGCGACCCGATGGACAAGGCAGGCGCTTACGGCATTCAGTCTGAGGGGTGTATGCTGGTAAAGGGCATCAAGGGCGACTTTTTTAATGTTGTGGGACTTCCTGTGGCAAGACTAAAGAGGGAGCTTGACAAAATGGTGCTTTAATAAAAATGAAAGTCTGTCCCAGTGGGTCATAGGGACAGGCTTTCATTTTTTATTCGGCGGTTTCCTTATTGTTAATCAGCTTTTTAAAAAGCTCCGCAATATAAAGCCTTGCTTCATAATCGGCTTCATCGGAGAGCATAAGGATATCCTCCTCGGTAAGCTCGCCGCCGTATTTTTCCATTATCTCCTCGTCTGTGAGGGTGGCTCCTGCACAGGGAACGCATAGGGGCGGATACATCACGCACCACCAGTTATGTCCCTCGCCGCTGCCTATGGTCACACGCAGGGCGGTGTAGTTGCCTGCGGGGACGGCAAAATCATTGTAGATACGCCTGTCAAAGGTCATTTCACGAAGCTCGCAGGTGACGGTATCCTCCGAACCGTTAGCGGCAAGGGTATTGTCGGCTATTTCTTTTATCCTGTCGAGCTTCTCCGAAAGTGCCTGTTCCGCTTCTTCTGAGGTGGAGTATGGCTCAAAAAGCTCATCGGAGGAGGCAAGTATGGCGTCTCTCACAAGAAGCTTTAAGCGCTGGTCTTCCTCACTGTCCGAGTCTGCAAGAATGTGCAGGCGGACAAGGCTGTTTTCAAGGCTTTTTTCCGTCTCGGCGGCTGAATATATTCCCGTTGCAAACAGGGAAAATGCCATTGCGGCGGCGATGAGCGCTGTATCGGATATGTATCTTTTTTTCATAGAGATAAGTTCCTTTCGGTTTTGATTTATCCCTATTATTGGCACGTATACAGCGGTTAATCAGATTTATGAAAAATTTTGCTTATAATATGACATACAGCTGTCATATTAACTGTGGTATATTCGTTTTATCAAATTGAAACGAGGTAAGTGTATGAACGTTTACGAAAAATGCCCTGTACTTGAAAATGAGAATTTTCTTCTGAGATTTGTGGAAGAGAACGATGCACAGGATTTGCTGTCGGTTTATTCCGATGAAAAGGCGGTGCCGCTTTTTAACAGTGACAACTGTAACGGCGATGATTTTCATTATACAACTCTTGAGCAAATGAAAAAGGCTGTTGATTTCTGGTTTTATTCATACAGAGAAAAGTTTTTTGTCCGCTGGTCGGTGATTGACAAAAAAACGGATACCGCTGTGGGCACCATTGAGCTTTTTAACCGCCAATCAGATGACTTTTTCAATAACTGTGGACTTTTAAGGCTCGACCTTCGGAGCGATTATGAAAAGGCGGATATTATTTCGGACATTCTCGGGATAATAATTCCCCCTGCGTATGAGCTTTTTGGCTGCGAGATGATCGCATCAAAGGCAATTCCTGCCGCAAAAGAAAGAATAGCTGCATTGGAGCGGTACGGATTTTCACTCACCGATGAAAATCTTATCGGTCACGGCGGACAGGCTTACGGAAACTATTTTGTATTGAAGTGACATTGCCCATAAATAAAAAAAGATCCGTTCTGTTTCGGGAACGGATCTTTTGATTTGTGTTTTGCTTTTATTACAGAACGATATATTTGCCCTCGGGATTTCCGTTTACAACATAGTATGCTCTGAGTTCGCCGTTTTCAGACTTAACGTAAATGTCAATGCTCTTAACGTGCTTGCGGCTTCCGTTTTTATAATCAGCCTTGCAAAGCTCGGTTATATCGGCAACAGTATGCTCGCCGGCACCCTGAATAAGGAAAATATCCTTCTTAACAGGCTCAGCCTTTTTGGGAGCAGGCTTTTCAGTCTTCTTCTCAGCAGCGGGCTTTACGGTTTTCTTTTCAGCAACAGGCTTTTCTGCTGTTTTTGCAGGTGCAGGCTTTTCTGCTTTTTTCTCCGCAGGTGCAGCCTTTACTTCTTCAGCAGGTTTAACATTTTCAACAGCTTTAACGGTCTCGGCAGGCTTTGCAGCTTCTGCGGAAACTGCGGGCTTGGACTGAGTCTTTTTATCTTTTGCCATAACAGTAAACCTCCAAATTTAATGTTATAATTAGTATAACATTAAATTTTGCATTTGTCAAATATTGTTTGATATAATTTACCAATTATACTAAAATTAAGGTTTGCACAGCTTGTTTTTTGATTATTTTTACATTTAAATGTCTGAAATAATCAGCTGTTGACGGTCTTTTGCGCTCTGCCGTGCTTGAGAATAGGGGAGATGTACTTGTATATCGCAACAGTGATAACGGTACTGCACATTCCTTTTATGAATGTGAAAGGAAGATTGAACCATATAAGTGCGTCAAGGAGATTTTCAACATTGGGATTTAACTTCTGATATGCGCTGATGATGGCTTCCATCGGCATAAACTTTGTGTAAATAGGATAGATGAAAAAGTAGTTTGAGAAAATACTGAAAATTGCCATAGCCGCGGCACCGGCAGTTGCTCCGATAATTGCACGGGTCTTAGTCTTTTTGGATTTGTAAATAAGTCCTGCGGGGACTACAAATGCGCAGCCCAGAATAAAATTGGACAGCTCTCCCACTCCGCCAGTTCCCGAGCCCTGACATAAAATATGCAGCAGGTTTTTCAAAAGGCATACGCCTGCGCCCGAAAGAGGACCGATAGCAAAGGACGCGATAAGTGCAGGCAGTTCGGAAAGGTCGAACTTAATAAATCCCGGCATGAACATTGGCACGGGAAAATCAAAGAACATCAGCACTGCTGCCATTGCTCCCATCATTGCTGTGACGGTGAGCTGTCTTATCTTTGATGTTTCGGTGTTGGGTTTGAAGAGTTCGTTTTTCATACAGATTCCTCCATTAAAAAAATAATATAATAAAAAGCAATCTGTTCTGAAAATAACAACTGCCCGCAAAGCATAGTGCTTCACGGGCAGCAGGTAATACGCAGTTAAACGCTGTGTTTCTTTCATCCGGACTATACCGTCGGTTTCGGAATTTCACCGAATCATGCTAAGCTTAAAGTAAGCTTGGCTCGCGGACTTTACCGCCGGTGAGGAATTTCACCTCGCCCTGAAACAAATTGCAGTTTATTCGGTTGTGGGTTTGCCTTATTCCTCGGAGCCTTCGTCCTCGTCATCTTCCTCAATATCGTCAAGGTCAAATTCGAGAAGCTCATTGCAGTTTGGACAGTTTATGGAGCCGTCCTCGATCATAGCGGCATTGAGGCAGATAGTATCTCCGCAGGTGGGGCAGGTAACTTCGTAAAGCTCTTCGTCATCAAAAAGCTCATCGTCGTCATCGTCCTCATCGTAGATATCATCGTAATCCTCGTCGTCATCGTCATCGCAGCAGCACTCGTCATCGTCCTCGTCGATCTCGTAGAGATCCTTCTCGACCTCTCCCAGATCCTCGTCGATAACGTCAACGACTTCGGAAAGCTCATCAACGTCATTCTTTAGATCTGCGATCTCGGCAGCCATATCGCTAAGGATATCAGCAATAGCGGCAATAACCTTGTCGTCGGTGTTAAGGCCCTCCATAAGGCCTTTGAGATAAGCGGTTTTTTCAGTAAGTGTCATAGGTTACAGCCTCCTTAAATAAACATTTTCTATGGCAGAAGCTTACGCTCTTTCCATATACTCACCTGTACGTGTGTCGATCCTGATCATATCGCCCTCGTTGATGAAGAGGGGAACCTTGATCTCTGCGCCTGTTTCGAGAGTAGCAGGCTTGGTAGCGTTGGTTGCAGTGTTGCCTGCAAAGCCGGGGTCGGTCTGTGTTACCTGGAGCTCAACAAAGTTGGGGGGCTCTACAGCGAAAACCTTGCCCTTGTAGGAGCAAACCTTGCATACCATATTTTCCTTAACGAACTTGAAGCTGTCGCCCAGCTCGTTTGCGCTTACGGGAAGATCCTCGTAGGTCTCGGGATCCATAAAGTGGTAAAGATCGCCGTCGCTGTAGGTATACTCCATATCCTTTCTTTCAACGTAAGCAGTGGGAAATTTTGCGGAAGGGTTGTAGCTCTTTTCAATTACAGAACCGGTGATAACGTTCTTGATCTTGGTTCTTACGAAAGCAGCGCCTTTACCGGGCTTAACGTGCTGGAATTCAACGATCTGAAGAACGTTGCCGTCCTCCTCGAATGTCATTCCGTTTCTGAAATCGCCTGCTGAAATCATATTAAACCTCCAAAAATTTTAGAATTGAGAGCGGCAAAAGGCTCTCTGATACGAAATAATCATTATTTAATTTATATCATACCACATTTTCTGAAATAATGCAATACCTTTTTATAATTTTATCAGATTTTTAGGAGCATTTGTCAAATTATAACAAGAATTTTGTTTTATTACTACAAAATCCTCTATGCGTACACCGAATTTTTTCGGCAGATAAACGCCCGGTTCAATGGTTATTACCATATTTTCCCGAAGTACGGTCTCGTCACGGGTATTTGCACAGGGAGACTCGTGAATTTCCATTCCCACGCTGTGACCCAGACCGTGACCGAAATATTCGCCGTAGCCGTTTGCGGCGATAAAGTCTCTTGCAACGCAGTCGAGACGTTTTCCCGTTATTCCGCTGACGGCGGCGTTTATGGCTCTGTTCTGGGCTTCAAGGACTACGGAATACGCCTTTTCCATTTCCTCGGAAACATCGCCCAGAGCCACCGTTCTGGTCATATCGCTGTGGTATCCGTCCACCACTGCGCCGAAGTCCATAAGGATAAATTCGCCCTTTTTAAGCGGTCTGTCCGAGGGGACACCGTGGGGCATTGAGGTTGTGGCTCCGCAGAGTGCGATGGTCTCGAATGAGAGTGCCTCAGCGCCATTTCGGAGCATATATTCGTCAAGACAGAGGGCTATCTCTCGCTCGGTAACGCCTTCTTTTATGAAATTGAGAGCGTTTTCCAGAGCCTTTTCCGCAATGCGCTGGGCCTTTTCCATAAGGGCGATCTCGCTGTCGGATTTTATCATTCGCATTTCACCAATGATACGGCTCAGGTCTGATGAATTATTGAAGCTGACCGTTCCCGTAATATTTTCACGAAGCCGTTCAAACTCGGATAAGGTCATTGTATCGCTTTCCACCCACAGCTCTTCAGCGTGATTTTCGGCAATAAGGTCCGAAAGCTGAGCGTAGAGCCGTTCCTGCTTTATCACATCGCAGTCGGTGACTGTATCACGTGCCTTTTCGATGTATCTTGAGTCAATTATAAGATATGCGGCTTTTTTGAAAATGATAAGCGTTCCTGCGGAGGATTTCATTCCCGTGAAATAACGTCTGTTCACGTCGGAGGTTATCAGGGCGCAGGAATCCGCGGGGAGCTTTTGGCAAAGTACTTCTATTCTGTTCATACGTTATTCTCCAGAATTGATTTAAGTGCGTAAAGTCCTAAGATATAGCTTTCCTTGCCGAAGCCTGCTATCTGTCCTGCGCAGACGGGGGAAATTACGGAGGTGTGGCGGAATTCCTCACGCTTGTGGATATTGGACATATGCACCTCGATAACAGGTATCTTCACAGCCGCAATTGCGTCTCTGATGGCGTAGCTGTAATGAGTGTATGCGCCTGCATTCAGCACAATTCCCGAGAAGTCAAGCCTTGCGGCGTGGATACGGTCGATTATTTCGCCTTCGTGGTTTGACTGAAAGCACTCGCAGCTTTCAAAGCCAAGCTCTGCTGCCTTTTCGGTTATTTCGGCGCAAATGCTCTTGTAGCTGTCGCTGCCGTAGGTTCCCGGCTCTCTTTCGCCTAAAAGATTGAGGTTGGGACCGTTTATTATAAGCACGTTCATTTTTATTCTTTCCTTTCGGTATGGATTTATATTTTTATTATAATTCCAAATGGTGGGAATGTCAATAAAAATTATTATCAGTACCACAGCTGAAAAACGTCAAATTTCCAACCGTCCTCCGTTTTTATCATATGGAAGCTGTATTCGTGATACCATCTTTCATACGGAATATCTCCGTGCCAGTGAATGTTTATGTTTTTAAACAATACCTCGTTTTCATCGGAATACAGCGGGACAAAACATTCTCCGCTGCTTGTTATAATGCTTCCCCTTCCTCCGCTGAAAGGGTGAAGCACGCCGTTTTCATCAATTATACCTATTTTTTGTGCCTTGCTGAGTGCACAGTCGTAAGTGAGGGCGCTGCAGTATTCATTAAGAAATTCATCTGAGGTGTGGCTTTCGGCATACTCGCTGCTGATGTCGGGAGAACACCCCTCCAGAGTATCCACAGCTGCCAAAGCTTTTTCAAATGCTGTTTTCTGTTCGCTGTCAAGGAAATCCATATGCTCTGCACTGCCTGTGGGATATTCGGTTGAGGGTATCAGACTGTCGATGATGAAATCCATTTCGATGTCTGTGCCGTCAATGGTAAAAACGGTTTTGTATTTTCCCGGCAAAGCGTTTTGAAAATCAAATGCGCCGTCGGGCATAGTCCAGTTATTTTCTGTGAAGGTGGTATCTGTTTGGGGTGGGATAATAAAATCTGTCCTGAGTGTATAGCTTCCGTCGGCAAAGGGGACAGGCTCCCAAGTATTGTTATTATTTCTGAAGATACGGAGAGTCTGAGCGGTGTGGGGAAGGTCGGTGAGGTTTGAGAAATTCACGGGGAGAGAGCTGTCTCCGATATATATCGAGGGTGGAATAAAATAAGGAGTTTTGCTGTCGTTTTTTTCGGAAACCGTATCATCGCTGCTTTCACAGTAATATTCAAAAGCACAGCAAGGAGCCGACATCATAAAACTGTCGGACTGTTTGGAAGAAAATCTGCGCGCTTTTATTACAACACTTTTCAGTTCTGTGAGCTTGGAAAACATTTCGGAGTAGGCTTCTGTGCTGCCTTCAAAATCTTCAAGAACAAGTGACGTTATGTTCGGACATTCACCGAGAAAACTGAGATCGTTATCCATAACATCTTGTATTATAAAATTCGGTGAGGAAAGCTTTCTGATGTTTTCACAGTCATTTTCCGATATATCTTCCGCGTTCAGAGTGATGTTTTTTTCATCGACAGGATAGTTATTTCCGCCTATTGTGACAATTTCCGTATCGGAATAAATGCACCTTCCGCCTTCACGGACACATAAATTATAGATATCTCTGTCTGTTTCGTAATATCTGTCAGGCTCGGTGTATATGAACAGATATGTTAGCTCAAGGCTCCGAAACAACTCTTCATAATCGGCGGCTCTTCCCGTAAAGCCGTATATTGTAAGCTGATATATACCGCTGTCTCGCAGGAAATCCAGCTCTGCACTGCCGCAGTTGCGAATTTCAGCAGTTTCTAAGTTGTGAAGCTCTTTTGCATATTCGGAGGCGTTTTTGTCGTTCATATCTATGATAACGGAGGTGATACCATCGGGCAATGAGGCTGTTTCCGCTTCGGTGGTCTCATTATGGTCGGGCAGCGTTACGGCGGACGTCTCTGCTTCTGTTTCGGTAATAATATCAGTTTCCTCAACTTTGTTGACGGTATGGGTACAGCCGCATAAAAAAACAATGGCTGCTACTGCAATAAAACGCTTTTTCATAGCAAGCTCCCTTTCATTATCATTGAGGTAAATATCCCCTCAATAATAAAACAAATCACTCCCCGAAAATGTTACATATTTATCTTATTTTTTTACGCTGTTATAATAATCCATCATTTCCTTTGCGTCCTCGGTCTGGGTGCCTGCACTTTCGCAGATAAAAGTGGGAGACCAGTCCCTTTCGGCAATAAGCTCCATAAGCGGCTCATAATCCGGTCCAAAGCCCTGATTATCCCCGAATGTAAGGTGCATTTTCTCGCCGCCCTTTTCGGTAAACATTATTTTGGAAAAATGACTGTGGAAAACTCTCGCTCTGTCAATGCCCAGACCGTTTTCAAGCTTTTCAAGCATCAGGGCATAGTCCTGCTTTGTTTTTATGCCGCCAAAAGTGCGTGCGTTTAAGTGACCGAAATCTACTGTGGGAATGAAGCTGTCGTCTACCTTGCATATCTCGATGACCTCCTCGAGAGTGCCAAGCTGATTTACCTTGCCCATTGTTTCGGGGCAGCAGATTATGTCCTCAAGCCCCTCGGAGATAAGCGCCTGTCTTGCTCGTTTCATTGTGTCCTTTGCAAGCTCCAGAGCTTCCTCACGGGATATTTTGGCACAGGAGCCGCTGTGGATAACTATTCTTTTTGCTCCCATTGCCTTTGCTGCCTTTGCGGAGGCGAGAATGTAATTTATGGAACCAAGTCTCTTTTCCTCCTCTGTTCCCGAGAGTGAGATAAAGTAGGGGGCGTGGAGAGACAGGGTCATTCCTGCATTTTTGAATGCCTCGCCAATTTCCCTTGCGGAGTCCTCGGATACTCTTACGCCCTGTCCGCACTGGTATTCAAAATGGGTAAGTCCGAATTTTTTTAAGTATTCGGGCAGTTGGGTGGATTTTTTATAGCCCATTGTCTTGAAGCTTTCTGCGCTTCCTGCGGGGCCGAATGTTGCGGTCATATTTTATCTATCCTTTCTATGATCTTTACTGCCTGTCAAAATAATCCTTGCCGTCGTTCGGTTTATAGTAGGTTCTTATATATCCGTCTGTGGAAACTATGACAAATTCATTAGTGCTTTCGAGATAATATACATCGTCGTTGTCCTCCTTTTCAAGCTTGTGCAGGACACCTGGGGAGCTTACAACGGCTGCGGCGGCACGTTCATATTCCTGAGGGGAGGAAAATCCCATTTCTATGCCGTGCTTTTCGTAATGTTCCTCAAGAAGCTTTTCATTTCGGAAACAAAGCCCTTGTGTTTCGTATTCTGCTGTTGTTGTTGTTATATTGGCGGCGGTTGTTGATGCGGTGTCGGGTGATGTGACTATGGCTTCCGACGTTGTTGTCACATAATTGGTTTCTGATATTATGTCAGAATAGATATCTGCAGGAGCTTCGGTTGTAATATTTGCGGTAGTTTCCGACATTTCGGAGAACATATTCTGCACGGGGTCGGGCACATCGGAGAATTTTAAAACTAAAGCTCCCAGCAATATGGCTGCAAGAATTACAACTAGTATGGGAGAACCTGAGCGGCTGCTTTTATGGTTTTTATTTCTCTTATGGCTTTGTGCAGATGGGGATGGCTTACTGCCTTTGCGCTTGTCACGGCAGCTTTTGCAGCGTGTGGGAAGCTCAAAGCCTTTTGAACGGTAAAATTCTATTTCTCCGTCTGTAAGGGTAAATTCCTTTCCGCAGTCTCTGCATTTTTTTGTTATCATAAAAATGCACCTCGATTATAAATATTTTTTCGGCAGGAATGGCTTTTCTGCCGCACGTTTTATTTTGAAAAATACGGTTTTCTCCGGTTCGATAGGGGGGACGAGTATGGATTTTATGCCGAAAAGCTTTGCTCCTAAAATATCCGTGAAAAGTTGGTCGCCGATGGTGCATATTTCGCTTTTGGGCACGCCCAGCTTCTCTGCGGCTTTTTTATATCCTATGGGCAATGGCTTTGCTCCCTCGGGTACGAAATCAAGTCCTAAAAGCTCCGCAAAGGGTGTGACCCTGGGGACGTGGTTGTTTGAAACAATCATCATTCTGATGTTATTTTCACGCATATTGTCCAGCCACTCAAACAGCCCCTCCAGGGGAGTTGGATTGTCGTGAGTGGTCATTGTGTTGTCAATGTCGAGGATAAGAGCGGTAACTCCCATTTCGCGGAGTATCTCGGGGGTCACGCTCAGTATGCTTTTGTAGGCTCTTGTGGGTGTAAACAGCATAAACACGCTCCTTAATAGAAAAAAGCGGCGGCAGTTATAGGGCTGCCGCCGCTCTGAACTAAGCGATACTATTAACATTTTAACGATTAATACTTACGCTTACGAGCAGCTTCGGACTTCTTCTTGCGCTTAACCGAAGGCTTCTCGTAATGTTCTCTTTTACGAACTTCAGCGATAACGCCGTCCTTAGCACAGCTTCTCTTAAAACGCTTAAGAGCAGTCTCTAAGGTCTCGTTCTTTCCAACGTGAATTTCAGCCAATTTTGTTCCCTCCCTTTGCCCTTTGGCAGAGGATTATATACGATATAACTATAACATTATACTATATATCTAACGCATTTGTCAAGTGTTTGCACAAAAAACCAAGACGAAATTTTGTAAACTTTTTTGTGCATATTTACAAGATATTACTTTGCAACGATATTAACTATCCTGCCCTTGACATAAATTTCCTTGACGATGTTCTTGCCTTCAATGAACGCCTTTACATCGGGGTGAGCCTTTGCCTTTGCAAGAGCGGACTCCTGCTCCTCGTCAACACCAACGGATATCTTTCCTCTTAGCTTTCCGTTTACCTGAACGGCTATCTCGATAGTGTCCACCTCAAGCTCCTTTTCGTCATAAACGGGCCAGGACTCGTAAGCAATGGTCTTGTTATGACCGAGAATGCTCCACATTTCCTCGCACACGTGAGGTGTAACGGGAGAAAGAAGCTTGATAATACCCTCGGCGTATTCCTTGGGACATTTTCCTGCCTTGTAAGCGGCATTCATAAATATCATAAGCTGGCTAATTGCGGTGTTGAATGCCAGAGCCTCGAAATCGTCGGTGACTTTCTTTACGGTCTGATGGTAAACTCTTGTGAGTGTGCCGTCATTCTCATCGGTGAGGTTTGCAGGCTCGGTGAAGAAATTCCATACTCTTGTGATGAACTTCCTTGCGCCCTCAACTCCCGAGCTGCTCCAGGGCTTTGATACTTCCAGGGGACCCATAAACATCTCATAAAGTCTCAGGGTATCTGCGCCGTAATCCCTTACAATATCGCTGGGATTTACAACATATTTTGGATATCTCTTGCCCATCTTGATGCCGTTCTCGCCAAGTATCATTCCCTGGTGAACAAGCTTCTTGAAAGGCTCCTTTGTTGGAGCAAGACCCTTGTCATAGAGGTATCTGTTCCAGATACGGGAGTACATAAGATGACCTACTGCGTGCTCGGGACCGCCGATGTAAAGGTCAACGGGCATCCAGTGCTTTAAAAGCTCAGGGTCTGCAAATTCCTTATCGTTATCGGGGTCGATATATCGGAAATAGTACCAGCTTGAACCTGCGGAGCCGGGCATTGTGGAGGTCTCTCTTGTACCCTTTATGCCGTTTCTGTCATACTTTTTCCATTCCTCCGCATTTTCAAGAGGAGCCTTGCCGTTTTTGCCCTTGTAGTCCTCCAGCTCGGGAAGAATGAGCGGAAGCTCGTCATCATCAAGAACGTGTATCTCGCCGTTTTCGGTGTGAACAACGGGAACAGGCTCGCCCCAGTAGCGCTGACGGGCAAATATCCATTCTCTGAAATGATAGTTTGTTGTGCGCTTTGCAACGCCCATTTTTTCAAGCTTGCAGGTAATGGCTTCCTTTGCATCTTCAACGGTAAGACCCGTAAATTCCTCGGAATTTATGAGCCTGTAGCCCTTGCCCAGATACTCGCCCTTTTCAAATGCCTTTTCGGAAACGTCCACATGACCCAGCTTTTCATCGCCGTCGATTACCTGAATCATATCAATATTATGGGCAACAGCATATTCAAAATCTCGCTGGTCGTGAGAGGGAACAGCCATAACAGCGCCTGTGCCGTAGCTTGCAAGTACAAAGTCACCGATGAACATTCTGACTTCCTTGCCGTTTACGGGATTTATGCAGGTAACGCCTTTAAGCTCGCAGCCCGATTTGGTCTTGTTAAGCTCGGTGCGGTCCATATCGTTTTTCTTGAGTGTCTCGTCAATGTATGCCTGAACCTCTTCCTTGTTGGTTATGCGGGGCATAAGCTCTTTTACGATGTCTCCGTCGGGAGCAAGTACCATAAAGGTGATACCGTAAATTGTCTCGATACAGGTGGTGTAAATGCTGAACTCGCCGCCGCCCACAATGTCAAACTTGACCTCAACGCCTGTGGATTTGCCAATCCAGTTGCGCTGCATAGCCTTTGTGGACTCGGGCCAGTCTATCTCGTCAAGACCCTCGAGAAGCTTTTCTGCAAAGGCGGGCTGGTCTATTACCCACTGCTTCATATTCTTTCTTACAACGGGATAGCCGCCGCGCTCTGATTTTCCGTCAATGACCTCATCGTTGGAAAGAACGGTTCCCAGCTCCTCGCACCAGTTAACGGGCATATCAACATACTTTGCATAGCCGTCAAGATAAAGCTGCTTGAATATCCACTGAGTCCACTTGTAGAACTTTGGGTCGGAAGTCGCCACCATCTTTGACCAGTCATAATCGAAGCCCAGCTCCTTGAGCTGCTTTGAGAAAGTCTTGATATTTTCCTGGGTAAAGCCGTTGGGGTGGTTGCCCGTAGTTACCGCATACTGCTCGGCGGGGAGACCGAAGGAATCGTAGCCCATTGGGTGAAGCACATTGTAGCCCTGCATTCTCTTCATTCGGGAAACAATGTCGGTAGCGGTGTAGCCCTCGGGGTGACCTGCGTGAAGTCCCACGCCCGAAGGGTAGGGGAACATATCAAGAACATAGTATTTGGGCTTTGAGAAATCCCATACATCGGTCTTGAATGTCTCATTCTCCTCCCAGTATTTCTGCCATTTTGCTTCAATGGCGGAATGATCGTATCTTTCCAAAATTATCAGTCCTTTGCAAAATAAAGAAATTTATATCATATGAATTTGATATCTGAGTTATTGTTTGTTCTTGCTGTACTCGGAAATATCGTCATCAAGAACAAGGAAATAAAGCATAACGCCTCTTGCGATAAGTGTAATGATACCCATAACAGCAAGGAAACCGAAAATGCCTCCCATACCAACGCTGCTGAATGCGGCTGTGGCAACGCCTGCGGTGATAATGCCGATGATATTGAAAACAACATCAATGCCTATCCACCAGGCAAGAGTTTCCTTAGCGGTGTTGCTGCCGATAAAGAACCTGATGAACATATAAAGGAGAAATCCAGAAATGCCCAGATCAAGAAATGCGGACAGTCCACCGCCGCCTATCAGCGAAAGAAGGTAGGAAAGAGTATTGTATCCGTAAAGAGCGATACCCACTCCCGCAACTATCTTTGTTTTTCTTTTGCCCTTTTCGTATTTTTCGGGATCCACCGCCATACGTGCAGCGTAGAGATCGTCCATAGAGGAGGTCGTTCTTGGATTTGTCCTTCCCGATGTGCTCTGATAAGAGCTTTGATATGAGTCTGATGTGCTCTGATATGTACTCCGTCCCGAAGATGAGGACTGCTGTGTGCTCTGAGGTCTCACAGGAGCGGACATATCCTCGAACATAGGCTTTGGTTCGGCAGGTTTATCGAGTGAAACGGATTTAGCTGCCTGCTCTGAGGGCGATGCGATATCCGAGCCGTCCATTTCGCTGAGTACGGGCATAGCGATATCATCGAAATTGTCCATACTGTCTGAGGGACGGGGAGCTTCGGGAGAAGTTTCTTCAAGTCCTTCCGAAGCGTCGGGGAGATCGTCATAGGTCTCTCCCGTATCGGGAAGCTCAAGACCGTCCATTTTAAGTTCGTCCATAGTAAATACCCCTTTCAGAAAAAATTACTTGACCCAATCCGATATATCTATATCCTCCCCGTCTCTCCAGAGACGCTCAAGGTTATAAAAATCTCTCTGCTCCTTGCTGAAAACGTGGACTACAATATCCCCGTAGTCGATTATCACCCAGTTGGAGCCGTTGTTTCCCTGCACCCTGTTGGGAGAGATACCGTTTTCCTGCATTTTGTATTCTGCCTCGTCGGCAAGAGCCTTTGTCTGAGTGCTTGAGGTTCCGTCGGCAATTACGAAATAGTCCGCAATTATGGTAAGGTCGCCAACCTTGATGACCTTGATATCCTCGGCTTTTTTGCTGTCGAGAGCCTTGACGATTATCTCAAGTTTCTGCTGCTGTGTAAGTGTATCCGGCATAAAAAACCGCCTTTCATCTGAAAATTTCAGCGTAATGATTATAAGCTTCTGTGGTGCTTTCGGGAATAAGCGAGCCTTTGGAAATAACGTCGCTTACAGAAAAGCTTATGGCTTCAAGCATAGCCTTCTGTAAATTTTCATATGCAAGCTTGCGCATTTTTCCCACGTCTTTATAGGAACGATCTTCGGAAATGAGGTCGGCAAGGTAGATTATCTCCTCCGTCCGTGACATTTCCGCTCTTGCGGCAGTATGGAACCTCACCGCCATAAGAATATCCGCGTCGGCAATGTGCAGAACGTGCTCGCAGTACCAGGAGCCTGCCGCAGCGTGATACAGCGCAGGTATCTTCTCCTCAACGGGGCTCAGGGGAACGATACATTCCCTGCCCATTTTAAGCTGCTCCTCGGGCGGTATCTCCTTGCAGATATCGTGTATAAGCCCTGCAAGATAGCATTTTCCCCTGTCTGCGCCGAATTTCTCCGCCAGCTTTTCTGCGGCGGCGGCAACGTTCAGACTGTGGGTATATCTTTTCTTTGAGAGTCTTATTTTCAGAATATCCTTGATTTCTTCCGTATCGGCTCCGCAGATCTCAACTGCCATTTAACGATCACCCTGTTTATAAATAGACTTAGACATAATATATTGTACTACATTTTTATCAACATAGCAAGATATATCCTGATTGTTAACAATTTTTTTACGAATTTCGGTAGACGAAATATCAAAAGGCTCCGTCTCGATAATTGTGACCTTGCCTCCCAAAGTCCTGACCTTCTCCGCATATCCCTCTATTTTCCGCGACTCTTCGGGAGAGCGTGACACCGCCGCAATATGGGCGATAAGGATAATATCCGGAAATCTGTTCCAGGTGGGCAAAGTGGCAAGGGAGTCGCTTCCCACCGTTAAAATAAGCTTGTCCTCGGGATATACCCCACGCAGATACTCAAGTGTCTCACAGGTGTAGCTGAGAGTGCCCTTTTTTATCTCATAGTCGGAAACCCGACAGCGGGGGAGCTTTTCAAAAGCAAGCCTGCACATTTCCAGCCTGTCCTCGCAGTCTGCCCTGGTTTCCGTGTCAAGCCCCGCCTTAAAAGGATTTACAAATGCGGGCATAATTATTACCCTGTCGGGGGCAAGACTGCTTTCAAGCAGGGACTTAACCGCATTTACGTGACCTAAATGAACGGGATCGAAGCTTCCGCCGAAAAGTGCCGTTATCACTTTTTCTTATCTGCCTTTGGCAGCTCTATCTTAGGCTCCTGTGGATTTCTCTTGAAAAGCACAAGCTTGTTGCCGATTGTCTGTACCACCTCGGACTTTGTAGCCTCCGCAAGCTCCGCTGCCGCCTCCGCAGATGAAAGCATTGCTGTTTCAAGGACTTTAAGCTTGACTATCTCTCTTGCCTTGAGAGCATCGTTTACCTGAGTGATAAGGTTCTCACCGATACCGCCCTTGCCCACCTGCAAAATGGTGTCCTCTTTGGCGGCAATTCCTCTTAAATAAGCTCTTTGTTTGCTTGTAAGCATTTTATTTCTCTCCCTTAATTACTTTTTCAAACTTCCTCAAAGCGTCGCTTCTGTGGCTCACCTTGTTTTTCTCCGCGGCGGAAATTTCCGCAAAGCTTTTGTCGCCGTACATAAAGATAGGGTCATAGCCGAAGCCGTTGGTGCCCTTCTTCTCATAACCTATCTTACCCTCGCAAACGCCTGTGACCACGTGCTTTCCGCCCTTTTCGTCAATGTAGCATATGCAGCACTTGAACCTTGCCGTCCGCTTTTCATCGGGAACTCCCTCAAGCTCGGAAAGCACTCTTGCGCACCGCTTTCCCTCCTCGGCGTATCTAGCGGAGTATATTCCCGGCGCACCGTTCAGCGCATCTACCTCAAGTCCGCTGTCGTCTGCGATAACGGGGAGCCCCAGCATATCGTAAATAGCCTTTGCCTTGAGATATGCGTTTTCCTCAAAGGTGGTGCCTGTTTCTTCAACTTCGATGTCGGCTCCCGCCTCGCTCTGGGAAACTACCTCAAATCCCTCAGGTTCAAGTATCTCTCTGAATTCTCTCAGCTTGTTTTTATTGTTGGAAGCAAGTATAAGCTTCATATAAACACCTCTTATTCGTCCTCGTCCTTTTTCTTCTTGCCAAATGTTATTTCCTTGAACAGGAAGCCGAATTTTCCGTCCTTTAGACTCTTCTTCTCCGCAGGCTTTTCTTCCTCGGAAATTTCCTCGCTGTCGGCAGTTTCTTCGTCAGTCTCATTCTCGGGGATAGCTTCGGGAATGTCTTCTTCACTTGTTTCCGTCATATCTTCGGACATTTCTTCATCGGATATATCGGAAATATCCTCCGTCTCACTTTCGGGAACATTCTCTTCCGGGGTTTCCTCTTCGGAAACGCTTTCGGGAATATCCTCGGGAATTTCTTCGGAAAGATCTTCCTCACCGGCTCCCGTAAGTCTCTCATAATTTCCGCTGAACTCCGTATCGGAAACGAAAAGTGCCTCAGCATAATCGTGAGCGGAAAAGTCCATAAGGTCGTCGATCTTTTCGCCCACGCCCACAAGCTTTACGGGAATACCAAGCTCCCTGTGAATGGTGATGATAATGCCGCCCTTAGCCGTACCGTCAAGCTTTGTGAGCACAATGCCCGTAATATCGGCAGTTTCGGAGAAAAGCTTCGCCTGATTTACAGCGTTCTGACCGGTAGTCGCATCAAGTACAAGAAGGGTCTCAAGTGAGCAGCCCTCCGCCTGCTGACGGCATATTCTTGTTATCTTTTTCAGCTCGTCCATAAGATTTTTCTTGTTGTGAAGCCTGCCTGCGGTGTCGCAGATAACAACGTCCGCGCCTCTTGCCTTTGCCGCCGTAATAGCGTCAAAAACCACCGCCGCAGGGTCGGAGCCTTCGGAGTGCTTAACTATCTCGGCACCCGCTCTTTCCACCCATACCTGAAGCTGGTCGATAGCCGCCGCACGGAAGGTATCAGCCGCCGCCACAATGACCTTCTTGCCCTCGGAGGTGAGCCTTGCGGCAAGCTTTCCGATGGTGGTGGTCTTGCCTGCGCCGTTTACGCCGATGACCATAATCACCGCAGGCTTTGAGGAAAGGTTAAGCTTTTTGTCCTCGCCCAGCATTTCGGCGATTATCCTTTTCAGCTCGTCCTTTATGAGCGCCGGCTCTTTTATGCCTTTTTCCTTCACAGCCTTTCTAAGCTCCGAGCAGATATCCACAGAGGTCTGCACGCCGATGTCGCACATAATCAGAGTTTCCTCAAGCTCCTCAAAAAAATCCTCGTCTATCTTTGTAAAGGAGTTCAGCAGGGAATTGACCTTTCCCATCATAGAGTCCCTTGTTTTTTTGATGCCCTCGGCAATTTTTTCAAAAAATCCCATAGCTATTCCTCCTGAATTTATTCGGTGATATCTTCCGCAGGGGGCTGTTCCATTTTCAGAAGCCTTGAAATGCCCTTTTCCTGCATTGTAACGCCGTACATAACGTCCGCTTCCTCCATAGTACCTCTACGGTGGGTAACGGTGATAAACTGAGTGGTATCGGTAAAATTGTGAAGATACTGAGCGTATCTGGTAACGTTCATATCGTCAAGCGCCGCCTCTATCTCGTCAAGGATACAGAAAGGCGCAGGACGAAGCCTCAGTATGGCAAAGTAAATTGCAATAGCCACAAACGCCTGCTCGCCGCCCGACAGCAGTGATAAGCTTTTTATGACCTTGCCCGGGGGAGCCACGTTTATCTCAATTCCCGATTCAAGCACATCATCGGGGTCGGTGAGGGTAAGCTCAGCCTTTCCGCCGCCGAAAAGCTCGGTGAATATCTGCTTGAAGTTCTGATTTATGATATTGAAGCTTTCGGAGAATTTCTGCTTCATAGTTTCGGTAAGCTCGTCAATAAGCTTTTCAAGCTCACGCTTTGAATTGTTCACATCAGAAAGCTGTCCCGACATAAATTCGTATCGCTCCGAGACTTCCTTGTATTCCTCGATTGCCGAGAGATTTACCGTTCCTAAAGCTCTTATTTTCTGCTTTACGGTGCCCAAACGCATACTTATTTCGGCGTTGTCAGCGTCCTTTATGGCAATCTCCTCCGCCTCAGAAGGGTACAGCTCATACTGCTCAGCCATATCGGAAATTATCTTGTCATAAGCGGTCTGAGCCGACTTGTGCCGCTCCTCGAGACGGGTCTTTTCTGCGCCGAATTTTTCCTTTTCGGAGTTCTGCTCCTTTATCCTGCTGCGAATTTCGTTTGAACGTCTTTCAAGCTCAAGATTATTGCTCTGAGTCTCGGCAATTTCCGAGTTTATCTCGGCAGTCCTGTCGCCTGCGCCTTTAAGCTCGCTTTCACGCTGACGGATAAGCTCTTCCTTTTCGGCAATGAGCTTTTTCTGCTCTTCAATAGCAAGTGCGGACTTCACAGAGCTGTCGCCGATGCTCCTGCTCTGCTCCTCAAGAGCGGCAAGGCTTTCTTTTGCGGCTTCTCTGTCCTTTTCAAGCTCTGCCCTGCGAATTTTCAGAGCGGACATTTCCGAGGAAATATTTTCTCTTTCCTCCTTGAGCTTTTCAAGCATTGCACCGTCTCTGCCCGATTTATCCTCGCCGTCGGCAATTAGTACGTCAATTTTTTCAAGCTCTGCGGCAGCTTTTTCTGCGGCGGCTTTGGTTTCTGCGTAACGTTTTCTTAGCCTTTCAATTTGCTCCTCCGCATTTTTTCTGCCGCTTACACTCTGCTCCTCCACCTGCTCAATACGCTTCATCTCGGCTTCAAATCTTATCCTGTCCTGCTCGATAATGCGAATCTCGTCCTTTACCGCTTCGAGGTCGATACGCATTTTGTCGGTCTCGGCTTTCAGTGCGGCGGCTTTGGACTTCATCTCCCCGAGACGGTTTTCATCGGCAGTTAACTCGGCAGTTAACCGCTCTATCTCGTTTTTACGTGTGAGAACGCCCGAGGAGCGGCTTGCTGAACCTCCCGTAAATGAACCGCCCGCATTGACCACCTGACCGTCAAGGGTGACTATTTTAAATCTGTAGTTATATTTTTTTGCAATGCTGCCTGCGCAGTCGATGTCCTCGGCAATTACCGTTCTGCCCAGCAGAGAATTTACGATACCCGTGAATTTAGTATCGTATGTAACAATATCGCAGCCCAGTGCCACAAATCCCTGACAGCCTTCAAGCCCGCTTTCATTTAACCTGTTTCCCTTTACCGAGGTAATGGGGAGAAATGTGGCTCTTCCTGCGTTCATATCCTTGAGCATACGGATACTGCGCTTTGCCGCTTCCTCGTCCTCGGTGACAATGTTCTGGAGTGCGCCGCCCAGAGCCGTTTCCACAGCCACGCTGTATTCCGAGGGAACAGTGAGTATCTGCGCCACCGAACCGACAATTCCGCCTATCCTGCCGCTTTTTCCCGCTTTAAGAGCCTGCTTAACGGCGTGACCGAAGCCCTCCATCGAATTTTCCAGATCCTGTAAGATCTTTATCCTGTTTTCCTTGTCCCTTACGCCGAGAGTCAGCTCGGAAAGCTCCTTTTCGGCGGCGGAAAGCTTTTCGGATTTTGCGGAAAACAGCCTGTTCATACCGCTCGAACGGTTTTCCTGCTCGGCTTTTTTCTCTTCAAGGAGCTTTAAACCGTCAAGCACCTCTTTCCGCTCGTTCTCAAGATTTTTTCTGCTTTCGGAAATGGCTTCAAGCTGTGCATTTGCGGTATTTTCCTGCTCTGCTATTTCTTTCAGCGCATTATCCGAGGAGCTTGCGGTTATTTTCAGCTCGGACTGCCTGATATAAAGCCTGTTAAGCTCTGCGGCGTGACCCGAAAATTCCTTTTCAAAGCCGTCCTGCCTGCCTGCAGCTTCTTTCAGCCTTTCCTCAGCATCGGAAAAATCCTTGTCAGCCTGCTCGATATCCCTGCCTATCCTGTCTATCTGAGCAATCTTTTCCTCAGTGAGCCGCCTGTTTTCGCTGTCTGTCAGCTTGGCGTTCTCCATCTGCTTTTCCAGATTTTCAATGTTCTCACTATAATGAGTTATCTCGTTTTTATAAACCGCAATATCGGCGTGAAGCCCCGTATTCGCTTTTTCTGCGTCAAGAATAGCAGTTCTCAGCTGTTCAATTCGGATATTTCCCTTGGCGATGTCGCTGTAAACCGTTCTGTATTCCTCTTCGAGACGCTCAATATCCGCCTCGCAGGAGGAATATTCCGAAGTGTTGATAAGCAGCTTGTCCGAAAGCTCGGAAAGCTTTGCACGAAGCTCGGACAGCTCGTGTACCCAGACGGTTATCTCAAGGGATTTTTTCTCCTCGGAAAGCTCGATAAACTGCGCCGCCTTTTCCGACTGCTTTCTGAGGGGTTCAACTCTGCTTTCAAGCTCGGAGATGATGTCTGTCAGTCTCAGGATATTTTCCTCCGCCTGAGCAAGTCTCCTCTGAGCCTCCGCTTTTCTGAAACGAAATTTTGAAATGCCTGCGGCTTCCTCGAAAATGCTTCGCCTCTCGCCGGATTTAGAGGAAACTATCTCCGCAACACGTCCCTGTCCGATAATTGAATAGCCGTCTCGTCCAAGACCCGTATCCATAAAAAGCTCGGAAACGTCCTTCAAGCGAACCTGTGCGCCGTTTATGATATATTCGCTCTCACCGCTTCTGTAAAGCTTTCTCGTCACCGTTACCTCGGGAGCGTCAATATTTAAAATGCCCTTGTCGTTTACAATGCAAAGTGTGACTGCCGCAAAGCCCATAGGCTTGCGAAGCTCGGTTCCCGCAAAGATAACGTCCTCCATTTTCGCTCCACGGAGAGTTTTCGAGGACTGCTCGCCCAGCACCCAGCGCACAGCGTCACCGATGTTGGATTTTCCGCTTCCGTTGGGACCCACAACTGCAGTTATGCCCTTGCCGAAGTCCAGCCTTATTTTATCGGGAAAGGACTTGAAGCCCTGAAGCTCAAGTGATTTTAAGTACATATTAAAACCTCTGAATTTAATTCTTTTGCCAAATTATTGTATGGTAAATTCTCTGCCGTTTACGGAAATAATTTCAGGAGGCAGGCTGTCGTCACGAATGAATGAAACTCTCTTGTCCGCAAAATACGCCCTGTTCGACCGCTTGTGACCCACAAGGATACTCATATTGCGGTTTGCTGCCCTGCACTCCGCAAAGCCGCTTTCGGAAAGCTCATTCTCAATAATACCCTTCACCCATTCCGAGCGGACAAGTTCGCCCAGCGCAGGGTGATAAAAGCCTGCCACAGACCTGTCCTCAACGCTTTCCTCTGCGTGAAGTCCCAGACGGATTATTTTTATCCCTGCTTCGGTAAAGCCTTTCATAAGTCTTGCACAGAGGGAAATACATTCATCGAATGGATAAAGCACATATTCACCCTTGTCAAAAAGCTCTGCCAGATATGTTCCCCGAAGCACCGCCACAGGATATATCCGCACAGTTTTCGGACAAATCCCGATTATCTCGTTCATTGTGAATATTTCGTCCTCGTGAGTGCTTTTGTAAAGCCCCACCATCATCTGCAGCCCAAGCTCAAAGCCCATTTCTTTTATAAGACGTGAAGCCCTTTTAACGTCCTCTGCGGTATGACCTCTGAGATTTGCATTCAGAACGCTGTCTCTCATTGACTGCGCCCCAAGCTCTATTGCACCAACGCCGAATTTTTTCAGCAGCATAAGAATTTCCTCGTCAATGCAGTCGGGACGAGTGGAAATTCTTATACTGCGAAAGCCGTCTTGTTCGGGCGTTTTCAGATATTTTGAAGCGCGTTCAAGCAGGGCGACCATATAGTCCCTGTCGATAGCCGTAAAGCTGCCGCCGAAAAAGGCTATCTCTGTCTGCGCCCTGTCCTCGGGTGAGCTTATGTGCTCATAGGCACCTCTGATGATATCCTCCGCCTCATCGGGGGTGGGGGCGTGAGAGGTGCTGCTTATTATCCGCTGGTCGCAGAAGGAGCAGGCATTTGGGCAGCCCATATGAGGGATAAAAATGGAGATGTTTGAGTGGCTCATATCAGACCTCGCAGCCCATAAGTCTCAGCGCTTCCTTTGCAGCCTGCTGCTCCGCCTGCTTCTTGCTGTGACCCTCTCCGTGACCGATAACGTTGGTGTTAAGGCAGACCTCCACCACAAAATGCCTGTCATGGTCGGGACCCGACTGGCTTCTCAGAACATACTCAACCTTTTCCTCGGGATTTCGCTGAATGATCTCCTGTAAAATAGTCTTGTAATCCTGGAGCTTCTTTGCGGAGTTTTTGTCAAGGTCCTTCGGGATAAAGCCTAAAACATATTCCCTTGCGGCTTCCATACCGCCGTCAAGGAAAACAGCCGCAATTACCGCTTCAAATGCGTCGGAAACGATGGAGGGACGGTTTCTGCCCCCCGTATTTTCCTCTCCCTTGCCAAGAAGAATGAATTCTCCGAGAGATATCTGCTTTGAAAATTCAAACAGCGCCTTTTCGCATACAAGCGACGCCCTTATTTTGGTCAGGTCGCCCTCGGGCAGATGCTTGAAATGATTGAAAAGATGCTCCGAGATAACAATGGAAAGTACACTGTCACCGAGAAATTCAAGCCTTTCGTTTGAATTTCTTCCCTTTTTGCACTCGTTTGCATAGGAGGAGTGGGAAAGGGCTTCGTGAAGCAGATTTTTATTCTTAAAGCTGTAGCCGATCTTTTCTTCAAAGGCGGCAAGCCTTTCGCTTAAAGCCTTGTCTGTCATTTAAGACATATCCTTTCTTATATTGTAGCACATCTGTTCTTAAAAGTCAATAGCTTTTGGAAACTTTTACGGATTATTTACAAAATACCGGCGGGACGGATATCAGCTTCAAATCATTCGCTTTTAGCCTTGCAGCTTTCCAGCGCTCTTGATATCTCACCGATAACATCACCGTCAACGCACTGCTTTGCCTGCCTTATGGCATTGTAGAAAGCCCTTGCGTCCGAGCTGCCGTGAGCCTTGATAACAGGCTTGGAAATGCCCATCAGCACAGCACCGCCCACTTCCTTGTAATCAAGCTTTTTCTTGAATGCCTTCACCTTTTTCATAATGAGCAGGGCAGCGAGCTTGCCGGTGATACCTTCTGTGAGCATACCCTTCAGCTCTCCCGCAAAGAAAGAGCCCATACCCTCATACAGTTTCAGGGCAATGTTTCCCGTAAATCCGTCGGAAACAGCCACCTGACAAACACCCTTTGGCATTTCTCTTGCTTCAAGGTTGCCGTAGAAATCGACGGGGGCGGCGGAAAGAAGCTTGTAAGCCTCCTTGTCAAGCTCTCTGCCCTTGGTGTCCTCTGCGCCAACGTTCAGAAGTCCTACCTTGGGGGACTTTATGCCCATTACCTTTTCCATATAGCAGCTGCCCATAATTCCAAACTGCATAAGCATTTCGGGTCGGCAGTCAACGTTTGCGCCGCCGTCCATAAGAATGAGATGACCATTTGCGGTGGGGAGAATGGGAGCAAGAGCGGGACGCTTTACGCCCTTGAGACGCTTTGCGATAAAGGTGGAGCCTACCACCAGCGCACCCGTGCTGCCTGCGCTTACGAATGCGTCGCCCTTGTCGTCTGCCAGTGCCTGCAATCCCAGCGCCATAGAGCAGTCCTTGCGGCTCTTGACGATCTCTGTAGGCTCCTCGTGAATGTCTATCACCGACTCGGTATGTATTATGGAAATTTTATCGAGACTTATTCCGTTTTTCTCGGCGGTCTCCTTGATTATTTTTTCATTTCCCGTGAGAGTTACCTCCACGCCGAAATCAGCCACAGCCTGAGCTGAGCCCTTTATGACCTCGAGAGGAGCGTTGTCTCCGCCGAATGCGTCAACGATAATGTTCATATATATCATTTCCTTTCAATAAGTTCAATGACCTTAATGCCCATATGCTCAAGTATAAATTCAGAAAATTCCTCATTGCTCACATTTCCCAAAGCCTCTTTGGAAAGCAGATAGGCAAGATTTTTGCTTGTATAGAAAAAATAACATAAGCTGTTCGACCTGACAGCGGTGATTTTTGAATAGGGGACAGTGACCGTCTTTTTTTTGGAAACGATATGTATATCAACCGCTTCACTTCTGAATGTGAATTTCAGAAGTGCCTTTGCTCTAAATAATATAATTGTTCCAATAAAAACAGTCAGAGGAAGAAAAAAGAATAACAGTGAATATACGGCAATGAACTGGATATCCGATTGAACAATTTCTGTTCTTATCAATAAGTAGGACAATATCACCACAACGGATAGTAAAAGTCTCGGAACAGATATCAGAAGCCCGATTATCAGTATAGCAATATACTTCTTCGGTTTCAGCCGTCTGTATTTCATCTCTGATTCAAACTCGTAAATTACGTCATTCATATGATCACTTCTTTTTCAGTATCAGAATTATTGAAATGATATTAAGCACAGCAACAGCTCCCCATATCACCGACAAAACGTAATCCCCGCCGATGATATTCAGAATACTGCAAGCGAGAGCGAGAACAATAATTACAATAGTGAGAATGAATTTTACCTTGTTGTTCATAGCTCGTTTATCTCCTTTAAATATCCCTCAAAAGCCTCCAAAGCCCTGTCGGCAACAGCCTGATAGCGTTCCTGCTTGTCCTTTATCCGCCTGCCGATATCGGGGAGAATACCCATATTTGCCCCCATAGGCTGAAAATTCTCTACGGTTTCATCGGAAATGTATCGTGACAATGCGCCTATCATCGTTTCACGGGGGAGAATGAGCGGTTTCTTTTCTTCCATTCGGCGGACGATGTTTATACCTGCCATAATTCCCGAAGCGGCGGACTCCATATAGCCCTCAACGCCTGTTATCTGTCCTGCAAAATAAATCTCGGGGCGGCTTCTCATTGAAAAATCGCCGTTTAACAGTCTCGGGGAGTCGATAAAGGAATTGCGGTGCATAACGCCGTACCTCACAAACTCCGCCCTCTCAAGTCCCGGTATCATCGAGAAGACCCGCTTCTGCTCGGGAAATCTGAGATTTGTCTGAAATCCCACAAGATTAAAAAGTGTCCCCTCCGCATTTTCACGTCTCAGCTGCACCACCGCATAGGGCTTAAATCCCGTTCTTCTGTCGGTAATTCCCACAGGCTTCATAGCACCGTATCTTGCAGCGTCCTCGCCCCTTTTGGCAAGCACCTCGATAGGCATACAGCCCTCGTAAACGGTGAAATCGTCCCGTGCATTTTCGGGGCGGTCAAAATCGTGAACGGGAGCGGACTCCGCGTTTATCAGCTCGTGATGAAAAGCAAGATATTCTTCCTTTGTAAAGGGGCAGTTGATGTAATCGTCCCCCCCTCTGCCGTATCGTGCGGCAAAGAAAGCCTTGTTCATATCAATTGACTCGAATGTTACGATTGGTGCGGCTGCGTCAAAGAAGCTGAGCCTTTTTCCGCATATCTCACCGATATTGTCCGCAAGCCTTCCTGCGGTAAGAGGGCCGCTGGCAATTACGCAGTACCCCAGGGGAATGTCCTCCTGCTCACCCGAAACAAGGGTGATGTTCGGGTGGGAGAGAATTTTTTCCGTAACGCTGTCGGAGAATTTTTCCCTGTCAACAGCCAATGCCCCTCCTGCCGCCACAGCATTTTCCTCGGCGCAGGGAACGGTGATGGAGCCGAGCCTGCGCATTTCCTCCTTGAGAAGCCCAGCCGCCGAATTTATGCGGGAGGCTTTCAGAGAATTTGAGCAGACAAGCTCCGCAAAGCCCTTGTATTTGTGGGCAGGGGAGTATTTTTGGGGCTTCATTTCAATAAGCCTTACCCTTGCCCCCCTGTTTGCCGCCGCCCACGCTGCCTCGCAGCCTGCAAGACCTGCGCCGATAACGGTTATATTTTTATCCATAATTATTTTTCCTTTTTGATAGCTACCTCGTATCCGCAGCCCTCTTTCAGGCAGAACATTTTTCCGCCCTTCTTGAAAAGAGTAGTGCCGTCATTGCACTTGGGGCATTTGTCGGAAACGGGGGTGTCCCAGGTCATAAACGAGCAGTTTGGATTATCCTCGCAGCCGAAATATTTTTTGCCCTTTTTGGATTTTTTGGCAAGTATCTTTTTGCCGCAGAGAGGGCATATACCGCCTGTGGGCTTGACTATCTTCTTGGTGTTGGTACACTCGGGAAAGCCTGTGCAGGCAAGAAATCTTCCGAATCTGCCTATCTTGATGACCATAGGCTTTCCGCAGACCTCGCATATCTCGTCGGTCTCCTCGTCGGGCACCTTCACTCTCTTGCCCTCCATAGAGGTTTCCGCCTTAGTAAGGGTGTCGGAGAAATCGCCGTAGAAATCCCTGAGAGTTTCCACCCAGTCCTTTTCGCCGATTTCAATCTTATCAAGGCTGCTTTCCATCTGGGCGGTGAACTTTGTGTCAACTATCTGCTTGAAATGTGCTTTCAGCAGGTCGGTGGTCACTTCGCCCAGGCCCGTAGGCTTGAGCTGCTTTCCGTCTCTCTCAACATAGAAACGGTTTATTATGGTGGAAATGGTTGAAGCATATGTGGATGGTCTGCCTATGCCGTTTTCCTCCATTGCCTTGATAAATGAGCCTTCTGTGTATCGTGCGGGGGGCTGGGTGAAATGCTGCTTGCCCTCGATATTTTTGAGCTTCAGCACATCTCCCGTGTTTATCTCGGGTAGCACCTTGTTTTCCTCGTCGTCCTTTGACTCCTCGTAGAGTACCGTAAATCCGTCAAATTTAACGGAATATCCCGTAGCCTTGAAAGCGCAGCCGTTTGCGTCAATATCAACGGAAACGGTGTCCATCAGAGCATTTGCCATCTGGCTTGCGATAAATCTCTCCCAAATGAGCTTGTAAAGCTTGTACTGCTCGGGAGTAAGGCTGTCCTTGACTCTTTCGGGGGTAAGCTCGGGAGTGGAGGGACGGATAGCTTCGTGGGCGTCCTGTGCCCCTGCCTTTGTCTTGTATACCTTGGGGGAGGCAGGCAGATAGGTCTTTCCGTACTTTTCCTCGATATATTTGTAAGCCGCAGCCCTTGCTTCATCGGAAACTCTCAGGCTGTCCGTTCTCATATATGTGATAAGACCCACAGCGCCCATTCCCTCTATTTCAACGCCCTCGTAAAGCTGCTGAGCGGCTCTCATAGTTTTTGAGGTCTGGAAGCCCAGCTTTTTGGAAGCTTCCTGCTGCATTGTAGATGTGGTAAATGGGGCGGCGGGGGACTTTCTTCTTACGGATTTTTTTACTCCCGTAACATTAAACTGTGCGCCCTCAAGTCTTTTGAGAACTGCGTTTGTTTCGCTTTCGGAATGAAGTTCGGTCTTTGCCCCGTCCATTCCCACAAATGTGGCGTCAAACTGCTTCTTTGAGGAAGGAGCTGTCATTTTCGCCTCAATAGACCAGTATTCCTCGGGCTTGAATGCGTTTATCTCCTTTTCCCTGTCAACTATCATCTTGACAGCCGCAGACTGAACACGACCTGCGGAAAGACCTCTCCTTACCTTTTTCCAAAGGAAAGGGGAAAGCTTGTAGCCCACAATTCTGTCGAGTATTCGCCTTGCCTGCTGGGCATTTACCAGATCGAGATCAATGGAACGAGGGTGAGCCATACCGTTCTGTACTCCCGTTTTTGTTATCTCATTGAAGGTAACACGAACAGGTGCGTCCATAGGAATGTCAAGAAGCTGTGCAAGGTGCCAGGAAATAGCCTCTCCCTCTCGGTCGGGGTCTCCTGCGAGATAGACCTTGTCTGCTTTTTTTGCAGCCTTTTTCAGAGAGGAGATAACCTCCTCCTTGTCCTTCATAGGAACGTAAACAGGCTCAAAATCGTTTTCTATATCAACGCCCAGCTTGGATTTGGGCAGGTCTCTCACGTGACCCATTGAGGCGGCGACCTCAAAGCCCTGACCTAAATATTTCTGAACGGTTTTCGCTTTTGAGGGCGACTCCACGATAACGAGATTTGACATATTATCTTCCTTTCCGTTGCTGCGGCTGTTTACGCAGCAGGCTTTTATCCGAGTGATAAAAGCATATTTATATTTTTAAATCAGTCCGCAAGGCTGTAATTTCCGCTTTGGGACTGAATATTACCCATTATTTCAAGCTCGGTGAGAGCCGTTAGAATTTCATCAATTTCCGAGTCAAGCTCTGCGGCAAGCTCGTCCGCTCTCATAGAAGCATTTTCCGAAAGCTTTGCTACAATGTTTTTCTGAAGGGGGTCGGAAAAGCTTTCAAGCTTCTCTGCACTTAACTTGCGTGGCTGCATTTCGGGAGCAGACATTTGCTTTTGCTTAGAAATGTCCTCCGCCTTTTTATGAGAGCTTTTCGTGGAGGCGGTGCTCTTTTTATCATTTTCCCGTTCCGCCTCGGCAGCCTTGTCCGCTATCTCCTTTATTTTTGCAAGCTGCGCGGCGGTGTTTTCGTTTGCGACTATTATATGCGATGTATTTACGCAGTATTCTCCGAAGATATCTCGGGCACCCATCAGGGGTATAGCTCCCTCTCTGATAAGTGAAACGTTTCCCTTATATCTGTTGTCAAACAGGTCACAGGGCGGAACGGCAAATACGGGCTTGCCCTGACTTACTGCGTGGGCGGCGCTGTTGAGTGAGCCGCTCTGCACCCCTGCTTCAATGACCGCAACTCCCATAGAAAGCCCCGCAAGTATGCGGTTTCTCAGCAGGAAATTTGCGGGATAGGGCTGTGTGCCGGGGAGAAATTCGGAAATGATCGCTCCGTTTTCCTCGATTATTTCACGGTAGGGTATATTGTTTCTGGGATATGGATAATCAAGCCCCGAACCTATTACCGCAAAGGTCCTGCCGCCGCTTTTGATGCACTCAAGGTGAGCGCAGATGTCAATGCCCTCCGCAAAGCCGCTTATGATGTCAAAGCCGTGCTTTGCAAGGGTATGTACGATAGCGGCAGCAGTTTTCCTGCTGTAATCCGATGGCTTTCTTGTTCCCACCACGCCAATGTTCAGCCTGTCGTTTATGCCCGAAATGTCGCCCTTGTAAAAAAGCACCGTAGGGGGATTGTAAATTTCCCTGAGCCTTGTGGGAAATGCTTCCTCGTCCGCAGTAACTATCTTTATCTTCTGCTTTTCGCAAAGCTCCATAACTCTCTCGGCAGAGGACAGTGTGATGCTGTCGGCTCCCCGAACAGTTTCCGCGGGGAGACCGTTTCTCACCGTCTCGTCCTGAGTAACGGCGGCGTAAAGGCTTTCTGCATTGCCGAAGCGTTCATACAGTTCGGAAAGTTTTTTTGAAGCCGCGCCGAATGCAATGACCGCCCATAGCCTGTAAAGCCTGCGGTAATATGCTCCGTCGTCTGTATTCATTTCCGTCCCCCCTTGCCCTTGGAAAGCTCCCACATAATTATCCCCGCAGCCATAGCGGCATTAAGGGAATTTATAGTTCCGTGCATTTTTATGGTGAGCATAACGTCAGCAAGCGCGGCGTCATATTCGGATAAGCCATTGCCCTCGTTGCCTATCATGACCGCTCCGCCCTCCGAGAAATCGCAGTCTGTAAGGGACTTTGCGCTGTCCGAGATAACTGCGGCAAAAACGGGTATGCCCCGAAGCTTCATCTCGCTCACCGCATTTTGAATATCGTCCGAAATGACAGCCACTCTCATAATGCTGCCCATAGCCGAGCGGACTGTCTTGGGATTGTAAATATCGCAGCAGGAGCAGAGGATAACGCAGTCAATACCGCAGGCGTCGGCAGTTCTGAGCATAGTGCCCATATTTCCGGGGTCCTGGATATTGTCAAGTATCAGCACCCTGCTGCCGCTCTTTATTTTACCGTATATTTCCGATTTGTTGGCTGTGGGCATTGAGCAGACGGCAAAAATTCCCTGGGGCATTTTAGTGTCGGAAAGCTCTCTTGACAGCTCCTCGGAGATGATGTTGAATATTTTTGAGGAATATTTTTTGAAAAGAAGCTCCAGAGCTTCGCCGTATTTTTCCATTGCGATTTCGGTGAAAAAAACACTGTGCAGCTCTATAGCCTCGGCGGCAGCATCGGAAACCAGCCTTGCCCCCTCGATGGTGAATTTGTTTTCTTTGCGTCTTGCTTTTTTGTCCTCGGTAAGCTTACGGTAAAGCTTTATTTTTTCATTATCGGCGGAAAATATGCGGTTATAATCGGTCATTGCACTTTGCAGCCTCCATATTCAAAAAAGCTGTACCACAACGGACAACGCCTTTGTGATACAGCCTGTTTGCCTTAAATTAAAGAGCAGCCTTAGCCTTTTCAGTAAGAGCTGTAAAACCTGCTGCGTCGCTGATTGCGATCTCGGAGAGCATCTTTCTGTTGAGAGTGATGCCTGCCTTCTTGAGACCGTTCATAAATGTAGAATAGTTCATACCGTTCATCTTGCAGGCAGCGGAAATTCTTGTGATCCAGAGCTTTCTGAAATCACGCTTCTTGAGACGTCTGCCGATATAAGCGTAGTTGCCGGATTTCATTACGGCTTCCTTAGCCATCTTGAAATGCTTGCTCTTTGCGCCCCAGTAACCCTTGGCAAGCTTTAATGTTTTATTTCTTCTCTTGCGAGTAGCCATTGCTCCCTTAACACGAGCCATAGTATTTTACCTCCAAATGTATTATTGTTCAGTTCTTGAAATACGAGCCTTACCGATTACTTGTAGGGCATAAGTTCTCTGAGTGTAGCAGCATTAGCTGAACCTGCAACGCCCATATTACGAGCAATTCTCTTGCGCTTGTGATCCTTCTGAGTGAGTCTGTGTCTCTTGTTGGTCTTCTGATACTTAACGAGACCGGTCTTAGTGAGCTTGAAACGCTTCTTAGCTCCGGAATGAGTCTTCTGCTTTGGCATAGAAATATCCTCCCTTTATTTTTACAGTTATTTTGAAATGATCGGTTACTTTGAAGCCTTGGGGGAAACGAACATCACAAGAGCTCTTCCCTCCATTTTTGCAGGCTTTTCAACGACTCCTGCTTCGGCGCAGGCTTCCTTGAATTTTTCAAGCAGCTCTTCTCCAAGCTGAGGATGAGCGATGGCACGCTTACGGAAACGAACGGAAACCTTTATCTTATCTCCGCCCTTGAGGAATTTGACAGCCTGAGCTGTTTTGGTTTCAAAATCGTGAGTGTCAATGGTGGAGAACATTCTGATCTCCTTTATCTCGACTACCTTCTGATTTTTTCTTGCTTCCTTTTCACGCTTAGCCTGTTCAAACAAATACTTTCCGTAGTCCATGATCTTGCACACGGGCGGAACAGCCTGCGGTGCGATCTTTACAAGATCCAGATCCTTTTCTGCGGCAAGCTTCTGTGCGTCCCTTGCGGACATAAGACCCAGCTGTGCGCCGTCGGGACCTATTACTCTGATCTCCTTGTCACGGATTTCTTCATTGATCTGAAGCTCCTTGCTATCCTTGTTAGCTATGGCGAGCACCCCCAAATAATCAAATTAACTATAAATGAATGTGAAATAAAAAACGGCAGAACCAAAGCTCCGCCGTATAATTTTTCCGGATTATCCGCACATACACATATGGATACTGCGGACTTATCAAAAAAATTATTGACCACTGCGTGCCTTTGCAGCAGGGTGAGAGCGGAAAGCTCTGCTTTATTTTTTGTACTTAAGTATTATATCATGTATGTGTGATTATGTCAATAGGAAAATAAAAATATGTATAAATCCACAAATAAGTTGGCTTGAAAAGTCTGATTTGTGTCGATATACAACAAATTAGCATATCCAAATTTAAAGTGCAGAATGAGAGGAGTTCATTCTGCACTTTATGAGACAATATATGTGGATTACTTTCTGCGGCTGATAACAGCAAGTCCTGCTGCACATACAGCTATTGCTGCAACAGAAGCGGCTGCTGTGTTTCCTGTATTGGAGGATGATGTGTTTCCGTCGGAAGCGGGTGTTTCGGCAGCTGTCTCAGCAGGTGCTTCCTCAGCGGGAGTCTCTGCGGGTGTTTCCTCAGCGGGAGTCTCTGCAGCTTCTTCTGCAGGTGCTTCTTCAACTGCTTCCTCAGCAGGAGCAGCAGAGATCATAAGGGGCATTTCGTTGCCGTCTGCGTCGAGAATTCTGATATTGTCAACGTACATATAGTAAGGTACTTCGGTACCCCATCTCATAAGCTGTGCATTAGAGCCTTCGGTGCCGCTTACAAACTTCTTTGAAGGGAGAAGGAATTTTCTTTCAATTGTCATAGGCTCGGAAACGGGGTTCTCGTATTCGCCGCCCTCAAAATCGGTCTGATCCCATGCAGGAATATCGTCTGCGCCTGAAGTTCCTAAGCAGCCGCCTATCCAGCCGGGAGCTGTTACGCCGTCCTTAGAGGCAAATGTAATGTCCATATAGATCTTGTCAACATTGGAGAGGTTTTCGGTACCAACGATATCGTTCATACTGAAAAGGATCTTGGGAAGGAGTGAGCAGTCCTGAACGTCTACCTTGAGCTGCATTGAGCCATTGAACTCCTCAACGGAAAGAACGGAAAGATCTCCGCCGTCGTCTGTCTTTACGGATACAAAGGAGTAGTTGCCGTCCTCAAAATCAATTGCTTCTGCATATGCGCTTGCAGCTATTGCTGTGAGAGCAGCGGCGGATAAGCATAATGCCGCACCTGTTCTAAATGCTTTTTTCATAATTATCATTCACCTTTCAATAATAATACGGTTTTTTAAGCCGATCATTAGCATTTTCTGCTATTATTCTTATTATAACAGAATTCTGCATAATAAACAAGTCAATTATTGCGCATTTCTCTGCGATTTGTGCTGTAATTTATTATATATTTTCATAGAATGTTCAAAACTTGCGAATATTATTTGCCCTTTTGTTTATCTCGGTCATATCACCCCACGGGTATAAGCGTCATACAAAGAGATCTCCGTTGCTTTGGCAATTTGGGAAAAAGTCTGCACAGTGCGTATCGGACCCCAAGGGATACCCCACCAGCCGCCGAAAAGCGTCATAAGGATACAAAGAAGCTTTGTTGCTCCGGATCTGTCCGACGGGACAATGGCGCTTGAACGGCACAGGGTCAGTATGACCACCGAAATACAGCAGGTGAAGCGTACCACACGGGTCTCTTTTGTGTATGTAAAGCCCATAAATTCACAGCTGCCGCCGTTCATTATTTCCTCTCTGTTATTGTTTAAAAAGTTAAGGAAATCATCGTTCTGCTTTTTCCATACGCTTTGCATTATGAAGAATAATATCCACGAGATGATAACTAAATAATAGGTGATGGTAACAAAAAAATCTATCAACATATTATCCCCCGATTTTCGGTATTATTTTATCTGTTTGCTTGCGGGTTAAAGCATATCTCCGATGCTCTCCGGCTTAACATACCCCTTAGCCTTATTGGGAAGCATTTGTGCTAAAAATCTGTATATTCTTATTATGGGAACATTGCACTTGCTGTTTGTGTCAAGTGAGGAGGCAAGCTCTTCCTCGTTTATCTTGTCATTGAAGGAATGTTCCTCGCCGTCACTTGTTTTAATATTCAGAGCAATGCGCTTTGTACTCATTCGTCCCGCATATTCTGTGTATACCCCGTAACTTATCTCGGTGATGTCACCGAGAGGGATACTTGACTCGTATTTTATGTAGCGAAAGTGTATGGCTCCGTCATAGACGGAAAGGAAACCGTTTATAGCGCTGAAAAATTCGCCTACCCCAAATATTGCAATCAGGCTTACAATTGAACCGATCATCAGTCCAATCGAGTTGTATGCTTTTGCCGCAACCATCAGAAAAAAACACACAAACATTCCGCCGAATAATTCGATACAGCGATAGCTTACAGGGTGATGATTTATTTTTACTTTTATTCTGTCTGTCATACTGTTTCCACCTTTTCGGGGCGGCATCAGCTTTCGGGATTTTCGGAATTAGCTGCATTAAGGCTCTCGTAAGCCTTCTGCTCAAAGTAATCGTCAAGCACGTTCTTGGAAATGGAATATCCTGCGGAGGTCTTGACGTACTCCTTTATCTCCTTTTTGGTGATAGCCGCCCTTATCTCGTCAACGGTCATATTAAGGTAAGCCGCAGCCTCTGTCTCGGTGAAGTAATTCTTGGGAGCAGTGTTGTTAACGGTAATGTTAGATGGTGAGGAGTAGCTTGATGAAAAGGTCTGGGCTTCCACAGCGGCGGTGAGCTTTTTCACCGAGCCTGTGACCGAGACTCCCGCAATAATTATGCTTACTCCGAGAATTACCGATGACAGGAGCATTCCTGCCACAGGTACGGGCTTTGGTGCGGCTTTGGGGCGTCTTGCGTTATTGTTTTCCATAATTTGACCATTCCTTTCAGAGCCGTTGGGACGGCGCAAAGCCGCCGCAGGATCCTTTTATATTATCCGCATAGGGAAAAGCGCTTCATATGATTATATTTTCGGGAGAAAGCTCCGTCCTTACCGCCGCTCCAAGCTCAAATGAGTAGAGATACGCTTCGGAAACGGGCTTTCCGAGGATAAGGGAAAGAGCCTTTGCGTAAAGATACAGCTGCATACCGTAACGGGCTTTCAGCTGCTCGGGAGTGATGTATCTGTCTGTCTTGTAGTCAATAAGTATCAGCCTGCCGTCCTCCTCAAAGAGCAGATCGGCAACGCCCTGCAGCATTCCCTCGGTATTATTATAAACCCTCAGCCCCGAATTGTCAAGAATTTCTTCATCAATACATAAATCGGCAATTTTCACCAGGAATTTTCTTTCTCTCATAACATTTCCCGAGCGAATAAGCCTGCCGCAAATTTCGCTGTCAAGAAATGCTCCTATCATTTCGGAGTCGGCACATTCTGCCTGTTTTTCGGTGAGATGTCCCGTCCTGCAAAGCCGAGCGGCTTCCTCGGAAATGGCTTTGTCACGTTCACATTGCGACACTGCCGCAAGCTTTTCTATATCGCAGAACTGCATAAATTCGTGAACTGCGGTGCCTCGGTCGGCGGCGGATATCCCTGCCGCAGCCTTTTTTGCGGCTTTTTTTCGGGCAGTTTCACCGAAAAATCTTCTCAGCCTCGGTTCGTGCTTTTTGGCTATCTCGCTTACGGTGAGCTTTGAAGCGGTGACGGACAGGGTATCGTCATAATCGCAGACAAGATTTTCTCTGAGTATTTTTGCCCTGGTTTCATCGGGCAGGGCAGCGGGAGAAGCTGCGTCCTCCTCCGAAACGCTTTCGTCGGAAATTTTTCCGCCTGTGAAAATTACCTTACATTCACCCGAATGTTTTTCGGTGATATCCTCTTCGTTTTCAAACAGGGACAGTGCCACATCAAGCCACTGCTCCATACACATACATTCTCCCACCGCTTCACGGCAGTCACAGCCCGTTTCGTTTTTTACAATAAGCTCTGCAAGCTCATTTCGCCTGTCGCCAACAGTACGCTTTGCGCTTATAGGTTCGCTGTCATTTCTTCGGGTAATGAAAAGCTTGTATTTTGCACGGGTGAGAGCCACATAAAGAAGCATCATTTCTTCGTCACGCTGGCTTTTTTTCAGCATTTCGCTGAGCACCTCTCTGGGGAATGACTCGTAAACGGCATACTTTGCCCCGTCGGTTATTCGAAATCCCACGCTGCTGCCGCTGCCGTCGGGGAAGGGAGAGAAAACTATCTTGCCCGAGGTATCTCTCAGATTGAATTTCACAAAGCTTCTGCACAGGAATACAAAGGGATATTCAAGCCCCTTGGACTTGTGAATGGTCTTTACAGAAACGCTGTCGCTTATGGACGAAACAGCCGAAGCGGACTGGAAATCCTTCTTGTTTTTAAGCATTGAGTCAATAAACCGCAGAAATCCGCTGAGTCCCCCTGAGCCGTTTTTGTCAAATTTCTCTGCATAGATGGGCAGCAGACGGAGGTTTGCCTTCTTCTTTGCGCTGTCCTTGTAGACCGATACCACCGCCATAAAATCCGTTCTGCTGTAGATAAATTCGATAAGCTCTGCGGCGGTGTGGACGGCGGCGTATTCTCTCAGCCTTCCGAACACCTCAAGGAAATTCTCACATTGCCTTTTAAGCCTTTCGGGAACGTCTTTTTTGCCCATTGATGACAGCAGGATATCGTTATAGACCGAGGAGCTGCGTTTTACTCTCAGCCTTGCCATATCTTCCGCTGTGAACATAAACATAGGCGACATAAGCACCGATGCCATAGGCACATCAAGGGTGCAGTTGTCAATACATCTTAGCAGATTTATAAGCACGGATATCTCTCTTGAGCCAAGATAGCTTTCCTCCGCAGGACCCTGCACGCTTATGCCCAGCTCTTCAAGGCAGCTTACATATATCCCTGCCTTTTTCACTCCGCGCATAAGTATGCATATATCCGAGGGACGGACGGGTCTTGTCTCGCCGTTTTCCTCAATATTTTCGTTTTCAAGAAGCTCCTTTATGCGCACAGCGGTGCATTTTGCTTCGATTATATCAAGAGAGGACAGCCCCCCGTCATCTTCGGTCAAAGCAGCGCTTTCTTCATTGTCCGAGTCTTCCTCCTCGTCCTCCTCTTCGGAAACGGAGGGCGGTAGAGTTATTATTTCCGTAGGACCGTAAATATCACCGATACCTGCGCCCTCAATAAGCTTTGCGGTATCATCGTACAAAACGCTGCCGTTTTCCTCGGACATTATGCTGCCGAAAACAGCGTTTACAAATTCAACCACCCCGTGAGAGCTTCGGAAATTTCGGTTAAGATATATCCTTGTCCTGTCGCTGCTTCCGTCGTCGGCATAGTCAACGCTCTCTCTGATATTTGCAAGGAAAATGGTGGGGTCGGAGCAGCGGAAGCGGTAAATGGACTGCTTAACATCTCCCACAGCAAAGAAATTGGTTCCCGGAGCGTCGGCGCTGCCACCTTTTGAGAGCATACGGAAAATAAGCTCCTGAACGGCGGTGGAGTCCTGAAATTCGTCTATCATAACGATGTGGAAATAGTCGGAAAGCTCCTTTGCAAGAGGAGTGGGGGAGATGTTTCCGCTTCCGTCACGGCTGCACAGAAGCTCCACCGCAAGCTGCTCCGCGTCGGAAAAGCTGAGAGCATTTTTCTCGCTTCTGAGCCGCTTTTCCTCGGCAAAAATATCGCTCATAAGGGCAAACAGCAGCCTGCATATTTCCCCGTGACGGGAGAAGTCGTAAAACAGGTCGGAAAGTGTGTATCTTCCAGAAAGCTTTTTAACGGTGTCAAGGCTTTCCGAACGAAGCTTTTTGCCCTTGTCAAGCATCTCCTGAGAGGGTGCGGCGGTATAGCTTTCCGCTTTTTTTGCCCCTGCGGGCTTTACCTTGAATTTAAAGGATCTGCTGAGAGTAAGCCTTGATGTGACGTTCAGACTTTCTCCCGAAAAGGGGAAGAACAGGTCTGCTTCAAGCTTCATACTCATTACAGCGGCGGAGTTTTTTTCGCCCTCAAGGACGGTAATTATCCCCTGAGCCTTTTCAAGAGAGGAAAGGGTGTCTGCATAGGGCTTTTCATCGGAGCCGCTTGTTTTAAGGCTTATTTCGGAAATAATTTTTTCATATTCGGAAATAAGCATATCTGCGGCTTTGGAAAGGCTGTCAAGTGCTTTGGATAGCTTTGTTTTTGCGTTTTTCAGATAATAGGAGATAAGCGGGTCACTTAGCAGTTCATTTTTAAGCTCTTCGGAAACGCCCTCGGAGCAGCATTTTTCAAGAATACCTGCCGTATGCTCATATGCGGCGGCTATACCGTTCATTCTGTCCTCGGGGAAAGGAAGAGCAAGCAGCTTGCTTCTGAGAGGGGGAATGACTGCCGCCAGCCGTTCATCATTTCGTGAATCGGGGCAGAAAAAGTTCGTCAGCCGTTTCATATCCTCGGAACGTTCGGAAAACCACCTGTCGAATACATTTTCAGCCGCCTGCGCCGAAATTGCGTCGTCCTCGGACTGATCAAGCACACGAAAGCCCGAGTCCACGTCAATAAGAGCGGAGTTTCCCCGTATCATATCAAAGCAGAATGAATGGATAGTGGATATCTTTGCCGAGGGGATAAGGGATTGCTGAGAAACAAGCCAGTCATTCTCGGGGTCCTGTTCTGCCGCCTCCGCAAGCTTGGCGCATAGTCTCTGCTTCATCTGTGCGGCGGCATCGTTTGTGAATGTGACCACCACTATCCTGTCCGCCGAAACAGGGTCATTCCTGTCCGAAAGGATACGCAGGAGCTTTTCAACCAGTACGGCGGTCTTTCCGCTTCCTGCGGCGGCTGATACCACCGCCGCCCTGTTTTTTACGTTTATGGCGGCGCATTGCTCGGGAGTCCAGTTTGGTGCCATAGTTCATAGTTCCTTTCGTTAGTTTTCTTCGACAGTTTCTTCGGTTTCTGTATTATCGGCGGGGAAAATGCTGCCGCTTCTAGTTTTCGGAGAGGGATAATTTCCGCACACCTCCGCATAATCGCAGTTGTCACAGGGGCAGGCGCATTTCAGCTTTTTATTGCTAAGGGGGCTTGCAGGGATATATCCCTCGTCAAGCGCCCTGGCAAGCCCTTTGAGAAGCGTTTCCGCCTTGTTGATATCGGCGCATAGCTCCTCTTTGGTGAAGACGTTTGACACCTGTGCTTCACCGTCCTTGAATTTAAGCTTTGCGGGAATGAATACCTCGCTGTCACTGCCGCACTCAAAAAGGTCCTTCTGCATTGCGGTGAGAATGTTTTCGTCCCCCAGTATCTCGCCTTTCATTCGGAATGAACTCATTTCCGTCTGTTCGGGAGAAATGTCGTCATTTCTGTTTTTCATTGACAGCTTCGGGGCTTTCATAGGCACATACATTACCCCTGCCGCTTCAAAGCTATGTTCATCTGTGGGGTCACCTTTACGCGTCAATGCCCAAAGATAGAAAAACATCTGCATATTTATTCCCAGGTCAAGCTGACCCCTTACAAATTCCTTTGAGCCTGTTTTGTAGTCGATTATCCTGAGATATATCTTACCCCCGTTTTTCTCGTCGATATATGCGTCCACACGGTCTGCGGTGCCCGAAAAATCAACGCTCATACCGCCCTCCCTGTTTGACCTTGCGGTGCAGGGGGCAGCTTTCAGCTTTTCGTAAAGACGGGCATAAATTTCTCCTGCGGCTCCCGAAAGCTTTGCCTTATTTTGTTCGCTGTCATCGGAGTCATTTCGGCGGGAAATACCCACAGGCAGCTCGCAGGCAACGGGAACAAATTCCGAGCGCATAAGCTCCTCCTGCATATGGAGAATGACCTTGAGAACAAGCTCTGCGGCAATGTCCAGATAAAATTCAAAGCTGCTTTTCTTTGCAAATCCGCCGCCCAGATCATCTTTTATATATTCATCTGCTGAAAGGGCAATGGAGGCGAGAATTTCTTCCTTTGAAAGCTTCAAAAACTTTTCCTTGGAATTTTTTATAAAAATATCCTGCATACATTTGTGGATAATATTTCCCTGTATGATGGGGTTAAGGTCGTTTTTGGGGAGGGGATAAATTCCCAGACCCTTTTTGCAGAAAAACATAAAGGGACATCTGCTGAAATCCTCAAAGCGCGAGGGGGAAATGCGTGCATTTGAGCCGTAAAGCCGTTTGCTCAGCTCCCTGTCGCCAATGTGGTGCTCTGTGCCCGTGTCAATAGAGTCGATGTATTCAAATCTGCTTTTGTAAACGGGGTCCTTTGAAAGCTCAGCGCGTACTGTGGCAAAATCAGCATTTTGCGCGTCAAAGCCTGCTGTTGCGGCGGCATAGGCGGACTCCTTCGTGCGGCAGAAAAACAGCATATCAAGTTCGTCTGTATTTATCCTATTAACGCCCTCGAGAGTACAGCATATCTCGGAAATAAGTGCGGAGGGGTACATAGGCGAGCCGTCCGATGAAGCCGCTTCACAGGAAACGTACAGCTTTTCGGAAGGACTGCACAGAGCCTTGAAAGCGTTGAAACGCTCCTCCTCGATACGGTTTTTCACATCTCCCGAAAGGTCGTGTTCGGACTCTCTGAAAAATTCTCTTTCCCTTTCCGAAAAGGTAACGCTTTCTCCTGTTACAAAGGGGAAAACGCCGTCGTTTGCGTGCATTACGAAAACTATTCTCGGCTCGGAAAGTCGGGCAAGGTCGGACTGCTGAGCCGCAACAGAGTCAAGGGCTTCGGGAGGGCTTGAAAGGGTTATGCCCGAAGCGCTGAGTGTGAATATCTCGCGAAATTCAGAAAGGGATATTTTGTCGGGCAGAGCGGTCTCAAGTCCCGAAAGGATACTGTCAAGCTGAGCAAGGAGACGTTCATTTTCACGCTTTTCAAGTCTTTCGTCAAAGCAGTATTTTCCGCCTGTCTTTACGTTTTCGTCAGCAGGCAGTGAGGTAAATTCAAGCAGATTTTCTTCCGCAGGTATGGAAGCCATAAATTTGCGAATTGCCCTGCAAATTTCCGCTCCCGTCTTGTCGGCGCAGTCCTTTCTGAGAGCCAGAATGGGGGCAAGGAGCCTGTTTTTGATATCGTCAATGCCCTTGTAGGCTTCGTCCGTTTCGGGGAATGGCTTTTCCCAAAGCTCACCGTCAATGTCCCAGGTGTAACAGTAATTTTCAAGCTTTAAAAGCTCCTCGTCAGGCTCAAGGGAGTAAACGCTGCATATCTCGCCGTCCTTTTCGTATTCTGCGGGCGGTTTTGCAAGCCCCGTTTTTGCGTATCGTAAAAGCGCTTCGGTGGATATGCGCTTTGCGGAGGCAAGCTCCAAGGCGGCGTTTATCATTATCATCAGCCGCTTATGTGCCGCTGACTGCTTTTTGTCGGAATAATAGGGGATATCGTATCTCTCAAATGCGGCGGAAAGAATGGAAATGTCATCGTTCATATTTCGGCTCAGCACGGCGATATCCTTGTATCTGAGAGTTTTATCTTCGGAAATGAGCCGCTTTATCTCGGAGCATATGTAGTCACATTCACTGTAAATATCGGGTGCGGAGACGACTGTGACAGCCTTTCCCGAAGCGACATTTTTTGCACGGGGTAGCCGCATAAGCTTGTCCGAAAGGGCAAAAAGCCCCTCATTTTTATATCTCTTGTTTTCGGTAAATTTTTTCGCTTCTGTCTTAACGTCAAGCTTATCCGCAATGGACATAATTCTTGCGGCGGTCTTTGTGACGGCTGTAAATGGGGAATATCCCGATGCAGAAAGGCTGTCGGCGGTAAGGCATACAGTAAGGTCGGTGCAGTCTGCGAGCATTGTCTCCATAAGACCGTATTGGTCTCCCGTGAAGCTTTTGAACTCGTCCATAAAAATGCTCATACCCTTGAAATAGCCACATTCCCTTGCACATTCCGCAGCAATGCGTGAGTCAAGCATAGGGTCACGGAGCCCAAGCTTTGAAAGCTCCTCGGTAAATCTTGAGTAAATAAGAAAAACGTCCGTCAGCTTTTCACGCATATTTTCGGGGGCTTTTCCTGCAAGCTCGCCCATTATTTCGGGGGTAACGCCGCTGTGGATAAGTTCGCTTATTATCGTCATGGCGGTGGCGGTGAAGTTCGGGCGGGAAGCCTGCTTTTTGTAATAAAGCAGAGCGTCCTCGGAAACGGCTTTTTTTATGGCTTTGTACATAACCGCAGTTTTTACGGTGGAGTCGGCGGACTGTCCCTCGGGAGCGCGGCTGCGGCTGAAAATATCCCGTACAAGACGTGAGAAAGACCATACCTCGGTATTTTCGCTGTTGAAAAGCTTGCAGCCCATTGAATTATAAAGCATATGCTCATATTCAAAGGTGAACTGGTCGGGGACGATAACGCAAATGCTTCTGCTTTCGCCCGACTTTTGTATCAGCTCCGCTTCTTCCCTTATCCTGTTCATCATTGCGGCGGATTTGCCTGTACCTGTGGTGCCGTAATAAATATTCAGCATTAGTCTGACCGTCCTTTATTTGGAGTTTTTTATGCGCTTATGTACATTATATCACATTACCTGTGTAAAAATCGTTACAGAAATTCAGCTTCTGTGAACTCTTTTTCGGATATTCTCTGCGTTTATTCCGAATGAGTTGAAAATATCCTTTGCATAGCTCTGCTTCAAAGGCTCGCCCCGTTCTATGCGGTAAAGCCGCTTTCCGCTTTCCTTGTCAACCCCAGCCACAATGCTTACGGGGATACTCCTGCAGTCGGGGTCTGCGGCAATATCGTCACACCTGTACGCAAGGTCGGTTATATGTGTGGCATAAATGCCCCTTACGCCTATGATGCAGAAAATTCGGGTTATCTCGGCGGCAATTTCCGCACATTCCTTCGGAGTTGTGCTCTGAATGGACTCGTTCATCAGCAGGAGACTGTTTTCGGTGATAAGGTCGCTGATCGTTTTCAAGTCCTTTATCTCGGTGGTAAATCGGCTTGCGTTTATGCCCGTTTCCTCCTCCTTGGGGAAATGGGTAAAGATAAAGTCGCAGGGGCATAGCTTACAGCCCTCCGCAGGGACATAAAAGCCCGTCTGAGCCATAAGAAAGCAAAGCCCCGCTCCACGGAGAAAGGTGGTCTTTCCGCCGTTGTTTGCACCCGTGAGAATGAAAAATCTTCCACTGTCGTCCATTGTAAGACTGTTTCGCACCACAAGGTCATCGCCTTTTGCTTCGGAATTTGCCGCCGCCGCTTTGAAATAAAAGCAGGGGTCAAATAGATTTGTTATCTCCGCAGTACGTGGCTTGTCCGTAAATTCGGGACGGCACATCTTTATATCCCTTGCTTCGCAGGACTGAGCTATCCTTGCCATTCCGTCAAATATATCAAGCTGGTCCGTAAGCATCGACAGCCTTGAGAATGACAGCCTGTCATAGGCTTTCAGTGCGCTTTCAAGCCGTCTCATATATGCCGATGTAAGCTTTTCAAGAGCCTCAAAAAGCGCCTTGTCCGCCTCGCTCAGATATCCGTCCTCGTTTGGCAGACCCGAGCGGAGCTTGCCCGATACCACCGTATCGGAATATGCGCTCGTCTTGTAAAAAAGCCTGTCGAAAACATTGGGCTTTTCCCCGGCGGGCTTGTCGGAATAGTTTACTATCCCTGCGGAAACCGGGCGCATTTCCGCGTTGAAGTTTATTGCAACTGTGACAGAGCGTATCTTCTTTGAAAACGCTTCTTTCAGCTCGGAAATATCACGCTTCATATTGGCAAATTCCTCACATTCACAGCGCCCTTTTATTACCTCAAAAAAGCTTTTGAACGCTTCTGAACGTATACCCCCTCCAAGCTCTTCGGAAAGCATATTCAGCTTTTCCATACAATCAATGTATGAGTCAAGCATTTCTATCCTGTCGCCAAGAGCGGTGAAGCTGTCGGGAGAGCCGTTGCCGCCGCTGTTTTTGCTTTCCGTTTCAAGCAGCTTTTCAGCCGCACTGTGAACGGCAGGGGAAAGCTTTGGATTGTTCATAACGTCCTCAAGAGCGTCAAGGCGGTAGTTTATCACATCGCTATCGGTGCACATTTCACGGAAAAGCTTCTGAACGTTCTGGGGATTTCTGCGGCATATCATAGAAGCCACCGTATCGGTCATAAGGTCGTTTATATATGTGCAGGGAAATTTGTCCGCAAGCTCTATTCTGCGGCGGTTAAGAGTCTCCCGTTTTTCTGCCGTCGGATAAAGCAGGTCGGGGATATCGGGGAGCGGAGCGGTCATGTCCATATTAAAAAGCTTCCTTTCGTTTTATAGCATTTCTTCGGTTTCAAGGGGCTTTACATAAAGAGTTCTGTTGTTTGTAAAAATTACCATACCGGGCTTTGCGCCTGCGGGCTTTTTTACGAATTTCGCGGGAACATAGTCCACAGGTACCTGCGCCGAATTTTTTGCGCTGCTGTGAGCGGCGGCAAGCCTTGCGGCATAATAGATAGTCTCGTCGGGGATTTCCTTTCCCTCGGCTCTGATGATAACGTGGGAACCGGTGATATCCTTTGTGTGGAGCCATATGTCGGTCTTTTCGGCGGTTTTGAGTGTGAGGATATCGTTCTGCTTGTTGTTTCGTCCCACAAGTATGGTAAATCCGTCGGGAGATGTAAATTGCAGGGGAGGAGCGGGCTTCGGGGGCTTCTGCTTGCCCTTCTGCGCCCTGATATAGCCCTGCTCGGCAAGCTCCGCTCTCAGCTCGTTGACATCATTTTCGGTGACTGCTCTCGAAAGTGCATCGGAAACGCTGGCGATATATTTAAGCTCCTCCTCGCCGTTTGCGATAAGGACTTTCAGCCGCTTTTCCGCATTGTCCGCCTTGCGGTAGCCTGCGTAATATTTCTGCATATTCTGAGAGGGCGTAAGCATAGGGTCAAGCTCCACGGTTATCTCGCCGCCGTTTTCGTCGTAGAAATTTACACAGGTAAACTCCTTCATTCCCTTTTGCAGAGAGTAAAGATTTGCGGAGATAAGGTCCCCTCTGAGCTTTAACTCCTCGCGCTCCTCGGACTCTTTCAGTTCTAAACGCTGATTTTCCGTTCTTCTTAAAATTCTGTCGTAGGTATTTCCCAGAAGCTTGAAAAGATCCTGATAACGCTGCTTCATTCTTGCGGCTCTGTCACGTTCGGAGTAGAATTTGTCAAGAGTTTCGCAGGCATTTTCACAGGGTATTGTTTTCATAAGCTCCCCGTACTGCTTTATTTCCGTAAAGCAGAAATCCTTGAGAGCGCCCTCGGGCTCGGTTACTATGGTGTATTTCCGTCCGCCCCCGAAAAAGGCATTTCGGGTGTTTATTATCTCACGGATAATGCTGTCAACCGTAACATCGTTAAAATCCTCGGAGGTGATGTCCCTGCCGTCTGCGGCTCTGAAGATCCACTCCCTTGCGAGAATGGGGGAAATGCCCTCGAATACGGAAATAAGGCACTTTGCCGCAGATTTTCCAACGCAGGATTTGATATGCTCCCTCATATCATTTTCGTCCGCAATGAGGAAATTCAGCCTTTCCTCACGTGGGGGAACGGTGTAGGTCATATTTGGGAGAACGAGTCTTTCACGGCTCATAGCGTCGTCCACACGCTTCAAGCTGTCGATTATTTTGCCATTCTGGTCGATAACAATAAGATTTGAATATTTTCCCATAATTTCACAGGCAAGAGTAACGGTAACAACGTCACCAAGCTCGTTGACCGTTTCAAAATCAAGAAAAAGTATTCTTTCAAGTCCGTCCTGCCTGATATCCGTAAGCTTGCCGCTGCCGAGACGCTTTCTCAGAAGCATACAGAACATAGGGGGAACTTTGGGATTTTCGATAGGCTTTGCCGTTATATGGATTCGTGCGGAAGCGGCGTTCACGCATATGAGAAGCTTTGAACTGCCCGTCCTTGTACGTATGCCTAAAACAATTTCCTCCTTTGAGGGCTGATAAATTTTTTCTATCCTGCCTCCGATAAGAGGCATAAGCTCCTGCTTTACCGCAAGGAGAAATGCACCGTCAAGCGCCATTTGTATCATTTCCTTTCCTGTATATAAGCACCTCGAACGCAGCCTCCGTCTCAAGGCTTTCAAGTTTATTCACACGCTCGTGTCCTTCTATACCCGTCTTGTAATAATAGGGGGTCATTGAGAAAAGGCTTTTTATATCCTCATTATTGTCAATGAAAATTTTTCGGGAGATTTTCCTGCTTTCTGTAAATTCAAAGCCTTTTATATCATAATCCGCTGTCTCGTTTTTGTAGGGCTTGTCATAGACCGCTTCTTTAAGGCTGAAAAGGTGGTTTTCCCCGGGGATAGCCATAATAAGACTGCCGCCCTTTTTCAGAACCCTATGATATTCCTCCCTGCAAAATGGGGCAAACATCGTTACAAGCACATCTGCCGAACCGTCAGCCATAGGAATATGAAAAATGCTTGCCGCCGCGGTTTCGCAGTTTTCATCTCTCTTGAAACGGCTTGCCGTTTTTGCGCAGGCGAATTTTGAAATATCAACAGCGCACAGTCTCACATTGTCCGTTTTTTCTCTTACACAGCGGTAAATTTTTTCGGTGTAATAGCCCTCGCCGCAGCCTGCGTCAAGGATAAGTCCACCGTGGAAATTTTCACATACAGCCCTGCTCATTTCCTCTGCAAGGTGGGAATAATATCCCTTTGACAGAAAATCCGCTCTTGCGTTTACCATCATTTTATTGTCCCCGGGGAGCTTTGCGTTCATATCCTTTGAGAGCAGGAGATTGACATAGCCCTTTGCGGAAATGTCAAAGGAGTGCCCTTTTTCGCACTTATAGGAATGTTCGGTGCGCTCAAGGGGCAGGCGGCACACGGGGCAGATAAATCCGCTCATTTTGTATCAGTTCCTTTCGTTTTTTACCTCAAAGAATATACCTTGCAGGGTCGGTGCAGCTTTTCGCTTCGGTAACTGCTATATCGGGAAAAGCTTCGGAAAGCAGCTTTTTCATAATGCCGCAGAATATCCGCTCGGTGTGGAAATGACCGCAGTCGATTATGGTAAAGCCCTCGTTTCCCGAGTCGATAAATGCGTCGTGCTTGAAATCGCCCGAAATAAGTGCGTCCGCATCTTTTCTTTGAGCAAGCTGTACAAAGCTGCCACCGGAGCCGGAGCTTACGGCAATTTTCCGTATCTCCCTGCCGCCGCCCGAAAATCTCACCGCAGAGCAGCCGAGAGACGATTTTGCTCTTTTTGCGGCTTCCTCGGGTGACAGGGGAGCTTTAAGCTCATATATCCTGCCCACGGAAAGTCCCTCTCCCGTTTCTTCAAGGGAAATATAGCTTTCGGATAATCCAAGAGGCTCCGCAAGCAGTTCATACAGTCCCTTGTTCATTCCCAGAGGAGACATATCAAAGGGTGTGTGGGTGCATATGGCAGAAATTTCTGCCCGTATCATTCTGCCTACGGGAGAGCCTGCCATAACCGATTTAAGGGGTGTGAAAATTACAGGGTGATGGCTGATGATAAGCTCCGCATTTTCCGAAATGGCTTCGTCTATCACATTGTTTGTGATATCAAGTGCGGTGATAATGCGGTGAACTCCCATATCGGGGTCGCCTGCAAGAAGTCCGCTGTTGTCCCAGCCTTCCTGTGTGGAAAAGGGGATAATGCTGTCTATATACTCATAAATATCACGTACCGTTGTCATAGCCTATTGTCCTTTCTTAAACCTGCCGCCCCGAGCCTGCCGCTGTTGCAGCGGTGCAGAGCAGGTTGTATCTCACGATATCCCGATACTCGGGCTTTGCCATATAGTAAACATACTGCTCCGCAAGGTCGGGGAAAATATTTCCCCTGCCCTCAAGCTTGAAGTTCACAAAGCCCATAGGAGCGTATTTTGTGTAAATATCCTTGGGGGAAATGTGGAGAGGGGAGCTTCTTCTCATAAAGGCGTTGTTGTTCATATGAGGGCATTTCCATTCCTCTATCTTTGCTGTGCCATTCCGTATCTTTTCAAGCTCCTGGGGGCAGCAGTGCTCAAGCTGATATTTGCCGATAAACTTATAATGCTCACCCCGTCTCGGGCAGTTGGGAACGCACACCGCATTGCAGAGAAGCTCGCATTTTTCTTTTTGGGGCAGGTTATTCAGCACATCAAAATTATTATTGAAATTATAGTCAAGCACCACAAGGCTGTAGTCTTTTTCAAGTTCGGCTTTAAGTTCCGAAACATCTGTTATCTGCTTGCAGGTGGAGCTTGTAATTTTCATTCTCGGGTGAGTTTTTCTGATATGCTCCTCAAGAGCGGGAGAAAAAACAATGACCTCGTTTAAGCCGTTGTCGGCAATATCAAGCACCCTGTTGCACACGGGGTCGGCAAGCTCCTTTTCGGTGATAAGGGGATTTGTGAATGTGAGACGGCAGGGAACGCCGAGTGCATTAAAGCGTCCGAGATACTGAGGTACAACCTTTTCTGTGATGCTCATATCCATATACCCTGCCATAATTCTTCCCCCGTTCCATATTACAGGGAACGAGTCAAACACGCTGGCGATCTCCACGCCGTCATAAAACATCTGAGGAGCCTTTTTTATCATACCGATAAGGGTCATATTCATACTGCCCGTAAATCTGTCCATAAAATTGGGAATGTGAAATTTTACCATATCAAAGCTGCTCCTTTTCGCACATTTCTTTGAGTTTTCGGGATATTTCCATAAGCCCTGCAGACCTGTCGGGATATTTATCCTTCATTCCCTCGGCAGAGCGGGAAAGCCTGTCCGACTGCAAGAGAATATAATCCCTGTCATTGGGAATACTTGGATCAAGTCTGCCAATAATTTCTTCGACAGGGGAAAGAGTTCGGCATACTCCCGTATATCGGCACCTTATGACCGAATAGATAAATCTGCCTTCCTTTACGCCCTTTTCGCAGTCGGTCTCAAAGCCGTTTTCCGAGAGAAATTTTCTCAGCTCCGCCGCCCTTGTCATAGGCTGGAGGATAAATGCTGCGCCGCAGCTTTTTGTCCTTTCGTCGGCGGCGATGATCTTTGAAATAAGCTCGCCCCCCATTCCTGCAATGACGATATCCGTCACACCATCAAGGGGAACGTTTTTTAGTCCGTCCGAGAGAAAAAATTCCGCCTTGTCCGAAATATTTTCTTTATTAAAAACGCTTTTTGCCGCTTCAAGGGGCATTTCGTTAATATCGGCGGCAATTGCCCTGCGGCATTTTCCCGAAAGGATAAGATGAGCAGGGAGATAGCCGTGATCGGTGCCTATATCGCATATGAAGTCTCCCGTCACAAGCTCGGCGCACAGGAGAAGCCGTTTGTCTTTAAGTATCATAATTTATCCGTCCTAAATAAAAATCGGGAAACGGCATTTTACCGCCGCTTCCCGTTTTGCTCAGAAATTATGCCTTCTGTGCGAAATGTTCGTTAAGCTTTGCAACGAGAGCGTTAACGTCTGTTCCGTGAACGGCGCAGGCGTCGGCAATGGACTCGCCTCTTGAAGCGGGGCAGCCGAGGCAGTGCATACCGATCTCGAAGAAGTAGGGAGCGGTGTCCATATCGGTATCAAGGATATCGCCGATAATGGAGTCGGGAGTTACAGTATAGCTCATTGTTTTAAAACGACCTTTCATAAAAAATTATGTAAATATATTATAACCTATTTTTTTGATTTTTGCAATAGTTTTCCTTGAAATATCCAAAGCATTGTGGTATAATTTTATTATATTTCTATTAAAGGAGCTTTCAGATGGAATTCAAATACAAACTTAAAAGGTTTTTCCGAAACATTGCCATTGATAATCTTATGACCTATATTGCCGCTTCTATGGCGATAATCTTCATAGGCGACCTTTTTTCCGACGGAATGTTATCCCAGTTTCTCAGTTTTAACAAAGCTGCGATACTCGAAGGACAGGTGTGGCGGCTCATTACCTTTCTGATGCTTCCACAGGAGTCAAGCCCTATATGGATAGTGTTCTCCATATATTTCTATTACTTCATCGGCAAAGAGACGGAAAACGAGTGGGGCAGCCATAATCTGACGATGTATTTTCTGCTGGGAGCGGCGCTGCTCATAATATCGGGCTTTATTACGGGATATACAAACGCTTCTTTCCTGTATTTCTCCCTGTTTCTGGTTTACGCTCACCTTAATCCTCATCATCAGTTTATGATGTTTATGATAATTCCCATTGAGGCAAGGTGGATGGCGCTTATTGACGTTGTGTATATACTTTCAAGCTTCGTTAAGGCATTCTGGTTATATCCTCTGTTCCCAATGCTTGCTCTTGCAATTCAGCTTTCGGTGGCAGCAGCCTTTCTGACCTACGGCATATTTTTCGGAAAAGATCATTTCGGCGGACTTGTGAACAAATTCAAGCACCGTGACTTCTACCGTGAAATGAGGCGGAACAAGATTAAAATGTCAAGAAATGAGAGAGACGATAATGAAAAGTAAGTATGAGCCTCTGGGAGCGGATTTTTTCCAAAGGGACTGCCTTGAGCTTGCCCCCGACCTTGTGGGAAAGCTTATCGTCCGAAAAATCGGGGACGAGGAGCTTGTACTGCGGATAACCGAGACCGAAGCATATCGTGGCGAGGAGGACACCGCCTGTCACGCTTCAAAGGGGAGAACTCCACGGACGGAGCTTCTTTATCGTGAGGCGGGGACGATATATGTTTATCTCTGCTACGGTATGCACTGGCTGTTTAACATCATTTCGGGAGAACGTGAACAGCCCCAGGGTGTTCTTATCCGTGCCTGCGAGAATTACGAGGGACCCGCAAGGCTCACAAAATATCTGAAAATAGACAAAGCCTTAAACGGCAGCACCATAATAGGAAATCCCGAGATATGCATTGCAGACGACGGCTTCCGCCCCGATATTGAGCTGCGCAGACGTGTGGGGATAGAATATGCCGAGGAAAAGGACAGAAACGCCCTCCGGCGCTTTGCGGACAAGCGCACGAGGGACGTTTATAAAACGAAAAAATAAAAACAAAAAGCGTTCTGCGGAGTGCAGAACGCTTTTTTGGCGGAGACGGCGAGATTCGAACTCGCGGGGGATCACTCCCTAACTGATTTCGAGTCAGCCCCGTTATGACCACTTCGATACGTCTCCATATCATCTATGTGACTATGATATTATATCACACCCGTAAAAAAAAGGCAAGGGTTTTTTTGAAAAAAATAATTTATTTACAATTATAAGGTTAAATCACCGTTTTGTACGGTTGCAAAATGAGGAAAAATGTGATATAATGTAAAATACTATGTGTTTAGGAGCAATTGCCAATGAGTGATGAGATAAAAAAGGACGAAATACCCTCCGAGTCAGAAGCCCCCGAGCTTAACGAGGACGGCGTGCCCCGTCCCGTACCCGACCCGAAAAACAAGCTTTACACCTTTCTTTCCCTGCTTATTTTTGCTGTACTTTATTTGGGCTGGCAGCTTATCAAGGGGAATATTTACTTTTCCTATGCCCTGTACTCCAATGATTTTTCAGCCGAGGAAAGAGCGGCTGTAATCTCCGAGATACCGCTGTCCGATTCATCTTTGCAGGCGGAGCTTAAATATGCAAGGCTTCATAAAAATTTTGACGGCAGCAGCTTTTATGCCGCATTCTCTCTTCCTGCCGAAGCTGCGGAGGACGAGGAGCTTATATCAAAGCTTATTTCCTTTTCCTGCGGCAATCCCGAATATGATATCCGAATGACCGTGTATCCCGACCCCGATGTTATCCCCGATTATGTTTACGGGGACAGCTATGTGAGTACGGAGGACCCGAAAATATCCTGTATGATATATTCCGAGGGGGACTCCTGCACCGCCGTTTTCCGCATTGCGGATTATTCGGGCGATATCGAGCGCAGAGTCGGGGAATGGGAGAAAATACCCGTTAAATGAGGTTTCAGATGTTAAGAAAAATATTACTCACCGCCGTTTTCTTTTTTATCGGGTGCGGTGTGTTCGGGACAGACGCTTTTGCAGAGGAGTCCCATTTCGGATATACCGTCAGAGGCAGCACTCTTACGGTTTTTGTTACCGACGGGGGAAAATCGGATTACCGTCTGAGTATGGACGGGGGGCAAAGCTATTTCAACGTAAAAATGCCCTTTACGATACCGAGTCTCCCCGACGGTACATATCAGCTCCGTGTGATGTACGGTGACGGGGAGCTTTCCGAGGTAAAGCATGCGGTGATAGGAAAAAGCGGGATTGTCCCGGGAAACGAGATATTCATTGCGGTTTCGGGATATGCCGAGGAAACTTTGAGCGGCGGCAGGCTTTCGGTCAGAATAAAAAATTTTGAAGAGGGCAAAAGCTACCTCATATCCATTGACGGCGGAAGAATCTGGCGGCCTGCTTCGGGAGAGGAAACGGAAATAACGGGTCTTACCTCGGGAGAGTACAGTGTGGACGTCCGCTGCGTGGAGGAGCCGTCCCTTGCTTCAAGGAGCATTAACGCGGCAGTCCCCGTAAAGAAGCTTTCGGGAAGCGCGATCCTTCGTGTTCCCCTTATAAAGCAGCTGCCCGAGCTTCCCACAGGCTGCGAGGTCACAAGTCTTGCAATGGCGATAAATCATTACGGGATAAAAATTTCAAAGACCGTTCTTGCGGACGTTTTCCTTGAAAAAGGGGAGTACCGCGCTGCCGATTACCGCAAGGTTTTCGTGGGCGATCCCCGTGAGGTCAATGCATACGGCTGCTATGCAGACGTTATCGTAAAGTGCGCGGAAAAATTCTTTGACACCGTTTCTTCAAGAAGCTTTGACGTAATAAATGCCTCGGGCTGCACTCCCCAAGCGCTGTATGCTTATACGGATATGGGCTATCCCGTGATCGTATGGGCTTCAAATAAAATGCTCCCCACCTTTGAGGGGCCCTCCTGGACAGACAGCAAAACGGGAAATACTGTTACCTGGACGGGCAACGAGCACTGCGTTCTGCTCACAGGCTACGATATGAAAAAGAAGTGCGTATACCTGAACGACCCTCTTTACGGAATTGTTTCTTTTAAAATGGAAGATTTCGAGACCCGTTTTTACGAACTGGAACAGCAGGCAATTGTTATAGCCGAGACCACTGATAAATAATATGTTTTATGCATTTTAAACAATGTTTTCAAAAAATTAACAAATGCTTTTGAGTTTTGTGATAAAATGAATAAAAGGAATATCTCCGAAAGGCGGTTACATATATGGACACAAAAATTCTTCTTGAAAGCGGTACAAACGAGCTTCAGCTCCTCGAATATACGGTGGGTAACAACAGCTACGGCATTAACATCGCCAAGGTCAGCGAGATTATGACCGATCAGGAGATAACACCCGTTCCCAACGGTCCCGATGTGGTTGAGGGCGTGTTTATCCCCAGAGACAAGCTTATTTCCGTTATCGACCTTCACAAGGTGCTCCACGTTCCCCAGACAAATTCAAGGAAAACCTTTATCGTATGCCAGTTCAACCAGATGGTGGTGGCGTTCCACGTAACGGCGGTAAAGGGCTTCCAGACAATTTCCTGGTCGGATATTGTCGAGCCTCCCGCAGTTTCGGGGGGACAGGACGGAATGGGAATTTCCACAGGCGTTGCAAAGATAAACGGCAAAATTCTTATGATACTTGATTTTGAAAAGATAGTTGCCGACCTTAACCGCAGCAACGGTATCGACACCACAGGTCTCAGCAGCGTTGACAAGGCAAGCATTGACGCAGGTAACAAGCGCATTGTGGTTGCGGACGATTCTCCATTCCTCAACAAGATGATTACAAGCACCCTTGCGGACACAGGCTTCAAGAATGTGGTCTCCTTCCAGAACGGCGAGGACGCCTGGGATTATGTCAATACCTTCAAGAACCGCTGCACCGCCGAGGACATTACTCAGAATATCGCCTGCGTTATCAGCGATATCGAGATGCCCAAGATGGACGGGCACAGGCTTACAAAGCTTATAAAGGACGATCCCGTGCTGAAGCATATACCTGTTATTCTTTTCTCCTCCCTTATCGACGAACAGATGATAAGAAAGTGCAAATCCGTCGGCGCGGACGCACAGTTCTCCAAGCCTCAGATAACCGAGCTTATAAGAACGCTTCTGAAGCTTATTTCCGCCTGATAAATCAGTGCTTTGATATTTTATGACAAAAGTATGACCTGAGAGAATTGTCTTTTCTCTCAGGTTATTTTTTTGCTTTTTTAAAGTGCTTTGGTTATACGTAATATTGCGCCTGCGCTTTGAACATTTCAGCATAAATTCCGTCGGGCTTGTGAACAAGCTCATCGTGAGTGCCGTATTCCTTTACGGTTCCCTCCGAGAAAACAGCAATATTGTCGCAGAATTTGCAGGAGGAAAGACGGTGGGAAATATACACCGCTGTTTTGCCGCCCACAAGACTGTCAAACTGACGGTATATCTCGTATTCCGCCACAGGGTCAAGCGCCGCTGTAGGCTCGTCCAGGATTATGACGGGAGCGTCCTTGTAAAGCGCACGGGCTATAGCCATTTTCTGCTGCTCGCCTCCCGAAAGCTCTACACCCTCCTTGTCAAACTGCTTGAACATCATAGTATCCCTGCCCTTTGGAAGAGAGTTTATCTTTTTAAGGATACCCGTTTTTTCAAAAAGCCCGTCAACCTCTCCGTCAGAGTTTTCATCACCCTGCCCAAGCAGGATATTGTCCTTTGCCGAAAAAGCAAGGAGCCTGAAATCCTGGAACACTACGGAAAACAGCTTCATATATTCATCGTAATCATACTCCCTGATGTTCACGCCGTCTAAAAGTATCTCGCCGCTGTCAACATCGTAGAGCCTGCACAGGAGCTTGATAAATGTGGTCTTTCCTGCACCGTTTAGTCCCACCACAGACAGCTTTTCCCCTGCTCTCAGCTTTATGGAAACGTCCTTTAACACGGAGACTCCCGTATGAGGATATGAAAAGCTTACGTTTTTGAATTCTATCTCGTGACCCGATTTAAGGTTTGCGATTTTCCTGTTACCCTTTTCCATTGCGGGGGGATAGTCCATAAAGCGGATTATTTCGTACATATAGCTGCTGCGCTTTACAATGTCCTGCACGCCAAGTATCACAGCCTGCAAAGAGGAATGGAGCGTTCCTCCTGCGCTGAGCATCTGCGAGAATGTACCTATGGTTATTTTACCCGTAATGGCAAGTACACCAAGATAAAGATATGTGCCGAAGTCACGAAGGACATTTACGATAACATCAAGGATATTGAGGGGGAATTTCAGGCGGTTTATATTCTCCCAGTAATCCGAAAGTCTTTTTATCTGCTGAGAGGTCTTTTCAAGCATCATTCCTGCGGCGCTGTAAAGCCTTACGTCCTTGCCGTATCTGAAATCCTCCATTTCCCAGCAGATGTGACCGAAAATTCGGTTTATCCCCGAAAGCTCGGTGAAATTCTTTATGTCGATATCGTTCTTCCTTGCGTTGATTAACGCCGACAGGGTGAGCAGAACGCCTATTATTATGAGCAGGACGGGAGCGTTTATGATAAGCACCGCAATAACGCCGAAAATTTTGATGCCGTTTGAAATGATGGTGAAGAATGCGTTTGCGATATTGTGAGTGCCCCCCGACCACTGTATGCCGTCTCTCGCCTTTTTAATTCGGTCGAGAGCGGTCTTGTCCTCGGTGAGGGAAAAATCTATCTCCATACACCTTGCGGATATTTCCATACTTGAAGCGTTCAAAAACATATCCTCGCATTTTGCATGATGAACGGAAAGAACGCTGTTTACCCCCTGGAGCAGAATAGTTAGCACCGACATTATCAGAAAATAGGTAATTATCAGGCTCACGTTCTTCTGCTCTGCCGCAAGTGCGTCAACCGCAAGGGGCAGGAAGATAAGCTCTGCAAAGGGTGCTGCCGCCCCTAAAATAACGTTCAGAACGGACAGGGGAAGATATGATTTTTTGTACTGCTTTATCTGACGAAAGCAATATTTTAACGATTCCCTTGTAGGGGATATTTTTTTGTCTTTCAAGGTTTGTCATCTCCTTATTAGTTGGCAGGAGCAGCTTCGGGAGCGGTTTCAAAAATGTCCTTGTCCTCCACGTAATACTGCGCCTGTACACGGAACATTTCCGCATAATCGCCGTTTTTCTCCATAAGCTCCTCGTGGGTGCCCGTCTCGGTCAGCTCGCCGTCCTTGAACATTGCCACCCTGTCGCAGAAACGTGTGGAGGACAGGCGGTGGGAAATGTAAACGGCGGTGCGTTTTCCAACAAGTCCGTTAAAGCTTTTGTAAAGTCTGTATTCCGCAAGTGCGTCAAGGGCGGCGGTGGGCTCGTCAAGGACAATTACCTCGCTGCCCTTGTACAGTGCCCTCGCCAGAGCAAGCTTCTGCTTTTCTCCGCCCGACAGGTCAACTCCGTCGTCGTAAAGCACCTTTAAAAGCTCGGTGTCAATGCCTTTTTCAAGGCTGTCCATTTTATCGCCAAGCCCTGCCGCACGTATATCCTCTTCTGCCTTCGCCTTGTCGGTCTCGGCGGGGGCTTTCATAGAAACGTTTTCCGCCATTGGGCAGGCAAAGACCGTCACGTCCTGAAATGCGGGGGAGAAAATATTATAATATTCCTCTCTTCTAAAGCGGCGGATATCAATGCCGTTCATAAGTATGCGTCCCTCGGTGACATCGTAGAGACGGAGCAGGAGTTTTATAAATGTGCTTTTTCCTGCGCCGTTTAAGCCCACCACCGCAAGCTTTTCTCCTGCGCCGACAGTGATGTTTACATTTTTAAGAGCATACTTGTCCTGTCCCTTGTATTTGAAGGAAACGTTCTCAAAGGTGAACACGTATTTGTCCGCCTTGGGAACGGGAATGGTGTCCTTTTCGCTGTCTGTGGGGATATCCATAAAGCTGCGGTAATCATCGGTGTGTGCGCTTCTTTCCCTGAGAGCGGACAGACCCATAAGTATTTCGTTTATCGCCATTGAGAAGGCTCCCGAGCTTGCAAGGTAAAGGGAGAAATTACCAATGGTAAGATCTTTGAAGATAACTCCGTAAACAAGCCAGCCCGTGATGATAAGCTGTCTTACAAGGGAAATGCCGTGGGCGAAAAGAGAGTTATATATCCAGTACTGACGGGATTTTATCCAGTGGCGAAGCTCCTCGTCATAGACCTCCTTCTGCTTTTTTGCAAGGAAATTCTTCATTCCGAAAAGCCTTATGTCTTTAGCATAGGAAAAGTCGGTGGTGACGGTCTCCATATACTCAAGCTTGCGCCAATGGGGCATCATTGCGTCCCACATTTCCTTTTTGTCCTTTTTGCGTATGTACTCGAAATACAAAAACTGAACATAGGACAAAACGGCTATAACAACGATTATAAGCGGGTCAAAGCTTGACATAATGATAATGGAGGTGATGACGGATATTATCTGCGTAAGCATTACCTGCATATAGGTCATCATTCCCTGAACGCCCTGCCAGTCTCCTGCGGTGGCACGCTTTGCCTTTTGCAGTCTGTCAAGCATTTCGGGAGTCTCGAGGGCTTCGTAATCCATACCCAGAGTTTTGGCAATTCGCTCCTTGATTATCATAAGGCGTATGTAGGTAAAGCCCACGCCCGTTTTTGCAGAGGATACGGTATTGAGCCACATAAAGAAAAGCTCGATAAGGGTGGTTATGGTCACAAGCTTTAAAAGGGGAAGGATATCTCCGCCGCCTGCGCTTGTCTGTATCATATCAATAACAAGCTTTCCGATAAAGCTCCAGATGTAGGACATTGAAGCCGCCGCAACTGCTCCCGTTATCATAAAGAAGATAAGGGACTTGCGGTATCTGACAAATCTTTTAAGGATATACAGACAGTTGCTCAGAACGCCGTAATCCTTATGAAGCTCGTCTGTCTGTTCCTTCTTTTCGGGTGGTGTGAAAATACTCAATGTTGTTCCTCCTTTTGCAAATTGACACAAAAAAATCCCCTGCTATACCGGTCGGCATAACAGGGGCGCTGTGAAATATCCGCTCTGTCCTTAAATTAAACGCTGAGGACGGGCGGCATATTTGTGCCTGTGAAAATGCCGTTTCTTTCCGATCTGATGTATCTGATGATATGTACGAACATACTGCCCGCCTCCTTTCGTAAGTAATATGCTCACAGTATAGCACGTATTTTCTTAGATGTCAATAGCTTTTGGAAATTTTTTTCTTATGGATTTAAAAGCTTCGGGCAAAATTTCGGGATTGAAGCTAAAAAATTCAAAAAAAAGTCACAAATGTAGGCGTTCACCTCTTGATTTTTTCGGCAAACAATGGTAAAATAATCAGTGGCATTCATTTATTTGAATATATTTTGATATAGGAAAGGTTGTTTTAAAAATGCTGATTTTAGTTGTCAATGCAGGAAGCTCTTCTCTCAAGTATCAGCTTCTCGATATGGAAAACGAAAGCGTTATCGCAAAGGGTAACTGCGACAGGATCGGTATCGGCGGTCATATTTCCCACAAGACCTCCGACGGAAGAAAGGTGGAGCTTGACTGCGATTTCCCCACTCACACCGAGGCTTTTGAAAAGCTGGTTGAAGTCCTCACCTCGGGCGAGGGCAAGGTAATTGACTCTATGAGCGAGATAAACGCTGTGGGTCACAGAATTGTGCAGGGCGCAGAGGTTTTCAAGGAGACTACTCTCGTTACCGATGAAGTTATCGACAAGATCGACGCTCTTGCAGAGCTTGCTCCCGTACATAACCACCCCCACGCACTTGCTCTGAGAGCCTGCCGAAAGGTTCTTCCCGACGCTCCTATGGCTGTTGTATTTGACACGGCTTTCCATCAGACAATGCCCGAAAAGGCTTATATGATGGCATTCCCTTATGAGGATTACGAGCAGTACCACGTAAGAAAGTACGGCTTCCACGGCACATCTCACAGATTTGTTTCCAAGGCTCTTGCAGACGCTATGGGCAGAGATGTAAAGGACCTCAAGATAATTTCCTGTCATATGGGCAACGGCTCTTCTATTACTGCTGTTGAGTACGGCAAGTCAATTGACACATCTATGGGCTTCACTCCTCTTGACGGTATCATTATGGGCACACGCTGCGGCTCTGTTGACCCCTCCGCAGTTACCTTCCTTATGGACAAGAAGGGCTTCACTCCCGCTCAGATGTCCGATTATATGAACAAGAAGTCGGGTCTTGCAGGGGTTTCGGGCGTTTCCTCCGACAACAGAGACGTTACTGCCGCTGCAAAGGACGGCAACAAGAGAGCAATCCTTGCAAACGAGATGCTCAAGTATCAGACCAAGAAGTTTGTAGGCGCATATGCGGCTGTTATGAACGGCGTTGACGCTATCCTCTTCACAGGCGGTATCGGTGAGAATGACGCTGCTATCCGTGCAGGCGTTTGCAAGGATATGGATTACCTCGGAATCAAGATAAACGATGAGGTAAACAACTCCACAAGAGGCGAGCTGAAGCGCATTTCTGCTGATGACAGCAAGGTTCAGGTCTGGGTAGTTCCTACCAATGAGGAGCTTCTCATTGCACGTGATACTCTTGAGCTTATCAGCAAGTAATATTGGCTTTTCTGTCCGCTTCGGAGCGCTTGCTTCGGAGCGGATATTTTATTTTCGGAAAAAATTTCAAAAGCCCTTGACAAATGGATATGGGTGTGCTATACTGTTATTGTAAATAATTCTAAATGCTGTGACAGGAAGAAAGACCGCTTCGTCATTTGCAGAGAGCCGCTGTTCGGTGCAAAGCGGCATTGATCTGCGGTTATAACTCGTCCTTGAGCATTCTTCTGAAAGCTTTTGCAAGTAGGTTTGAACGGGCTTCTCCCGTTACAGGGAAGCGCATTGTTCGATGCGGCTGAGGTATAAAGAGTGATCTTTATGCGAACAAGAGTGGTAACACGGGTATTTTACTCGTCTCTTAAAGCTTTTTGGGCTTTAAGAGACGGGCTTTTTTATTTTGTAAAGGGGGCGGTCGGAATGCTAAGTGACCTATCGGAGCTTTTTATCACTGAAATCAAATTTGCGGCTTGCTCTCTTCGGGCTGCCAAGTAATCAACAGGAGGAATTTTACTATGAATGCATCAAAATACACAAGAGGCTATTTTATGCCCCCCGTCAAGTCAATGAAATGGACAGAAAAGGAATATATCGACCACGCGCCTATGTGGTGCTCCGTTGACCTGAGAGACGGCAATCAGGCTCTCATTATCCCTATGAGCTTAGAGGAAAAGCTGGAGTTCTTCGAGAAGCTGGTAAACATTGGCTTCAAGGAAATTGAGATAGGTTTCCCTGCCGCTTCCGAGACAGAGTATGAGTTCTGCCGCGCTCTGATAGAGAGAAATATGATTCCCGATGATGTGCGCATACAGGTGCTGACACAGGCAAGAGAACACATTATCGCAAAGACCTTTGAGGCTCTGGCAGGCTGCAAGAATGCTGTTGTTCATCTGTACAACTCCACTTCTGTGGCTCAGAGAGAGCAGGTTTTCAAGAAGTCCAAGGAGGATATCATCAAGCTGGCTGTTGAGGGCGCAAGGCTCTGTGCAGAGTATCGTGACAAGACCCCCGGCAATTTCATTTTCGAGTATTCCCCCGAGAGCTTCACAGGCACCGAGCCCGAGTTCGCTTTGGAAATATGCAATGCTGTTATCGACGTATGGAAGCCAACTCCCGACAACAAGGTGATAATCAATCTTCCCGTTACCGTTGAGCTGTCTATGCCCCACGTTTATGCTTCACAGATAGAGTATATGAGCGACAATCTCCACGACAGGGAGAATGTTATTATTTCGCTCCACCCTCACAATGACCGTGGCTGCGCTGTTGCAGATGCGGAAATGGGTCTGCTGGCAGGCGGCGACAGAGTTGAGGGCACCTGCTTCGGAAACGGCGAAAGAACGGGAAATGTGGACATTGTAACTCTCGCTATGAATATGTATTCACAGGGCGTTGACCCTGAGCTGGATTTTTCCGATATGCAGTCGCTGGTGGAAATTTACGAGAGAGTGACACGTATGAAGGTGAACGAGAGAAGCCCTTATGCGGGCAGGCTGGTATTTGCCGCTTTCTCGGGCTCACATCAGGACGCTATTGCAAAGGGTATGAAGTGGCGTGAGGAAAAGGATCCCGACCACTGGAACGTTCCTTATCTCCCCATTGACCCCAAGGACGTGGGCAGAGAGTACGAGGCGGACGTTATCCGTATCAATTCTCAGTCGGGCAAGGGCGGCATTGGCTACATAATGGAGCAGATGTTTGGAATTGATATGCCCCCCAAGATGAGGGAGCACTTCGGCTACGCTGTGAAGAGCGTTTCCGACCACAGCCACAAGGAGCTGATGCCCTCCGAGATAAAGCAGATATTTATGGACAGATATGTTAACATTGAGACAGACTTTAAAATTGACGAGGCTCATTTTGTTCAGAAGAACGGCATTACCGCCAGCGTGACTGTTAATAAAAACGGCAAGATAATCACTCGTGAGGCTGTGGGCAACGGCAGACTTGACGCTGTTTCCAATGCGGTGAAGGATAGTCTCGATATCAAGTATTCACTCATCACCTATCAGGAGCACGCTCTTGAGACCACTTCTCAGTCACAGGCTGTGGCTTATGTGGGCATTGAGACCGACAAGGGCGTTTTTTGGGGTGCGGGAATAAAGACCGATATCATTGACGCTTCCGTCTGCGCTCTCGTTTCTGCTATCAACAACAGCGGTCTTGTTAAGTAAGTTTTTAAGAAGGTCGGAGCTGTTTCGCTATAATGAAAACAGCTCCGATTTTAAAAAATAATATATGCTTTCTGACAAATTTTGCTTGTAAAAATTGTGCAGATATACAAAATTTCTTTGGCGTGGCAAATTTGTTCTGATTTGGTATTGACAAATTGACACAGATGTGCTATAATACAGATACGGCTTTCGGAATAATGGGTATTGGCGGCTGCATTTGCTAACAAATTAAAGATGAGATTTTAATTAAAATTTGGTGATTTTACTTGACAGGGCAAGGCATAATATTGTATAATTTATATGTACTGTGTATGCTGCGGTACGAAATTATCACGATTGGCGGCGATTATTTATGAATACAATGGTGGAAACCGTTTCCGCCGATATGAACCGTCTGACAGAGGATCTGCTGGAAAATCACTCCTCAAGGCTGTTTTCCCGAGGCGGACATTTTACAAAAGATCAGATGATCCCCGTTTATTTTGCGCTTATCTTCGGCTGCGAGGAAAATGCGGACAATTACAGCAATTTCCTTTTCGGGCTGAAAGACGATATAAAAAAGACCACAAAGCCCTTTGCTTTTATCGATTCACCCATCGGCTCTCCCGATGAAAAAGCGCGTCTCGCTTTTTCGGGTATCGACAGGAGAGGGACGGGAAGCGTTATTTCGGGGCTTTGCTCGATGATCGAGATAAAAAAAGACCCCGTCCGCACTCTCATTGCTCAGAAGGCTCTCGGCGATATGCTGTCAATGAGCAGGACGGATATTTTTGAAGCAGGGGTCGATCTGGTTTACAAGCTTGACCTTATTGCAAACGGAATATGCGTGGGCGAGGGCGACGAGATACCGCTTATTATGTATTACGGAAATCCTGTTCCCGAAGATATTTTTTTCCTGTGCTTTGCTCAGAGGTGCGGCTTTGATGTTATTTGCGTTTCTCCCGACAAGAGCTGTCTCACGGGTTTTGAGCGGTGTCCTTTTGCGGATAAGATCCAAAAGCTGCAGCTGCCTGCTTCAAGGGCTGTTACGCCCTTCCCAACGAAGCTTGTTAAGGCTAAGATAGCGACGGTGGCATACAGTGCGGAAAGAGAGCTTGACACGGCGCTTTACGGCGGCGATACCATTTTCCGCGACAGGCAGTTTGAGAAGATGGATTCGGCGGTGCTGAAAACCACACTTGACGAGATTTTTATCCTTTGGGACCAGCCTGCAAAGTTCCGCTCGGGCTTTGCGGTAAGGGGCGACAGAGTTGTTGTTCCCACAATTTTTGCTAAGATAAACGGCGTTGATGACGGCGACCTTAAAGCCTACTGGCGGCAGGTGGAGGATATGATAACTCCCTTTACCACTTACATCATTAAATCGCCTTCCTATAAGCGCCCTGCCGCAAATATGCTGGCTTCTTATTCACGCTTTGTTTCGGGAACGAGGATCGATACGGCGAGCCTTATGAAGTCGCCGCTGAACAAGTACGGGTTTCTTTCCGAGTCTTTGCAGGAGCTTATTTTCGAGAAGATGCAGGCTTGCGCAGAGGACGGAATGCTGGAGCTTGACGACCCCACGGAAAGCGTTTGCTATATTATTCACGCTGCTTTAAATCTTGACAGGAGCGTTCTCAGAAGCTTGCAGAAATATGACTTTACAAAGGATATCCCCAAGTTTGTGGTGGTTGACTCCATTGAGGAGCCTTTCTCAAAGCTTGAATGTGTTCAGCTTCTGCTGCTTTCATATCTGGGCTTTGACGTGCTTATTCTGTCACCCTCGGGCTACCGCGATATAGAGGCTTACGTTTCGGACGACGCTTTCGAGACTCATACTCTGAATGAGTTTAAATATAATGTTTCGGTTCCTCGGTTCAAGACACCCGATGAGGCGAAATATCAGAAGCAGAAAAACGGACTTTTCAAAAAATTATTCAGGAAAGGGAGATAATTATGGCATTACAGTTCACCCCATCAGAAGAGAAAAAATCCGAGGTCATTCAGGCGGAGGCTACCGTTGCCGAGGACACATCGAAAACTCTTAATCTCAAGATAACCGAGCCTCAGACCTATTCTATCGTTGACACAAGCAATCAGCTCAAGCAGGAGCTGGCTTCAAGCGATGAGATCGACAAGCTGGTAAGCACCATCAATGCAAACGACCCCAATTCCATCATCACCTTCGGCAATCAGGTGGCTGAGGAAATTTCCAAGGCTTCCGACCAGGTGCTTAATTCTATGAATATGTCTCAGCTCGATGACTCAAGCGAGCTTCTTAATGCGCTCAAGAACATTATGGATCAGTTTGACGCAAAAGAACTTACCGAGGAGAAGAAGGGCCTTTTTGCAAACCTGAGAAAGCAGCTTGACAAGATTCTTGCAAAGTATCACACTATGGGCGAGGATGTTGACAAGATATATGTTCAGCTCAAGCAGTATGAGAGCGAGATCCAGCAGTCCAATGTAAAGCTTGAGACTATGTACAACGCTAACATCGAATACTACAAGCAGCTTCTCAAGTACATTATGGCAGGTGAGCAGGCTTGCAAGGAGCTTGACCAGTATATTGAGGATTTCAAGATCAAGGTTCAGAACAATCCCGATGCTGGTACGGCGGCTATGGATCTCCAGACCCTCGAGCAGACAAGAGGTATTATGGAGCAGAGGGTTATGGATCTGAAAATTGCGGAGAATGTTGCTATGCAGACTGTTCCTATGCTCAAGGCTATGGAATTTTCAAATATCAACCTTATCAGAAAGATAAATTCCGCATTCATCATCACTATGCCTGTATTCAAGCAGGCTCTTGCTCAGGCTGTTATGCTCAAGAGACAGCGTATTCAGGCTGACGCTATGAAGGCTCTTGACGACAAGACTAACGAGCTGCTTATCAAGAATGCTCAGAACACCGTTGACCAGACTAAGATAACCACTATGCTGGCTAACGGCAGCTCCATCAAGGTGGAGACCCTGGAAAAGACCTGGCAGACCATCGTTTCGGGTATCGACGAGACAAGAAAGCTCCAGGAGGAGGCTCGCACAAAGCGTATCGAGGACAGCAAGCGTCTTGAAAAGCTGAAGGAAGAATACAAGGCAAAGATGAACAGCTGATAATTCTTATTTCGGGGTGCGTTCGGCGGGCGCACCCTTGTATTCCGCCGTTATGCGGAGAAAAATCATATACAAACCGTCGGGAATGGAGTAAGATCGGTTATGGGAATGACTATGACTCAGAAGATACTTGCGGCTCACGCAGGTCTTGACAAGGTGGAGGCAGGACAGCTCATAAAATGTAAGCTGGATATGGTGCTGGGCAACGACGTTACCACTCCTGTTGCTATCAACGAATTTGAAAAGGCAGGCTTTACAAAGGTCTTTGACAATACTAAAATTTCTATGGTAATGGACCATTTCACGCCTAACAAGGACATCAAGTCTGCAACTCACGCTTTGCAGTGCAGGACTTTTGCGGGCAAGTATGACATCAAGCATTATTACGATGTGGGCGATATGGGCATTGAACACGCACTGCTCCCCGAAAAAGGCATTGTGGCAAGCGGCGAATGCATTATCGGCGCTGACAGCCACACCTGTACATACGGCGCGCTGGGTGCTTTCTCCACAGGCGTCGGTTCTACGGATATGTGTGCGGGTATGGCTACGGGAGAGGCTTGGTTCAAGGTGCCTTCGGCTATCAAGTTCAACCTCAAGGGCAAGCTTAACAAGTATGTTATGGGCAAGGATGTTATCCTGCACATTATCGGTATGATAGGCGTTGACGGTGCTCTTTACAAGTCTATGGAATTTTCCGGCGAGGGTCTTGCTTCACTTTCTATGGACGACAGGCTTTCTATGGCTAATATGGCTATCGAGGCAGGTGCTAAGAACGGCATTTTCGCTGTGGACGATATTACAAGAGAATATCAGAAGGGCAGAGTTGACAGGGATTACAAGGTTTACGAAGCTGACGAGGACGCTGTTTACGATGCAGTTTACGACATTGACCTTTCCGAGATAAAGCCCACTGTTTCGTTCCCCCATCTTCCCGAAAACACAAGGACTCCCGACAGCTGGGGCGAGGTTGCTATTCAGCAGGTGGTCATCGGCTCCTGCACAAACGGCAGACTTGAGGATATGGAAATGGCTGCAAAAATTCTTGAGGGCAGACATATTGCTAAGGGAGTTCGCTGCATTGTTATCCCTGCGACTCAGCAGGTTTATCTTGAGTGCTGCAAGAGGGGTTATATGGAGACATTCATAAACGCAGGCTGTGCTGTTTCAACTCCTACCTGCGGTCCCTGCCTGGGCGGTCATATGGGTATTCTTGCAAAGGGCGAGAGGGCTGTTGCTACCACTAACAGAAACTTTGTGGGACGTATGGGCCATCCCGAGTCGGAGGTTTATCTGGCTTCTCCTGCGGTTGCGGCGGCTTCTGCTGTAACAGGCAAGATCTCTCAGCCCTCCGAGATTATGTGATAACATTTTACCGAAAGGAACGATATTACAATGAAGGTTTGCGGAAAAGTACATAAATACGGAGATAACGTTGACACAGATGTTATCATTCCTGCAAGATATCTGAACACTGCCGACCACAAGGAGCTTGCGGCTCATTGTATGGAGGATATTGATGTTGATTTTGTAAAGAACGTTAAAGAGGGAGACATTATGGTGGCTGAACAGAATTTCGGCTGCGGCTCCTCAAGAGAACACGCTCCCATTGCCATTAAGGCAAGCGGAATTTCCTGCGTTATTGCTTCTACCTTTGCAAGAATTTTCTATCGTAATGCCATAAACATCGGTCTGCCTATTATGGAGTGCGACGAGGCGGCTAAGGATATTGACAAGGGTGACGAGGTTGAAATTGATTTCGACACAGGCGTTATCACCAACAAGACTAAGGGTCACAGCTATCAGGCTCAGCCCTTCCCCGAGTTTATCAAGGAAATTATAAATGCGGGCGGTCTGCTTAATTCGCTGAAAAAGTGATAAAATTAACGGGAGCATTCTATTTTATGCTCCCGTATTCGAAATTAAGGAGTAAATCAGAATGAACAAGAAAATTGCAGTAATAAAGGGTGACGGTATCGGTCCCGAGGTGGTTACAGAAGCTATGAAAGTGCTTGACAAGGTGGCAGAAAAATTCGGTCACAGCTTTGAGTACGATCAGCTTCTTATGGGCGGCTGCTCCATTGACGCAAACGGCGTGCCTCTCACCGATGAGACTATCGAAAGGGCAAAGGCTGCGGACGCTGTGCTTATGGGTTCTATCGGCGGAAATACTGCCACATCTCCCTGGTACAAGCTCCCTGCGGACAAGCGCCCCGAGGCAGGTCTTTTAAAGCTGAGAAAGTCTCTTAACCTTTTTGCAAATCTCCGTCCTGCACTTCTTTACGGCGAACTTAAAGACGCCTGCCCTTTAAAGGCTGAAATTGCCGAGCGGGGCTTTGATATGATGATAATGCGTGAGCTTACGGGCGGTCTTTACTTCGGTGCAAGAAAGACCGAAGAGGTTGACGGAGTTGTTACCGCTACTGACACACTTACATACAATGAAAACGAGATAAGAAGAATTGCCATACGTGCCTTTGATATCGCTATGAAGCGCAGAAAGAAGGTTACAAGCGTTGACAAAGCAAATGTTCTTGACTCCTCGAGGTTGTGGAGAAAGATAGTTGAAGAGGTTGCAAAGGATTACCCTGAGGTTTCCTATGAGCATATGCTGGTTGACAACTGCGCTATGCAGCTTGTTAAGGACCCTGCTCAGTTTGATGTGGTTCTCACCGAGAATATGTTTGGCGATATCCTTTCAGATGAAGCTTCTATGATAACAGGCTCTATCGGTATGCTTGCTTCCGCAAGTCTTAACGACACAAAGTTCGGTCTTTATGAGCCCAGCGGCGGCTCTGCTCCCGATATTGCGGGTCAGAACAAGGCTAATCCTATTGCCACCATTCTTTCCGCTGCTATGCTTCTCCGTTACTCCTTTGATATGGACAGGGAGGCTGACGCTGTTGAGGCGGCCGTTGCCAAGGTGCTGAAGGACGGCTACCGCACAGGCGATATTATGTCCGAGGGTATGAAGCTTGTTTCCTGCTCCGGTATGGGCGATGTTATTGCCGAAAATATCTGAGTTATTCTGAGTATTGGCGCACGGTCGGTTTTTTGACTGTGCGCTGTTATTTTTGCTGTTTTATATTGTCTTGCGGTGAGAAAAATTTATTTGAAAAAATCAACTAAAAAATTTAGAAAAACACTTGACAAACCTGAATTAAAGTGATATAATATAATAGTTGATTGAAGATGCGTTGCTAGCTCAGCTGGATAGAGTGACTGGCTACGAACCAGTAGGTCAGGGGTTCGAGTCCCTTGCAGCGCACCAATTTAACAAAAAGGCTGTGCAGTTTTCTGCGCAGTCTTTTTTTTATGTGCAGGGAATTTACTTGTGCGGGAGGAATGTTTATGTTACTTGAGACAGACAGGCTTATTCTTCGGGAGCTTACATATGATGATTTTTCAGACCTTTATAATGTTCTGGCGGATTCCGATATTATGCAGCATTATCCTTATTCATTTGACGAAAACAGGGTCAGAAAATGGATTGAAAAAAATATTCAAAGATACTGCAGGGACGGTTTCGGTCTTTGGGCAGTTGTTCTGAAGGAAAACGGCTGTATGATAGGCGACTGCGGTATCACAATGCAGAACATCAACGGTGAGGTGCTTCCGGAGGTAGGATATCATATTCTTGCAGGCTGTCAGAAAAAGGGCTATGCAACGGAAGCGGCGGCTGAATGTATTAGATATGCCTTTGAAGAACTGCGGTTTGACAAGGTTTATTCCTATATGAAATACACAAATGAGGCGTCGGCACGTGTGGCGGTAAAAAACGGTATGAAGCTTATGGGGGAGTATGCCGATACCGAAAATACCGTTACAAAGGTGTATGCTGTCACTCGTGACGAGTGGTTTCAAGCAAATGGAAAACAGTTTTGACGCAGACCGGCAGATGATATTTACGGCGAAACCGCAGGATAGGGATATTTGTATATCTCACATTCATAATGCAGATAGGGGTATATCCGCCTGAATGCGTCGATAACGTGCCTGTCCATATAGTCGGCAAGGGTAAATTTATAGGTAATGTCGGGTGTGACAATGATAATATAGAATTTCTGCACGACCCCTGCTTTCATTCCCATATTATACATTTCCGTATTTTCGATGTAGGGATAGACCCGCAATATCCTGCGGCATTTTATGATGTACTGAATTCCGTTCGTGTCGCTGTAGGTCACAAATTCTCTGCCGATATTGAGCATTGAGGTAAGGCTTCTGAACACCTCGCCGTTATAATAATCCTGTTCAAATTCAGCTCTTGTAAGCCCCGTTTCCGCAATGAGCGCATTTATCCCGTCAATATATTTTTTCTTGTTCAGAATGATATTTCCCGCAGGTTCAAGCTCCTGCTCAATGGGCTTTCTTTCGGAATTTTCCCTCCGATGATTTTCGTATGCTTTTGCTATTAGACGGAATATCTTTTCGTCAGGCTGCTTTTCGGGAGAATATAGAGAAGCTTCCTCGTGCTTTGACTGATAAAACGCAAAGTAAGCCGCCGCCAGACAGCCTAAGGGAAACACTGCCTTTACAAAAATAACCGTACTCATATCGGACTGCACAGGGATAAACACAAAGGCTATGCCCATTGCAAGAAATATGACTCCTGTTATTATCCAACCCCTGTTTAATTTTTTTCCGTCCTTCAAATTATGATACCCCATTTCAAAAATCGGGAAATACCCCTTTGGTATTTCCCGAATCAGCGTGTCGCTGAAGCCACCTCGCTTAAAATAAAGAAATGATCTTCTCATTTTGTGGCTCGGTAACGTAAGTATTGAAGCCGAATTTTTTATCTGAAATCCACAAATCCTACCTTGCGGTATGCCTTTGACATTGTTTTCTGAGAAATGCGGATAGCCTGCTCTGCGCCCTTTGTGTAGCACTCCTTGATGTACGCCTTGTCTGCCATAAGCTGTGCAAACTTGGTGCGTACAGGCTCAAGGTGATCTGCCACCGCTTCGCCTACAGCGATCTTGAAATCGCCATAGCCCTTGCCGTCAAACTCTTTCTCGATATCGTCATAGCTCTTGCCTGTAACAACGGAGTAGATAGCCATAAGATTGTTGATACCGTCCTTGCCCTCGGCATATCTTACCTTTGCTTCGGAGTCGGTAACAGCCTTCTTGAATTTCCTTATAATGGTATCCTTGTCGTCGAGAATGTAAATACAGGAGTTCTGATTTTCATCGGACTTGGACATCTTCTTTGTGGGGTCCTGCAGGCTCATTACCCTTGCGCCTACTTCGGGAATGTAAGGCTCGGGTATTTTGAAAAGCTCGCCGTACTTCTGATTAAAGCGCTGTGCCACATTTCTTGACAGCTCAAGGTGCTGCTTCTGGTCTGCGCCGATGGGCACAAGGTCCGTCTGATAAAGGAGGATATCGCCTGCCATAAGCACGGGATATGTGAAAAGTCCTGCGTTTATGTCGTCGGGGTGCTTTTCGGACTTTGCCTTGAACTGGGTCATTCTGGAAAGCTCGCCGAACTGGGTGGAGCAGGAAAGAATCCAGTTCATCTCTGCGTGGCACTTGTTGTGGCTCTGTATAAATGCGATGGATTTTTCGGGGTCAACGCCGCACGCCATAATAAGAGCATATGCCTCAATCGTGTGCTGACGGAGCTTTGCAGGCTCCTGACGGACGGTTATCGCGTGCATATCAACAATGGAGTAAATGCAGTTATATTCATCCTGCAGCTTGCTCCAGTTGCGTATTGCGCCGATGTAGTTGCCTAAGGTAAATGTGCCTGTGGGCTGTATTCCGCTGAATATTATCTTCTTTTCCTGTGTATCTGACATTTTTTAACATTCCTTTCTTGAGAGTTTTTTGTTTTTCGTCAGAAAAACAAAACTCGGTCTGAAAATCTTTGATTTTCAGACATTCCTTTCGGGTAATTATTCTCCTTATTCTCCGTAAAGCTCCTTGGTAAGCTGTCCGAGAATTTTGCAGCCCTCGGTAAGCTGTTCGTCGGTGGGAGTGGAGAAATTCATTCTGAAACTTGTGGTCTTAGCATTCTCATCGGTGAGGAAGGCTGTACCGGGAACTACTGCAACCTTGCGTGCAATAGCCTTCTGACAGAAATCTATCATATCGCTGCCCTCGGGGAGAGTTCCCCAGATGAACAGTCCGCCCTGAGGCTCGGTTACTGTTACCTTTGAGGAGAAATATTTCTTTATTCCATCTGCCATAATGGTGTATTTTCTCTTGTAAATGCTCTTGAGATTTGCGATATGTGCTTCAAAATCATACTCGGTAAGTATTCTGTGGCATATCATCTGAGCAAGAATGTTGGAGTGAACGTCGGAGACCTGCTTGCAGACTACAATTTTTGAGATTATCTCGGGAGCGGCGGCAATAAAGCCCACTCTCATACCGGGAGATACCACCTTGGAGAAGCTTCCTGCATAGATAACTCTGCCTTCGGTATCGAGAGATTTTACGGAGGGAATGTCCTCACCAGCAAATCTCAGCTCGCCGTAGGGGTTATCCTCTATAATAATGAGGTCGTGACGGCAGGCAAATTCATAAACAGCCTTTCTGCGTGCTGCGGACATACATCTTCCCGAGGGGTTCTGGAAATTGGGAATTATGTAAAGAAGCTTGCAGTTTTTGTTGTTCTTCACGGCTTCCTCAAGTCCCTCAAGGCTTATGCCCTCATCGTCCATTTCAACGCCTGCAAGGTGAGCGTTATATGAGCGGAACGCGTTTAAGCAGCCGATAAAGCTTGGGCTTTCGCAGATAAGTGTGTCGCCCTCGTTTAAGAATATCTTGCAGGAAAGCTCGGAGGCCTGCTGTCCGCCCGAAGTTATTATAAGCTCGTCTCTGTCGGAAAAACTGCCCTGAGATGCAAGACGCTTCTTAACGGCGTCCCTCAGCGGAGTGTAGCCCTCAGTTGCGCCGTACTGAAGTGCGGCAATGGGATTTTTCTCAAGGATATCCATTGATATTTTCTTTATCTCCTCAACGGGAAATGCGTCGGGAGCGGGATTTCCTGCGGCAAAGGCAATTATGCTCGGATCGGCGGTGGCTTTAAGTATCTCTCTGATAGCCGAAGGCTTGAGACCCGATATCTTATCTGAAAAAACGTAATTCATAACCATTCAGACTCCTATAATAATTTTTGCATTAAGCATTTACAGTAATTATACCACATATTTTCCGAAAAGGCAACATATATTTTTATAAAAATCTTTCAGATGGAGTTGGTTATGTGAAAAAGCAGGGCTTTCTTTACGGCTCGGCGGTGCTGATAATATCTGCGCTTATCGTAAAGGTCATAGGCGCACTGTTCCGCATACCTCTGGCAAATATGCTTGGGGGAACGGGAATGGGCTATTTTTCGGCGGCTTACGGGATATTTATGCCGGTGTACGCCATTTCGGTAACGGGTCTGCCCGTTGCTGCCGCCCGTGCGGTATCGGCAGCCGCCGCAAGGGGACAGGCGGACGGGACAGAAGCCGTTAAGCGGACAGCCCTTTCCCTTTTCGGAGGAGTGGGGCTTATGGGCACGTTTATTATAATTCTCGGGGCATATCCTCTGTGCAGGTTCGTTTCGGAGGATATCTCCGCTGTCCCTGCGGTCATTGCCATTGCCCCGTCGGTGCTGGCAGGGTGTCTTGTATCGGTGTACAGAGGGTGTGCGGAGGGTATGAGGGATATGTACCCCACTGCCGTTTCTCAAGTCATAGAAGGCGCTGCGAAGCTGATTTTCGGACTGTCTTTATGCTATGGATGCCTGTACATTGCATATAACGAACCGCAGCTTTTTTTTAGACTCACAGGCTGCGGCAGGCTCGGTATATCTGCAGAGGACGCGGCTCTTCCCTATGCAAGCGCAGCGGCGGTGCTTGGAATAACTCTTTCGTCATTTGCGGGACTTTTATATATGATACTGAGAGACAGGCGTGAAAAAAAGCGCAGAACGGACAGGCTCTCTCCAAAAGAAAGGACTGCCGTTAGAAAAGAGCTGCTCAAAACGGCAATACCTGCGGCGGTGGGCGCTCTTGTGATAAATCTTACATCTCTTATAGACCTTGTAACGGTAATGCGGTCGCTGAGGACCCTTGTCAAAGCTTCTCCCTGGGTGTTTTCCGAGCTTCTCGGTTCGGGTATTGCATATAATGATATGCCGAACTTTATTTACGGCAGCTTTACTGGGCTTGCGGTGACGGTTTTCAATCTTGTTCCCTCGGTAACTAATATGTTCGGGAAAAGTATGCTCCCTGCTGCTGCTGCGGCAAAGGCGTCGGGAGATATGAAGCGCCTGGGGGAATGTGCCGGGGGAGCGGTGCTGGCGGCGGCACTTGCCTCGGTACCTGCAGGACTGGGGATAGCTGTTCTTGCACAGCCTGTGCTTGAAACTCTGTTCGGCGGCAGGGAACTTGAGATATCCGTATGCGTAGGCGCAATGAGAGCCCTCGGAGCCGCTGTGCCCTTTGTGTGCATATCATCGGCGGCTTTTGCGGTGCTGCAGGCGGCGGACAGAGCCGATATACCGGTGAAGCTGATGGCTGTGGGTGCGGCGGTGAAGCTTTTGGGAAATATTATTCTTACTCCTATGCCGAAGCTCGGAGTGACTGGAGCGGCGATTTCAACACTTATGTGCTATATTTTCATATGCGTGATGTCTGTTCATATGCTGAAAAAATATGCGGGATTTGGTGCAAAGGATTTTTTATGTACAAATTTACGTATCTTTTCCTGCGGTCTGCTTTGTGCGGCAGGGGCGTTTTTCGTTTACAGTTTCCTGTCAGATTATGGAAATACCGTAATTTCAACCGCCGTTTCCTGCCTTTCGGGGGCAATAATTTACATAATAAGTACATATTTTTCCGGTATAATCACGAAAAGTACGTTAAAAATGCTGATTTCTTAAAAAAATTTGAAAACCTACTTGAATTATTTGGATTTATCGGTTAATATATTAAATGACGGCATTTGCAGAACGGTCAAAGCCGAATAATTATCCCTTACGGACAAGAGGTAAGTTTTTGATGGATTTTCAGTTTAAGGACAGGTATGATATTAACGACCTTCTGCGTATAATGGAGATACTACGCTCGGAAAACGGCTGCCCCTGGGACAGGGAACAGGATCACATGTCTATCCGCAAGGATTTTCTTGAGGAGGTCTACGAGGTCTGCGAGGCGATCGACCTTGACGACAGCGAGCTTCTCAGAGAAGAACTGGGAGACGTTCTTCTGCAGGTGGTTTTCCACGCACGCATTGAGGAGGAAAAAGGCAATTTCTGTTTTGACGACTCGGTAAACGATGTGTGCAAAAAGCTTATTGTCCGTCACCCTCACGTTTTCGGAGACGTTACTGTCAAGGACAGCGGCGAGGTGCTTAAAAACTGGAACGATATAAAGCAGCAGACCAAGGGTCAGGAGACATATACCGAAACTCTGAAAAGCGTATGCACTGCACTTCCTGCACTTATGAGGGCGCAGAAGATAGGCAAGCGTGCTCAGAGAGCCGGAATGGATTTTCCCGACGCAGAGGCGGCGCTCAGGTCGCTTGAAAGCGAAATAGCCGAGGTAAGAGCCGCAGACAGCCCCGAAAGCGAGGCTGAGGAGCTTGGCGATATGCTTTTTGCCGCAGTTAATGCGGTCCGTCTTAAAGGCTATGACGCCGAGGAGCTGCTCACAAGAGCCACAGACAAATTTACGGACAGATTTGAAAAGACGGAAGAACTTATTCGCTGTGAAGGGAAGGATATGTGTTCCCTTGACATAGATACGCTCGACGCTTACTGGCAGAGGGCGAAAAAACAATGATCTGCGGCGATCGCCGCTAAAAAAATTACGGAGGTAATGTAAAATGACAAAGGCAGATCTCATCACAAAAATCGCAGAGAAGAGCGAGCTTTCCAAGAAGGATTCCGAGAAGGCTCTTAACGCAGTTATTGCTGCTATTACCGACGCTCTCACCGAGGGTGACAAGGTTCAGCTCACAGGCTTCGGCACCTTCGAGGTAAGAGACAAGAAGGAGAAGGAAGCTATCAACCCCAGAACCAAGGAAAAGATCGTCGTTCCCGCAAGAAAGTCTCCCGCATTCAAGGCTGGCAAGGCTCTCAAGGACGCTGTTGACGCTAAGTAATTTAGTCAGAACATAAGGGGGAGCTAAACGGTTTCCCCATTGCGCCGCTTCGGGTATTCCGCAGCGGCGCGTCTTTTTTGAAAGGAGTTTTTTTATGAGACTTGACAAGTATCTCAAGGTCACAAGACTCATCAAGCGCCGGACCGTGGCAAATGAGGCCTGCGACGCCGATAAGGTCATCGTAAACGGTAAGGCGGCAAGAGCATCATATGATGTGAAGGTCGGTGATATCATCGAGATAAATATGGGCACAAAATCTCTCAAAGTAGAAGTGCTTAACGTTTCGGAATATGCCACCAAGGAAAACGCATCTGATAATTACAGGATAGTGGAGTGATTTTTCTGAAACCGTTTAAGGATTTTATACTCTAAACTGCATAATAATTATACTCAATGATGATATTTTTTCAGCATATATTGACACATTATTTGAAACCAACGTTTTGCAAATGTGAAAAATGTATGTTAAAATGCTAAAAAACGTATAAGCCTAATTGTGCAAAAAGACTATTTTTTACCTGTGATGTATTAAAACCATTGACTTTTTCATCAAACAGTTGTATATTATTATCAATGGAGCGAAAACGTTTTAAAAAGTTTCGGCTTCATTGTCCGTCTGATATCAAAGCAAAGCAGGCGGTACATAATTCTAAATGACAAAGATTTGGAGTATCCTTATAATGGTTTCAATCAAAGATATTGCAGCTGCCTGCGGAGTTTCGATTGCAACAGTCAGCAAGGCGCTCAACGATCATAAGGATGTGAGTGAAACCACAAAGCTGACCGTTCAGGAAACGGCAAAGAAAATGGGATATTTCCCCAATTCCCAGGCTCGTGCTCTTAAAACCAATCGTACATATAACATCGGAGTCCTTTTTTCCGAGCAGACTAACAGCGGTCTTACACAGAATTATTTCGCCTCTGTCCTCGACAGCTTCAAAAAGCAGGTGGAGTCTGCGGGATATGATATTACGTTTATCAGCGGAAATATCGGCGAAAGAAAAATGACCCCTTATGAGCATTGTATGTACAGGAATGTTGACGGAGTGCTCATCGTAAGCGTTGACGATTTCGTTGACGAAGGCACCGTCGAACTGATGAAAAGCAATATTCCTATGGTTAGCATCGACCACATTTCCGAAAATAAACTTTCGGTGGTTTCGGATAACGAAACGGGTATGAGACAGCTTGTGGAATATATCGCAGGCAAGGGTCATACAAAAATTGCGTATATTTACGGCGATTCGTCAGATGTAACCTCTATAAGGCTTCGCACCTTTAAGGAAACTCTGGTTCGCCTGAATATAAATATCAGAAGCGAGTTTCTTCTGCAGGGACGCTACCATGATACCAAAAGTACCGAGCTTCTCGTAAAACAAGTCTTGTCTTGCAGCGACAAGCCTACGTGCATTATCCTCCCGGACGATTTTGCAGCAATCGGAGCGATAAACGCATTGGAGGAGTTGGGGCTGTCCGTTCCGGAGGACATTTCCATTGCAGGTTACGATGGCATCGTGCTGTCACAGGTCCTGAAGCCGAGGCTGACCACGATACGGCAGGATACCGAGAGACTGGGAGCCGAAGCGGCGAAGAGATTGATCGCACTGATAAACAAGGAGATAACCAATGACCTGGCACCAATGTCGGTCAAAGGAAGTCTGCTTGAAGGAGCATCGGTCAAAGATCTGAACCGATAAACCAAACGCTATTATATTTTCGTAAAGGAAAATATAATATATCTTTAAGGAGGAAAATCAAATGAAGAATTTAAAGAAGACTATTGCTATGATCTCATCTGTAGTAATGGCAGGTTCCGTATTCGCAGCTTGCGGCGGCAATACTGAGGGCGGTTCCGACACACAGGCTCCCGCAGCTGAGGGCGAGACAACTGCAGCAGCGGCTGAGGGCGAGACTGAGGCAGCTCCTGCTGAGGGCGATGCAGCAGCAGCTGACAAGCTCACTGTTCTTTGCTGGAACACAGACGATATCGATCCTATGCTCAAGCTTTTCTGCGAGAAGACCGGTCACACTGCTGACGAGTTCAACGTAAAGAGCTTCGGATGCGGCGGTGGTGAGGCTGCTGAGAACTACGATGCATACCTCGCAGACGCTAACAACGATGCTGATATTATGTTCGTTGAGGCTGACTGGGCTCTCAAGTACATCAATGATGATAACGCTACACAGCCCCTTTCCAACATTGGTTTCACCGATGCTGACTACGCTGACCTTTATGACTACACCATTGAGATCGGTAAGTCTTCCAGCGGCGTACAGAAGGGTCTTTCCTGGCAGGCTGCAGCAGGCGGATTCTGCTACAGAGCTGACCTCGCTGAGAAGTACCTCGGCGTAACAACTCCTGATGATTTCCAGGCTCTCGTTTCCGATTGGGACAAGTTCATGGATACAGCTGCTAAGGTTAAGGACGCTTCCAACGGCGAAACTGCTCTTACTTCCACACTCTCTGGTGTATGGCAGGTATTCTCCGCTGCAAGAACCAATCCTTGGGTTGCAGACAACAAGCTTCAGCTCGATGACGAGTGCAAGAAGTACATTGACCTCGCTAAAACAATGTATGATAACGGCTACGTAATCAAGGATCTCGCTCAGTGGAACACTGACTGGTATGCTGCTGGTCAGACTGATGCTACAATGGGTTACTTCGTATCCACATGGGGCTTCGGTGATTCTATCCTCACTCAGGCTGCCGGCGGCGAAGGCGGAGCTACATACGGTCAGTGGAGAGTTGTTGTAGGACCTCAGCCTTTCTACTGGGGCGGTACTTGGGCAACTGTTGCAACAAGATGCAACAACCCCGAGCTTGCTAAGGAATTCATCTCCTTCTTCACAACTGATGCTGAAACAGCTCAGGCTTACTCCGAGTCCAAGGGCGAGTACGTTTCCAACCAGAAGGCTATGGAAGCAGTTCTTGCTAACGGTTCTTACACAGGCGTAGGCGTTCTCGGCGGACAGAACCAGTTCGAGACACTTAACGTTGTTGCTGAGAACATCAATATGGCTGGCGGAATCACTCCTTATGACTCCGTAATCAAGCAGGCATTCAATGACGCTGTTACACAGTACTGCCAGGGCAACTATGCTGACGTTGATGCTACTGTCGATGCATTCGTTAATAACGTTGCAGGTCAGCTCCCCGACCTCGATTACTCCAACTTTGACTAATATCGCAAGGTCTAAAATCTAATTAGTTTATGTCGTGGGGCAGACATTATTTGTCTGCCCCACAGATATAATAAAGCATTTATATTTGAGGGGAGAATTTTTATGGTTTCAGGCTCAGGCAGGAAAATTCGCTCAATCAGCTATGCTAAGTATGGTTATCTTTTTATTCTTCCATTCTTTATAGTATATGCGTTTTTTCAGGTTTACCCACTATTTAATACATTTTATCTCAGCACCCAGAAAAGTACCACAGAAACAGGTTCTGTAGTCCTTGAATCTGTAGGCCTTGATAATTTCAGAGCCATTCTGTTCGGAGAGGGCAAGACTACTGACGATGCAGGAAATGTTGTATACAAGGAGACTCGTCAGGCAAAGGCTGTCCAGAGTGACTTCTACAGAGTAATGGGCAATACTCTTATTCTTTGGTTCGGTAACTTCATTCCCCAGATCATTATTTCCCTGCTGCTTGCAGCTTGGTTTACAGACGCTTATCTGAAGGTAAAGGGCAAAGGCTTCTTCAAGATCGTAATGTATATGCCTAATATCATTACGGCAGCTTCGGTTGCAGCTCTGTTTGTTATGCTTTTCTCCGACTCCCAGTTCGGAGCTATCAACTCAATGCTTGTAAAGGCAGGACACGATACTGTTCCCTTTGTATCGGGAAAAACTCAGTCCAGAGTGCTTATTATGATCATTCAGACCTGGATGTGGTTCGGAAATACCACAATTATGCTTATGTCGGGTATTATGGGTATCAACCCCTCGCTTTTTGAGGCTGCCAATATTGACGGTGCTACCCCCAGACAGCAGTTCTTCCAGATCACCATTCCTCTGTTAAAGCCCATTATGCTTTACACAATGGTAACATCTATGATCGGTGGTCTCCAGATGTTCGATATTCCTTACCTCTACAATGTCGGTACAACTCAGAACAAGTTTACTGAGACCATAGCAGTATTTATCTACAATCACTTCCACAATATCAAGCCTAACTACGGTTATTCGGCTTCCTCCTCGGTTGTGCTCTTTATCATTACGGCGATCCTCGGTTCCATATGTTTCGCAGTAAACAGAGACAAGGATAACACTCCAAAGACTAAGCGCGGTTCCAAGGCACTGAAAAACAAGTTGGGAGGTCTGTAATAAATGAGCACACAAATGGCTGGCACACACAGCAACTCTCAGATGATAAAAATCAGAACTACTCTCGTAACGATAGTAATGGTTCTTCTTGCAATCATCAGCTTGCTGCCTATTTATATCCTGGTCGTAAATGCAACACGTACTTCTGTTGATATCACCGGTCACGGTATATCTTTTATCCCCGGTCTTAATCTCTTTAACAACATCGGAACTCTGATGGACTGGTCGGCAACAAACAAGATCCAGTATGACGCATTTATCGGTTACAAAAACAGTGGTATCATCGCTTTCTCCACAACGATCCTCACCGTTCTTTTCTCCGGTATGACTGCTTACGGTCTTGTAGTTTATGACTTCAAGTTAAAGAATATCGCTTACACGATCATTCTGGCTGTTATGATGATACCAGTGCAGGTTACATCAGTTGGTTTCTATCAGTTTATGAGCAAGCTCGGTCTTACAGACAGCTACCTCCCTCTGATAGTTCCAGCAATAGCAGCTCCTGCTGTAGTATTTTTTATGCGACAGTATATGAAGTCCTCATTCCCCCTTGAAATTGTCGAAGCAGCGCGAATTGACGGCTGCGGCGAGTACAGAACATTTTTCACCATCGGTATTCCTATGATGAAGCCTGCATTTGCTGTTCAGGCAATCTTCGCTTTCGTTGCAAACTGGAACAACTACTATACACCTTCAATGATACTTATTTCCAGAAATAAGGAACAGCTCACACTTCCTATGATGGTAAACACCATCATTTCCAATGATAAGCTGAATGATTACGGCGCAAACTATGCCGCAATTATGCTTTCCATCATTCCTGTAGTTATTGTATATTTTATCTTCTCCAAGTTTATCGTTGAGGGCGTTGCACTCGGCGGCGTTAAGGAATAAGGCTATTTATAAAAGGACTTCGATATGTTTCGGCATATCGAAGCCTTTTTTATATTATAATGGAAACGTTTACTAAATCATTGAATTTTCTTTGGTTAAAATGACTGTTTTTGCTGTAATTATTTTGCTGTGTTGTTATAAATGCCGAATTTTTAATGCTGCTATTGACATATTCGTGCGAAAATATTATAATAATAATATGAAATATTTATGCTACGTTTTTTATGTATATATTTTTTAGGAGGAAATACTAATGGCGAAAAATGTTAAGAAAGCTGCCGCTGTGCAGCCCGCAGTTGTTGATGTTGTGAAGAATGAAGTTCTTACATACGAGTCCATTGTTGACAGCTTTAAGGCAAGAGTAGCAAAGGCTAAGGCTCCTGTTGACGCTCGCATTGCCGCTCAGGTAAAGCTTAACGGCTCTGTTGACGGTACTCTTTATGTTCTCGTTGCTAACGGTATTGCTGTTGTAGAGCCTTTCGATTACAGAGGCGCCGATATTGAGATCGACGCTGACGCTGATGTTTTTGCAGCTGTTCTCGCCGGCAAAAAGGCTATGTCCTCCGCAATTGTTGACGGCGACGTTAAAATGCAGGGCAATGCAGGCAAGGCGATAGTTCTTGCTTCTGTTGTATTCTGATTTTCGGAAAAATAATTCGGGCGCTTCGGCGCCCATTTTTTATGGGTGTGTTATGGTATATTACCGATTTATTGACGACAGCAGCAACAAACGGCAGATACAGCATAATTCAGGCTTTGAGCTTCTGAAAGAAAGTGTGTACAGTAAATACGGCTATGATATCACCGAGAATGATATTTTTACTGCCGAAAAAGGAAAGCCATATTTAAGAGGATATAATAACTGTTTTTTCAGTATTTCCCATTGCAATGGGCTGTGCTGCTGTATTGTGACCCATTGTGAATGTGGCATCGACTGCGAAAACATAAGAGATTATCGCCCTAATATTATCAAACGGATATTTACCGATGATGAAATAATATGGTTTGACAGTCTTGAGCCGAATATGAAAAAACGATATTTCTTCATCTTTTGGACCCTGAAAGAAGCCTACGGGAAATTCACGGGCAGGGGCATTGCCGATATGAAGAATGTTTCTTTCTCCATTAAAAATGATGCTCTTGTAAGTGATAAGCTTCATCTTGACTTTTTCGTTTACGAGCTTGATGGATATATTCTATCCGTATGCTTAGAAAAAGGTGAGTCTCCAGACTGCGATTTTGGAAACAGGATATACTGATATACAAAAATGCCGCCCTCATCGTGAGGACGGCATTTTTGTATAAATATCTGATTTTTACTTTTACTTGCCGAGAGTTACGATAACCTCGTTAACGTCCTTGAGCATATCTGCGGGAATATGGTTGGAGGGGAGCTTCTCGCCGTTGAGGACGATCTCCTTTACTCCGCTTTCAACGTGGTCGGGGTTGTTGAAGGTCATATTCAGCTTCTTGCCTCTGAATGTCTTTGTGATGGTGTAGCTGCCCCATTCGGAGGGAATGGAGGGGTCAATCTTGAGTCCGGCAGCGTCGGGTCTCATACCGAGGATACCCTCAACTGTACCTACCATAACGGTGGAAGCTGTACCTGTGAGCCAGTGAACGTGTGCACGGCCTGCATAGGGGCTGTCCTTGCCCTCAACAAACTGTCCGTAAACGTAAGGCTCAAGGCAGCGGTGCTCTGCATTGTCGTTGTAGGTTGCAGGAGCTGCTTCCTTCCAGTACTTGTATGCACGGTTTCCGTGACCCATAAGAGACTCGGCAAGGATCAGCCAGCCCTGAGGCTGAGAGAAGATACCTGCGTTTTCCTTTGTGCACTTGTTGAAGCACTGCATAAGTGCGCCGTCAAAGCCGTGGTCAACATAGGGAGGATACATAACCATTGCGCCGTAGGGAGTGTTAAGCTCTCTCTCAACGCTGTCCATAGCCTTTTCAGCCTGCTCCTTGCTTGCAAAGCCGGAGATAACAGACCAGGACTGAGGATTGAGCCACATATTTGCCTCGGGATCGGTTCTCTGACCGATAACTGTGCCGTCCTCCTTGTAGCCTCTTATCCATCTGTCCTCGTTCCAGCAAGCGCTGAGGATATCATCAAGCTTAGCCTTTACTTCATCGAGATACTTGACATAATCGGTGTCATTCTTCAGCTCTGCATAGCTTCTGAGTATCTTGACAGCATAAACAAGCTGGAATGCAACGAATGTGGACTCACCCTTCTTGCCGAGACGGAGACAGTCGTTCCAGTCAGCGTGGAGACCTGCGGGCATACCGTGGTTTCCGAGATTATTCATTGAGAACATAATAGCTCTCTTGAGGTGGTCGTAAACAGTACCCTTTTCGCCGTCATTAGCGTAAAGAATTTCTTCATCAAGGAATGCAACATCGCCGCTCTCGGAGATGTACTTGTAGATCGTGGGGAAGAGCCAGAGAGCGTCATCAGCACGGTAGGAGGGGTGTCCTGTTTCCTTGGCATATGCGGTGTTGGGGTCGTTCTCGTCGGGGTGATTTTCCTGTCCTGCCTTGTGAGTGTACTTAACAAGGGGAAGACCTGCGCCGTTTGTTACCTGTGCGGAAAGCATAAACTCGATCTGCTTCTTTGCCATTTCGGGAGCAAGGTGGATAATACCTTGGATATCCTGAACGGTATCTCTGTAGCCGTAGCCGTTTCTCAGACCGCAGTACTGGAAGGATGCTGCTCTTGACCAGATAAAGGTGATGAAGCAGTTGTATGCGTTCCATACGTTTATCATATTGTTGAAATCGGCATCGGGAGTATCTACCTGGAAGTTGCCAAGCTTGGAGTGCCAGAACTCTTTCAGTTCAGCGATCTCAGCTTCAACAACGCCGTCCTTCTGATACTTCTCGATGATCTCGGCAGCAACAGCCTCGGGTCTCTGACCTAGAATGTAGATGATCTCCTTGGTCTCGCCAGGCTGGAGAACGATATCGCTCTGGAGTGCGCCGCAGGAGTTGGTATTGTAGTTAAGCTGACCGTTCAGACCCTCTTCGATGCCCTTGGGGTTAGCATAGCCTCTGTATGCGCCGACAAATGCGTCTCTGTCGCCGCAGTATGCGGTAACATCAGCCTTTGCAACGCCCAGGAAGCGCTCGTTATCGGGGTTCTTGAACACCTCATTCTGCTTCTGGAGAATGAAATTGCCCTTGAAATAGGTGCGGGTGATGAACAGTGTATACTGGAGGTTTACCTGATCCTGCTCATAGTTGTTATCGTTAACAAATTCGCAGTAGCCTGTTACGGAAAGCTTTCTGGGCTTGGAGTCGGTATTTGTGATCTTAGCAGCCCAAACCTCGTAGAGAGCGTTTCTGGGAACGTAATATGTAGTCTCGGTCTTGATCTTCTTGTACTCGGAAGTGATAACGGTATAAGCTGTACCGTGGCGGCACTCGCTCTTGTACTCGTCCAGGGGCTTGCAAACGGGAGACCAGGAAGCAGACCAATAGTCACCTGTTTCTCCGTCTTTCAGATAGATATAACGACCGGGCTGGTCAACTGCAACAGAGTTGAAGCGGTAACGGATAATTCTTCCGTTAGCGCCGGACTTAACGAAGCTGTAGCCGCCTGCGTTGTTGGAGATGATAGCGCCGTACTCGGGGTCGCCCAGATAGTTTGCCCAAGGCATAGGGGTATCGGGACGGGTGATTACGTATTCCTTGTTTTCAAGGTCAAAATGTCCGTAATTCATAGGATAAACACTCCTTTTATTTTTTTGACTTCGTTTTATGTATAATGCATATACATTTCAAGTAACATTATAGCATTTTTATATAGTTTTGGCAAGGGGTTTATAAAATTTAATAAATTATTTATGATAAATCGGTACATTCGATGACACTGCAGCATTTTTCAAACGTTTAGTATGTAAACGTATACAAAACGTTTGACTATTATGCGGCTTTTAAGGCTGCTTAAACGTTTAGGAATGTTAAGTGTTTATGAAGGCTTGGGACTTCCCGATTATGTTTTCGGTGAATGCCGCTTGAAAGCGGGAAGTCATACAGATTGAAAATTTTTACTATAAAGCGCAGGCAAATTTGTGCAAAACATAAATTTTTCATTTTGCTATTGACAGCACGTTTCGTGCAGCCTTATGCTTAAATCACTGGAGGTGCAGGCAGAATGAAGAAAACACTCAGCGAAGTCGTGGAAATTGTTGGTATGTCAAGACGTGTCATTCAGGAATACGAGGAGGCAGGTCTTTCACCAAAACCCGACACGAGAAATAAGTACAATCATCTTCTTTATGATGACAAAACAATTCAAGGACTATGCAAGATACGTTTTTATCGTGATCTGGGATACAATAAAGAGCAGATAAAAGCTATCCTTGCCGAAAACGACAGCCGAAATGCCGTTACATCCCGGATCGATGAACTGATAAAGAAAAAAGAAAAAATAGAAGCAGCTATTGCAGTTGCCAAAGTGTCGGATAAGCTGGGATTTACACCGTTAAATGTCAGATCAAGTCTGCCGTTTACCAAAGCTATGACCTATGATATGTTATTTTCAATGATTGGCTCCATATGCGGCAGCGTTTTCGATGACAAGGAGTGTAAAGAAGGCTATACAGAGGTACTTACCGAGGAGGACTATGAAGCATTAGCCGAATACATAGAAAAAATTTCCGAAAGCTTCCGTCAGGGGTTTCCCTTCAGGGATAAAACGGTTCAGGATAATCTGAAAGGGTTACACCATACTGTTTCAAAAGCGTTGTCAGAGTCCATAATATTTTTTTCATTATGTAATCTCTGCCTTGCTCCCGAGACCGAGCTATCGGAGGAATTTGACGAGCTGTTCGGAAAGGGATATACGGAATATTTATTTTCCGCTGTAAGGAATTATTGTATCGCCTATGCCGATAATCCTGCCGACAGAGTTATAAACGACGCTATGAAAAGCATTGAAGAGCTCGAAAAGAAAAACTATGCCCCCGGTTCCGACGAGGTTCGAAATGAGGTGCGAAAGCTTTTCGAATTTTATGAGAATATCGCTGCTATATCGCCCGATACTCGGCTAAAGCTGCTCAATGACCTGGCTGACGCTTTTGAAAGCAAGGGGTTTGGCGAACAGTTTAACGATGATGAAAATAAATTTGCACGATTTATTTCGGAAGCTATACGGATATTTTGCGAGAGCTTTGATGAATGATTTATTGGAGGAAAACAATATGAAAAAAATAATTACAGTAATATGCTTATCCATAACAATGCTTTTCGGTCTGACAGGCTGCAGCGGAAATGAAGGTTCTGTGTTTGACGGCACATTCTCCGCCAAGGACGCTATAAAAATTGAGGATATTGACTGGAACGTTACCGAAAGCATTCTCGACGGAGACAGGATCGTTTCATTTAATTACACAAACAACAGCAAATATACCATTCTCGATGTTGAGATGAAATTCAGACAGAAAGCTGATGTTACCCCCGAACAACTGTCGGTTTTTGATGAACTGAAAGAGAATCGTGAGTGGACAGATGAAGAAGTAGCGGAAATTTACATCCTCGGTTACAACAGGAAATGTGCCGATCCGGGTGAAACCGTTTCTGACTCTCCCTGCTGTATCAACGGTACGTATACCTATGTCGAAAATATGGCACAATATGAAATTATGGAGCCTGATATGGTGTCCATAGCCTTTGTGGGCAAGAACGGCAAGGGTTACACAATGTATTATGATTTCAGCTCACAAACCTACAGCGAAGCAACACAGGGCGGACATGATCTGCATGAGTGGTCAGATAAAGCTTTATGCAAAAATTTACCAAAAATCGAAGCGCCTGCTGTATCAGTAACCAGCGATGAGGATGATTGTTTCATATGCTTTGCTTACGGTGTTTCAGCAGACTATTTTTCAGAATATGTCCGGGCAGTAAAGGATAAAGGTTTTTCAAATATTGAATTTGAAAACAGTACACATATGGACGCAACGAATGCAGATGGATTATTTGTGAGCATCAGATACGATGCAGTTGATGAAGAAATGAGATGTCGTGTCGACAAAAAAGAGCCGGGCACCTGATACAAATATCACATTGTTGAAAATACTATATTATCTCCGCTTAATTTGTAAAATATATACAAATTACCGAAAAACATTACATATGCTTTACAAAATCTTCCGACTGTGGTATATTAAAGCGTGGGGAAATCCCCCAAAATGAGATTATATGTTTGCAAGGAGAAGATAGTATGAAAAAAGTAAGATTTATGGCGGCTTTAGCAGCTGCCGCTATGGCTATGACATTTGCAGCCTGCGGAAATACTTCCGAGCAGACCGCACCCGAAGATACCGCTGCACCTGCAGAGGGTGCAGAGACTTCTGCAAATGCGGCAGAGGGTACCGACGAGTCCCTGAAAAAGGTTCTCGACAATGGCAAGCTTATTCTCGGTCTTGACGCAACCTTCGAGCCTATGGGCTACACAAACGAGAACGATGAGATCGTGGGCTTCGATATCGATGTTGCAGAGGAAGTATGCGCAAGAATGGGCGTTGAGCTTGTTAAGCAGCCAATC
>JAQYLI010000041.1 GCA_028720105.1 Oscillospiraceae bacterium | reverse complement strand
GGCAAGCTTATTCTCGGTCTTGACGCAACCTTCGAGCCTATGGGCTACACAAACGAGAACGATGAGATCGTGGGCTTCGATATCGATGTTGCAGAGGAAGTATGCGCAAGAATGGGCGTTGAGCTTGTTAAGCAGCCAATCGACTGGGATACAAAGGAACAGGATCTTGCTGTGGGCAGAATTGACTGCATCTGGAACGGTATGAGCGTAAACCCCTCCAGAGCCGAGCAGATGAACCTTTCCGACCCCTATATGAAGAATGCTATGGTATTCGTTGTTCCCGCTTCCTCCGAGGTGGCTTCTATGGGCGATCTCACAGGCAAGAACATTGCAGTTCAGAATGGTTCCTCCGCACAGGAGATACTCGAAGCTTCCGAACTTTGCACCTCCGAAACTCCCGTTAATGTAACTGCTATGGCTACAAACGTAGAGGCACTCCAGCAGCTTGAGCTGGGTCTTGTTGACGCAGTTTTTCTTGACAGTGTTGTTGCAAATTACCAGATAACCTCCGCTGGCAAGGATTACAAGGTGCTCCCCGACGGCCTTGAGGAAGAGGAATATGCTATCGGCTTCCGCAAGGAGGATCAGGCTCTTCGTGATGAGGTACAGAGAATTCTCTGCGAGATGAAGGCTGACGGCAAGCTGGGTGAGATATCCACAAAGTGGTTTGGCAGCGATATTACAACTGTTGAGGCTGCTAAGTAAGCAACTGAAAATTATATTTCTTATCCGCTTTCGGCAAGGTGTGTCGGAAGCGGATTTTTTTTAAATTGACTTTTTGCTGTATATATGGTATAATCGGCTTAACGGTAACAGATCTAATGCTGTACGAAAATGTTTTCGGAACTGAAAGTTTTCTTGCAATATTATGCACGTATTTATACATAGAATATGAAAGTAAAAATATATAAATTGTTACTTGCATTATTGGAGAAAATGTATTATAATATTATGTGTAACCGTGCTTTTTTACGCATTGCCCGTCCAATGCAAATGGGGTATTATCGCACGGGTGTGCAGCGGATAGGATTTACGGAATGAAGCTTTTGTGAATTTAGTCTGCAAAATACCTATTAAGGATGGCGTTTATTATGAGTAATGAAACATCAAGGAATGCTCCCATAGAGCTTCCTATGCTTTTGCTGAGGGGACTTGTGGTATTCCCCAAGGTGATGATACATTTTGACGTGGCGAGAGACAAGTCTACCAAGGCACTTACTGCCGCCGCAAAGGGAAACAAGCTTATTTTCCTTACGGCTCAGAGCGATTATTCAGATGAGACCGAGCCTGACAAGATATATAAGGTAGGCGTGGTCGCAGAGGTAAAACAGCTTCTAAAAACTCCCGGGGGAGTTACCCGTGTAATGGCGGAGGGGCTTTACCGTGCAAAGCTTGTGAATATCGTTTCCGACGAGCCATTCTATACCGCTTCGGTGAAGAAATATCCCGAAAGAAATCTGAAAATAGACCCTCTGGAAATGGAGGCTCTTGTTCGGGCGGTAAAGGACGAATTTAAGGCGTACTGCGAAAATATGCCTCGTATGCCAAAGGACTACATAGATTCCATTATCGGAAGCGACGATCCCAAAAGCATTTTTGACAATATCGCCGTAAGTATGCCTCTGCCTGTGAACGAAAAGCAGCAGCTTCTTGAGGCAAACGGGCTTCACATTAAGCTTGGTATGCTCCTTGCAATGCTTTCCCGTGAGGCGGAAGTAATGGGCATTGAAAAGGAGATACAGGACAAGCTTCGCCAGCAGGTGGACGATAGTCAGAGAGAATATTATCTCAGAGAGCAGATGAAGGTAATAGCTCGCGAGCTTGGGGAAGAGGATTCCGTTCAGGACGAGGCTTTCGATTATCTTGACAGGATAAATGAGCTTTCCCTTCCTGAGGAAATTTCCGAAAAGCTTTGTAAAGAAGCGGACAGACTTGCCCGCACTTCTTCCTCCTCTCAGGAGGCTTATGTTATCAGAAATTACCTTGACACCTGCCTTGAGCTGCCTTGGAACAAGTTTACAAAGGATAAGATAGACCTTAAAAAGGTGAAGGCGCAGCTTGACAGGGATCATTACGGTATGGACAAGGTCAAGGAGAGGATACTTGAGACCATTGCCGTTAAAAAGCTGGCTCCCGACGGCAGCGGTCAGATAATCTGTCTGTACGGTCCTCCGGGTGTGGGCAAGACCTCTGTTGCAAAGTCCATAGCAAAGGCTCTGGGCAGGAAATATGTGCGAATTTCCCTCGGCGGCGTAAGGGACGAGTCGGACATAAGAGGTCACAGGAAAACTTATGTGGGTGCTATGCCCGGAAGAATTATTGACGGACTTATCAAGGCGGGAAGCAGCAATCCTCTCATTCTCCTGGACGAGATAGACAAGATATCTGGGGACTACAAGGGAGACCCATCTTCCGCACTTCTTGAAGTTCTTGACAGCGAGCAGAACAGCACATTCAGAGACCATTACATTGAACTGCCCTTTGATCTGAGCAAGGTTATGTTCATCACTACGGCAAATGATCTGAGCACCATTGACCCGCCCCTAAAGGACAGAATGGAAATAATTGAGCTTACAAGCTATACCCGTGAGGAAAAGTTCCACATTGCAAAGGAACACCTCATTTCAAAGCAGCTCAAAAAGCACGGCTTGAAGGCTTCTCAGCTTAAAATAGCGGACAAGGCTGTATATATGCTCATCGACTTTTACACCCGTGAGGCTGGCGTGAGAGAGCTTGAAAGACAGATAGCGTCGCTGTGCCGAAAGGCTGCAAAGGAGCTTTGTGACGAGGAAAAGACAAAGGTATCCGTTACCGCTTCAAACCTTGAGGATTATTTGGGTCACAGAAAGTACATCGAAGATGTTGTTTCCCATACAGATGAGGTGGGCATTGTGAACGGTCTTGCGTGGACTTCCGTGGGCGGCGTTATTATGCCCCTTGAGGTGCTTGTTATGGACGGAAAGGGAACTGTGGAGGCTACAGGTTCTTTGGGCGATGTTATGAAGGAAAGCTCAAAGATAGCTGTGAGCTATGTTCGTTCTGTGGCTGACAGATATGGTATTGACAGCAATTTCTACAAGGAAAAGGACATTCACATTCACGCTCCCGAGGGTGCCACTCCCAAGGACGGTCCCTCTGCAGGCGTTACTATGACAACTGCGCTCGTTTCCGCATTGTCGGGTATTCCCGTAAGGGGAGACGTGGCTATGACGGGCGAGATAACGCTTAGAGGCAGGGTGCTTCCAATAGGCGGTCTCAGGGAAAAGACTATGGCTGCATACAAGGAAGGGCTTAAAGCCGTTATTATCCCCGCAGGAAACAAGGGCGACCTTGACGAGGTGGACAAGGCGGTAAAGGACAATATGGAATTTATCTTCGCCGAGAGGATAACCGATGTTCTTGACGCCGCTCTTACAAAGAAGCCCGATATTTCCCGAACTGAGGAGGCTCGCTCCACTGCTGTGCTGGCTGCACGTGAGGAGGACAGGAGAGTTCCCGTTCATTCGAGAAAGCGCAGCTGAATTTCCCCCATAAGGAGGACATTATGAATTTTAACAAAGCAGAATTTTTCAGGTCATACGGCGAATATTCCCAGCTTCCGCCCTCTGACAGGGTGGAGATAGCCTTTGCAGGGCGTTCCAATGTGGGAAAATCTTCTCTTATAAACAAGGTTTTCAACAGGAAGAATTTAGCGAGAGTGTCCGCCGTTCCCGGAAAAACAGCGACTATAAATTTTTACAGCCTGGAAAATATCTTCCTCGTTGACCTCCCCGGCTACGGCTATGCAAAGGTGGCAAAGTCGGACAAGGTGCGCTGGTCGGGGCTTATCGAGGGATATTTGCACGACGACAGACAGCTCAGCCTCATTTTTCAGCTCATTGATATGCGCCACCCGCCCACAAAGGACGATCTGCAGATGATAGATTTCCTTATTGAGAGCGAAATTCCCTTTGCAATAGTATTTACAAAGGCGGACAAGCTTTCAAAGCGTGAGCGCGAGGAGCGTATGGCTGGATTTGCGCAGGAGATACCCTATTTCGATGATATCGAAAAGGTGGAATTTTCCGCTCAGACGGGCGAGGGCGCTGAGAAGATAAGACAGATAATCGAGGAGCTTGCTGACGATAAAGATATTGACGCAGAAAAGTGAAAGGATATGAGAATATGTTAGTATCAAAGAATTTAGCGGTCAATGAGCAGGGTCATCTTACTGCAGGGGGAGTTGACACCGTAGAGCTTGCAAAGCAGTACGGCACCCCTCTTTACGTAATGGACGAGGGACTTATCAGAGAGCATTGCCGCAGCTTCAAGGAGTCTATGGACAGATATTACGGCGGAGAGGGACTTGTGTGCTATGCAAGCAAGGCGTTCTGCTGCAAGGCTATGTGCAGGATAATGCTTGAAGAGGGACTGGGTCTGGACGTGGTTTCCGAGGGTGAGCTTTACACCGCTCTCAGCGTTGGATTTCCACCCGAAAAGCTTTGCTTCCACGGCAACAACAAGACCGACAGCGAGCTTTCCTTTGCTCTTGAAAAGGGAGTGGGCAGGATAATTGTAGATAATATTTACGAGCTTGATCGTCTCAACCGCCTTGCGGAGCAGACAGGCAGGAACGCAAATATTATGTACAGGATCAAGCCCGGAATTGATGCTCACACCCATAATTTCATTATGACCGGTCAGATCGACAGCAAATTCGGCTTTGCTCTTGAAACGGGAGAGGCATATGAAGCTGTTAAGAAGGCTATCGAGTGCAGTCATATAAATCTCGTCGGTCTCCACTGCCATATCGGAAGTCAGATATTTGATATTGACCCCTTTGTAAGAGCGGCGGAAGTTATGCTTACATTCATCGCAAAGATAAAGGACGAGCTTGGTTTTGAGGTAAAGGAGCTTAATCTGGGCGGCGGCTTCGGCATCAAGTACACCGAGGAGGACGCTCCCGTCGCATATGACAAGTATATGGAGAAGGTCTCCGAAAAGGTCAAGGAGGTCTGCGCTGAGAAGAAGGTTAAGCTGCCCTTTATCCTCATCGAACCGGGACGCTCCATTGCGGCTCCTGCGGGAATTACCCTTTACACCGTTGGCGGAAGAAAGGAAATACCTAATATCCGTACATATGTATCAATTGACGGCGGTATGTGCGATAATCCCAGATATGCGCTGTATCAGTCAAAGTATGATGTTGAGGTGGCAAACAAGGCAAATCTTCCCAAGAGCGAAACTGTCACTGTTGCAGGAAAGTGCTGCGAGACCGGCGACCTTATCGGCGAGGGTATGCCAATTCAGCCTGTGGAGCCCGGTGATATCCTTGCGGTGCTTGCTACCGGTGCATACAATTACTCAATGTCCTCCAATTACAACCGTATCCCCAAGCCTGCTGTGGTTATGCTCAGGGACGGAAAGAGCAGGGTAGTTGTGAAGAGAGAAACTCTTGATGATATCATAAGAAACGATCTGGACTGATAAACACGCTGATGCCGTAATGTGCGAAATGTACATTACGGCGTTTTTTCTTTGTGCAAGATGATGTTTTGGTGTAAATTTCATTAAAATTTGCCTTATCCCCTTGATTTTTTTGTGATTTGTGTTATAATTTTATATGATGAATATGATGATATGTAAAGCTCTCTTTCGGAGAGCTTTTTCAAGGGGGTTACTTCTGTGAGTATAATTATGGATCTTTTTATGAAAAGTCAGACTACAAGCAAAACCGTCACCGACAAGGATTTCTGGGAAATAATCGACAGCATTGATCACGAATATGGCGGCGACAGCGAGGCTGTGATTTCATCTATAGTCCGTCACCTCAAGCACTGCGAGGACAGCTATATCTTTTCCTTTGATGATAAGCTCTGTGAACTTATCTATTCACTTGACGGAAAAAAGTGGGCGGAGGATATCTTCGGGGACGAGGAATTTTCCGAGGATAAGTTTTTAAGCGCAAGATGTCTTGCCGTTGCTTCGGGAATGGAGGTCTACACCAAGGTTCTGGGGCATCGTGAGAAAATAGATATGGATAATATTCATTTTGATAATGGAAAATGGTATGGCTCCACCGACGGTCTTGTAACCGCTGCGGCGGAGGCGTGGTCGGCAAAGCACCTTATGAGCGCGTCGAAATATCCTCATAAGCCGCCTTTTTCCATCAAGTCCCACAGCAATGAGGAAATGTGGAAATAACATTTACAGCGTTTTCCGCGGTTATGCGGAGAACGCTTTTTTATTTCATCAAAAATTAACGGGTATTTCAGCAATATTACAACACTAATATAGGGTAAATGTGGTACAATGGATATATCAAAAGATATGACTTCGTTTCTGACCTTAATGTGCTGACAGAAAAATTATATTTGGCGAGGTTATAATGTTTAATAAGCTTTTTGATCGATCCATAGATTTAAAAAAGAGAATGTTTGCGGTGCTTGCCGCAGCAGGTCTTGTTTCAAATACTCTTGGCTTTGCGGTAAATATTGCGGTTTACGGAGTAAATGCGATTACGATCGCCTGCGGACTTTGCGCCCTTATTATCGGAGTGGCGGGCTTTATCGGACTGAAAACGGGTAAGGTAAAACTGCCGTTGGGAATAATTCTCGGACTTATCGTTATTCTGGAATTTCCGATGCTGCTTTTGGCTTATGGTGCCTCAACCTTTCCGTATATGCTGCTGGGTCTTTTCTCCATTATCGCTTTCTGCGATGAAAAAAGGAGAGGAGCATTGTTTGCGGCGGCTATGGTCTATGACGGTATTGTCATAGGAGCGAGATTTGTTTTGTGCGATGATGTGCCGAGGTATGACTCTTCGGCATATTTCGGCACGGGACTCAGCGCATTTCTCATATCAGCTGCGGCAATGTTTTTTTGTCTAAGCATAATAATAAGGCAGTATGAGGAAAAGAACATAGAGCTTAAAAAGCTTGCAGACGAGCTTGGAGAAATTAACAAGCTGGATGCTCAGACGGGAATATATAACCGTTCCTATCTGACGGAGTACTTAAACGGTCTTGTCAGGGGTGAGAAAAAATTCTGCGCTGCCCTTATCGACCTTGATAACTTCAAAGTCGTAAACGAAAAATACGGTCTGCCCTTTGGCGATATGGTCATAACCGAATTTGCGGGGATAATAAACAATACTGCAGGCAGTTCGGGCATTGCGGCACGCTACGGCGGTCAGAAGTTTATGATAGTCTGCCTCGGTGATGTTATTAAAACCGAGGATATGCTTGACAATGTGCGCAAGGAATACGCTGCATTTTCCGTAAGCGAAAAGCAGGAAGAATTTACTTTCAGTGCAGGAATTGAGGAGTATTCCCACGGAATGGAAATCTCCCGTATATTCCGAAACGCCGAGGAAAAGCTGGCAAGGGCTAAGGTAAAGGGAAAAAATCGAGTAGTTTCAAAATAAGATTAGGAAAAGCTGCTTTTGACGTGATTGTCAGAAGCAGATTTATTTTTCGTGAAACTTATTCCCCAAGAATTTTTTCTATCTCGCGTCTCTCATCGTCGGAAAAATCTATCTTCTCAATGCACCGTACATTCTCCTCGATCTGCTGGGGTCGGCTTGCTCCAATAAGCACCGTAGCCACCGCCTTGTTGGACAGTACCCAGGACAGAGCCATCTGAGAAAGCTTCTGACCTCTCTTTGCGGCAATGTCATTCAGCGCGTTCAGACGGATTATCATCTTTTCGTCAAGCTGCGAGCCGATCCAAGTGTCGCCCTTTCCCACTCTCGAATCTGCGGGAACGCTCTTTAAATACCTGTCGGTGAGAAATCCCTGATAAAGAGGGGAGAACACCGCAAGACCAATTCCGTTTTCCTCTGCGAATTTGTCAAGCCCGTCGCTTTCCACCCACCTGTTAAGCATAGAATAAGAGGGCTGATTTACGATAAACGGGGTGTGAAGCTCTTTGAAAATTTTCATAATTTCTTCTGTCTGAGCCTTGTTGTAATTTGAAATACCCACATAAAGCGACTTGCCCTGTCTAACAGCATTGTCAAGAGCGAGAGCAGTCTCTTCAAGGGGAGTGTTGGGGTCGAAAACGTGATGATAGAAAATATCCACATAATCAAGCTTCATACGTTTAAGACTCTGGTCAAGTGAAGCAGTGAGATATTTCCGTGAACCGTTTCTGTCGCCGTATGGACCCTCCCACATCTCATAGCCTGCCTTTGTGGAAATGCACATCTCGTCACGATAGCTCCTCATACCGTCAAGTATCCTGCCGAAATTCTCCTCGGCGCTGCCGTTATAGGGATTTCCATAGTTGTTGGCAAGGTCAAAATGGGTAATGCCCAGGTCAAAAGCGGTGTGCACCATTTTTTCCATATTCTCAAAGCAGCCCGTGCTGCCGAAATTTTTCCAGAAGCCTAAAGAGACCGCCGAAAGCTTGAGACCGCTCTTTCCGCAGCGGTTATAGATCATCTTGTCGTATCTTTTATCGTTTGCAATGTACATTTTAAAACATCTCCTTTTCAGTTAACAGACGAATGACTGTAAATATAAAATTCTTCCTGACTTGTGTGGTATTCCTTTTCTTTTTCGGGGAAAAGGCTGTCAAACTTCTCCGCCTCCGAGCTGTCAATGTTAAAAGCGCTGCTTTCTGAAAATATCATTTTCTTTCCGTCAAGAGCTCCCTCTTTCAGCTCCTTCACAAGCATAGCCGTGGGGAATATATCACCCTCAAGGCATATGTTATATTTTTTACAGCTTTTAAAGCCCCTTGCAATATAATTCGCAGGAGACCCGAAAATAACAATAACATCATACCCCATATTACGTGCAATATCAAAAGACCGCTCCAATAAAGCCTTGCCCACGCCCATTCTCTGATATCCGGGAAGTACCGCCAAAGGACCAAAAGTGAGTATCTCCTTATCATTTCCCGTTTCGTCCTTGAGATGTGACTTTGTGTACATGACGTTTCCGATGATCCGCCCGTCAAGCTCCGCCACAAGGTCAAGCTCGAGGATAAAATCCTTGTGTCCCCGCAGAATATGAGCCAGATAATGCTCATCGCAGCCGGGAACGTTTAAATTCCAGAAAGCCTCTCTGATAAGCGTCTCAACCTCTCTTTGGTCGCTTTCCTTTTCGTTTCTGATAATAAGTCTGTCCATCTGAATTTTTCCTTTGTTAAGATACAAAAGTCCCTGTAAAAAATTCCGTGTCAACATATGTTGTGGTTTCGGAAGTCACGCTTTCGGAAGATGTCTCCGAAGCAGTTTCCGCAGCGGTTTCCGAAACTGTCTCGGACACTGTCTCGGAGGGAAGTGTCTCCGCCGTCTGCTCGGTAATGCTCTCGCTTTCGGAAACGGGCGGCTCTGTCACCGCTTGAGTAGTTACCTCCTCGCCGCCCTCGGGGATAAGCACTATCGCCTGAGAATGCATCTGCTTGAACCGCACTTCAAATTTGTCAATATTGTAGTCGATAATTCCCTTCATAGGGTCATTGAGCGTAACCGTTGAATTTGCGATATTAAAGCCTGCCAGCACGAAGCAGTGTTCGTTCAGATACCAGTCAAGCTGTACTCCCGTAGCATTGTCGTACCAGGTCTCGTAATACTCAGGCTCTATCATACCGTCCGTAGCCCAGCACAGAACCGGAGTTCCCGCAATAAGATATTCATACAAAGTATCGGGGTGACAGCCCGAAATATTTTTTACCGTATAGCCGCCCCCGTGGGAGGATATGTAAGCATTAGCCGCTTTTTCAATGGCAGGGGAGAAGCAGCCGTATCCCCTTGAAAACGGGTCGCCGATAAAATAATCGAAGAAGCTGTCCTTGTAAAGCTTGCCGTCAACGGTACGGGGATTTCCCCAGGAGGTGGGAAGATAATTTTTCGCCATATCCGTTTTATCCGCGTCAAAGCCGTAGTAATTCAGCAGTATGGTGAGTGCGGTTATCTCGCAGCCCACAGGCAGCTCGGGATTTTGCAGAATATTTGCCATATCAATGTAAACGCTGTTGCTGTCGTAATCCTTGCGCTGCCTGCTGGTTATGACAGTCCTGGAGGTTGTGACAGATGTTTCCTCGGCGTCGGTCACTGCTTCGGGAATGTCCGAATATTCGGGATCGTCGGGAGCGGGAGCCGTGGCAGCCGTTTCCGTCTCCTGCTGTTCTTCGGGAGGAAACTCCTGTTCAATATCGTGACCGTAGCTTCGTGAAACGGTCTCCTCGGGAATTATATCCGTCTCAGCCTGACTGACAGCCAGCGTGTTGTCGGCTTCAATAACTTCAATATCACTTTCTTTATGCACAAGCATAAATATGCTCACACCGATAACAGCAGCGAAGAATAACATAATTCCGAATTTTGACTTCTTTTGCTTTGAAGATTTTTTGTTCATTTCAATGCTTCCTTTTTAGGGTACTTTTGTTTTATTATACCATATTTACTTGGATTTGTAAACAACAAATTTTCATATTTTCAAAAATCACTTTGAGTTAAATATCTTTATACATTTC
>JAQYLI010000040.1 GCA_028720105.1 Oscillospiraceae bacterium | reverse complement strand
CCGAATATTCCCGCATCTTCGGCATACAAGCAGAATACAAGACGGACACAGAGCATATTAAGGCTGCGGAGAGATTCGGGGTTTTCAGGATTCTTATACTGCTTGAGTATAGCATCATACAGCTTGCCGACAAGCTCTCCTGCCTTTATAGATATGTCCATTTCTTTTTTCAGGTGAATATCTTCCTTGCTTACAAGGAAATTCAGACGATAATAGTCCTGCGGCAGCTCCGAAAGCTTAATTATTTCAGGCTCACCGTTTGGACGCTCCATATCATAGACGTAGAACTCGGAGAAGTTACAAGTAATTACCCATCGGGGGTGCTTGGAAACAGGCAGCTCGGTTATGTATCGCTTTGCCTGCTGAAAAGGATTGAGCAGAGAGCTGTCAGACTGCTTGATAGGCTTGTTCAGGTCCTTTCCGAGACTTTTCTGCTCTATCATTACCTTTGTGGACGGGATATAACCGTCAATAAAGCTTGTATGGTCAAGGTGAACCTGATCCTCAAAGCTGATGAATGAAGCAATATCTTCAACGCCATAAACGTGAGTGAGCAGATCTATCCAGAATTTCTGTGATTCGCCCTTTTCATAGCCTTTGTCCTTCCAGAACTCTGCAAATTTTTTCGCAGCAGCCTTCTGCTCCTTGTCGGTCATACTATTCCTCTTTTCTACTATTTGTTTTCTGAAAAAGATACTTTTAAATATTCTGCGATAGACTTGCTTTCCTGTGCTGTTACAAGCATCTTGTCATAGATACTTGGTATTTCATTGAAATTACAGAAGTCAGCTATTGATTGCAAAGCTGCATCTCTATCATCATACTCAATGCTTTCATCGGAAAATTCTTCCTCATCTAAATTGTCCGAGGGTATGTAAATAAGGAACAGCTCTCCGTTTATGATATTTTCCTTGTCTGTGGCTCTTGGCTTGCGGTTATAGGTCTTGCCGTTCTTATCCATAACAATAATCATATCTTTGCTGCTTTCGGGGTTTGGAGGGTAAAATCTTTCGATATGGCTTATGATTATTTCTTTTCTTGTAATAAGCAGCGGCAGCCATTTCTGTATTTCCATAATATTATTCCTTTCTACTTTTCATTCCCCGCTGGGGAATGAGTTATCTTTCCCGTCCTTTTGAATAGCCTTTAGTAAGTTCACCGTTATCAATTGCATCAGCAATTTTATCGGCAGTATCTGTTATTTCGTCAAGCTTACTTATAATAGAGTCGCACTTAACTATATTACTTGCAAAAAAATCTCTTAAAAGTAATTTATTGCCTTGTGCGGCATAAATAGTGCTTATCATCAATAAATCACGATCACACTTATCAAAGTCAATTTCGTAACCGATATGTTTCATTAGTTCTGAAAAGAATAATCTCTCGGTTCTTCCATTCCCTTCTCTAAATGGATGTAATATATTCAATGTGTCGTATAAGTCGGTTGCTTCATCTATCATTTGCTCAAAAGGCAGATGCTTATACAATTCCTTTTCATTCAGCTTATTGAATATTGCATTGCCTACGCTATTGATATTATCCACAGGACAGAACGAAGTGCCTTTTTTTGATATATTTATGCTCCGGGTTTGCCCTGCCCATTCATAGATATCTTGAAAAACATATTTATGTACACTTTTGTAAAACTCAAAATTGACAATATCAAATACCAATCTATCCCTAAGTTCCATCTCTCTTCTGGCAGAATAATTTCGTTCTGCTTCTTGTAAAGTCTTTTCATCCTTAATACCGAGCTTGTTTATCAGTATTGTTGTGTTGGGATAACAATTATCTGTCGAAGCATCATAACCCATTTGCAGTTCTTATCCTTCCTTCGGATTTTTTCTGCAAATATTTTGCATATTCTTCTTCTGATAATTTATTGTCAAACATATCCATAATTATTTTTCTATCTTCTTTTGTAAAAACAAAGCCTTCTATTTCTGCGTTGGCAACAGCTTGGTCCAAATATTTTTCTTTTTCAGCTTGAGTAAGATTTCTTCTGGGTTTTAATTTTAGCTCCATATTTTATTATCCTTTCCAACTCATTCCCCGGCGGGGAATGAAATTATATATCAAACTCTTTCTTGGCAGCTTCTATCCTATATTCTTCGATATAGTCACCGATTTTATTATAAACAAGGTCCTTGATAAATTCTGCCTGAGAGTAATGGTGCTTCTTACAATATTCGGCAATAGCTTCCTTGTCCTTTTTGGGAAAATATACTTCTATTCTTGAATAATTTTTCTTGTTGTATTGGCTTCTATACTCTGTAGACTTTTTGCTCATATTTACTCCTTTCTTACTCTTTGTTTGGATTTGTCAGGCGTTCACCCATATCCTCAGAAATAAGTCTGTTAATATATCCATTCAAGCTCTCTCCTTTTTCTTGAGCATATGCTTGTATCCGTTCTTTTTGTCCTTTACGAACAACTATTCTTAATTGATCGTATGCTTTTGCGCACCAAGCATTTTTTGATGCAGTAGATTTTTTGCCCACATAAATCACCTCAGTATAAGTTTATCACATTATATCTACTTGTACAAGTATTATTATGTACAAAATTACTTGAACAAGTTTGTAGATATTGCTAATTGCATTACTTGTACAAGTATGATATACTATAATATAGTATATGTCCATAAGTCATACGAAAGGAGTGAAATTGTGAAAAGAAATATGTAACATATCACGCCTAAACAACAAGCTGCGCTAACGGCAATACGGGCAGAAAAGAGGTAATAAAATGACACTCTATGAATATCTCAGAGATTGCAAGGAAGATGAAGTTGATATTACGGATAAGGACTATGATGTTCTTATCTACTTCTATTACGCTGATGAAAAAGAAGAAGAAACCGACTCTTGGAACAGAGCAATGATGCAGATAGCAAGAAAGCTTGAGGTTGTCGAGTTCGGCAATACAGTAACGGTAAATCTTTCGGAGGTTATCGAAAACAACCTTGATAACAAAGTTTTTGATGATTTGTTCATTCACAATGATATCGACAGCATTATGTATGATATCGAAAATATTCTTTCAGGAAACGTAAGTGAGAAATGGATGGAAAAGTTCGCTAATTCTCTTGAATAACAGATAAGCTGACCTAACGGCTATACAGGGAATTTGCGAAAAAATCATATCAGAAGGGTATGTTATCTCAGACTGCCCATTTTGCGGATGCAAGCTGTCAGATTTTCCGATGATTTGTATATTGAAGCCAATACATTCAAAAGAATATCTGATAGCAAAGCTCAATAAAGGTCATTTTCTTAGTGGTGATAATGGGTATGCTGTTCATTGTATTCATTGTGGAGCTATAGGCGGAAGTGACACGGATCCGAGAACAGCAATAAAGAAATGGAACAGAAGGGAAGCTGAAATAGAGAAAGTATGAATTATATCGGAGCAAAATATGATGTCAAACATCCGATTTGCACCGGTATTGACGAAGAGAAACTTGAAGATCTGGAAAACGGAGGTGAACAGGTGAGGGAGATGTGATTATTAAAATTTCCTTGAAATACCTATTGACATTTTTGATGTTATGGTATATAATAATTGTAACAATAGGTGTTTCGCAGCCTTATAAATGGCGAAACCGAAACAGTTAAGGCAGATTTTTATCTGCCTTATTTTTATAAGAACCCAAAGGTGAGGTGATTTTCTATGAAATATATATCAGGTATATTTGCCTTGAATATAAACTGCGATCTTGATACTTGTGGAGATTGGCATCAATCTGCGTTAAAATGGGACTCATTCACTTTGCTTGAAAGTGAAAATAGCATATGGGGAGATTACGGGATTGAAAAAAATAAAACGATTCCCGGTCATTCGGTAAAATATAATGTTGCAAATCACATTCGGGCGCTTCTTGACTTAATTCAGCAGCATAACTTTGGACTTGCAGGCGGTATGCGTGAGGATTTTATATGTAATGATAAATATAATAAGGAAATTTTTGAAAAAGTATATATGCTTAGAAATTCCAACAGATGGAATGATATAAGCAGATTTATGGGAAAAGAATACTGCTTGAGATGGATTGATTTCTTGGAGGAACACAATGAAAGAATGGATGTATAAGCACAAGGAGGTTATCGAAAGCTTCTTGTTATTTCTAAATAAAGAATCTGATAATTATATTTTAAAAGGCGGCACTTCTTTAATGATGTGCTACAATCTTGACAGATTTTCAGAAGATATTGATTTGGATGCTGTTCATAAGAGTAACACTATTAAAAAAATTGTAGAAAGCTTCTGTGAGAAAAACAGATATTCCTTCCGAATTGCAAAAGATACAGATATCGTCAAACGGTATATGATAAACTATTCAGAAGAAAAAAATCTGAAGGTAGAGATATCCTTTCGGCGTAAAGAGCTGACGTTTAAAGATAAGTGTGAAATTATCAACGGAATACGTGTTTATAACATTAACGAGTTATGCGGTATGAAGTCATCGGCATACCTGAGTCGTGATAAGATCAGAGATTTGTACGATGTCGCTTTTATCTGTAACAACTATTGGGATGAAATATCTGAATCTGCAAAATCTGTATTAAGAAACGCTCTTGAATATAAGGGGATTGAACAATTTGACTATATGATTGCAACACAGAAAGATGAACTTATTGATGAAGATAAATTGACAGAATCATTTTTGACGATGTTTGATAAGCTTGGATTGCTTTATTCCGATGAAACGGTAACACATAAGTTAAATGAGTTAAATGTTACCTGTGATAAAATTGAAGCTTTTATCGAGGATAACGGACTGGATCACATTGACAAGGAGAATACTCCTGCAAAGAATAATGAGAGATAGTACAAGCCCATTCCCCACCGGGGAATGGGTGTTTTGTTTCTCAGATAACTTTGAATATTATTGCCGTACTGTTAGTTTATGGCTTCATTACGTTATTCTTTCCACATTCAGATTTTCCGCATATGGATAATTCGCATACCAAATGTCCACATTCAGATTTTCCGTATGTGGATAAACCGATTTTGGATAACCCGATTATTTGTGATATAATTTGATAAGTCTGCGAAATATGAAGGAACAGGAAAGGACTGGAATATGGATATTGAGTTGAAAAAAGAAATGACGTTTGAGGAATGGCTGAAATATTGGTTTGAGACGTACTCCAGACGAACTGTAAAGCACTCTACAGCTGTATCTTACATAGGGTATATTAACGGGCATATTACTCCGAATATTGGATCTTTAATGCTGTCAGAGCTTAATACTGACGTTTTACAGCGTTTTATAAACAATCAGTCTGATAACGGCAGTCTGAAAGGAGGTGGCTTGTCACCCAAAACCTTGCAGAATATGAACCGAATGATACATAAATCTCTTGATAAAGCCATAGAGCTTGACCTTATCGTGAAGAACTATGCATCGTTTGTGGAAATACCCCGTAGAGAAGAAACTGAAATGAGGGTGCTAACCGTTGAGGAACAGATATTGCTTGAGAATGAACTGAAAACAAGCAACGAAAGGCTTGCGTTTGGTGTTTATCTCAGTCTTACGCTTGGCATAAGGCTTGGTGAGGTTCTGGGACTGAGGTGGTCTGATATTGATACCCGAAATGGGATAGTGCATATACGCCGTACTGTCAACAGGCTTGAAAAGCTTGACGGATCCGGAACTGAGCTTGTAGTCGGCACTCCCAAAAGCAAAAACTCTCTGCGAGATATCCCGATAAGTGAAGGATATTGTCAGAAATTGATGTGCTACTGGGCGAGATCCAGTCAAATAATGCGTAAGCCGCCGAAAGATACTGATTATCTGCTCCGCTCGGCTGTCGGCGGTCCTGCTGAACCGAAAACTATGCAGAAAACGTTCAAGCGTATCTTAAAAGCAGCGGGCGTTGCAGATGCCAATTTCCACTCGCTGCGGCATACATTCGCAACCAGAGCGATAGAAAAGGGGGCAGATGTCAAGACACTCAGCGTGCTTCTCGGACATTCTGATGTAAACATCACCCTTAATCGCTATGCTCACGTTCTCGATGAGCAGAAAAGGAAAACGATGAATTTACTCCTCGGAGAATAAAAAACAGCGCAAAACAGAGCTGTTCCGCTGTTTTGCGCTGCGCAGACATATCATATTTGGTGCCGTAAACCGGACTTGAACCGGTACGATATCGCTATCGAGGGATTTTAAGTCCCTTGTGTCTGCCTATTCCACCATTACGGCAAAAAAATACTTGACAATTTAAAAATAATATGGTATAATGTGGATAAAATAAAACGCACCCACACGCCGAAAACGGTCGCCAAACCATTTCCGGCGCATTATCAAGCAGATATACGAGTATCTGAATGACTTAGTGAATGCCTTGAAGTTGTATACTTTTATGGTTGCAACCAACTTTTTGATTGGCTACAACTATATTATACAACATTTTAATACATTTGTCAAGCTGTTCAAGCGTGAAATCTGTTTGGTGAAAGTGCAGATTTTTGTGAGTTTGAACAGCTTGATTTTATATTTGGTTGCGGAGGCTGGATTTGAACCAACGACCTTCGGGTTATGAGCCCGACGAGCTACCGAGCTGCTCCACTCCGCGATGTTATGTTGGGCACTCATTTTCAGAGTGCTTATTTATTATATCACATTGAAATAAGTTTGTCAAGAGTTTTTTGAAAAAAATTTTGAGAAAGTGAGGTTGGCGGCTATATTATTAAACTAAACGGCTTGCCTGCGTAATATCTGCATAGAAAGAAATTTATGGAAAGCCCCTAAAAATTAAAATCAGATTAAATTACGCGAAATACCTTGACAGACGAGGTACTGTGTGTTATCATATATAACAGAGCAATTCGGATATCAAAGCTTCGGGGAAAGGGTGATAACTAAATGTCAATAGCTTCGGACCTTATACGAGGGCATACGGACACCATTATCCTGTCCCTTTTGTCGGTAAGCGACAGCTACGGCTATAAGATAAACAAGGATATCTTAGACCTTACGGGAAACCGCTTCGAGTTCAAGGAAGCCACCCTTTACAGCGCATTCAGGCGGCTGGAGCAGTCGGGGCTTATCGCCTCCTACTGGGGGGACGAAAACTCGGGCGCAAGGCGGAAATACTACACCATTACCGATGCGGGGCGAAAGCAGTACCGCGACAATCTTGCGGAATGGGATAAGACCAAAGCCATTGTGGACAAGCTTCTTTATGCGGCTCAGAGCGCAGAAAAAGCGGATAACATCACAAACGAAAAAAAATAAAGATGTATCAAGGGAAAGGTTGGTAATAGAAATGAAATCAGCAATAAGGGCATACGTGGACAATCTGTTCAAGGACGCTCCTCACGAAAATGCGGTGACGGAGCTTAGAGAGGAGATACTCTCAAACCTTGAAGCGCGCTACGATGACTGCATAAACGCAGGTATGACCCCTCAGCGTGCCTATGCGGCAGTTATCGGCACTATGGGAGATGTTAGCGGACTTATAGAGCAGGTAAGCGGTTCGGGATTTCACGAGGAGGGACTTTTTGAGAAAAGCTCCCCCAGAAGCAGACTTATGAAAAAATACGCCTACGTTTTCAAGGAGAGCAACATCAAGGCTATAAAAAATGCCGCCATAACCGTAATGTGGCTGCTTATCGTGGTGCTTTACTTTCTGATAAATTACAATAACAACTGCTGGGATTATTCCTGGCTCATATTTATAGTGGGTGCGGCTCTGACGGTGGGCTTTAATATGATAGGCAGCATTATCCGAATAAGCCGCAATGACGACACCGAAAGCAGGATAAAGCTGCTCAAAAAAATAAGAGGAAGCGTTTCCGCCATAATGTGGCTGGCTATCGTATTTTTCTACTTTATGATAAGCTTCTCTTCCTATGGCATATGGGACATTTCCTGGCTCATATTTATCCTTGGTGCGGCGGCTCAGATAGTTGTGAATACCATTTTCAAGGTTCTTATCAGCCGCTTTACTCCGTAAAATCATATATGTGAAAAGGAAAATATCAAATGAATTTACCCATAAAGGAATTTACAGACAGCTATGCCGAAAAAGAGACCATTCGCGCCCATATGCCCGGGCACAAGGGCAAGGGAGAGCCTTATAATGCCCTTGACATCACCGAAATAAAGGGTGCGGACAGCCTTTTTGAGGCGGGCGGCATAATTGCGGAAAGCGAGAAAAAAGCCTCGGAAATATTCGGCTCATACAAGACCCTTTACAGCGCAGGCGGCTCCACGCTTTGCATTTACACAATGCTTGCAATGTGCCTTATGGGCAGCCCCTCAAGTAAGGTAGTTGCCGCAAGGAATTGCCATAGGGCATTCTTAAATGCCTGCGTTATGCTTGACGCAGAGGTGGAATGGGTCTATCCTCGTTACGAAAGCTCCATCGTTTCGGGAGAGATAACTGCGGATATGATAGAAGCCGCCATAATAAAGGCGGGAGATCCCACTTGCGTATACATAACCACTCCCGATTACTTAGGCAGGCTCACTCCCCTTGATGACATTGCCCGTGTGTGCAGAGCGCATAACTGCAAGCTTTTAGTCGACAATGCTCACGGGGCATATCTTCGCTTTATATCCGAAAACGGAAAACCTCTCCACCCCTTGTATCACGGGGCAGACATATGCTGCGACTCAGCCCACAAAACGCTCCCTGTGCTTACGGGGGGCGCATACCTGCATATAAACGACCCGTCTTTGGAAAAATACGAGGGCTATGCCAAGGAAATTATGTCTATGTTCGGTTCATCAAGCCCCTCTTATCTTATTCTCCGCTCCCTTGATATGTGCAATGAGTTTATGGAAAGTGAAGCTGCGGAGTATTTTTCCAAGATGAAAAAAGCCTCGGAAAATGTCAGAAGCTTTCTGTCTCCATACTGGCACATTGAAGATGGGGAGTGCGGCAAGCTGACTGTTCTTGCTCCTCCATCGGGATATTCGGGATATGACTTAGCAGAAGTGCTGAGAGGGTGGGACATTGAGTGCGAGTATGCGGACAACACCCACGTGGTGCTTATGCTCACGGGGCTTGACGTTTACGAGATAAACGCCATCGGCAGAGCATTTTCCTCTATTCCCCAGCCGAGAATAAGAGTGCCGCTCCCCGACTTTTCCGGGCTTGCTCCCCTTGAAAGGGCTATGAGCATAAGAGAGGCGGCAATGTCCCCACGTGAATATATCCCTGTGGAAAAAGCTGGGGGGAGAATTTGCTCCTCGGCAGTTTCTTGCTGTCCTCCGGGAATTGCGGCGGTGACAGGTGGAGAAATTTTTTCGGAGGAAATTATAAATATTTTGAAAAACTATAGCATTTTTCACGTAAATGTGGTAAAATAAAATTGCGGTAATGTGTGCCGCATTATTATCACATTTTAAGGATATGATATTATGAAGCTGATATATGCCGTTATCAACAACGACGACAGCCACGCTGTTTCCACCGAGCTCACCAAAAAGGGCTTTTCCGCAACAAAGCTTGCCTCCACAGGCGGCTTCCTTATGGCGGGAAACACCACCTTTATGATATGCGTAGAGGAACAGAGAGTGGACGAGGCTATCGACGTTATAAGAGAATGTTCCCGAAAGAGAAAGCAGTTCATTCCCTCGGCGGCTTCGGGCAGGTCGGACACCACAGGCTCCTTCCCCATTGAGGTCACCGTTGGCGGCGCAACGGTATTCGTTACGGATATCGAGCGGTTTGAAAAGCTGTGATGAAGCTGTATTCAAAGGAAAACGCCCTGCGCCCCATTGAAGCTATGAGCAGGTCGGGAAGATTTGTACATTCCTACATACTCACAGGGGAAAAGGGCGTGGGAAAAAAGACCTTTGCACGGTACATTGCAATGCAGCTTCTCTGCGAGAACCGGAATGCCTGCGGCGAGTGCAGGCAGTGCAGCCGGGTACTGAGAGGTCAGCACCCCGATTTTATAGAGGTCACTCGTGAAAGCGGAAAGGTGAACTACTCGGTTGACGATATCCGTGACAAGGTGGTTGCCGACAGCTATATCTCCCCCAATGACTGCGAGCGGAAGGTGTATCTGCTCACCGACTGTGAGGGCTGGCAGGACTCCTGTCAGGACGCACTGCTGAAAATCACCGAGGATCCTCCCGACGCCGCATATTTTATATTCACCTCGGCAAACAAAAGCAGCTTTCTTACCACCCTTATCTCCCGTTCTATGACCATAGAGCTTCACGAGGCGGACAGGGAAAGCTGCAAAGAAGCACTGAGGGACAGGGGAAAATATTCCGAGGAGGATATAGCAAGGGCTGTGGACTCCTTCGGCGGCAACATCGGGCAGTGCATTGATTTTCTGGAAGGCAATGCCGACCTTATCAAATCGGCTGAAGCGGTGAAAAAGGCTATGGAAGCCATTGTTTCCCGTGATGAATACAGTCTTGCGGCAATTCTCGGTGGCATATCCTCGAAAAGAGAGGAAATGCGCTGTACGCTTGAAATGCTCGCCCGCTCCATAAGAGACGGTGCTGTGCTCAGAAACGGGAGCAATGAGACTGTAAGCTGCACCGAAGCTTCCTCAAGAAAGCTGGCGGAGCGTTTTTCAACGGGACGGATACTGGCAATGTACGACGCTGTCTGCGAAGCCTCCTACAGATGCACCAGAAACTGCAACGCCCAGGGCGCTGCGGCGGTTCTGGCGGGAAAGCTGTGCAGATGATTTTTTGAAAGGGAAAATGTAAATATAATGACTGAGATAATCGGAGTTAGATTTAAGGAATCGGGGAAGATGTACTACTTCTCCCCGAGCGGCGCAAAGCTTGAGGCAGGCGACAAGGTGATTGTTGAAACTGCCCGGGGCGTGGAATGCGGCAGTGTGGTAATGGGCTGCAGAATGGTGGAGGACGACAAGATAGTTCCGCCCTTAAAGCCCATAATACGCCAAGCCACCGAACGTGATCTGAAAATAGTGGAGCAGAACAAGGTCAAGGAAGCCAATGCCGCACGTATCTGTCAGGAAAAGATAGCCGCCCACAAGCTTGATATGAAGCTGGTAGACGTGGAATGTACCTTTGACAACAACAAGCTTCTTTTCTATTTCACCGCTGAAAACCGTGTGGATTTCAGAGAGCTTGTAAAAGACCTGGCGGCGGTTTTCCGCACAAGGATAGAGCTGAGACAGATAGGCGTGAGAGACGAGGCGAAAATGTTGGGCGGTCTTGGCGTATGCGGCAGACCATTCTGCTGCAAGACATTCCTCGGAGAGTTCCAGCCCGTTTCCATCAAAATGGCAAAGGAGCAGGGCTTGTCCCTTAATCCCACAAAAATTTCGGGCACCTGCGGCAGGCTTATGTGCTGTCTGAAATACGAGCAGGATTTCTACGAGGAGGCATTCAATACCACTCCCAAGGTGGGGGCATATGTAAAGGCTCCCGAATTCAAGGGCTATGTGGAGGAGGTAAATCTCCTGACGGGAATGTTAAAGGTCAAGCCCGAAAAATCCGACGACCCTGCGGTGCTTCTGAGCAAGGACGAGGTCACCGTTATCAAGGACGGCAGGATACGTATGGACAAGGACGAAATGCGCGCTTTAAAGCAGCTTGAAGATAAATAATTTTTTTGGAGGTAATTACTATGAACAGAACAAACAAAGGTCTTACTATTGCAAGAGAAATTATTCTTATCGTAACATTCTGCCTTACAATTGCGAATGTGGTACTGATGATAGTTCAGCTTGCACTGGGCAGCAGGGAAGCAAAGCGCTGCTTTGACATCAACGACAGAGACGAGCTTCCTTTCTGAGAAACATAACATTTTAAAGGAGTATTTATACCATTATGGCAGAAACAGTTGTAGTTAACGGCAGAAAAACAGGCAAAATAATCGGCGGAGTTATCGCTGCGGCTGCCGTTCTTATCGTTGCGCTCAATTCCTTTACCTCCGTTCAGGCAGGTCATTCGGGAGTTGTGCTTACCTTCGGAAAGGTCTCCGAGGCTGTTTTATCCGAGGGACTTCACGTAAAGATACCATTTATCCAGCAGATAATCCAGATCGACAACCGAGTTTTAAAGGCGGAGGTTGACTGCTCCTCGGCTTCAAAGGACCTGCAGACGGTGTCCAGCACCATTGCTCTCAACTACCGTGTGAGAAACGAAGCTTCGGCTAAGATATACAAGGAAGTTGGTCTGTCCTACGAGAATGTTATCATCAATCCTGCGATACAGGAATGCGTGAAGGCAGTTACCGCAAAGTACACCGCCGAGCAGCTCATTACCGAAAGACAGATAATAAGCGACCAGATGAAGGATCTGCTTAACGAAAAGATAAGCAGCTACGGTCTTGAGCTTGAGATATTCAATATCATCTCCTTTGAGTTCACTGCCGAGTACAATGCGGCAATCGAAGCCAAGCAGACCGCTCAGCAGAATGCTCTCAAGGCGGAGCAGGACCTCCAAAGGATCAAGGTGGAGGCGGAGCAGACCGTTGCTCAGGCTCAGGCAGAGGCTGAGGCATATCGCCTTAAATCCGAGCAGATAACTCCCCAGATGATAGCAATGGAATACATAGACAAGTGGGACGGCAAGCTCCCTGCGGTGGCAGGCGGCGACAGCAGCTCTATGCTTATCGACATTTCACAGATTATCAGCGAAATGGAGACAAAGAGCGGCACTTCAAAGACTCAGACTCCCGCTCCTGCGGTATCCGTTCCCGTTTCCGGACAGGATAATACCCCCGAGGACGAAGTTTCCGAGGAATAAAGCAAATCAAAAAATCCTCTTCCTTTTTAAGGCAGAGGATTTTTTCTGAGAAATTATAAGAGGTGAAAATTTTTGATAAAAAATGTGATATTCGACATCGGAATGGTGCTTATAACCTTCAACTGGGACGAATATGTCCACAGATTATTTAACGATGAGGAAACGGAAAAGGCGGTGACTGCCGCTACCTGGCATAACCCGAAGATATGGAACGAGCTTGACAAGGGCGTTCTCAGCGCAGAAGAAGTGTGCCGGCTCTTTGAGCAGTCGGGCAAGGGCTACGAAAAGCAAATTCGCCTTGCCTTTGACAGAATGGGCGAATGTCCCGTTCAGCAGCCCTATGCCATTCCCTGGATAAAGGAGCTTAAAGCAAAGGGGCTTAATGTCTACTATCTTTCAAACTACTCCTACTACCTTATGGACGTATGCCCCGAGGCGCTGTCATTCAGGGAGCATATGGACGGCGGCGTTTTCTCCTGCGAGGAGAAGCTTACAAAGCCCGACCCGAAAATTTACCGCAGGCTGTGCGACAAATACGGTCTTGTGCCCTCGGAATGTCTTTTCATTGACGATCTTGCGGCGAATGTGGAAGGGGCGGAAAGCGTGGGGCTTAATGCTGTGCGATTTGAAAGCTATGAGAAAAATTATACGGAAATTATGCAGATAATTTCCGAGGAATGAAGAAACGGCTTGTATCAAATGCGATACAAGCCGTTTTTGAACATAAATTATTTAAGTATCTCTATCTCACCGAATATCAGAACTCGTTTACCGCTGCCGAGAATGGCAAAGATAAGATTTTCAATATAGTAAAATCCTGCCGCTATTCCCAGCACCACGCCTGCAACGCCTGTGATAATCCCGCCGATAACGGGGATAAAGCCCACCAGACCAATTATCTTTGAAGCAAGCCCCAGCAGAGCCATAATGATAAATGTGATAAGAGACTGATTTGCTCTGAACATACAGTAAGGCGAATATCTCTTATCCTTCATCACATAGGGGAGAAAGAACAGAAACGGCAGCGCAGCTATAAGGGCACCCAGAGCTAAGTTTTCACTTTTGTCACTTGAACTGAAAACTTCTTCGCTTTTCATAAACAGTCCGCCTTTCGATACAGCTTACTTTATAACTCTTACTCTGATTACATTCTCAACTGCGGAGAGCTTTGAAACGATATCGTCGGTGATATCGCCCATAGCGTCTATCAGAGTGCAGGCATAATTCTTCTTGGAGGGGCTCATCATATTTTCGATGTTGATGGAAGCGTTGCCAAGAACTGCGGTTATCTCGGAGATAACTGCGGGAACGTTTCTGTGGAGAACCATTATCTTTGTGCCAACGGCGTTCATCTCAGCGTTGGGGAAGTTAACGGAATTTCTGATGTTGCCGTTCTCGATAAAGTCGATAAGCTCATTTGCAGCCATAACAGCGCAGTTATCCTCGGACTCGGGTGTGGAAGCGCCAAGGTGAGGTACGCAGATAGCATTCTTAACGCCGATGATCTCGTCGGAGGGGAAGTCAACAATGTAGGAAGCCACCTTGCCGCTTTCAAGCGCGGAAATGATGGCGTCGGAGTCAACAAGTTCTCCTCTTGCAAAGTTGAGAATTCTCACGCCGTCCTTCATAAGAGCAATAGTGTCGTTATTGATAGTGCCCTTTGTCTCGGGATTGTAGGGAACGTGAATGGTGATGTAATCGGAAGCAGCGTAAAGCTCCTTGATATCGGTAACGATCTTTATGCCGGGGTTTATAGAAAGAGCAGCCTTAACGGAAAGGTAAGGGTCGTAGCCGATTACCTTCATGCCCAGAGCCATTGCCGCATTGCCCACCAGAACGCCGATAGCGCCCATTCCGATGATACCGAGGGTCTTGCCGCTTATCTCGGGGCCTGCAAAATTTGCCTTGCCCTTTTCAACCATCTTGCCGACCTCTGCGCCGTTGCCCTTGAGAGAAGCAGCCCAGCTTACAGCCTCGGTTATCTTTCTTGAGCTCATAAGGAGACCTGCGATAACAAGCTCCTTAACAGCGTTTGCGTTTGCTCCGGGGGTGTTGAATACAACGATACCCTCTTCTGCACAGCGGTCAACGGGAATGTTGTTTACGCCTGCGCCTGCTCTTGCGATAGCGAGAAGATTTTTACTAAATTCCATCTCGTGCATAGCCGCAGAGCGGACCATTATTGCATCAGGCTCGGAAACGCTGTCGGAAACGGTATACTTTGCCTTGTCGAAGGCGTCTGTTCCGCAGGCAGCGATTTTATTTAAAGTAAGAACGTTTATCATTGCAGTCTATCCTTTCGTGACAAATGCGGAAAATTATCATGAATTTTCCTCTTCAAATTTCTTCATAAATGCTACAAGCTTCTCGCAGCCCTCCATAGGCATTGCATTATAAACGGAAGCTCTCATACCGCCAACGCTTCTGTGACCCTTGAGGTTGATAAAGCCTGCCTTCTTAGCCTCGGAAACGAACTTGGCGTCAAGCTCCTCGTTGCCTGTTACGAAGGGGATATTCATAAGAGAACGATCCTTGCCCTGAACGGTAGCCTTGAACAGCTTAGAGTTATCAAGGAAATCATAAATGATAGCTGCCTTCTTCTCGTTGTGAGCCTTCATAGCCTCAAGACCGCCCATTTCCTTTACCCACTCGAGAACAAGCTTTAAGATGTAAATGGAATATGTAGGAGGAGTGTTGTACATAGAGCCGTTGTCTGCGTGGGTCTGATAGTTGAGCATTGTAGGAGTGATATCCTTTGCGTGGCCTATCATATCATCGCGGATAATGACAACGGTAAGACCTGCAGGACCCATATTCTTCTGTGCGCCTGCGTATATCATAGCAAACTTGGTTACGTCAACAGGTTCGGAAAGAATGCAGGAGGACATATCCGCAACCAGAGGAACGCTTACCTCGGGAAGCTCAGCCCACTTTGTGCCGTAAATGGTGTTGTTAAGGCAGATGTGGAAATAATCTGCGTCTGCTCTGCACTCGTTCTTGTCGATCTCGGGAATGTAGGAGAAGGTCTTATCCTTGGAGGAAGCAACAGCCTTTGCGTCGCCGTAGCGTGAAGCCTCCTGATATGCCTTGTTTGCCCACTGACCTGTGATAACGAAGTCAGCCTTGCCGCTGCCTGTCATAAGGTTAAGGGGTATCATAGCAAACTGTGTGGAAGCGCCGCCCTGGAGGAAAAGCACCTTGTAATTATCGGGAATGGACATAATCTCTCTCAGGAGAGCCTCGGCCTCGTCGATAATTGCCTGGTACTCCTTGGAACGGTGGGACATCTCCATTACTGACTCGCCTGTGCCCTTATAATCGAGCATCTCCGCAGCTGCGGTCTCAAGAACCTTTTCGGGCAGCATTGCGGGACCTGCCGAGAAATTGTAAACTCTTGACATAGTAATATCTTCCTTTCTATCAAAAAGCGGTGTTTCTCCCGTTATCAGAGAAGCACAAATTATAGTAACCGATACTAATCACTATTATATCACTACAGCAAATAAAAGTCAAGGATAATTTTGTAATTTAATGCGGCAAAAAATAAAAGAGTCTCTCCGTGCCAAATGACGTGAGAGACTCTTTGATTTGTATATCAGCCGTGAATGAGCCTTGCAGTTTCCTCGTCGCAGAGCCCCGTTATCACGATGTTCATATTTTTTCTGTAATCGCCCAGGTCGTATTCGGTGCCGCTTTCGGTTACTACAAGGGGACGAAGGGGCTGGTCGTTGTTATTTTTCATAACCGTTGCAGTCTCCCCGTTTGAAAGCTTGACCCTTGAGCCTGTGGGGAATGGCGCCACCTTTCTGAGGAATGCCTTGACTACATTTTCGTCAAAATGGCTGTACATTCCGCCCATAATAAACTCTATGGCTTCGTTGGGAGGCGCAGGGATACGGTAGGGGCGGTTGGAGGTAAGGGCGTCATAAACGTCAGCTACCGCTAAAATGCGCGCATATTCGTGTATCTCCTCGCCTTTGAGCTTCATAGGATAGCCCGAGCCGTCCCATCTCTCATGATGACCGATAATGCCCTTGCAGCAGTCATCGGAAACAAGCTTTCTTGCTTTAAGATGCTCCGCAGCATAAATCGGGTGCAGTCTTACAACGTTATATTCCTCGTCGGTGAGCCTGCCCTTTTTGTTTATTATCTCGATAGGAACAGAGACCTTGCCGATATCGTGAAGAAGTCCCGCAACTCCCAGCTCGTCAAGCTTTCTGCGGTCATAGCCCATTTCCAGCCCGATAGCTATAGCCATAATTGCCACGCTCAGACTGTGATGATAGGTATAATCGTCATACATCTTTATGTCGGCGATGTTTATAAGGATATCCTTTTTGGAGGCAAGCTCGTCTATAAGCTGCTCGGTGGTGTCGCCGATGGCGTCGATATCGCTCTGGGTAACGCCCTTGCTGCTGTCCATAAAATTATCCGCCAGACTGTGGATATTGCTGATGGCATTCTCCTTTATCTGGCTGTTAATGGAGGAGATCACCCTTGCTTCGCTGTTTCGGCTGTCGATGAAAGCTCCTGCCACTACCCGGCTCATAGACATCTGGGTAATGTTCATATCGGTAAGCTTTGTTCCTGCCTTGAGAGTTACCACCGCTCCTGCCGAAGCGTCAAAAAAGGTTATCTCTCTTGCCATACACATTCCCGGCACAAGCTCATTGGTTCTCAGGTAAACCAGACAGACTTCCTCCTTTCGGACATATTGACAAGTCGCATATTACAGCTTGTCTGTGCATATTTATTTATCAAGTCACTGCTTCAGCTGAGCAAGACAATCGCTGCAGACGCGTTTTTCCCTGAAGATGAGGAGATTTTCTGTGCTGCCGCAGAATACGCAGCTTTCTCCTGCCTTTTTGATGATTATGCTGTCGTCCTCGGCGCAGATCTCCACGTGATCTCTGCTGCCGATATTAAGTTTTCTTCTCATTTCAATGGGGATAACCACTCTTCCGAGGGCGTCAAGCTGTCTTGTTATAGCGGATGATCTCATAAACGGTCTCCTTTTAAGCTCTGCAATACGTAAAGTTTACGTTTCACAAATCTATGCAAAATTTTAATAAAATTATTTATAACATATTATACCAATTTCATAAAAACATTACAAGAAGAAATTATTGACAAAATATCAACAATATACAAACAAGGAGATACAACTTGCTAACATTCATCTTTTCACTACTGATAATACTATCCATTGCCGCAGGGGTAATATCGGGAAATGTGCAGGAGCTTACGGAGGCTGTTCTGAACGAGCCTGTGAACGCTGTGGAGCTGTGCATATATCTCTGCGGAGGAATGTGCTTCTGGGGCGGACTTATGCGTGTGGCGGAAAAGTCGGGGCTTACGGAAAAGCTTGCGGAGGTGTTTGCTCTGATACTCGGCGGTCTTTTTAAGGACTTAGACAAGCAGGGACGCGCTTTCAAGGCAATTTGTATGAACATAACCGCCAATCTTTTAGGGCTCGGAAACGCCGCCACGCCCTTCGGCATAGAAGCTATGAAAGCCCTTGCCGAGGAGGAGGAGGCAAAGGATACCGCCACGCCCTCAATGATAATATTCACCGTTATAAACACCGCTTCTCTCACTCTGATACCCTCCACTGCCCTTTCTCTCAGAATGAAATACGGCTCCGCCGACCCTCTTGAGATAGTTCCTGCCGTGTGGATAACCTCTGCCGCCGCCCTTGCGGTCTCGGTGACTTTGGCAGTATTGCCCCTTTCGGGAAAAAGGAAAAGGGGGAAAAAGCTATGACCGCCGCAGCTGTGGCAATTCCCGTTATCATACTTATTATCATCTCTCACGGGCTATATAAGAAGGTAGATGTTTTCTCGGAATTTGCCTGTGGGGCAAAGGAAAATCTGGCGACCTGCGCGGGGCTTCTTCCCACTCTCATTGCTCTGATAACCGCCGTGGGAATGTTCAGGGCTTCGGGGGCGGAAGAGATGATAATAAGCCTTGTATCGGGATTTTTTGACAGGACAGGCTTTCCTGTGGAGTGTCTGCCCCTTGCACTTATCCGCCCCGTTTCGGGCAGCGGGGCGCTGGCGGTGTATGAGTCCCTTCTGGAGAAAAACGGCCCCGACAGCTTTGCCGGCAGGGTGGCAAGCGTTATGCTGGGCTCTACGGAGACTACATTTTATACCCTTGCGGTATATTACGGCGCTGTTAAGATAAAAAACACCCGTCACACCCTTGCGGCTTCGCTTGCAGGAGATATGACAGGGTTTATCGTCAGCGTTCTTACGGTAAATATATTTTTGGGGCATATATGAACATATTGTAAATTTTGGTTTTGGGCATTTTATTCTGTTGACAAGTGGGCTTTGTTTTGGTATAATAATTAAGCATTGTGTGTAAAGCATACATTGTTTGAGCCATTAGCTCAGTCGGCAGAGCATTTGACTTTTAATCAAAGGGTCTGGGGTTCAAATCCCCAATGGCTCACCAGAAACCGTCGGTCTTATTGAGACTGACGGTTTTTATTTTTTGTATAATTTAGCTTTTTCCGATAAAAAACCGCCTTGACTTCTCAGGGCGGTTTATCATTATGCAGAATTTTTTTGACTTCTCTAATTATACTGCTTTCGTCATCAATGTCAAACTCACATCACCTCTCCCTGCCACAAAAGTGCATATAAAAGAAGCGAAAATCTATTGAAATCCCCGGCAGTATGATGTATAATCATATCATCAGGCAACAAAAAACTATCGGGAAAGGAATGATCTTTATATGGCAATTTTAGTAACGGGCGGAGCAGGCTATATAGGCTCCCACACCTGCGTGGAGCTTTTAAATGCAGGGGAGGACATTGTGGTTCTCGACAATCTTTCCAACTCAAAGGAAAGAGCGGTGGAGATAATCAAGGAGCTTACGGGCAAGGATTTTAAGTTTTACAAAGCCGATCTTCTTGACAGAGACGCTGTGGAGAGGGTCTTCGAGGAAAACGACATCGACTCGGTCATTCATTTTGCAGGTCTCAAGGCGGTGGGCGAGTCGGTAAGAAAGCCCATCGAATATTACCACAACAACATCACAGGCACCCTTATCCTTTGTGACGTTATGAGAAACCACGGCTGCAAAAAAATTGTATTCAGCTCCTCCGCTACGGTTTACGGCTCACCCAAATCCGTGCCTATCAGAGAGGACTTCCCTCTTTCCACCACCAACCCCTACGGCTCAACAAAGCTTATGATAGAGGGCATTTTACAGGATATCTGCAAGTCGGACTGTGAGTGGAGCGTGGCTCTGCTCAGATATTTCAATCCCATCGGCGCACACAAGAGCGGCAAGCTGGGCGAAAATCCCAACGGCATACCCAACAATCTTATGCCCTACATTCAGCAGGTGGCAGTGGGCAAGCTTCCCTGTCTGGGCGTCTTCGGAAATGATTATCCCACTCACGACGGCACAGGCGTAAGAGACTATATCCACGTTGTAGACTTAGCTCTCGGTCACATCAAGGCGATAAACAAGGTAAGAAATATGACAGGCGTGGGAATATGGAACCTGGGCACAGGCAAGGGCTACTCCGTACTTGACGTGGTGAACGCATTTATAAAGGCAAGCGGCGTTAACATTCCCTATGAGATAAAGGAGCGCAGGGCGGGAGATATCGCCGAGTGCTATGCAGACCCCGCAAAGGCTTTAAACGAGCTTGGCTGGAAGGCAGAACGTGACATAAACGAAATGTGCGAGGACAGCTGGAGATTTATTAAGAATAATCCCGAGGGACTTTGATAAGCTTTCCGGTACAGTTTTCACACTATACATATATCAGCTTCATATGAGGGCTGCTGCGGAATAAAGCGGCAGCCCTTTTTCCATAGTCTTTAGCGGTAACGGAGGACGCTGCGGACTGCTGTGCGGTACCGGTCAATGGGTACTGACGGTCAATGGGTACTGAGGGGGGGGGCAGATGCGGGCGGGGAATACCGAAAATTGAAATATATGTGCTGTTTCTACGATATATCCGTCGGCGATTTGTTAATGTATACAAACTTTTGGCATTTTAACAGATTTTTCGCTTTGGGGTATTGACAAATTGACACAATTGTGCTATAATATAGCTAATAAAAAGTGAGCTGCCCGTAATCATGACAGCTCACTTTTTGGTCGGGGCGACAGGACTTGAACCTGCGGCATCTTGCTCCCAAAGCAAGCACTCTACCAAACTGAGTTACGCCCCGATAATTTGCCTATATATGATACCACATATACCGCTGTATGTCAAGAGTAGAAACAGGTTTTTTTATTTTTTCGGCAGTTTATCCGTTTTGAATTAGTCGAATTTTGGGAGATGTTGTAATTTTGACTAATATTTTAGTATGAATTAACAAAAGTTCCGGAAATTCATTGCTTTTTCTATCCGAATTTGGTATAATACTATTATGCATATTTATCTGTAAATTAACGGCTTTCGGTATAAAAAGGAGCTTACGGCTAATCTTATGAAGATAAGGATTTTCAGTAAAATGATAAATGAACAGCTTGAGTTTCTGCTCCCTAAAGTCCTGCTTGCCGATTTACTCATATTTATCGCAGCGCTGCCCTTTTACGGACTGAACATTCCCATTCCCGCAGGTCTTCTGCTGGGCACTGCCGCTTCTCTTGCAAACTTCATCATTCTGGGGCTTTCGGCGGAGAGAGCCGTTGAAAGAGGCTCTGCAAAGGCGGCTAAAAGGTATATGTTCAGCTTCTATCTTATCCGCCTGGCTGTTATGGGTGCGGCTCTCGTGCTGGGCTTTAACTGCGCATACTTTAACCCTGTATGCGTTTTTATCCCCCTGCTGTATCCTAAGCTGTTCTACTCGGGCAGCGCAATTATCCATCGGGACAAAAATTCAAGGAAAGGAGGGTAAAGCAATATGGAAACCGCTCAGGCAGCGTCCGCTTTATCGGCTGCTGCGGCAGGATTTTTCGACACCGAGCTTCACGTTGATGTTCTCGGTCCGAGAAAAATGATCACAGTTATGGACGGCACAAGGGAGCTTTTCTCAATCTCCGAAACAGTCGTCACCGGCTGGCTTCTGATCATTCTCCTGTTTATCCTCATCAAATGGCTGACAAGCGATCTGAAAGTCGTTCCCACTTCAAAAAAACAGGTGCTTGCGGAATGGTTCGTCACCTTCTTCAACAACCTGGTAAAGGAAAATATGGGCGCCAAAATGATGCACCTTGCGCCTTACATCGCTACCATATTCACCTTTGCGCTTACAGGCTCGCTCATCAGCATTTTCGGCTTCAGAAGTATGACGGTGGATATCAACTGCACCGGCACCTGGGCTGCGCTCACGTTTATCCTCATTACGTTCTACAAGATAAAGTCAAACGGCTTCGGAGGATATCTCAAGGGCTTTACGGAGCCTGTGGCTGTTATCACGCCTATTAACATTCTCAGCGAAGTGGCAACACCTGTTGCTATGGCTTTGCGTATGTTCGGAAATATTTCCAGCGGTATGATAATCAGCTCCATCGTGTACGCTTTCCTGACTGTGCTCAGCAATGTGGTTTACAATGCGCTGGCTCTCAATTTCAGCGCCCTGAATTACTTCCACGTATTCCAGGTCGGTATTCCCGCTGTGCTGTCACTCTATTTTGACTTCTTCTCGGGCGTTATCCAGTCCTACGTATTCATTATGCTTACTATGGCGTATGTGGGAGACGCTGCAGGCAAGGAAGAATAGCACTTTCTGTAATTTACTGTCATAATTATACAGACTGTATATTGGAGACGGACTTTAACTTTAATTAAGTAAATTTTTAATCGGAGGTATTTTTTATGAATATGACAGACGCTCAGGCATTGCTTCTGGCAAAGGCTCTCGTACTTATGGGTCAGGGCATAGGCGCAGGTCTTGCTCTTATCGCAGGTATCGGTCCCGGTATCGGTGAAGGCTACGCTGTCGGCAAGGCTATCGAGACCATCGGCAGACAGCCCGAGGCTAAGTCCTCTGCCACCACTACAATGTTCATCGGCTGTGCCGTTGCAGAGTCCACCGGTATCTACGGTCTCTTAGTAGGTATTATTCTGCTGTTCGTTAATCCCTTCCTCAAGCACCTTGAGGGCTGATTCGGGATCTGCGGATACAGGACGGAGGTCAGTTAAATGCAGCTTAATTTTGAATTTTTCAGCATTGAGCCTTCCACCATTATCGGTGTGCTGCTCAATACCCTTATCCTGTTTTTGTTATTCAAGAAATTCCTTTTCGCTCCCGTTAACAAGATAATCGAGGAGCGCAAGGCTCAAGTGTCCAAAACCTACGAGGACGCTGACGCTGCTCTCGAAAAGGCTAAGAATATGGAGACCGAATACGCCGAAAAGCTTTCCGCTGCCAAGGAGGAGTCCGCAGAGATAGTTAAGGCTGCTTCCAAAAAGGCTCAGCTTCGCTCCGACGAGATAATCGCTCAGGCGAAGGACGAGGCTCAGGGCATTGTTTCCAAGGCTAATGCCGACATTGAGAGAGAACGCAAGCGTGCCGTTAACCAGATCAAGGACGAAATTTCCGACATTGCCGTTAACATTGCGGGCAAGGTCATCGGAAAAGAGGTTTCCTCCGACGAGGAGCAGGAACGTCTCATTGACGAGTTTATCGGCGGCATCGGTGAAGATGAATAATCGAGCGGTGCTTACAGCGCTTACGGAAAGGAAGGGTCATTTTTATGGCAGGTTCTGTCGAAAATGTTTACTCAAGGGCTTTGCTTGAGATAGCTGCCGAAGACGGCTCTATGAAGGAGCTTGACGAAGAGCTTGATGCTCTCAGTGGCATTTTCTCCGCAAACCCCGAGCTTACCGAAGTCCTCTGCGCCCCCACTGTCACCGACGAGGAAAAGCTTTCCCTTATAAAGACGGTCTTTGAGGGAAAAATTTCCGATACTGCCCTTAACTTTCTCTGTGTTCTCGCCGAGAAAAACAGGTGCAGATATCTTCAGGGCATTGCAGAGCAGTTCAGAAACGGCTATTACGAGAGCGCAGGCATTGCCGAAGCCGTTGTCACCACCGCCGTTCCCCTCAAGGACGACGCAAGGAACAGGCTCAAGGCTAAGCTTGAGAAAAAATACGGCAAGACCGTTATTTTAAAGGAAAAGGTCGACCCTTCAATTATGGGCGGTATGATCGTTTCCTCGGGCGGCTCTATGATGGACGGTTCTGTTAAAACAAGACTTGAAAATATGCACAAACAGATAAGAGATATGGTTTCCGTTTAACAAGCGAAAACCCACATTCATCAATGTTACGAAAGGGTGAATCAGATGGATCTGCGTCCGGACGAAATTACCGGAATAATTAAAAATCAGATCAGGAATTTCAGCTCCAAGATAGAGCTTTCCGACACAGGCACAGTCGTTACTGTGGGAGACGGTATTGCCCGTATCCACGGTCTCGATAACTGTATGTCGGGCGAGCTGCTTGAGTTCGAGGGCGGCATTTATGCTATGGCTATGAACCTTGAGCAGGATTTCGTTGCCGCTGTTATGCTGGGTTCCGACTCTGAGATAAAGGAGGGCGACACCGTTAAGAGGACGGGAAGCGTTGTTTCCGTGCCCGTTGGCGAGGAGCTTATGGGCAGAGTCGTTAACGCTCTCGGTCAGCCTATTGACGGAAAGGGCCCTATTACTGCTGCGGAGAGGCTGCCCATTGAACAGCCTGCTTACGGCATTATCACAAGAAAGTCTGTAAGCCGTCCTCTCCAGACAGGTATCAAGGCTATTGACTCTATGATACCTATCGGAAGAGGTCAGCGTGAGCTTATCATCGGCGACAGACAGACGGGTAAGACCGCTATCGCTCTCGACACCATCATCAACCAGAGGGACAAGGGCGTTATTTGTATCTATGTGGCTATCGGTCAGAAGCGTTCTACCGTTGCCAATGTGGTTGAAACTCTTGCTAAGGCGGGTGCTATGGACTACACTATCGTAGTTTCGGCTACCGCTTCCGAGCTTGCTCCTCTGCAGTACATCGCTCCTTATACGGGCGTTGCTATGGGCGAGTATTTCCTCAAGCAGGGCAAGGACGTTCTTTGCGTTTATGACGATCTTTCAAAGCACGCTGTTGCTTACCGTACACTTTCTCTGCTGCTTAAAAGACCCCCCGGACGTGAGGCTTATCCCGGAGATGTTTTCTATCTCCATTCACGTCTGCTTGAGCGTGCCTGCAGTCTGAACGAGGATTACGGCGGAGGCTCTATCACTGCTCTCCCCATTATCGAAACTCAGGCGGGCGACGTTTCCGCTTACATTCCCACTAACGTTATCTCCATTACAGACGGTCAGATATTCCTTGAGACAGACCTGTTCAACTCGGGTGTAAGACCTGCGGTTAACCCCGGTATCTCCGTTTCACGAGTTGGCGGTGCGGCTCAGATAAAGGCTATGAAGAAGGTTTCCGGCTCACTGAAGCTTACCTATTCACAGTACAGAGAGCTGCAGTCCTTCTCCCAGTTCGGTTCGGATCTGGACAAGGACACCAAGGAAAGACTTGCCCTGGGTGAACGTGTTGTGGAAGTCCTCAAGCAGGACAGAAATTCTCCCATTGCGGTTGAAAATCAGGTCGTTATCATTTATGCTGTTACACATAATTATCTGAAAGATGTTCCCGTTGACAAGATCAAGGATTTTGAAGCTGAGCTTTTCGACTACATTGACAACGGTCACCCCGAGATAATAAGCTCCATCAAGGAGACCAAAGAGCTTACCAAGGAAAACGAGGAAGCGCTTAAATCTGCTCTTGAGGAGTTTGTGAAGAAATTCACCGCAGCTCTCTGATACCCCTATCAACTGCTAAAGGAGGAGCATTAAATTGGCTTCAGGCAATATGAAGGTCATCAAGCGGCGTATAAAGAGCGTCGAGTCCACTATGCAGATAACCAAGGCAATGGAGCTGGTTGCATCTTCCAAGCTCAGAAAGGCTAAGGAAAAGGCTGACAGGGCTCGCCCTTATTTCAACGCCCTTTATGACACTATGTGCGAAATACAGGCGGAAAATCCACGATTTCTCTCCCCCTTTACACGAAAGTCGGGGGAGGGCAAGTCACTCCTTGTTGTCATTGCAGGCGACAGAGGTCTTGCAGGCGGCTTTAACAACAACGTTTTCAAGCTGGCTCAGGCAAGAATTGACCAGCTTGGCGGCAGGGAAAAGGTGGATATTCTTCCCATCGGCAAAAAAGCGGTGGAATTCTACGAAAAACGTGGCTACAATCTTATGGCTCAGTATCAGAACATCTGCGAGAGCATTAAGATAGTGGAGGCGGAGGAGATCGCAGAGTCTATCGTGGAGCCTTACATCAAGGGTGTTTACGAGAGAGAGGAGCTTTTCTACACTGAATTTGTTTCTCCCATTACACAGACTGCCGTTTCTAAGCAGCTGCTGCCTGTGGAGTTCAAGACTGAGCTGAAAAAATCCAAGGCTCTCCCAATTTACGAGCCTTCGGCAGGTGCGGTGTTCAATCACATCGTGCCAAGATATATTACAGGTATGATTTTCGGCTCCTGCGTGGACAGCTTCGCTTCCGAGCAGGCGGCAAGACGTAATGCTATGGAAAACGCTTCGGACAATGCGTCCGAAATGATAAGCAGTCTTTCCCTTATGTACAACCGTGCAAGACAGGCTTCCATTACTCAGGAAATTACCGAAATTGTCGGCGGCGCTAACAGCGCTGAATAATGGCAATTACTATTTGTATAATTTTACTTTCGGTATTATACTCAATGTAGATTATACTGCTCGTATAAATTTAATTAACGAGGTGATCACTTAATGCCGCAGAACAATGTCGGAAAGGTGGTCCAGATAATCGGAGCGGTGGTCGATATCCGCTTCGCAAAGGACTCCCTTCCGAATCTTCTCAATGCTATAGAAATCGAGCTTAACGGCAAAAAGCTGGTGTGCGAGGTGGCTCAGCACATCGGTGACGATGTAGTAAGATGTATCGCTATGTCGTCTACTGACGGTCTGGTAAGAGGTACGGACGCTGTTGACACAGGTTCACCCATTACCGTTCCCGTGGGTAAGGAAACTCTCGGCCGTATCTTTAACCTCTTAGGCGAGCCTGTTGACAACAAGCCCGCTCCCGAGGCACAGGAGAGATGGGCTATCCACAGAGAGCCGCCCTCCTACGAGGAGCAGACCGCTTCTAACGAGATACTTGAAACAGGTATCAAGGTAATCGACCTTATCTGTCCTTACCTCAAGGGCGGTAAGATCGGTCTTTTCGGCGGCGCAGGCGTTGGCAAGACGGTTCTTATCCAGGAGCTTATCAACAACATTGCCAATCAGCACAACGGTATCTCCGTTTTCACAGGCGTTGGCGAGCGCACACGTGAGGGAAATGACCTTTACAACGAAATGAAGGAATCGGGAGTTCTTGACAAGACCGTTCTCGTTTACGGTCAGATGAACGAGCCTCCCGGAGCAAGAATGAGAGTCGGTCTTTCGGGTCTTACTATGGCGGAGTATTTCCGTGATGTTGAGGGTCAGGACGTGCTTCTCTTTATCGACAACATCTTCCGTTTCACTCAGGCAGGCTCTGAGGTTTCCGCTCTTCTCGGACGTATGCCTTCAGCCGTTGGTTATCAGCCTACTCTGGCTACGGAGATGGGCGCTCTCCAGGAGCGTATCACATCTACAAACAAGGGTTCTATCACCTCCGTTCAGGCGGTTTATGTGCCTGCGGACGACCTGACCGACCCTGCTCCCGCAACTACATTCGCACACCTTGACGCAACCACCACTCTTTCCCGTTCCATTTCCTCCCTGGGTATTTATCCTGCGGTGGATCCTCTTGACTCCACTTCAAGAATCCTTTCTCCAGAGATAGTGGGTCACGAGCATTACGAGGTGGCAAGAGCGGTTCAGAACATTCTTCAGAGATACACCGAGCTGCAGGATATCATCGCTATTATGGGTATGGACGAGCTTTCCGACGAGGACAAGCTGACCGTTTCCAGAGCGAGAAAAATTCAGCGTTTCCTCTCTCAGCCCTTCAGCGTTGCTGAGCAGTTTACGGGTATGAAGGGCAAGTATGTGCCTATCAAGGAGACTATCAGAGGCTTTAAGGAGATAATCGAGGGTATGCACGATGATCTTCCCGAGTCCGCTTTCCTGTTTGTGGGCACTATTGACGAGGCTGTGGAAAAAGCTAAGCAGTCGGGTAACTGAGGAGGCTGAGCGAATATGGCTGCACCCTTTCAGCTTACGGTCATAACCCCCGAAAAAACCTTCTTTGACGGGGAGACCACTCAGATAATCGTCCGCACTACTGAGGGCGATATCGGTATTCTGGCAAATCACACAAGCCTTGTGGCAAGTCTGCCTTCGGGTCCTTTGAAAGTTATGCAGGATAACGGTGAATACCGTCTTGCTGCAGTCTCGGCGGGGCTTATCAAGGTGGGCGGCAACAAGGTACACATCTTTGCGGACGCTGTTGAATGGGCGGACGAGATCGACATTGAATGGGCTAAACGCTCCGAGGAAAACGCTAAGCAGCGTATCGCTGCCAAAAACAGCGAGAGAGATCTTGACCTTGCTGAGCTTAAACTCAAGAGGGCGCTTAACAGAATCAATGTTCATAATACTTTGATGAAATAATAATGTTGAAGCTGCTCTTGGCGATATTTTCGTCGGGGGCAGCTTTTGTTTATATTATCTTTTTTGGGGAATGATTTTCAGATTTGATTTACAAAAATTTGGCGATAAATAAGAGGGGGAGAAGCAATGCGAACAGAAAATGTTGAGCTTACTGTCTTATGCTTGATACACAAAGATGAAGAATATTTATTACAGAACAGAATAAAAAATGATTGGAAAGGGTATACACTTCCGGGAGGACATATTGAACTGGGAGAATCTATTGTTGATGCCGTTGTCAGGGAGATGAAAGAAGAAACAGGTCTTACAATTTTTAACCCTCACTTATGCGGCGTAAAACAATTTCCGATTGAAAACGGCAGATATATTGTGTTTCTTTTTGAAACAAACCAATTTGAAGGCGAATTGAGAAGTTCTGATGAAGGAAAAATGTATTGGGTAAAAAAATCAGAATTGCCAACAATAATCTTGTGAATGATTTTTATGATCTGCTAAGTGTTATGCTTGATAAAAATTTGTCTGAGTTTCAATATGTAGTCGATGGAGAAGAATGGAAAATTGTAAAGAAATAATCAATTTCCATTTTATATGAATATTTACAGAAAGGAACATTGCTATGACCGACAACAAACTTATGGAACTTGCAGAAAAAGCCTGCGAAAACGCTTATGCGCCCTACTCAAAATTCAAGGTGGGGGCGGCTCTCCTTTCCTCGGACGAACGGGTGTTTACGGGGTGTAATGTGGAAAATTCCTCCTACGGGGCGGGGATTTGCGCCGAGAGGACTGCTGCCGTAAAGGCGGTTTCCGAGGGTGCGGTACGTTTTTCCGCTATTGCTATCGCAAATGCGGGGGGCGGGCTTACCTTTCCCTGCGGCATTTGCAGGCAGTTTTTAAGCGAATTTGCGGAAGAGGGTTTCCGTATTATTTTGCGAAATGACAAGGGCGAACTTGAGATTTTCACCCTTGAGGAGCTTATGCCCCACGGCTTTAAACTATAAGCGGGTGACGACCCGCAGCGAGACGTTCTGTAATTTACTTGGATATCAGACTGTCGGCTCGGTAACGTTACATACGCTGAAAAAATTTTTCCGTTCCCGAAAAAAATTTCAGTAAATACTTGACAAATAAGAAACGTTGTGATATAATTCATATTAAACAGATAGGAAATATCTATATTTAACATTTAAAACATCAGAAAGGCGGATACATATGAAGGTTTATAAGAAGATCACCGACCTTATCGGTCACACCCCCCTGCTTGAGCTTGAGAATATCGAGAAAGAGGAGAAGCTTGAGGCTAAAATTTATGCAAAGCTTGAGTATTTCAATCCCGCAGGCAGCGTTAAGGACAGAATTGCCAAGGCTATGCTGGAGGACGCCGAGGCTAAGGGCGTTTTGAAGCCCGGCAGCACCATTATCGAGCCTACCAGCGGAAATACGGGCATAGGTCTTGCTTCGGCGGCTGCGGCTAAGGGCTACAAGCTCATTATCGCAATGCCCGAAACAATGAGCGTGGAGCGCAGAAAGCTTATGAAGGCATACGGCGCTGAGCTGGTTCTCACCGAGGGCGCAAAGGGTATGAAAGGCGCTATTGCAAAGGCTGAGGAGCTTGCCAAGGAAATTCCCGACAGCTTTATCCCCTCTCAGTTCTCAAATCCCGCTAACCCTGCGGCTCACGAAAAGACCACAGGCGTTGAGATTTGGGACGACACCGACGGAACCGTTGATATTTTCGTTGCAGGCGTTGGCACAGGCGGTACTATCACTGGTACGGGAAAATATCTGAAATCCAAAAATCCCAATGTAAAGATCGTTGCTGTTGAGCCTGCCTCCTCTCCCGTTCTTTCCAAGGGCACCGCAGGTCCTCACAAAATTCAGGGTATCGGCGCAGGCTTTGTTCCCGACACTCTTGACACTAAGATCTATGACGAAATTCTCCCCGTTGAGAACGATGACGCTTTTGAAACAGGCAGAAGAATTGCCAAGACTGAGGGCGTTTTAGTGGGAATTTCCTCGGGTGCGGCTCTTTATGCGGCTATACAGCTTGCCAAGCGTCCCGAAAACAAAGGCAAGACCATTGTTGCCCTTCTCCCCGACACAGGCGAGAGGTATCTTTCTACCGCAATGTTCTCCGAATAATATGTCAAAATCGACCGCTCAGGCTTGAAGCCTGGGCGGTCAGCTTTATTTCGGCATATCTCTCCGGAATAAAATAAGGAAAAAATGCAACTTTTTTGAGAAAAGCTGATGTAAACCTCGTTAATATTACAGTGTAAACTATTGACAAACATTACAAAATACGATAAAATAATCTTAACGGATACTAAACATCTGCATAATCAGGAGGTACATCGGTATGAAATACAAAATACTTGTTAACGGCGGCAGCTCAGCTTTACTCAGAGATTTTTTTGTAAATTCCACCGGATTTACTTGTATGAGCACATCGGGATACTGGACCGATCTCAGTGCGCATTACGAAATGTTCAAGCCCGATGCATACGTGTGCATTGCGGAATATGCCGATGTTCAACTTATGTCCCAGATAAAGCGGCTGAAAACCAATGAGGAATACGGCAATGTTCCCGTTATCGTAGTCACAAACGAGGACTGCTTCGAGCTTTATACTTCCGAAAACGAGAACGAAAAGATCATTGACCTTATCCTGTCACGCCCCATCACCATTTCGGCAATAAGCGATAAAATAAACCGTCTGCTGCGTAATATCGAGGAAGAAAAGGAACGGATAGCCAAGGAAAAGGAAGAGGCGGAACGCAGGGCAGCAGAGGAGCTTGAGAAGAAAAAGCTCAATGTGAAGAAGCATATCCTTATTGTGGACGATGACAAAAATATTTTGAAGCTGCTCAAATCCGCCCTCGAGGACAGATATGATGTCACAGCCACAGTAAGCGGAAGAATTGCGCTTAAATTTCTGGAAACAAAAACCCCCGACCTTATTTTCCTGGATTACCAGATGCCCGTGGAGACAGGTCCCGAGGTTTTCAAAAGGATAAAAAGGCTCGACAGCGCAAAGGATATCCCCGTGGTATTCCTCACAGGCATAGCAGACCGCGAAAAGATCACCGAGGTCCTTTCGCTCAAGCCCCAGGGCTACCTGCTCAAACCCATAAATATGGAAAGAGTAAACGAGACCATAAACTCACTGCTGGGCTGAGAGGTGAATTCATATGAAATACATGGGCGAAGAACTGCATCTTACCGACCTTATCCCGGTGGAGACCCTGCAGAAGATACAGGACTCTTTCTCGAAAATGGCGCGAATGGCGGCTCTGACCACCGATGAAAACGGAATACCCATCACCGAAGGGTCGAATTTTTCCGAATTTTGCACAAATTACTGCCGAAAATCCCCCGTAGGCAGAGCGAGGTGCGAAAAATGCGACCGCGACGGAGCCATAATGGCGCTTGAGAGCAGCAAGCCCGTTTCATACTTCTGCCACGCACATCTGGTCGATTTCGCCGCGCCGGTAATGCTGGGCGACTGTATGATAGGCAGCTTTATCGGCGGTCAGGTCCTGTCCGAAGAGCCTGATTATGAAAAAATGCGTGAGATAGCAAAAGAGATAGGCGTTGACGAAGAGGGATTTCTTGAAGCTGCACGCAAGACCCAGATAGTTCCCAAAGCAGCCATAGAACGTTCCACTCAGTTTATTTACGAATTTGCAGGCGTAATTTCCGATATGGCATACAAGTCCTATGAGACTATAAAGCTCAGCAGACAGGCAATGCAGGCTGCGGCGCAGAAATCCGACTTTCTTGCAAATATGAGCCACGAGATAAGAACTCCTATGAACGCAGTCCTCGGAATGGCGGAAATGGCTCTGCGCGAAGAAATGACCCCCCAGGCGAAGCAGTATGTGAGACAGATACGTTCATCGGGAAAAAATCTGCTTGTTATCATCAACGATATCCTGGATTTTTCAAAGATAGAATCGGGCAAAATGAATATCGTGGAAGTGGTCTACGAGCCGCTTTCCATCGTAAACGACCTTGCCAATATCGTAAATACCAGAATAGGCTCAAAGGATATGGAATTTACGGTGGATTTTGACCCGAAGCTCCCCCACAAGCTGTACGGAGACAATATCAGAATACAGCAGATACTTCTTAATCTTCTGAATAACGCCGTTAAATTTACCGAACATGGCGAGGTTCATATGTCCATATCATTCTCGCAGATCGACAGCGATAATATTATGCTGAAGACTGTCATCAGGGATACGGGCATAGGCATCAAAAAGCAGGATATCGGAAAGCTCTTCCGCTCCTTCCAGCAGGTTGACAGCAAGAGAAACCGAAACATTGAGGGCACCGGACTGGGTCTTGCCATCTCACAGCAGCTTCTGAAGCTTATGAACGGCAATATAACTGTTGAAAGCGAATATGAAAAGGGAAGCACATTTTATGTGGAGCTGCCGCAGAAGATCATTAACTCAGCTCCGTCCATACCCTGTCCCGACAACAGCGTAAAAGCGGCGCTGATAATCGAAAACGAGTATGTTTATGCTCAGGTATGCAAAGACCTTGACACGCTGGGCATCAAGTATATCAATCTCGAATACCAGGGAAGCCTTGAGAGCATAAAAGACGGCTATATCATTGTTGAAAAGCATCTGTTCAGCGACAGGATAAAAAAATCGGTAATGGATAATCCAGAGCTGAAATGCCTGCTGCTTGCCCCTTACGACAGCCCCAATGACGTAAATCAGCCCCGTGTGAAAATGCTGCATAAGCCTATATATTCCCTGGGACTTTATTCAGCACTGGGTCTCGGCGACGATATTCTTCCCGACAGCGGCTCGGAAAACGACAATTTCCCGTTTACCGCTCCCGACGCACATATTCTTATCGTTGACGACAATCCTATCAATCTGACCGTTGCCTGCGGTATTATCGAGCCTCTCGGAATGCAGGTGGATACGGCAAACGGCGCTTCGGAAACTATCGAAAAGGTCAAGAAAATTAAATATGACATTGTGTTTATGGACCATATGATGCCCGGAGTTGACGGAGTTGAAACTACCCATATTATCCGCAGGCTTATCGTGGGCTATGAAAATGTTCCAATTATCGCCCTTACAGCCAATGCCATAGGCGGGACAAAGGAAATGTTCATACAGGAGGGTATGAACGACTTTGTGGCAAAGCCTATCGAGGTATCGGATATCGTTGCAATGATAAGGAAATGGCTGCCAAAGGAAAAGATAATCCCTGCAGTGTCCGAAAAATCACAGCCGCAGCCTGCCGAAAAGACCACAGGAAGCCTTGTTATCGAGGGACTTAATACAAAACAGGCTATCTCCCTTTTAGGCAGCGAAAAGCTTTATATGCAGATACTAAGGGAGTATTATCTCTCCATCGACAAGCGTGCGGCAATAATAACGGAAGCCCTTGAAAAGAGCAACATCAAAGGCTATACCATTGAGGTACATTCGCTGAAAAGCACCTCAAAGCAGATAGGCGCAGACGCTCTTGCGGAGCTTGCGGCAAGACTTGAGAAGGCAGGAAACGAGCTTGACGTTGACCTCATTCTTGCAAAGACCAGCGACCTTATCGCCCATTATCTCAGATATAAGGATATCCTTGCGCCCCTATTCCCCGAGCTTTCGGGCAAGACGCAGGTCTTGGCGGCAGATCGCAGCGTGGTCTCAATGCTCCTTGACAGTATGACCGAAGCGCTGGAGACTATGGATACTCTCGCTATGGACGAGGTTCTGGAAAAGATGTCCGAATACAGCTTTACATCTGCGCAGACCCAATGCTTTGAAAAGCTACGTGCATTTGCCGAAGCCGGCGATATTGATATGTGCTCTGCCGTGATAGGCATATGGCGTCAGATAGCCGCGTCGGAGGGCAAAAAGAATATATCGGACACCGATGAAGTCAGAGCCGTCCTCAGTAAAATGCAGAGTGCACTGGACGATTTTGATTCCCTGCTTATCGACGAGGCGGTGGAACAGATGGGAAATATGCACTTTTCCGACGCTCATACCGAACTGTTTCTCAAGCTGAAAAAGGCAGCCGAGGACTCCGATATCGAGCTTTGCTGCAAGATCGTCGATGAATGGACAAACACTCTCAGATAGTACGTATCTCCCCGTCTCCGGCGGGGAGATATCTGTTATATCCCAAACATATTTTCCCGTTAATAAATTCGACTGTTTACAAAATATAACTTGACCTTTCCGCTATGTTGTGATAAAATAGGGTTATGTGCAAGAAAAATGCGGCGGGAGGGAATTTTGTGGATATAGAATACGTGTCCGAGCTGAAAAAGCCCACAGATACAATAGATCTTTACAAAGCTCTCGAATGGTATAATCTCAGCGGCTACACCGATGAGGATATCGAAAAAGCCAACGCCAGCTTTTATTCCTGCTACGCCTATGACGGCGATACTCTGGTGGGCCTGGGCAGAGTAGCCTCAGACGGTCTTATAGCCGCCATAATGAGCGGAATATGCGTCCGCACCGATTACCGCAGGCACGGCATAGGCGCTCAGATAGTACAAAAAATCGTGGAATACTGTCAGTCGGGCATATATAAGCTCAGCGTCCAGATATTCTGCGAGGACAGCCTTATCCCCTGGTATGAGGGAATGGGCTTTGAAAAAATGCCCGTGGGAATGAGAAAGCCTATGCCTCAGTGCGAGGAAAGAAGCGCCCTGAAAAAGCAATTCGGAGATATCTACGGTATAGACCAGATAACCGAGCTTTCCGAGGATTTCTACTGGTATAATTTCGACGCATTCGGCGATTTCAGCTATTACAGCGGTATCGGCAGCGAGGGGGTAAAGGTCCCCTTTATCCGAATGATACTTTACAGCAACGCCCCCGTTAAATTCAGCGCCGAAATTATTTTTGAAAATGTAAGCGAGTTTGAAATAGGCTGTCTCGGAGTGAGAACGCCGCTTTTCGGCTTTGATATAATCTGCACCGAGAAATACGGCTACGCCGAGAAGAAGCGGTATAAGATACGCTCTCTTGAGGACGACGACATCAGCTTTTTCTGTGAGAAATTCCGCGTAATGAGCGTTACGCCCTCAATGAACACCGCCAGCATAGCCTGTCCCGAAAGGTCGGACGAGAACATCTCCCGTCTTATTTCGGGAGCCGACGAGGCAGAAGCGGAGTATGACGCAGCCCACAGCAGTGGTATCCCTGCCGAAACGGAGCATACTCCCGACGGAAATAGCAGCGCAATTGGCGGCAATGACCTTAGCGAAAAGCTGAAAAGCCTGCTGACCGCCGCTTCGGACGTTGACGAGCTGCTAAAAAATATGGGCAGCGTATGAAAGGAGCAGCCGTGGCACCATATTCGGAAACCGTATTCACAAACACCCCCGAGGAGACCATAAAAGCAGGCATAAGCCTGGGAAAGCGTCTCACGGGCGGAGAAGTTATTGCATATAAAGGCGGTCTCGGAGCGGGAAAAACCACCTTCACCCGAGGTCTTGCAATGGGAATGGGTCTCGAGGACAACGTTTCCTCTCCCACCTTTGCCATCGTAAACGAATATCACGGGAACGGTCTGTCCCTTTATCATTTTGATATGTACCGCATAAGCGGCGGAGAAGCCCTTGAGACCACAGGCTTTTTCGATTATATGTCCGAGGACTCGGTAATAGCCGCCGAGTGGTCGGAAAATATTGAAGATGAGCTTGACGGCAGCACCATAACCGTCACTCTTGAGATAACAGAAAACGGCGGCAGGAAGATCACCCTGACCGACCCCACCGGAGGGACTAAATTTGCTGATACTTGGAATTGACACATCGGGAAAAACCGCTTCCTGCGCCCTCTGCACCGAGGATACAGTGCTTGCTCAGAACACCTTTGTAACAAAGCTCACCCATTCACAGGTGATAATGCCGATGTGCAAAAAAATGCTCTCCGACGCAGGAAAGACCCTTTCCGACGTGGAGGGCTTTGCTGCCGTAAGCGGCCCCGGGTCGTATACGGGACTCAGAATAGGCATAGCCGCAGTAAAAGGGCTTTGCTTCGGGCTTGATAAAAAATGCGCAGGGGTATCGTCCCTTATGTCGCTGGCGTATAATTTCAAGGGAACAGCCCCTTTGGACAGTATGATCTGCCCCGTAATGCACGCCCGTCAGGAGCTTGTATATAATGCTCTTTTTAAAGCAGAGAACGGAAACATTATAAGAGAACGGGAGGACGGCATCACCCCCGCAGATCAGCTTGTCAATGAGCTTTCAAGCCGCTCGGAGAATGTCATCTTAACGGGAGATTACGCCGAAACTCTTTATGATATGCTGAAAGATAAATGCAGCCATATCTCCCTCGCCCCCCCGCTGCTCAGAGCGCCCCTTGCCTCAAGCCTTTGCTATGCCGCAATGGATATGGGATTTTCCTCTCCCGACGACCTTAACGCCGAGTATTTACAGATAACCAAAGCGGAAAAGGATCTGTGCGAAACGGAGCAGCTAAGAAAGCAGCACTTGGGCTGAAATTACCCTCTTGCAAAAAAAATATTCCTGTGCTATAATATGACTATAAATAAAAATCAAATAGGGGGGAACGGCGCAAAGCGTTCCCCTTTTTATATTTAAAAGAGGTGCCAAATGGAAGATAAGGAAAAAAATCCCGAAAATGAAAGCAATCATAAAAAGCCCGAAAAGCCCAAATCCTTTCTGCAAACGGTCCGTGAGATAGACGCCGCCGACAGAAAGGCGGAGCTTGCCGAGGAAGCAAGAATAGCCGAGGAAAGAGCCAAGCGTGAGGAAAAGCAGCGCAAAGCCTACGAGGACAAGCTGAGGCATGACCGCATAGAGCTTATGAAGCTCAAGCAGGGCGTTATATCCGAGGAGGATATAGAGACCGCTCCCGAAGAAGTCCGCACCTATACCGTATGGGAAAAGATAGGCAACTTTTTTTATCATAACAAAGCCTTTATCATAGTTGGAATAATGTTTTTAGCCCTTGTGATATTCCTCGTATACGACTTTATCCGCAAGGAACGCCCCGACGTTCAGTCGATGTACATAGCCGCCGATTATGATATGAGCTACTATTCCGGGGAGCTTACCCAGCTTTGGAGCAAATACTGCCCCGACTACAACGGCGACGGCGAACCTCTTGCCCGTCTCTACTACGTCCCCACAGGCTATGCTGACGATACAATGGCATCGCTCTACTATACCCAGGGCGACCGTACAAAGCTTATAGGCGAGTTCCAGTCGGGAACTGTGGTAATGATAATCGGAGATAAGGACGCATATCAGTCCATAGGCGCCCTTGAGGACGTTTTTGCAGACTGCCGTGAGATATTCCCCGACGACCCTTATGCCGAGGAAATAGGCTACCGCCTTGCAGGAACTGATTTTATGGATATGCTGGGAGCAGACACAGTGGACGATACCGACCTGTATGTATCATTCAGAAAGCCCGTAGATACAATGGGAATGAAAAAGGATAAAATGCAGGTAAATTACGACCACGCCGTTGAATTCTGGACAAATTTCCTTAAAGAACACCGCATAGACGGTCTTGACCTGCCCCCCACCCCCGATGTGCAGCCACTGCCCATAGACGAGGATAACTACGACTTTATGGAAAGTGCAGACAGCACATCTTCCGAAACGAGCGTCTCCTCCGAAACCGCAGAGTAACATAAAGAAAAGGATACATAAAATGAAAAAGCTAAAAATTTACGGTGCCGTTATGGCAGCCCTTGCACTTTCCGCCTGCGCTGCCGCAAAGGACATTCCCGACGAAACCGATGTCATACCCGTATTGGGGGATAACCTTATATCCTCCGAGTCCCTGACCGAGGAAAACACCGCCGCCGATACCGAAGCCGTTTCCGCAAATTCCGAGACCGTAAGTGAAATATCAAAGCCTACGGAGACCTGGGCAGACACCGATGAACCGCCCATAGAGCTTCCCGCTCAGACCGAAGAGGAAACGGAAGACCCCGACAGAGACGAAATAACCGCCATAGAGCTTACATATTACGAGGTAACTCTGGAAACAGGCGAAAGCTCAATGCCCATAGTGACAATGTACCCCGACAACGCCCCCGACAAGTCCGAAATATGGACAAGCTCCGATGAAAGCATAGCCGAGGTGGACGATATAGGCAATATTACCGCCCTTTCCGAGGGTGAATGTATAATAAAGGTGCAGTCCGCCGTGTCTCCCGATGTATATGCGGAAGTGTATGTCACCGTTACCGCCGCCTCCGAAACCGAGGAGACAGAAACGACCGAAAGCAGCGAGGGTGACACGCAGCTCACCTATATTGACGGCATACTTATCGCCAATAAGACCTATGCCCTGCCCCCCGACTATGCCCCGGGCGTAGACCCCGACGCACAGGCAGCCTTTGACAAAATGCAGTCCGCAGCGGCAGCAGAGGGACTTAATATCTACATATCCTCGGGCTTCCGCTCTTATGATTATCAGGCAGGGCTTTACGAAAGATACGTGGAGAGAAGCGGCAAAACGGAAGCCGACAGATATTCCGCCCGTCCGGGACATTCCGAGCATCAGACAGGACTTGCCTTCGACCTTAACACCATTGACATCACCTTTGCCGACACCGCCGAATACGATTGGTTAAAAGTCCACTGCGCCGAATACGGCTTTATAATCCGCTACCCCGAAAACGGCGAAAGCATAACGGGATATATGTACGAACCCTGGCATATAAGATATCTTGGAGTTGATACCGCCCAAAAGGTGTATGACAGCGGACTTACCTTAGAGGAATATCTGGGCATAGACTCAAAATACTCTGAGTAATATAGTATTATATAATACAAATTGTAAATATAATTTCACCCGACCCGTAAGCCAAAAAGCTTTCGAGTCAATTTTTTTACCCCTCCGAGCCGTATTTTTGACACATCATTTTATAACTTTTTCATAAATTGAGCAAAAATCCCCTTAAAAGTATGATATTTCAAGTCAAAATGCAAGATTTTTATTAAAACTTGCAAAATTGTATTGACAAGGAGAATTTCCTGTGATAGAATTATAGTATGCCGAAAAAGCCGGAATTTTTCAGGGAGAGTTTCGGCTTATAAAAACGGAGTATAGCAGAAAGTAAGGAGTAATGGCTATGGACAACTATAGAGTACAGGAACCATACGCAAAGCAGGGACTTTATGATCCCCGCTTCGAGCACGAGAACTGCGGAATAGGTGCAGTAGTAAATATGAACGGCGAGGCAGACTACAAGGTAGTTGACAGCGCCCTCAAAATTGTTGAAACACTTGAACACCGTGCAGGAAAGGACGCCGAGGGAAAAACAGGCGACGGCGTGGGAATACTTCTCCAGATATCCCACACATTTTTCTCAAAGGTATGCGCCGAGGAAGGAATAAAGATCGGCGGCAAGAGAGAATACGGAATAGCTATGTTCTTCTTCCCCCAGTCCGAGGACAAGCTTAAAAAGTCAATGGCTACCTTTGAAAAGGTGCTTGCCGATGAAAAGCTTACATTTTTAGGCTGGAGAAAGGTTCCCGTTGAACCCTCCGTATTGGGCTCAAAGGCTCTTGAAAGTATGCCCAATATCTATCAGGCATTCATCGAAAAGCCTGCTGACTGCGAAAAGGGGCTCCCTTTCGACAGAAAGCTTTATATCGCAAGAATGGTATTTGAAAAGGCAGATAAGGAGACATATGTGGTTTCCTGCTCCAGCCGTACAATAGTATATAAAGGAATGTTCCTTGTAGACCAGCTGAGAAAATTCTATAAGGACCTTGACTGTGAGGACTATCACAGCGCAATAGGAATAGTTCACTCCCGTTTCAGCACCAACACCAACCCCAGCTGGCAGCGCTCCCACCCCAACCGTATGATGGTTCATAACGGCGAGATAAACACCATTACGGGAAATGTGGATAAAATGCTCAGCCGTGAGTCCGTGTTGAAGTCCGATTATATCGGTGACAGAATGAAGGACATCGTTCCTATCCTTGACGTAACAGGCTCCGACTCCGCCCGCCTTGACAATACTCTTGAATTTATGACTATGGCAGGCGTTGATCTTCCCCTTGCAGTAATTACCCTTATCCCCGAGCCCTGGCAGCACCAGACCACAATGAGCCGTGAAAAAAGAGCCTTCTATCAGTATTATGCAACAATGATGGAACCCTGGGACGGACCTGCCTCCATTATCTTCTCCGACGGCGACATTCTGGGCGCAGTTCTTGACAGAAACGGACTCCGCCCCTCCCGTTACTACATCACCGACGATAACAAGGGCGGAAAATATCTTATCCTTTCTTCCGAGGTAGGCGCACTTGATATCCCCGTTGAGACTATCGTTAAGAAGGAACGTCTCCACCCCGGAAAAATGCTCCTCGTGGACACCGTAAAGGGCGAGCTTATCGAGGACGAGAAGATAAAGGATCACTACAGCAAGAGACAGCCCTACGGCGAGTGGCTTGACCACAATTTCTACTCTCTCCACGAGTTCAATATCCCCAACAAGAAGCCCCTCAGATATTCGGGCGAGGAGCTTGAAAGACTTCAGCACGCCTTCGGTTATACATACGAAGCTATCAGAAGCACAATGATACCAATGGCGCTGAATGCCTCCGAGCCTACCGCCGCAATGGGCGTAGACACCCCCATTCCCCCTCTCTCAAAGAAAAATCCCCCTCTCTTTGATTATTTCAAGCAGCTCTTCGCACAGGTAACAAATCCACCCATTGATGCGATCAGAGAGTCTGTTATCACCGATACATCGGTATATCTGGGCACCTCGGGCAATATTCTCAAGGAGGACGAGAAGAACTGCCGCGTTCTCCAGATAAAGAACCCCGTACTTACAAATCTTGACCTTTTGAAAATTCGCACAGCCAATATCGAGGGACTTAAAACCGCAGACATCTCAATGCTCTACAAAAAGGGCGAGTCCACCCTCAGACAGGCTATCGAAAGCCTCTATACCCAGGCAGACAAGGCTCACGCGACAGGTGCGTCTATCCTTATCCTCTCCGACAGAGGCGTAGATAAGGATCACCTTGCAATTCCCTCACTCCTTGCAGTGGCAGCCCTTGAAAATTACCTTGTAAAGACAAGAAAGAACACTGCCATTTCCATAATCGTTGAAACTGCCGAGCCTTACGAGGTGCATCATTTTGCAACACTTCTCGGCTTCGGAGCAAGCGCCGTAAACCCCTACCTTGCAATGGATACTCTCTATGAGCTTACCTCGGGCAAGGCAATTGATAAGGAATACACCGAAGCGCTCAACTGCTATGTAAAGGCAATTGTCAGCGGCATAGTTAAAATTGCCTCCAAAATGGGTATCTCCACAATCCAGTCCTATCAGGGCAGCAAGATATTTGAAGCACTGGGCATCTCCAAGAGTGTATGCGATGAATTCTTCCCCGATACCGTCAGCAGAGTGGGCGGCATAGACCTTGATGATATAAGCGAGCAGGTAATAGCCCGCCACGATGCCGCATTCGACCCCAGAGACCTTACCGTAAACGACGCAATGGAAAGCGTAGGCAGCCATAAATCCAGAAGCGGCAAGGAGGAGCATATGTATAATCCTATGACAATACATCTTCTCCAGCAGGCAGCGTGGACAAACGACTACAGCCTTTTCAAGAAATATTCCGAGTATCTTAACGCCGAGGAGAGAAATCTCACCCTGAGAAGCACTCTCGACTTCAAATTTGACCCCAACGGCGGTATACCCATTGATGAGGTAGAAAGCGTTGAAAGCATTATGCACCGCTTTAAAACAGGCGCAATGTCCTACGGCTCCATTTCTCAGGAAGCTCACGAATGTATGGCAATCGCTATGAATATGATAGGCGGCAAGTCCAACAGCGGCGAGGGCGGCGAGGATCTTGAAAGAATTGTCACCGCAGGCAGCCCCGAGGACAAATGCTCTGCCATCAAGCAGGTTGCATCGGGACGTTTCGGCGTAACATCGAAATACCTCACCTCCGCAAAGGAAATTCAGATAAAAATGGCACAGGGCGCAAAGCCCGGCGAAGGCGGACACCTTCCCGCAAAGAAGGTCTATCCCTGGATAGCAAAGACCCGTCACTCCACCCCCGGCGTGGCTCTTATCTCCCCTCCTCCCCACCACGATATCTATTCTATCGAGGACTTGGCACAGCTTATCTATGACCTTAAAAATGCCAACAAGGACGCTCGTATCTCCGTTAAGCTGGTTTCCGAGGTAGGCGTCGGAACCATTGCCGCAGGCGTTGCAAAGGCAGGCGCAGGGGTAGTGCTCATTTCGGGCTATGACGGCGGCACAGGCGCCGCTCCCGGCAGCTCCATTCATAACGCAGGTCTTCCTTGGGAATTAGGTCTTGCAGAAACTCACAGAACCCTTATTATGAACGGCCTCCGCTCCAAGGTAGTCATCGAAACAGACGGCAAGATGATGACAGGACGAGATGTAGTTATCGCCGCAATGCTGGGCGCAGAGGAATACGGCTTCGCCACCGCTCCCTTGGTAACAATGGGCTGCGTAATGATGAGAGTATGTAATCTCGACACCTGCCCCGTAGGCGTTGCAACACAGAACCCCGAGCTGAGAAAGCGCTTCAAGGGCAAGCCTGAGTATATCGTAAACTTTATGCGCTTTATGGCAACAGAAATGCGGGAGTATATGGCAAAGCTGGGCATACGCACCGTTGACGAGCTTGTAGGCCGCTCCGACCTCCTTGTAAAGAAGGACTTCCCCGCAGGCAGCAAGGCAGCAAAGATAGATATGTCGGAGATCCTCTCAAATCCCTATGCAGGCACCGACGCACCCTCTCACTTCATTCCCGCAGATGTGTACGACTTCAAGCTTGAGGAGACTATCGACGAAAAGGTGATAATCCCCGCAATGTCGGAAGCTCTTGAGAAGAAAGAGCCCAAGACCATTGATATCAAGGTAAATAACCTTAACAGAACTCTCGGCACCCTCTTCGGCTCCGAGATAACAAGAAGATATTACAACACCCTCGAGGACGATACTTACGTTGTCAAGTGCCACGGCTCGGGAGGACAGAGTTTCGGCGCATTCATTCCCAAGGGTCTCACCCTTGAACTTGAGGGCGACAGCAACGACTACTTCGGAAAAGGTCTCTCAGGCGGAAAGCTTGTGCTCTATGCACCCAAGGAGGCAAAGTACAGAGCCGATGACAATATCATCGTGGGCAACGTTGCACTCTTCGGCGCAACAAGCGGCAAGGCGTTCATCGCAGGTATCGCAGGCGAGCGCTTCTGCGTAAGAAATTCGGGCGCAACAGTTGTGGTAGAGGGCGTAGGCGACCACGGCTGCGAGTATATGACAGGCGGACGTGCCGTAATCCTCGGAAAAACAAGCAAGAACTTTGCGGCAGGAATGAGCGGCGGTATCGCTTATGTCCTTGACGAGGAATTTGACCTTTACACCAAGCTCAACAAGGCTCTTGTAGGCTTCTCGAAGCTCACCGAGGAAGAGGATATCAACGAGCTTCGTTCCCTTATCGAGGAGCACACCGAAGCAACAGGCTCCGAACGCGGCAGAGAGATACTTGATAACTTTGACGAATATCTTCCCAAGTTCAAGAAGATCATTCCCCACGACTATGCGAAGATGATGAACAGCATCAAGAAGTTCACCGCCGAGGGTATGAACCCCGACGATGCACGTATCTCCGCATTCTATGAGAACACCAAGTAACGCATAAGGAAAGGAAGGAATGATTTACTATGGGAAAATCAACAGGATTTTTAGAATATAAAAGAACCGAAAACGAAGGACTTGAACCCCTGGAGCGCATAAAAAACTACCGTGAATTCCACACCCCCCTCGATATGGAGGCAAGGAAAAAGCAGGCGGCACGCTGTATGGACTGCGGCGTACCCTTCTGCCAGTACGGCAAGCCCCTTCACAACGGAATGGTGTCGGGCTGCCCCTTAAATAACCTCTGCCCCGAGTGGAATGACCTTATCTACACCGACAGTATGGAAGAAGCTGCACGCAGACTGCTGCTCACAAACAGCTTCCCCGAGTTCACCTCAAGAGTCTGCCCCGCCCTCTGCGAAAAAGCCTGCACCTGCGGCTTAAACGGCGACCCCGTCACCGTCAAGGAGAATGAGTATTCCATTATCGAATACGCCTATTCCCACGGAATGATGGAGCCCTCCGCACCCTCCGTAAGAACGGGCAAGACCGTAGCCGTAGTCGGCTCGGGACCCTCGGGTCTCGCCGCAGCTCAGAGACTTAACAGGCGCGGACATAAAGTTACCGTATTCGAGCGTGAAGACCGCCCCGGCGGACTGCTTATGTACGGCATACCCAATATGAAGCTTGAAAAGTCTGTCGTTGACCGCAGAATAAAGCTTATGGAAGCCGAGGGCGTTGAATTCAGAACCGGCGTTAACGTGGGCAAGGACATTACCGCCGAGGAGCTTACCTCGAAATTCGATGCAGTGGTACTCTGCTGCGGCTCGGGCAATCCCCGTAATATCGAAGCTCCGGGACGTGACGCAAACGGCATTTACTACGCCGTAGATTTCCTCAAGGCAACCACCAAGAGCCTTATGGTCTCCAACCTCTCCGACGGCTACTACATCAGCGCGAAGTACAAAAACGTTGTAGTCATCGGCGGCGGCGACACAGGCAATGACTGCGTAGGTACAGCTATCCGTCACGGCTGCAAATCCGTAGTCCAGCTTGAGATGATGCCCAAGCTCCCCGATACAAGAGCTGAAAACAACCCCTGGCCCGAGTGGCCGAGAGTAAACAAGACCGATTACGGACAGGAAGAAGCCATTGCAGTATTCGGTCATGACCCTCGTATCTATCAGACCACCGTAAAGCAGTTCATCAAGGACGAAAAGGGCAATATAAACTCCATCGAGACAATTCGCCTCCAGCCCGTGAGGGACGAAGCCACAGGCAGAACAAAGATGGAGCAGGTAAGAGACAGTGAGGAAATTATCCCCGCAGACCTTGTCCTTATCGCCGCAGGCTTCTTAGGCACGGAAAAGTACATCGCCGATGCATTCGGCGTTGAGCTGAACCCCAGGACCAACGTAGCCACCGCCTCTCCCGACACCTATAAAACCAATGTGGACAAGGTATTCACCGCAGGCGATATGCACCGCGGACAGTCCCTCGTGGTATGGGCAATAAGAGAGGGCAGAGAAGCAGCAAAGGCAGTAGACGAGTATCTTATGGGCTACACCACACTCAGATAAGTGGGATAATTATATTGTAGCACATCTGTGCTGATTTGTCAAGTGTTTTTAGAAAAAAACGTTTCACAAAAATCCTCCGCAGTTTTTGCAAACTGCGGAGGATTTTTCCATCGAGCCTTGAAATCCCTCATAAAAGGTGGTATAATATACATACATATCATACTGAACCGAAAGGAAAATTTACGATGAATAAAAAAATAATCGCAGGCATTGCCGCGCTTCTTATGTGCGTAAGTATGACCGCTTGCAAATCGGATAATAACGCCGCTCCCGAAACCACACCCGAAACCACAGCGTCCGCCGCTTCCGAAGAAACAGTTACCGAAGCCGACCTGACCCCCACCGAGCCTGTAGACCTTGAAGCAGGGCTTACCGATAAGATGTATCAGCGTGCGCTTTTAAACGAGGGCAACCGTTCCCGCCTTGCCGCCGCAATGAAAAAGGCTGAAAATGGCGAACCCGTTACCGTAGGCGTTATAGGCGGCTCTATCACCCAAGGCAGCAGCGCCACCAATCCCGCAAACAGCTATGCGGGACTGTTCAGCCAATACTGGACGGAAAAATTCCCAAGCAGTGAGATAACCTATGTCAACGCAGGCATAGGCGGCACAAATTCATATCTGGGCGTTCACCGTGCGGATGAACAGCTTCTTTCCGCAAAGCCCGACGTGGTCATCGTGGAATTTTCCGTAAACGACACCGACAAGGTAATGAACAAGTATTCCTATGACAGCCTTGTGAGAAAGATCTTAAACGCCGAGGGCGACCCTGCGGTCATTCTCCTTTTCACCACCCAGGAGAACGGCACCAGCTTACAGGATGTACATAAGGAAATAGGTCTTGCCTATGACCTGCCTATGCTCAGCTATCGTGAGGTCGTTTACCCCGAGGTAGCCGCAGGCACCCTTAGCTGGAAGGACATCTCCCCCGACAATATCCACCCCAATGACGCAGGCCACAGCCTTATCGGTCAGCTTCTCGCAAGATATCTTGACAGCGTTTACGACGATCTTGCAAATATAGACGATACCGATACCGCATTCACAGCCGACCCCTACACCGCCGATTATTACAAGAATGCCACAATGTTGGGCGCATCTCAGGCGGAAGTTTCCGAAATGAGCGGCTTTGAGATTTCGGGAAATAAAGTCTATCCCGAGCTTTTCCCCGACAATTTTGTTACCGAGGGAGAGGGCTATCTGAAATTTGAAATTGAATGTCAGAATTTGGGAATATTCTATTTAAAGCAGACCGACGGCAAGGGCGGCAAATATGATGTCCTCGTTGACGGCGAAAGAAAGACCGTTCTTGATGCAGATTTCTCGGGGGGCTGGGGCAATTACGGCGAACCTCAGCAGGTCATCATCGGCAAGGAAACGGGAAAGCACACCATTGAGATAAAGCTTTCCGAGGGCAGCGACAAAACCGCTCTCACCATTTTCGGAATAATGGTAAGCTGAAAATAACCGCAAAAATGTCCCCCGTCAAAAGCGGGGGACATCTGACAGTAATACTTAGCGGAGATAACATTTATGTCAAACACAAAAAAATACGAAATGGATATGTGCAGCGGCTCTATAATGAAAAAGATGCTGATATTCACATTGCCGCTGATGTTCTCAAGTATCCTCCAGCTGCTTTTCAATGCGGCGGATATCGTGGTGGTAGGACGCTTTGCGGGGGACAATTCCCTTGCGGCGGTAGGCTCCACCACATCGCTTATAAACCTCCTCACAAATCTTTTCGTGGGGCTGTCCATAGGCACAAACGTAACAGCCGCACGAAACTACGGCGCAAAACGCGACGAGGCTCTCAGCCGCACCGTCCACACATCAATAACCATCAGTATCATAAGCGGAGTTATCCTTACCGTCATAGGCATATTCGGCGCAAAGGAAATGCTGAGACTAATGAGCACCCCCGAGGAGATAATCGACCTTGCCGCCGACTACCTTCGGATATATTTCGCAGGCATAACCGCCTCAATGGTCTACAACTTCGGCAGCGCACTTCTCCGAGCCATAGGCGATACAAAGCGTCCCCTTTATTACCTTATGGCGGCAGGTGCGGTGAACGTGATAATGAACCTGCTTTTTGTCATCGTCTTTAAGATGGACGTGTCGGGCGTTGCCCTGGCAACGGTCATATCCGAGTGCCTGTCCGCCTTTCTGGTGGTGAGATGCCTTATGAAGGAAACGGGAGCCATCAGACTTGTTCTCAAAAAGCTCCGTGTCCATAATCAGGAGCTTGGAACAATACTCCGAATAGGACTGCCCGCAGGCTTTCAGGGAATAGTTTTCGCCCTGTCCAATGTGGTTATACAGTCCTCTGTGAACCTGTTTGGCAACGTAATGGTTGCGGGAAACTCTGCCGCCGCCAATATCGAAGGCTTTGTATACGTGGCGATGAACTCCTTCTATCAGGCAACACTTTCATTTATGAGCCAGAATTTCGGTGCAGGAGAATACAAGCGGCTCAACAAGATACTTGTCTGCGGCGAGATATGCGTTATCGCCGTGGGAGTTATCCTGGGAAATCTTGCGGTGATATTCGGAGAACCTCTTCTGAGCATATACACCGACAGTCCACAGGTAATTGCCGCAGGAATGGTTCGTCTCGGATATATCTCGAGAGTCTACGCCCTCTGCGGCATAATGGACGTTCTTGTGGGGGCACTCAGAGGTATAGGCTATTCTGTAATGCCTATGATAGTTTCCCTTGTAGGAGCCTGCGGACTGCGGCTTCTCTGGATAGCAACGGTTTTCCAAATTCCCGAATATCACTCGGTGGAAACGGTGTACCTCTCCTATGCCATCACCTGGATAATCACCGCCTCAGTCCACCTGTTATGCTACATCATCGTGAGAAAAAGGGTGGCTCGGAAATATGAAAAGCCTGCCCTTTAGCCCTCTGCCGTACTCAGTCTCTCGGGGCTGCCTGCCGCAGTGCAAATAAGTGCCACAGGCAATGACAGCAGGAACCACCCTGCGCTGTAGGAAGGACATATCTGTCCCAGCACATTCAGATACATATGGGAATAATCCCATACGCCCCACCCCAGCAGCACATTCACCACGCACCCAACGGTGAACTCAAAAAAGGTTATGACGCACATTCCGAAGAAGCATTTGAAAAGAATGCTGTCCTCGGGGTGACGGGCATAACGCAGGTACATTATGAGCAGGCACACGCCCCCCGTCAGGGTCATAGTCCAATGGGTATAGCCCCTTGCCACTATCTCGATAAGTGAATAAAGCACGCCGCCGCCCAGAAATACAGCGGTGTACCGTCCTGCGGGGGATGTATCTGACCAAGGGGAGCTTCCGCCCAAAGAAAGGCTTTGCATATAAATATCATATCCTTTCGGAAAAAAATTTACAGCAATATTATCCCGCAGAGAGTGCATAAAAATACCACTAAATCCAAATTGACCATAACCAATTAAAGGAATGTGTGAAAATCAAAAATTTTCACACCGAGTTTTGTTTCTTTGTCTGCCGACAAAGATTTCCTGACGGCAATTTTTAATTGCCATAAACACCAAAACTCTCAAGAAAGGAAAAATGAACAAAATGAACGAAGAAAAATTTTTCGCCATCATCTCCCGAATGAAATATATAAACCGCTGGGGACTAATGCGAAACACCATAACCGAAAACATCAGCGAGCACAGCCTTGAAACGGCATTCATCGCCCACGTCCTCGCCCTTTACAGAAATGTGCGGTTCGGTGGGAGTGTTGACCCCCAGCGCTGCGCCCTGCTTGCAATGTACCACGATGTCACCGAAATAATCACCGGCGACCTGCCCACCCCTGTAAAATACTACAACGCGGAAATTCGTGCGGAGTATGACAAGGTGGAGAAAATGGCAGAGGAGAAAATGCTCTCCTATCTTCCCGAGGATCTAAGAGAGTATTACCGCCCATTGCTGGGGCATACCGAGGAAGAAGGGGAGCTTTGGGAGCTTGTGAAGGCAGCAGATAAGCTTTCGGCTCTGATAAAATGCGTAGAGGAACGGCAGATGGGCAACTCCGACTTTACCGATGCGGAAAAGTCCACCCTTGAAGCCATTCACGAGATGAACCTCCCCGAAGCCGAGGAGTTTCTTAAAGAATTTATGCCTGCCTACAGCGGCACGCTGGATAAACAGGCGAAATGAAAATTTGCGGCTCTTCCCGTATTTGACGGGGAGAGCCGCAATTAATTCCATATGCAAAAAGCGGTGCTGCATTTGCAGCACCGCCCAAAAGCGTTATATGTTCAAAACTCAGATTACTTGAGCTCAACAGTAGCGCCGGCAGCTTCGAGCTTAGCCTTGAGCTCTTCAGCCTCAGCCTTGGGAGCAGCTTCCTTGAGGGTCTTGGGAGCAGCCTCAACAGCCTCCTTAGCCTCCTTGAGGGAGAGACCGCATGCGTCCTTAACAGCCTTGATAACGTCCATCTTCTTGTCGCCGAAGGAAGCGAGAACAACGTCAAACTCAGTCTTCTCAGCCTCAGCAGCAGCGCCTGCGCCTGCAGCAGGACCTGCAGCAGCAACAACAGCGGTTACACCGTACTTTTCCTGGATAGCTTCAACGAGCTCAGCGAGCTCAAGAACAGAAAGAACATCGATCTGGTCTAAAATTGCAGTGATCTTTTCAGATGCCATGATAATAATCTCCTTTAACTTAATAATATTTTTGTGTTACGCCACAAAGCGATAAATACAACGCTTATGCAGCTTCCTCTGCCTTCTTGTCGGCGAGAGCCTTGAGTGTCGCTGCGAGCTTCTGCATAGGACCCTGGAGAGAGCCAACGAGCTGAGCAAGCAGAACATCCTTGGAAGGGATCTTGGAAAGAGCCTCAACGCCCTTAGCGTCATAAACAACGCCCTCAACAAATCCGCCCTTGAGGTTGAACTTGTCGTCGTGAGCCTCAGCAAACTTGCCGAGAATTCTTGCGGGAGCAGTCTGATCGTTTTCGCATACAGCGAGAGCGGTTGTACCCTCGAGTACGCCGCAGAGATCTTCAAGACCGTTCTCCTTGAGAGCGATGCGGAGCATTGTGTTCTTCTCAACGAAGTACTTAACGCCTGCCTCTCTCAGCTCTTTTCTGAGCTTGGTATCCTCCTCAACGGTGATACCCTTGTAGTCAACGAGAACGCCCGAGCAGGAGTTCTTTACGAGCTCGGAAAGCTCAGCAGCTCTTGCCTTCTTGGTTTCAAGAATTTTTGCGCTTGGCATAAAATTTCACCTCCGAAAAAGTTGAAAATTATGCTACCCATTCATAAAAAAGAAAAATCCTTTCCCTGCAGTACAGGAAAGGAGCGTACAAACATAATAGTACAGCGATCTCTTTCCTCGGCAGGATTTACGGAAGTCATAGTTGCAGCCTGACTGCCACCTGCTGTCTTTAGAATATGATAGCCTTGCGCCTTATTTCGGCGACTTTAATACTATATCACATATTTCTTCATTTGTCAAGGGCTTTTTCAAATTTTTTCGGAAAATTTCCGAAAAAATTCCCCGCTCTTATACCTGCGTCATACAGCATAATTACCAAATTTATGATTTTATTTATAACATTGACTTTTTCGGGTTATCCTGCTATAATAAACGAAACGCTCCCCGCCCGGGACAGCGCTGTGAATTTTCGCAAAACGGGCAATAAAGAAATTTGAGAGGTGCAGCTATGCTTCGTAGGGTCATTGTTATCGGCAGTTCGGGCTCGGGGAAAAGCACATTTGCAAGGCGGCTCAGGGATATAACAGGTCTGCCCCTTTATTATCTGGATATGATATGGCACAAGCCCGACAAGACCAATATTTCCAAAGAGGAATTTGACAAAAGGCTTGATGAAATCTTATCCGAAGACAGGTGGATAATTGACGGCAATTATCAAAGGACGCTTGAAGCTCGTCTGAAAAAATGCGACACCGTTTTTCTTTTTGATCTTCCCGTTGAGGTCTGTCTGGCGGGTGCTAAGGCAAGAATTGGCACCAAAAGGGAAGATATGCCCTGGACAGAAACGGAGCTTGATGATGATTTCAGACAATGGATAGTGGATTTTCCACAAAAACAGCTGCCCGAAATTTATGGGCTGCTTGAAAAATACAATGATAAAAATATCGTGAATTTTAAATCGAGACAGGAAGCTGAGACTTATTTGAAGATCGTATCACGACGGGAAGTGGCTATGGATACCTGTTGATGAGGGGCTTTCATCTGACGATATCCTTAATATGCTGAAAATAAAGAGAAAGCCAAACCGCAAATGACCAAACGGTATCACAGCAATGCCGGATATTTTTAAAAGCTGTAAATAAAATAATACCGCGCTGTCGGAATACTCCGGCGGCGCGGTATGTTTTCGGGTGAATTTGCCGAACAGATTACTCGGCGTTATTATATACGTTTATTTCCTCGTCAACGATAGGATAATATTCCTCACGTGCCTGTACCCAGCTTTCAAACTGCTCATTTGCAATGCCCTCGTAAAGAACGCCCATTACATCGTCAGCCATAAGTGTGCTGAGACCGTAGCCGTAATCGTATGCCTGGGTGAATTTCTCGGAGTCATAGAAGTCCATAGCAATATCGTACATTTCGGAGGTCCAGCCGGGGTTGTTTGCAAGGTACTTTTCCTTGGTGGCTTCAACGTACTTCTCGTCATAGTTTACAGTTCTGTTGCAGTCAAGCCACGCCTTTACGCAGTCACCGTTCTCGGAGCCCTTTACCCACATATATGCGAATACCTTGTTTGATACGTAGTATTTATCCGAATCGGGATCTTTGGGGAAGGGAACTATCTGAATTTCGTCGTCGGGAACGGACAGTGCTGCCGCATTGTATGCCCAGGTACCCATTGAGTAGAACAACAGGCTGTCGTCCACAAATGCGGACTCGCCGCCTATCCAGCCGCGCTTGATAAGGTTATTTTTAAAGATGTCCTCAAGAACGCCCTGAGCCTTTTCTATCTTGCCGCTTCTCAGGTTATTGCCGAACTTTGTGCCGTCATATGTGACCATAGTTTCACCTGCGGTGTAAACGAATGCGTTTGCCCACCAGCCGCCGATACCAAATCTCTCGGTGCCGTCACTGCTGCCGTTTTCAACAAAGGTCTTCATCATATCGGTGAATGTGTTCCAGTCCCATTCGCCGTTTAAGTACATCTCATAGGGATCCTCAAAGCCCTCGCTCTGAATTGTGGACTTGTTGTACATAAGCACCTGTGTATCGTTAAAGCTGTAGCCCAGAGGAGCTATGTAATGCTCGCCCTTCCAGATAAAGCTGTCAGCCGTGTCCTTAACATCTGCCCACTTGGGATCCTCCCAGTTAACAAGAGAGTCGATAGGCTGATACTGTCCCTTTGCGATATCGCAGGGGAAGGATCTCCACTCGTATGCGAAAATGTCGGGAGATGTGCCGCCCATAATGTTGGTGGCAAGATCCTCAAAGCGCTTGTCGCTGGTGGTGGGTATATATTCGATCTTTGCGCCGTAGGTGTCCTCAAAAAGGGCAAGCTCGGGGCTTCTTTCGGGGGAGTCGTTGGTAGGGTTCAGGTCATAGATACCCAGCCATTTGAGAGACTTTCCGTTAATGTCCACATCGAGAGTCTCGTCAAGAGCCTCAACCTCAACGCTGTCTCCTGTCCACTCGGTAGCGGCGGTGGTGGTCACATCGGCTGTGGTGGTCTCGGTCGTACCCTCAGAGCTGCCTCCGCAGGCGGTGAGAGATGCTGTGATTGTAAGTGCCACGGTTCCTGCTATAATTTTCTTGTAATTCATAATAAACTTCCTCCTAAAAACAACGGGGTATGTAATCGTTTGCACAACATATGGCATAACTGCCGTTTGATTTTCTTTATAATAGCATAGTATTCAAAATAAGTCAACAGCCAAACATCTTTTTTGGAGATATGCACAATTATTATGCTCATATTTGCATATATAGGAAAAAGTCTGTATCACATTTTCATCCGTTCGCATCGGAAGCTGTTTAAAGAATAACTATGAATAAATGAACATTGCTTGACAATACAAAACATTTATGTTAATATATAGGCAACAATCTAATGAAACAGAGGGGAAATGCTATGGGAAAATACACAAATGCAGATGACAGGCGGCAGACAGTAAGCCTTATTGTCAGAACAGTTCTCGGAATAGCAGTCACATTCGGGCTGCTTTGCTGGTATTCGGGGGGACTGCCCGGGGGAGTGGAGAAATTTTTCGCACCCGAAAATCTTATGAAAAATATTTTACCTGCCCTTATCTTCGCGGCGGTGATATTTATCATTACCCGAAAGTACTTTTCCTCGGTTGATATGTGGAAGATACTCCTGCTGAATTTCTGCCTGGGTAACGGTCTGCCCTGGCTGAACCCTATGATAGTTTTTTTGTTTTCCATAAGAAGCGGCGGTGTGCCGGCTCTTTTATCCCTTGACCTTTTTATTGCTATTACCGCCAATCTCGGTCTATATTTAAAATTCGGCAAGAGTGACAATGCAGAGTGCTCCCTTCCCGCTTCCATAGGTGTGTATCTTCTTTCATATCTCTGCCTGCTTGCTCCGATAGCTTTCTGGGGAGTGTTTTTTTGAGGTGAGAATGTGCTTTTGTAACCGAATTGTAATTTGACAATAGCATTCGGAAAATGTATAATTATATCGGTACATAGTACCAAAACCGAAGCAGCCATAAGAGCCAAAAGCTCTGACGGTAGGCGGTGATGTCTCCTCTTCCCCTCGCAAAACCTCCCCGGGAAGGGGGTGTAAAATTCGTATGACGATACTTGAAATATGTGCGTTGTCAGCGCTTGTCGTTGACATTATTCGCCTTATCATAGATATTCTGAAATACCGAAACGACAAAAAAGACTGACCGCCCAAGTTCCTACCTTGAGCGGTCAGTTACTAACATCAGGTTAGTGACAAAACCCACATAGGAGCACACCGTCTACACGGCTGCTTCTTTATTTTTAGTATATCATAGTTTTTTATTATTGTCAAGAAAAAATTTAAAGCAAAATAACCGCCGCTTTTGTAATCGAATTGTAATTTGACAATTGAAATCGGAAATTGTATAATTAAATCGGTACATAGTACCAAAAACTGAAGCAGCCATATAGAGTTTATAACTCTGACGGTAGGCGGTGATGTCTCCTCTTTCCCTCGCAAAATCCTCTCGGGAGGGAGGTGTAAAATTCGTATGACGATAATCGAAGTATGTGCGTTGTCAGCGCTTGCCATTGACATAATTCGCCTTATAATAGATATTCTGAAATACCGAAATGACAAAAAAGACTGACCGCCCAAATTGCACCTTGAACGGTCAGTTACTAACATCTTGTTAGTGACATAATACCTAATCGGGAGCACACCGTCTACACGGCTGCTTCTTTATTTTCAGTATATCATAGTTTTTTATTATTGTCAAGAAAAATTTTATGTAAATTTACCGCCGCCCCATTCTCAAAAAAGGAGCGGCGGTGAATTTCATATTGCCTTGCTAAACCATACATATGCACATCAGGAGGAATGAGCCAGCTTTTTTACAGCGTCTGCAAGCATATCGGTCTGGGCGGCAGTGTTGAAAACGGAGGGGGAAAATCTTACGCCGCCCTCGGGAAGCGTTCCTGCGCTGCGGTGGGCGAGGCCCGAGCAGTGAAGTCCGCCTCTGAGGGCAAAGCCGCTGTCGCTGAGATGCGCCGCAGTTTCTTCGGGGGAGTAGCCTTCCACATTAAAAAGAACAATGGGAAGATAGCTGCACCGCTCCCGTCTGTATATCCTGACACGGCTCTCGTTCTCAAGCGCACTTACAAAGCGGCGGCAAAGCTCGCTCTCACGGGAATGGATCTTATCGGCGCCTAAACGTTTGATGAAGTCGATCCCCGCTCCCACGGTAACTATTCCAACGGTATTTACGGTGCCGCTTTCGAGTCCCTCGGGGAGAAACGGCGTCTGCTCCGCTTCGAGAGATGTGCTGCCCGTTCCGCCTTCTAAGATGTGGTAAATGGGGTATTTTCCGTCGGTAATGAGCAGTCCCGTTCCCGAAATGCCGTACAGTCCCTTGTGACCGGGCATACAGAGAATGTTTATATTATCCCGTTTGAGATTTACGGGGATAACTCCGCATACCTGCGCTCCGTCTCCCACAAAGCATATGCGTTTCCTGCGGCACATTGCGCCTATCCGCTCGTAGGGAAGAAGCTGCCCCGTAACATTGCTGCCCAGGGTGCAGATGACCGCTTTGGTAACGGGAGTTACAAGACTCTCAAAGTTATGCACCGTTACGGTATCGTCCGCAGTGACCTCGGCAATGCTGTAGGTGAGTCCCCTTTTGGTCAGCTCGTGAACCGGGCGGAAAACGGAGTTGTGCTCCAAGGAGGAGATTATTACGTGAAACGGTCTGCCCTCCCGCAGGTCACGCTCTGCCAGCCCTTTTATCGCCATATTAAGGCTCTCGGTGCAGTTTGCGGTGAATATTACGTTCTCGGGAGGGGCGCCGAACATTTCCCCTGCCTTTTCGCGGACAGTATAAACAGCCTGCGCTGCGTCCATTGACATTTTGTGTCCGCTTCGTCCGGGGTTGCCGCCGTATCTTACGATCGCCTCCGCAGCCGCTCTTCGCACGCTTTCGGGCTTCGGATACGTAGTGGCTGCGTTGTCAAAATATATCACATAAGATCATTCCTTCCGTTTTTTATTTTGCGCCGCTTTGCAGACTGCTGATGGATCTATATGAAATGCCGTTGTCCTCCATTATCTTGACGAGCCTGTCGGAACGTCCCTCCACGGTAACGCTGTAGCCGCAGCCCCGGAAAAGACTGCCCGGAGTTCGCTTTACCTCTGCGGATATGCCGTATTTTTCAAATACAGACTTCGCCTTGTTTGCATAGGTCACGGAAGCAAAAGCAATGATGTGCTTATTCACGCAGATCACCCTTTCAATTGACGGATATTTATGCTCCGTCTTGCTTATTATATTCCGCAGAGGTAATTTGTGTTACGGGGCAGGCGGATCTTTTCTCCCCTTTCAGGCTCGGATCTTGTCAGATTACGAAAAATTGCACAAAAAACAATCCTAAAAAATTACTGCCGCATAGTTGAAATTTTTGCAGCCTTGTGGTATAATATATTTAAGACTATTTATTCACGGTGAATACAACACTACAAAGGAGAGCAGTAAGTATTATGGAGCCGTATATCGTCAAGCAAACTATTATGAATAAGGATCAGAAGGCTGTGGGCTATGAGATAATGTACGCCGACGACCAGGTAGAGATGTGGCAGGCTGATGATACGACTGCCGCAAACGCCATCGAGACCTTTCTGTCCTCCATTGACAGCGATAATTTCATAGGCGGCAAGACCGCATATATCACCTTTACCAGAAATCTGCTTGTAAAGAATATCCCGAAAATGTTCGATACCGACAAGCTGGTTATCCAGATAGAGGATCAGCTTATCACAAATCCTATGTCCCACTCTCTGATAACCAAGTTCAAGCAGAACGGCTACAAGATCGCCGTTATCGACTTTGAGTTCGCCCCCCGTTACTTCGGCGTACTTGACATCGTGGACTATATCAAGGTAAATTTCAAAAATCACAACGACCCCACACTTGAGAATGTTATCCGTATCGGCAAGTCCTTCGGCAAGGGTATGATAGCCTATAACATCGACTGCGCCGAGGCTTACGAAAAGGCTAAGCTTTACGGCTGTATCAGCTTCCAGGGCTCATATGTGTCCGAGAAAATGCCTGCCGCTATGCAGAAATCCAAGGTTATGCAGGGCAACTTTATGATGCTTATGGTGGCTGTTAACCGTGACGAGCCGGATATCGACGAGATAGAGGAGATCGTTTCACGTGACGTTAACCTTACATACGCACTCCTCAAGCTTGTAAACTCGGCATACTTCGCCCTGAAAAACCGCGCAAAATCGGTAAAGCAGGCGCTTGTAATACTGGGTCTCGGTCAGCTCAAGCAGTGGATATATCTGCTGTCCTTTAAAACAGATGACGGCACTATGCCCGACGAGCTTATCAAGCTGTCCTTCCTCCGCGGAAGCTTCTGCGCAGAGCTGGTGGAATTTGCGGACGATATGCCTATATCCCGTTCGGAGGCATATCTTATGGGTATGTTCTCCACCTTGGGCAAGCTTATGCAGATGCCCATAGGCGAGGTGCTGGCACAGCTGCCAATCAGCGATGACATCAAGCTTGCCCTCACCGACCACGCAGGCAGATCGGGTATGCTTTACGATACTGTTATCGCCTACGAAAACGCCGAATGGACAAAGATGAAGGAGCTTGCAGAGGGTCTGGGAATACCCAAGGATATGATATCCGAGAAATACTGTGAGTGCGTTCAGAGCGTAAACAGCACGTGGGATAAGCTTATGCAGGCTACCGATTTCGGAGACGGCGAGGACTGATACTCTTCCGCTTCCACAATTTAATTCAAAGATATTCGGGTGGCTTAGGCAATGCGCCTTCGTCACCCGTTTTTGTTAAGAAGGGACTGTTTTTTATGGAGATAATCAAGCTTCCGCCTATGAGCAATTTCGGAGTAAATTCCTATATCGTAACCGCCGAGAATATGAACGGCGTTCTCATTGATGCGCCCTACGGCGGCGAGAGCATTATAAAAACCCTTATGGAAAAGGGAATTGAGCTGAAAAAAATTCTGCTCACCCACGGTCACTGCGACCACATTGCCACAGCCGCACGCATTGCCGCAGAAACGGGGGCAAAAATATATATACACAAATTTGACGAGGAAAAACTCAGCAATGACCGCACAAATCTCACTCAGTTTTTCTCCCTGCCCCCCATCGACCCCGTAACAAATGCCGTCACCGTAAGCGACGGTGATGTTATCACACAAGATGAGCTGGAGTTTGAAGTCCTCCACACTCCCGGTCACACAAGCGGCTCGGTGTGCTATCTCCTTGACGGCAATATGTTCAGCGGCGACACTCTTTTTAACGGCAGTATGGGCAGGACGGATATGATAGACGGAAATGACAGCGTTATGAACGAAACTCTCAAAATGCTCTATGAATTCGACAGGAACACCAACTACACCCTTTACCCCGGTCACGGTCAGACCTCTACAATGGTGGAGGAACGGCAGTTTAATCCATATCTCAGATATGCGGCAGGGCTGAAGACGAGGTAAATTCCCGGGAGGCGGTTCAAATGAAGATATTTACTATCATCGGCGGAGTGAACGGCGTCGGCAAAAGCAGTCTGACAGGCGTTCTAAAAGCTCAGCGAAATGATATGGGTATCATAATCGACTGCGAGACCTGCGAAAATGCCGAATCTCTTTCGGCTGACTGCCTTGAAAAAGGTATCGACTTTACCGAAGAGACTGCTCTGTCGGGAAAGAAAACTCTTAAAACAATAATTGCCGCCAAGGAAAAGGATTATTATATCCGACTGTACTACGTGGCTGTATCATCTGCGGAGGAAAGCGTTCGGCGTATCGAAAACCGTGTTTCAAAGGGAGGACATAACATTCCCGAGGAGGACGTGAAAAGACGCTTTTCCCACCGCTATGACGATCTTCTGACTATTCTCCCTTATTGCAGCGAGGTGCATTTTTACGACAATGAAAACGGCTTTGAGGAAGTGGGGGAATACGGTAACGGCACACTTACCGTCACAGCGGAAATACCGCCGAAGTGGCTTTGCGACTTGAAAGGTATGTTATAAGTTTGAACGGCAAAGGAGACAGCATATGAAGGCTTTTGATATCGTAATTATAGTACTTTTCATCATCGAAGCTGTTATACTTGCAGGCTGTATCGGAGACATTGCAAATGCCTTGAGAAAGGGAATTAAACTCACTGCATTCGGTATGGGACTCGGATATGTCATTTTATGTACAGCACTTGCAGCAGCAAACGTATTTTTTGCCGCCGACAGTTTTTCCGCCCTTTCGGAGTGCCGCAGAGAAATTCAGGATTACAGAGAACGCGGCTCTGTGGTCTATACAGAAAAATATGAGGAAAGCTGCATTGCCGTCACAATAATCGACGAGGAGCAATTTGTTGCACATAAAATATCGGAGCTTGAGGAAAGTGCGTCAAATAACTTCATAAATGGGCTTATAAAAATGATCTGGAGCGAAATTCTTCTGGTTTTGGGTCTGCGAGAGCTGATATTCGTGACCGACAAGGGCATTGTCCGCATAGGCAAAAGGAAAAGCGGGACCTACTATGCCGACAGCGAAGAAGGCAGGCTGCGGATAAATTGTGAAGGTTCAACCGGAGCTTTTCCCGTCTGCAAGCTAAAAGACACACCCAAAAATCGTGAAATTTTAAATCCATATATAAGGTGATGAGTATTATATGAAGGCTTTTGATATCATAATTATAATATTTTGCGTCATCGAAGCTGTTATACTTGCAGGCTGTATCGGAGACATTGCAAAAGCCTTGAGAAATGGCATAAAGCTGACGGCACACGGAAAAGGAGCCGGATATGTGATAATATGCTCTGTTCTGACGGTGGTGGCTGCATTTAACGCACACCTCAGCTTTAGCCTTGCTTCGCAGTATAAAAGCGAAATTGCCGATTTACGGGAGCAAGATCAGTCCGTCCTGACCGAAGAATATGATGAAGGCTCTGTTGACGGTGAAGAGAAATTGCTTCGTATCGAAAAATCAAGGCAATCAGATAATCTTGAGAATAATGTCTCAAGATTATCGTCTCAAGGACTGTTTATGATACTTTGTTGTGAAGCCTTTCTGAATTTTATCCTGTGTGGACTGATATTCGTGACCGACAAGGGCATTGTCTACATAGGCGGGCGGAAAAAGGCAAACCTGTCTGCCGACATCAAAGACGGCGTTCTGCGGATAAATCTTGATTCTCCTAAAGGATCATCAACCGTCTGCAAAGTAAAGGACACGCCCAAAAATCGTGAAATTTTAAATCCATATATAAGGTGAAAAAAATGACCATCTATTTTGAGAATAACTCCTATAAATACGAAGTGGAAGCAGTAATGAAGCTTTTCTGTCCGCTTGAAAGCTTTGAGTTTGTCTTTGACGGCGAATATGACGACAGGGGAGACAGCCTGCTTGTTTCCGTTTCGGACAAGCTTTTGGTATCCGCAAAGCTGGGCGAAAAAAAGCAGACCGCCGAAGAGCCGCTGTGCTCCGAAAGCGAACGGGAACTGACTCTCTGCCGAATGATATACACCGTAATGTCACAGCTTACGGGGGTGTCTCCCGAGTGGGGCTGTCTTACGGGAATACGCCCCGTGAAGAAGGTGAATGTGCTTATTGGCGAGGGCTGCGACAGGGAACAGGTCTACGAAAGGCTCCACGAAAAATATTTCATAAGCAGGAGAAAATCCGACCTTTCCTATCTCACCGCCGTTACACAATCCCCTGCCCTCAAAAGTCTTGACCCGAAAAGCTTTTCGCTGTATGTGGCAATACCCTTCTGTCCCTCACGCTGTTCCTACTGCTCATTTGTCTCCCACTCAATACGCTCAAAGGGCGCAAAGGAGCTTATCCCGCAGTATGTGGAAATGCTCTGCAAAGAGATAGAAGAAATGGGCGAGATGCTAAAGGGCAAGAACACATTTTGCGACACCGTTTACATCGGCGGCGGCACTCCCACCTCACTTTCTGCGGCGCAGATAGAAAAAATAATGAAAACTATCGAAAAAAGCATTGACATTTCCCGTATTCGTGAATATACTGTAGAAGCGGGGCGGGCGGACTCCATCACCGAAGATAAGCTTATTGCCATACGTGACAATGGTGCCACAAGGATATCCATAAATCCTCAGACAATGCAGGACGGCGTTCTGAAAGCCATCGGCAGACAGCACACCGCCGCTCAGTTTGAGGAATGTTACTCCCTTGCAAGGCGGCTGGGCTTTGACAACATAAACACCGACACCATTGCAGGGCTTCCCACCGATACCTTTGAGGGCTTCAAGGACACAATTGACAGGCTTATCGCACTTGACCCCGAAAGCATAACCGTTCACACCCTTACAGTAAAGCGTTCTGCGGAGCTGTTCAAAACGGCGGAGAGCTTCAGAGAGGGCTACCTTACAGACGACAGCGTTTCCCGAATGGTGAACTACGCCTTTGATACCCTTACCGACAAGGGATTTATGCCCTATTACCTCTACCGTCAGAAGAATACCGTCGGGAACTTAGAGAACGTGGGCTATGCAAAGCAGGGAAAAGAGGGGCTTTACAACATTTTTATTATGGAGGAGGCTCAGAATATCCTTGCCTGCGGAGCGTCGGGCTCCACAAAGCTTATAGACCCCGAAACGGGAAAAATTACAAGATATTTCAATTATAAATACCCCTATGAATACATATCCCGATATGAAAAAATGATGGGATACAAGACATCGCTTGAAAAATTCTTAGCGGATATGTAAATCACAAACCAAACTTGAAAGGCGGTCTGTTTTATGAACTACAATTTTGATAATTTCATCACCGATTCCAAGGAGTTTTTCGACAAGCTCACCGTTAAGGCAAACGGCGCTGTCAACGTATCAAAGGCGTATATCGAAAAGGCACAGCTGAGAGTAAAGCTCAGAGATAAATACTATGACTTAGGAAAATTATGCTATGATATGCACCGCAGCGGAGCGGACGAAACGGGAAATATGAAAATTCTCATCAAGGAGATAAAAATGCTTGAGGCACAGCTTGAATACGCCGAGGAGGCAAGCGGCAAGCCCAAAATATGTGGTCTCTGCGGTGCAAAGAACAGCTCGGAAAATTCCTATTGCGCAAAATGCGGCGAGAAGCTCGGGTGACGACCCGCGGCGATTACGTTTGTAAGTTTTGCGTGAAGCTGTTAGTTTGCGGCTCGGTAACGTTAGAAATGAGTCAATAAAAATACGTCAATCAAATTTACCGCAAAAAAATTATAACGGGGTGTTTAAAATAAAGCTTTCCAAAAATGATATCATAGAAAAACTTGAGATAACCGATGTGACCGCCGAGGGAAACGGCGTGGGTCACATTGAAACGGAGGACGGCAGGGCGGCGGTATTCGTGTCGGGAGCGGTAACGGGAGATGTTATCAAGTGCAAAATTGTCAAAGTGCAGAAAAGCCTTTGCTACGGCATTATCCTTGAAATATTGACACCCTCTGAGGACAGAGCCGATAGGGGCTGCGACGTAAAAAGCACCTGCGGCGGCTGTATCTTCCGTCATATAAGCTATGCGGCGGAGCTTCGTATAAAGGAAAATATCGTAAAGAATGCCTTTCTCAGACTGGGAAAATTCTCCGAGGACAGCTTTGAGCTTCTGCCAATTCTTGGCTGTGAGGAAACGGACAATTACCGCAACAAGGCGCAGTACCCCGTGGCGGCGGATAAGGAGGGTAAAGCCGTATGCGGCTTTTATGCTCAGCGCAGCCACAGGGTGGTTCCCTGCACAGACTGCAAACTCCAGCCCCCCGTATTTTCCGAGATACTGAAATTCTCAATGGAATTTGTAAACAGAAAGCACATCTCTCCCTATAACGAGCAGACGGGAACGGGTCTCCTGCGGCATATTTTTATCCGCAGGGGATATCACAGCGGTGAGATCGCTGTGTGCTTTGTGGTGCGAAAAAATGCGGAAAGGGAGCTTCGTCCCCTGAGTGCCGAGCTTATGAAAAAATTCACCGATATAAAGTCGGTGACTATGAACATAAATCCGAAAAACACCAATGTTATTATGGGTGACGAGCTTCGCACACTTGCGGGAGTGGACATTATCACCGACATAATGTGCGGCAATAAAATAATCATAAGCCCCCGTTCATTTTACCAGGTAAACACCCCACAGGCGGAAAGGCTGTATGATATAGCAAAGGAATTTGCGGCTCTGACGGGAAAAGAAGATGTACTTGACCTTTACTGCGGTGCGGGAACTATCGGACTTTCTCTTGCGGACAAGGCTCGTCACGTTACGGGAGCGGAAATTATTCCCGAAGCTGTAACAGCCGCAAAGCAGAATGCGGAAAATAATCATATTGATAACGCCGACTTTATCTGCGCCGATTCGGGACAAGCCGCAAAACAGCTTCTTGACAGCGGCAGAAAGCCCGATGTAATTGTTACCGACCCGCCGAGAAAGGGCTGTGATGCGCTTACCCTGGACAGCATTGTTAAAATGTCTCCCGAGCGGGTTGTTATGATATCCTGCAATCCTGCCACCGCCGCAAGGGACTGCCGATATCTTGAGGATAACGGATATAAGCTTATAAAAGTTCGGGCGGTGGATATGTTCCCTGCTGCGGGACACGTGGAATGTGCGGCGCTGATGGCAAAGAACAGCGGTCAGGAGTAAACGTGTCTGCAATACAGCGTTTGGGAAGGAGTCTTTATAATGCAAAATGAGAACTGTCCCTGCAAAAAGAAAAAATGCGAACGCCACGGAAAATGCGACGAATGCAGAAACTATCACGCAAATTCAAAAAGACAGAGACCTTGTGAAAGAGAAAAGAAGAAATTTTTGTTTTTCGGCGGAAAATAAACAGGTCTGAAAGATCGGCATATAAGCAGAAATTCCGTACAGTTTATAATGAATTCCCCATTCCCCCTTGCAGAAAGTCAAAAAATGGAGTATAATATAAAATGGAATAAAATTATCAGAGGAGAAAACATATAATGAGCATAAATTTACCCAATGACCCCATAATGCTTCTGAGCGTTGTTAATATGAAGCTAAGGGACAGCTATCCCACACTGGAGGCTCTCTGCGAGGATATGGAAATATCCCCCGAGGAGCTTGAAAGCAGACTGAAAGCTGTGGGGTTTGAATACGATAAGGAAAACAATCAATTTAAATAAACAGGAGAACGTGCTGCTATGAAACCGCAGAAGCTATACGAAATATTTACCGAAGCCCTTTGCGACGAAAGGATAAAGGCGGAGCTTATTGACCTTATCGCAGGAAAGGCTGATGAGGACAGGCTCGAGGGACAGACAGAGCTTTTCCCCGGGACGGACACCACCGCTCTCAGTGCGGAAAATGCCTCTCTTTCCCGAAAAATAGCCCTTTTAGAGCTTGAAACGGGCAGGCTCCGGACCGAAAACGCCGAGCTTACCGCCCAGCTCAAGCGCTGCAAGGAGACTCTTAACAGCTATTGCAGCTCCTACGCAATGCAGATATCTCTCTATGAAAAATACAAGACCCTGTCAGAAAGCTCCGCACGGGTAATGAGCGGCATTTTCAAGAACAATACCCTCAGCGGAATATTTCTCTGCGGCGTTCTTCCCGAGAATTTAAAGAGCCTCAGAGACTATACCGAGCAGCTTGCTATAAACAGATATGAAGAGTCTAAAGGGGACATTGCCGTTCTTTGCGAGCTGTATGCATATCTGCTCTCCTGCTACAATTCCACCTTTACCCGTCCCGTGTACAAGCTTACCGAGGTAAAATCGGGAGACGAATTTGACGAAGAGCTTCATCATAACACCGAAACTGCCAAGCAGGGCAGGATAAAGACCGTTCTGCTCCAGGGCTGTATTGCCGCCGCAAACGGCAAGGTCATCAGAAAAGCTGTTGTTACCCTATAACGAAAGGCGTGAATTACCGTGGATACTAAAAAGATAAGTCTGATACCCACAGAAAGGGATTATATAGCAAATGCGGTGATCAGCCGTATTCCCCGGACCGTGGAAACTCAGGTCAGACTTTTCGATCCGCTTATCAAAAAGCTTCTCTCAATTTTAGGAGAACTGTGGGTGAAGATATCCAACCGCAGCGTGTGGTTCAATACCGCCGTAAGCGGAATATTTCCCGATCTTGACGTGTTTGAGCCGTCAAAGCAGAACGTTTTCTTCTCCTTTGCCGAGACTAAATTCATTAAAAGCTTCGAAGGCTTTGACGGTAATCTTATGACCCTCCCCGAGCTGAGAGCGTCGGGAGTTGAAAGACTGTCGAAATTTTCCGGAAAGCTTTTCGCTTTCAAGGACGGCGGACTTACAAAGGCATACGACCCCTCAGACGGCACAGTTTACGGCTTTAATACCGCAAATCATCACGAGGCTGTATGTATCCCCTCCCTACGCTTTACCCGCAAAAACGGGCTTCCTCTTTCCGGCGAGGAGCTTATTATGGTGCTTCTTGACAAGGAGCTTGTGCCCGCGGGACTTACTTCTGCTGAGGAGGACAGCTTTTTTGACCTGATAAGGCTTAATAAATCCGACAGGGGATATATGGGTCTCTCCTCCGAGGGGCATATATATTTCGACTGTGAAAAGCTTTCGGGAGATATCGCCGCAGGCACGTTCATAGGCAGCGTAAACGGTCTCGACTTTTCTATGGACACTCTTCTTGCGGTAACAAGGATAAAGGCAGATGAGGACTTTACCGAGGCTCTGAAAATAAGCCTGCTAAGCTGTGAAAAGCGCCGCGCGGACATTGACCCCTATGATGAAAAGCTGCTCTCCGACCCCAACAGAGGTCACTGGGAGCTGTGGAGCAATGAGGGCGGCGACCCTCCCTATGCTATTGAGATATCCGAGCCGCTTATTGCCCGAAATCCCCTTTCGGACGTGGACAGAGACGGCATAATCGCCATTGACTTCGGCACAAAGAGCACCGTTGTGGTATATCAGAAATCCTCCGAGCACACCCTGCCTATGGCTATCGGCACAGGCAGACTTGCAGACGCAGGCAAGGCGGAGCATTACGAAAACCCCACCGTAATGGAATTTGCAGATATGGCAACATTCCTTTCAAAATACTATTCCCGTATCGGCAGACCCGAAACCCTGTGGGAAGACCTTCCCATATCCCACACTGCCTACTCGGATATGAAAAACAGCGCCAGCAGGGATTATTACTCATTCTTCTGTGACTTGAAGCAGTGGGCGGGTGAAGGCAGCTATCCTCTCAGGATATGCGACCGCTCGGGAGGAGAATATCTCCTGCCGCCATATATGAGCGGAGAAGCAGCAGACTTTGACCCCATTGAGCTGTACGCTTATTATATCGGTCTGTATATAAACAATATGCGAAACGGCATATTCCTGGATTATTACCTTTCTTTCCCCGTGACCTTTGAGAAATCCGTGCGCGAACGGATAACCGCCTCCTTTGAACGGGGACTTATGAAGTCTCTGCCCCCCTCTATTCTCGAAAATGAGGAGGTTATGGCGGATTTCCGCGTGGACGGCTCTGTAAGCGAGCCTGCGGCATATGCGGTATGCGCGCTTAAAGAATACAGCGTATTTCCCGAGGAGGGCGAGGAATTTCACTACGGCATATTCGATTTCGGCGGCGGCACAGCAGATTTCGACTTCGGCGTGTGCAGGACCTCGGACAAGCGCAAATTTGACTATACCATTGAAAATTACGGCGCAGGAGGAGACAGATATCTTGGGGGCGAAAATCTCCTTGAGCTTCTCTCCGTCACCGTTTTCCGCGATAATTACAGCAAGATAGCCGAAAAGGGCATAACCTTTACCCTGCCCCCGCGCTGTCCCGAATTTGCGGGCTCTGCGGCTGTGGTGGCTCGCTCCAAGGAAGCAGAAGCCAATATGCGCCATATGATGGAGCATCTCCGTCCTCTGTGGGAAAATACAGAGGGCTTTGCAGACGAGTTCCAAAGGGGCATTATCTGCGTTGACCTTTTCGACAGAAACGGCGAGCTTATCCCGAGATTTGAGCTTGAAGTCTCCTCGGAAAAGCTTGTCGGCATTATTAAAGACAATATCAGCAAAGGCATTGACAATTTCTTCTCCTCAATGAGCCTTGCCTATACCGCCGCAAACGCTTCTGTTCCCGACAGAATGAACATTATGCTTGCGGGAAATTCCTGCAGAAACAAGCTTGTTTCAGAGCTTTTTAAGGAAAAGTTCACCGAGGGGGCAGACAAGCTTCGCAAGGCTCTTGGTACCGACAGGGAATTTGAATTTGTCCTCTATCCGCCGCTGGGAACGGAAGAAGCCTGCAGGCTTATGGAAAGCAACGGAATCGACCCCCACCGCGGCAGTCTTGAGCGTCCCACAGGCAAAACGGGTGTGGCATTCGGTCTTATTATGTGCCGCAAGGGCGGCGTTATCGAGCGCAAGGCTCTCAGCGCCAAGGAAGAAGAAATACCCTTCAAGTATTTCATCGGCTTTAATAAGCGAGGCTGCTTCAATATTCTCACCGACGAAAACGCACCTATGACCCTTTCGGGCAAGCCCGACTACAACGTTTGGTACAACTTTACCGACGCAGACGAGGACACCTTTGAGATTTTCTACACCCCTCTCCCCGAGGCAGTCTCCAATGCCCTGCCAATTGAGCAGGTAATGAAGAAGAAGTGCAGGCTGAACGTGGTATATGAAAAAGCCTGCGTATTCGTCCGCGCTTCGGGTCCCAAGACCTTACAATACGTTGCCGCAACGGAAAACGGCATAAACTTTGACACCTATCTCGGCAAGATAATGACAGTTGAGCTTGACTGACCGCAGGCAAAAACGGGAAGCCCTCCCGTTTTTGCCGCCGATGTCGGAAATTGTCGGAATAATGATAAATATTAACTTAGGGGGATTTTTGTGACACACATATTTATAATCAATCCCTATTCGGGTCAGAGCAGTCTTGCAGACGACCTGCGTGACAAGCTAAGCCGTATGAACGGTCTGAATTATTACGTGTTCAATACCAGATGTGCAGGCTATGAAAAAACGCTGGTGGGAAAGGTGCTGCATTTTTTCCAGGGGGAGAAGCTGCGGTTTTACTGCTGCGGCGGCTCGGGTACTATGCGCAATATGCTCTGCGGCTTTGATGACCTTTCCGAAGCGGAGGTGGCGTTTTTCCCCTGCGGAATGACCAACGATTTCCTTAAAGTTTTCGGCAGCGACGCAGAGCGTTTCAAGGATATCGAAGAGCTGATAAACGGCGACGTTATCAATGTTGACTACATAAAAACCAACTGCGGCTACGCCCTTAACACCGTATCATTTGGACTTGACTCCAATACGGTAATGTTTACGGACAATTACCGCCCCCTGCAGATATTTAACGACAGCCTGCCCTACAATGCAGCCATAATCCACTCCATACTCCTTGCAAAGCAGCTAAGCTACGATATTGAGATAGACGGAAAAATGATCTCGGATATAACTGCCGAGACCATCTTCGGAAACGGCAACTTCTTCGGCGGCAATCTGTATATTTCGGAATCAAACAATGTTTTTGACGGCATAGGCGGCTATCTGAACGCCCCGAAGCTTAATACCGCCGAAGAAATAAAAATGATGGGTGCCCTTATCAAGCGTGATCTGGACTACACACATAAGATATGCCACTGCGGAGAATTTAAGCGGTTCAGCATCCGCCGTACAGACGGCTCTCCCTTTATGCTGAATTTCGACGGCGAGCTGCAGAGCGGGATATCCTTCCTTGAAGCAGAGATCATTCGCAAGGGCTTGAAATTTGTAGTTCCGAAGGGAATAACAGTTCCAAAGGAAACAGAAGGGGGCAGCATAAATGAATGAGGATTTTAACCGTGGAAGCAACAACGGCTTGTTTTTCTTCTTTGTGGGAGCAATAATAGTTATTATCTCGGCGTCGATAATGAAGTCGGCTTCCTTCCCCCTACGCACAGCAAGCGGTTTTTTCCTGCTGGGGGTATTTCTTACGCTGGTTTTTCTCCAGAAAAGGATAAAAAAGCTGTCCTATCAGATATTACAGACCGTTTCCTTTATGCTTATCGCCGTATTGCTGGGGTGCATTTTCGAAAGCACCACCATATTCTTCTGCACTATGGCTTTGCAGTGCGCAATAATGCTTATGTATATGGACTCGGGCTTTATGCGGTTCCAAAGCATTCTGATGACAGGCATTTTTATAGTTTTTGGCATTCCCTCCGTTATTGGACTTCAAAGAGCGGCCCCCCCCCTTCAATACATCGCCTGCGCCATAACGGTAATGGGCATTCAGTGGATGTGTCGGAATGTTATCAAATTCGTTGAGCTTCGCGACCGCCGAAACAGAGAGCAGGAGCGCAGTCTTGACGACCTTCTGAAAATTGTCGAGGACAAGTGCGACGAGGCAAGAGCCGCAACTAAGAGCAAATCGGATTTCCTTTCAAATATGTCCCACGAGATACGAACTCCCTTAAACTCCGTTCTGGGTATGAATGAGCTTATCCTCCGCGAAGCAAACGACGACAGCATTATAAGCTATGCCTGCAACGTTGAAACCTCGGGAAAGCTACTTTTGTCCCTTATCAATGATATCCTTGATTTTTCAAAGATAGAGTCGGGCAAGATGGAGATAATTCCCGTAAGATATCAGATAACCTCCGTGGTAAACGATACCGTTAATATGCTTAACCGCCGCTTTGAGGAAAAGGGGCTTGAGCTTAAAATAAACGCCGACCCCGAGATACCAAGCTGTCTTTTCGGAGACGAGGTGCGTATCAGGCAGATACTCACAAACATTATGACAAATGCCGTAAAATACACTGATTCAGGCTCAGTCACCCTTACCGCAGGCTTTGAGAAGCAGTCGGAGGACAGCATTCTGCTCATTCTCTCGGTAAAGGACACGGGCAGGGGCATTAAGGAAGAGGACAGGGAAAAGCTTTTCTGCGGCTTTACCCGTGTGGATCAGGAAAAAAACAGAAATATCGAGGGAACGGGTCTGGGGCTTTCCATCACCTCCCGCCTTGTGACTATGATGAACGGCACTATTGAGGTAGAAAGCGTTTACGGCGAAGGCTCGGAATTTATAATAAAGCTGCCTCAGAAGATAATCAGCGCAGAGCCTTCGGGCGAATTCTGCACCCGCACCGAAAGCGCTCCCGACCGCAGAAAATACCGCGTAAGCTTCACAGCCCCCGAAGCCCGTATTCTCATTACCGACGACAACAGGTCAAACCTTCTTGTGGCGGAGGGACTTTTAAAGCCCACGAAAATACAGGTTGACTGCGCTTCAAGCGGTTTTGAATGTATAAACCGTCTCAGAGCAAGTAAATACGATGTACTGCTCCTCGACCATATGATGCCCGAAATGGACGGCGTGGAAACTCTGAAAAAGATACGAAAGGAAAATCTTGCCCCGGGTATTCCCGTGGTCGCCCTTACAGCAAACGCCGTTTCCGGCGCAAGGGATATGTATGTTGAATACGGCTTTGAGGACTATCTTCCGAAGCCCATTTCGGGAAACAGCCTTGAAAAAATGCTCTTAAAGCTGCTGCCCCCGGAGCTTGTACATATCACCGATGAAGCCGCCCCCGAGGAAACGGCAGACGCAAAGGAAACAGTCCATAACAATGCCGCAGAGCTTATTGACCAAAGCGTGGCGATGACCTACTGCGGAGACAGCGAGGAGCTTTATATGATAATCCTCCAGACCTACTGCGAGGAATTTGCGGACCGCATACAGAAGCTTCGTGATTTCTATGAGCAAAAGGATATGAATAATTACCGCATAGCCGCTCACTCCTTAAAAAGCACCTCTCTTAATATCGGCGCAGTTTCTCTTTCCGAGGAAGCGCGTTCCCACGAGTTTGCCGCCAAGGAGGGAAATATGGACGCCATTTCCGCGGATATCGACCTGCTTCTGGAAAATTACAGGGCGGTAACGGAAGAGGCTCGGAAGAAGCTTAAAGAGATAGAGGCAAAGCTGTAAAAACAATATGACCGTAAGGGACGGCTGTATGCACAGTCCCTTACGGTCGTTTTTTACTTACATTCCGTAAACCACTTCGTTAGTGAATTTTTCCGCACCCGAAAAATATTCCTCGGCATTTGACAGAGTTACCCGTGCAATGGCGCTCAGAGCCTCCTCGGTGAGAAACGCCTGATGGGAGGTTATTATCACATTCGGCATAGAAATAAGCAGGGATAGGGTCTCATCGTCAATGATATCCCCGGAGCGGTCCTCGTAGAAAACGTCCGTCTCCTCCTCGTAAACGTCCAGACCTGCCGCGCCGATACGCTTTTCCCTAAGCGCCCTGAGAAGAGCCTCGCTGTCGATAAGCTTGCCTCTTGAGGTGTTCACGATATAAGCGGTGTTCTTCATTTTCCGCAGGCTGTCCTCGTCGATTATATACCGTGTGTCCTTGGTAAGAGGACAATGAAGGGAAATAATATCGCTTTCGGAGAAAAGCCTGTCCTTGTCCGTGTATTCAAAGCCCTTTTCCAATGCGGCTTTTTCATTGGGAAAGGGGTCGTAGGCAAGCACTTTCATTCCGAAGCCTTTGCAGATATCTATAAACACCTGCCCGATCTTTCCCGTTCCGATAATGCCTGCGGTCTTGCCGTGAAGGTCGAAGCCCGTAAGCCCGTTTATACTGAAATTATAGTCGCGGGTCCGCAGGTAGGATTTGTGTATCTTGCGGTTAAGAAGCAGTATCAGCGCCATTGCGTGCTCCGCCACAGCATAGGGAGAGTATGCGGGCACTCTGAGTATGGTCAGCCTGCCAGAAGCATATTTCAGGTCAATGTTGTTATATCCCGCACAGCGCATAAGCAGGAGCTTTACTCCTCTTTTCACCAGCTCTTCTATTACCCTGCTGTCAAGACAGTCGTTCACAAAGGCACACACCGCTCTGCAGCCCTCGGCAAGAGCGGCTGTTTCTCGGGTGAGCTTGTCCTCATAATAGTGAATGTCAAAGTTTTTGTTTAATTTGTCGAAATGCTCCCTGTCATAGGGCTTGGTATCAAAAAAAGCGATCCTTTCCATTTTTGCACAGCCTTTCCGAAAATATTGATATATTATATTTTTATCATAATATATTCCCTTATTCACGGGATAAATAACCAATATGGCAATAAATTGTAACCAAATTGTAATAATTTTTGTTAAAAAAACTATTGGCAATAAGAGAATTATGTGTTATAATGTATTTGGATTAGGATAAGTACGGTCATTCTGTACCTATTTTATTATGCAAAAATATATTATTATAAAAATGCAAAGGAGATTTTACAATGAGCAAGAAACTGACCAAGTCTATAGCCGCCGCTGCCGCAGCTCTCCTGATGGCAACTCAGGCAATGGCATTCAGCGTTTCCGCAGTTCAGGATTATTATTACTATTATAATGGAATTTACTACTCCAGCCCTATGGACGCAGCAGCTGCTGCAGGAAATAATCTGGGAGCTTACGAGTCTGTTCCCTACGGTAAGATCCCTGCAAGCGCAGACCTCAAGTATTATGACTCTGTTAACAAGAAATATTACGATTCCGTAGACGCAGCTAAGTCTGACGGCGTTGCAAATCCCGTTGAGATCTACGTTGGCTCTTACTACATCAATACCAACTATTCAACAACAGGCACAGGCTATTACTGCTCTCTTAACGGCAAGTATTATGTGACCTATGCCGATGCTCTTTCCGCAGCAGGCGGTCGGGCAAAGTATGTTACATACGTTGGCTCTTCCGCAATCGCTAACCGTTACTACAGCTCCTACACAGGTCTTTACTACAGCACTTACCAGGAGGCTCTTAACGCTTCCAGAGGTAATTCTAACTATGTAACCTATATGGGCGGCGATTACTGGTATAATTATTACGGCTATGGCAAGTACTACAGTTCCTACACAGGTAAGTACTACAACTCTTACTCTGACGCTTTAAGCGCTTCCAACGGCAACTCCGCATATGTTTCCTATGTCGGAGATTACTATAACAATTACTACAAGAACGGCTATTACTACAGCTCCTACACAGGCAGATACTACAGCACCTATTCTGCTGCTGTAAATGCTTCGGGCGGCAATGCTTCATATGTTACCGCTGTAGGATATCTCTATAATACCGATTCCGCTGCTGTTGGCTCCATTTACAAGTACTACTACAACGGCGTTGCATATCCCTCTCTCCAGGCTGCTAAGGACGCAGGCGGAACAGTTGGCGTTGATATTTACTACACTCCCTACGGCAACACCGAAAGAGTAGGCTACTATTACTACTACAACGGCACATATTACGGCACTCTCGAGGCTGCAAAGGCTGCAGGCGGAACCGCTCTCGGAACAGATATCACCTATGTTCCCTATAACTACTACGGCAACGCTTACACCAACTACTACGGATATTACGGATATTACAGCCCCTACGGCTATATCGATCCTTACTACACTCTCCGCAACAGCCTCAGCAACAAGACCACTACCACCGCCAAGGAAGCTGAGGACGGCGAGCCTTACATCTACGGTAAAAAGACCAAGGCAGGCTGGAGCACTATCATCAAGTACATCAACGCTGCTTCTAAGGGCGATACCATCAAGGTAGATATGAACGGCGCAAATATCATTGCCAAGGACGTTCTTACAGCTCTCGACGGCAAGAATGTAAATGTAACATTCGTTCTTGACAGCGGAGTTAAGTGGACTATAAACGGCAAGGACATTGATAAGGCTCAGGATATGATCGTTTACACCGAGTACAACATCGACTTCATTCCTGACAAGCTCGTAAGCAAGGCTGCAAAGGACGCTGTTGCAAAGGCTGAGATCGGTATCTCCAACAACTACGACAGCTTCGGCTCCAAGGCAAGCGTTACTGTTAAGTTCTCAAGCAAGCGCGAAGGCTGCACAGCTGTTGTTTACCGCTACGATCCCAACTCCAGCTCCCTCAAGGGCATTTCCAAGGCTAAGGTTCAGTCCGACGGCTCCTGCACATTCTCTGTAACCGCAGGCGGTCCTTACCTCGTTGTTCTCAAGTAATTTTTTCACTGTTTATTATAACCGCCGCACAGATTTTTGTGCGGCGGTTTTTTTGCTTGACGATTATCTCCCTACGTGGTATAATAATAACAAAATTATTAGTTTAGGAATGAAAAAATGAAACGACTTGTGATCGGAATGACCGCCCACGTGGACGCAGGAAAGACCACCCTTTCCGAAGCAATGCTGTATGTAAGCGGCGAACTGAGAAAGCTTGGTCGGGTAGATAAACAAAATTCCTTTCTGGACACCCACGCCATTGAGCGCAGCCGCGGCATAACCGTCTTTGCAAAGCAGGCGGTTATGCGTATGGACGGGGCGGAATACACCCTCCTTGACACCCCCGGGCATACGGATTTTTCCGCTGAAACGGAAAGAGCCTTGTCCGTCCTTGACTGCGCCATACTTGTGATAAGCGGCATTGACGGGGTGCAGAGCCATACGGAGACTATCTGGCGGCTGCTCGGCAGATACAATATCCCCGTATTTATTTTCGTGAACAAAACGGACATTGCCGTCACGGGAAAGGACTTTCTGCTTGCGGAGCTTAAAGCAAAGCTTTCGGACAGGATAACCGATTTTACGCCGAGAGAGGACAAGTCCCCGTTTTACGAAAGCCTTGCCGACCTTGACGAAGATATGATGAACAGCTTTCTTGAAACGGGAAAGATACCCGATGAAATTATCAGAGAAGCGGTTTCACGAAGAAATGTTTTTCCCTGTTATTTCGGCTCTGCGCTGAAGCTTGCGGGGATAAAAGAGCTGCTTTCGGGCATATCAGCTTATACAAAAGCTCCCGAATACGGCAGTGAGTTCGGGGCGAAGGTATACAAAATTACCACCGAAAATAACCTCCGCCTTACCCATATGAAGATAACCGGGGGCAGCCTTAAAGTCCGCTCAGAGATAGACGGGGAAAAGGTCACTGCACTTCGGATATATTCGGGAGCGAAATTCACATCTCCCGATACAGCCTACGCAGGCTCTCTCGTTGCCGCCGCAGGACTTTCAAAGACCTATGCGGGACAGGGTATAGGCAGAGAACAGGACGGAGCGTCTCCGCTTCTCACCCCCGTTCTCAGCTACAGGCTAGTTCTCCCCGCGGGGACTGACGTTCACACGATGTATAAGAATATGCTGCTTCTTGAGGAGGAGGACCCCACCCTGCACGTAAGCTTCGACTCACGCTACGGGGAGATACACGTGAGCCTTATGGGCAAGATACAGCTTGAAATTCTCACGGCGGTGATAAAAGAGCGTTTCGGCACGGAGATTGGCTTTGACAGGGGCAGTATCGCCTACAGGGAAACCATTGCCGCTCCCGTTGTGGGAATAGGGCACTATGAGCCGCTGAGACATTATGCGGAGGTGCATCTGCTTATGGAGCCATTGCCTGCGGGCAGCGGGCTGGTCATCTGCTCCGAATGTTCCGAGGACGTTCTTGACAGGAATTGGCAAAGGCTTATTCTCTCAAATCTTCACGACAAGACCCACATAGGCGTACTCACAGGCTCGCCCGTGACCGATATGAAAATAACCCTTGTAACGGGAAAGGCTCATCTCAAGCATACCGAGGGGGGAGATTTCAGACAGGCGGCATACAGAGCGGTGCGAATGGGTCTGCGGTGCGCCGAAAGCGTGCTGCTCGAGCCGTTTTACTGCTTTTCCCTGCGAATACCCCGCGAATGTACGGGCAGGGCGATAAACGATCTTCAGCAGATGTGCGCAGAATTTTCCTCACCCGAAAACGAGGGAGAAAACACGGTCATCAAAGGCAGCTCCCCTGTTTCCGAAATGGCGGATTACCACACAGCTGTCGCAGGCTACACCAAGGGCAAGGGGCAGCTAAGCTGCGTATTCAAGGGGTATTATCCCTGCCACAATGCCGATGAGGTCATAGAAAAGACGGGCTATGACCCCGACAGCGACCTTGAAAACACCGCCGACAGCGTTTTCTGCGCTCACGGAGCAGGCTTCGGGGTGAAGTGGGATGAGGTGAAAAATTACGCTCACCTTGAAAGCGGCATTTCTTTCAAGAGCGAGGAGCCAACAGAGGAGAGGGCGTTTTCCCGAACCATATCATCAACGCCTGCGGACGATGATGAGCTTATGGCGATATTTGAGCGCACCTACGGAAAAATTGACCGAAATCCCCGTGCGGCAATGAGACGTGAATATGAGCCGCCTGCAAAGTCAAAGCCCAAGCCCCTGCCCAAAGGTCCCACCTATCTGCTTGTGGACGGATACAACATAATCTTCTCCTGGGAGGAGCTTAAAAAATTAGCGGCGGATAATCTTGACCTTGCCAGAAGCAGGCTCATACAGCTTCTCTGCAATTACAGAGGATATAAAAAGTGTGAGGTCATTTTAGTTTTCGACGCCTACAAGGTGAAGGGCGAGCATCGGGAGGTGGAAAAAGTCGGCGGCATTTCTGTTGTATACACCAAGGAGGCAGAAACGGCGGATATGTACATCGAAAAGGTGTCCCACGAGCTGGCGAAGGATTTCCGTGTGCGTGTTGCCACATCGGACGGAGCGGAGCAGGTCATAATCCTCGGAAACGGGGCATATCGTGTGTCCGCTTCGGAATTTTACGAGGAAGTGAAGACGGCGGAAGCAGAAATACAAAAAATTATCGGGGATAATGCCGCAAAAGGCAGGAATACCCGAGGAATAAAGCTAATTGATAAGAAAGGTGATTAAAAATGCTTACAGAAAATGTAAAAGCTCCACAGTTCAGATTACAGGACAAGGACGGAAAGGAATACACCCTCGAGGATTTCAAGGGAAAGAAGCTGGTGCTGTATTTCTACCCCAAGGACAACACTCCCGGCTGTTCAAGGCAGGCGGCGGCATTCGGCGGGGCTTATGAGGAAATAAAGTCCCTGGGCGCAGAGGTGGTGGGCATAAGCAAGGACAGCACAGCCTCCCACGTTAAATTTGCTGAGAAATACTCCCTGCCCTTTATACTTCTCTCCGACCCCGAGCTTGAAGCTATAAAGGCATACGACGTATGGCAGGAAAAGAAGAATTACGGCAAGGTAAGTATGGGCGTTGTCCGCACCTGCTATGTCATTGACGAAAATGGCGTTATCATCAAGGCTATGCCAAAGATCAAACCCGATACAAATGCGGCGAAGGTTATTGAGTTTCTTAAAATGATATAATTATTCTTCAAGGCGCGAAGCATATGCAAAACGCATTATATTTAAAGTCTCATTGCCCGACGGAGTTTTCATAGCCGAGATAGACTATGAAAAATGCTTTGATCCGTTTCTAAAAAAATTGTTGACGGCTTCGTGCCTTTCCGGAAAAAGGATATTAAAGATGTGGTCGTGTGCGGTGAACCTAAGACGTTTTGCGTTTATCCGGTGATATAAAAAACACCCGATATATCAGTCAAAGAAAATTGCCTGATACATCGGGTGTTTACTTATATTCTGTTTATCAGAAGCCTGCGGTCATATTCAGAGCCTTTTCCATTTCTGTCTTGTCGGGAGAGTATTCCATAGCGGTCTCGTAGGAAATGATGTTTCTCTTGTAAAGTCTTACAAGATTGTCCTGGAGAGTGCACATTCCCTGACGTGCGCCTGCCTGCATTACAGATTCCATCTGAGGTATCTTGTTTGCTCTTATCTGGCTCTTTACGGCGTCGGTTCCGATGAGTATCTCAAGAGCGGCAACACGTCCCTTGCCATCGGCGGTGGGAACGAGGGTCTGGGAAACTACGCCCTGGAACATATTTGCAAGCTGCGCTCTTACCTGCTCCTGCGCGTGGGGAGGGCAGGCGTCGATAATACGGTCAATGGTCTGAGCGGCACCTGAGGTGTGGAGGGTCGCAAGCACAAGATGTCCTGTTTCTGCTGCAGTCATTGCAAGTGAAACGGTCTCATAATCTCTCATTTCTCCCACGAGGATAACGTCGGGGTCCTCTCTGAGGGCGCTTCTCAGGGCGTCGCTGAAAGAAGAAACGTCACGTCCTATCTCACGCTGATGAATGGTAGCCTTGTCCTGAACGTATTTGTATTCCACAGGGTCCTCAATGGTTATGATATGGCAGGCACGGTGCTTGTTTATGTAATCTACCATTGCGGAAAGGGTGGTGGATTTTCCCGAGCCTGTAGGACCTGTAACAAGAATGAGTCCGCGCTTTTTCTCTGCAAGCTCAGTCAGGACAGAGGGCATTCTAAGTTCTTCAAGGGTTGGGATATTGTCATTTAAAAGTCTTATAGCGCAGGCAAGTCTGCCGCTCTGTCTGAACACGTTAACTCTCTGTCTTGCGCCGTTTTCAAGCTGGAAGCTGAAGTCGATGTCATTTCCCTTGGTGAGAAGCTGCTCCTGCTCGGCGTTAAGAATGGAAAGAATGGTGCGGTTAACAACTACATCGGAAAGCTCCTTGAATTTTCTCAGCTCTCCGTTTATGCGGACAACGGTAGGCGCACCTACTGTAAGATGAATATCGGAAGCGCCCATTTCTCTGGCTTCCAGAATAAATTCTTCAAAGGTCATTTCAAAACAATCCTTTCTTACTTGATCTTAAATTGGATACCGCTGGCGGAAAGATATACCTCGTTGGACATATTGGCGATACGCTGATTTACATTTCCGAGTACCTCTCTGAAAACCGCTTGTTCCTTGTTTTCGGGGGTCACGGAGAAGCCTGTTTCAAGAGTAACGGTTATCATAGTGCCGTCGATGACCATAATTTTATCGTACATATCCGAAATATCGGCTATGACCTTTTTTTCAATGGCTTTTTTGGTTTCCTCGCTCATAGAGGCGATATCGGAGCACATTTCCTTCATCACCCGGGAAGTATATGCGGCAAGGTTGTCGAAAATTACAAACTTGTGGTCGGTTATGCACTCTGCGGGAGCCGAAGTTACCCCGGTTTTGATGTCCCACTCAACGTAGTTATGCTTGTTTCCGTACTCGATACGTCCCATAGTATCGTTATCCACATTGTCAGCAACAGAAAGATAGAGAACATAATCACAGGCAGCAAGGTATGTTACAGCCCATCTTGATTTGCCGCTTGCCGCTCCTCCCGTGACGAGAATAGTTTTGGACATTGACAGATCATTCCTTTCCTTTGATAAAAAAATTAAAAATATTTTGCAGTGTTCGATACAATAAATGGGGATAAGAACATTTTTCCTATCCCCATTGATCAAGCAGCTCAGATAAGCCTTGAAATGCTTTTAACATCGTTCATTATTCATTATACCCGAAAATCCCGCCGATGTCAAGCAAAAACTCAGCCTATCTTATTCACCTCATCAAGCAGGACTTTCTTAGCTTCAAGGCTTGTAAGCGCGCTGCCCACAAGAAGGTCCATTCTGTAGCGGATATATTCCTCGTAAAGGTCGGTGCCGAAAACATTTTCGGTGATAAGTGCCTTGTACTTTGCTTCGCTGCAGTTTCCGGAAACAAGGCAGAGGGTCTGCTCAAGCATAAGCATTTTTCTGTCTCTCGGAGAGGCAGAGCTGTCGCTGCTGAGACGTACCAGCTGTTCGAGAACTGCAAGTCTGTCCTTTCTGACAGAAAGGGAGGTGTCGGAAATGCCTGCGGCGGTGCGAATGGTATTTGTTCTGAAAGCCTCGTCCGCAAAGGGGAAGATGCCGTAGGGAATATCCCCCTCGGAAACCACCTTGTAAATATCCTTGTCAAGCACAGGATATACAAGCTCCTCATAAACAGGAGCAAAGAAATAATCGGAAGCGTCCTTGAAGATAATGGGATATTTCCAGCAAAGCTCTGTGCCGCCCAGAGAGGTGTCGTTGCAGGGAGCCTTTTCGGTGGTGTAGAAGCTGTTGTAATCAATGCTGCACTTTGCGCTTGTAAGCTCGTTAAGCTTTGCGGCGCTGTAATCGCCGGTATCGTCCCGGTCGCAGTCCAGGAATGTTCTCACGCCGCTTGCACATTTGCGGTAAAGCCCCTCGCAGAACTCGGGAACGTTTATGTATTTAGCGAAATAATCAGAAGCAAAGGAAGCGGTAACGTCGTCGCTCAGAAGCTCAATGTCGTCCTCCTTGTCTGTTCTGTACTTCTTTGTGATAAAGGTAACTATCCTCTCCTTGACAAGAGCGGTTTCCTTTTCGGAAAGGGTCGCAAACTCTATCCTGTCGAATATGATATCAAGCATAAGGCTCTTGGGAACAAAGCCGTTTAAATACTTGAAGCGGTCGTTTGTAAGGAGAATTGCCATCTTGGGCAGTATCTTCTGCTGCTCGGAAACACTTGTGGGTATCTTGTTGGACATTACGCCCAGATATGCCAGCATTTCGGCGTATTTCTTCATTATCTTTGCTTCGGAAAGGAAGTTGAAGAAATAGCCGTAAACATATTTCTTAAAGAAATCCTTTACGCTTTCAAAGAGAGCGGGATCGGAATTTATCTGCGATTTGAAGCCTTCGATAACGTTGACAGCATTCCCCACCGCAAAGGTCTCCTCGCCGCCGTTTACAGCCTTGATGACCTCTGCCTGGGACTTGAAGAAAAGCTTGCCCATTGTATGGCAGGAGCAGTCGGGGTCTGCGCCGTTCTTCTTCTCCTCGCTGAAGGACCAGATAAGGTATGCGCGGTGCATATTTTTAAGAGTGTCCTCGGACTTTGCGGTAAGCTCCTTTTCGTCCACCTTCCAGCTTGAGGAAAGGTGTCCCGTAGCGTTGAAATCCGCAAGGATAGCTTCTATCTCCTCCTTGAATGCGGCATAGGCAGGGGAGTTATCCATATAGATAACTGCGTCCATAAGCTCGGGTGCGATTGTGGTAAGGTCTAAACGTACGCTCATTGGTAAGACAGTCCTTTCTGATAATTATTTATTATAAGCTTTAATTATACTCCGTAGGTACTGCGGTATTCCTTCATCTTCTCAAGGTATTCTTTACCCTCGATAACGCCCTCTTCAATGGCGGAGATGATGTCGCCTATATTAACGATGGAATAAACCTTTATGCCGTAGTCCTTGTATGCCTGCTGTACAGCGGAAAGGTCTGTGTCGAGAGCCTTTTCCATTCTGTCAACGGTAATTACCATTGCGGTGATGTCAACATCTGCGGCGTCCTTTAGCTTGGGGTAGACCTCTTTCAGAGCCTTGCCCGAGGTCATAACGTCCTCAATGATGACCACCTTTTCGCCCTTCTTCGGCTGTCTGCCAACGAAAAGACCGCCCTCGCCGTGATCCTTTGCTTCCTTGCGGTCAAAGCAGAAGCCCACGTCCATATTATATTTCTGCGAAAGCGCCATAGCCGCACAGGAGGCAAGGGGTATTCCCTTGTATGCGGGACCGAAAAGACACTCTGCCTCAATTCCGTTTTCCTTTATGCAGTCGGCGTAGAAACCGCCCAGACGGGCAAGCTGAGCGCCTGTGTTATAGTTTCCCGTATTGATGAAATAGGGAGCCTTTCTGCCGCTCTTGAGAGTGAAATCACCGAAGGTGAGCACTCCGCAGTCCGCCATAAATTTAATGAATTCGTTTTTATAACTCATATTTTCAAAGATCCTTTCAGACGATGCACAGCCTGAGAAAAGCTATGCAAACATCAATAGTCATATATATGAAATAATTATAACATATTTATTTGTGCATTTCAACAGGTTTTGAAAATATTCGCATAAAATATTTTGCAATTTTATTGTTGATATGGTATAATAACTATCGTGAAAAGCTGTCTCATAACTTATAAGGAGATAAGGATATGCCAAATATAATTCACGTGACCGATCTGTCCGAGGAGGGTGTAAGCGTTTTCTCAAAGCTCACCGAAGCGCAGCTCAGAAACCGCCTTGAGCCCGAAAAGGGCATATTCATAGCCGAAAGCCCCAAGGTAATAGACCTTGCCTTAAACGAAGGCTATGAGCCTGTTTCCCTGCTTATGGAGCCGAAGCACATAGAGGGGCAGGGCAGGGAGATAATAGAGCGGTGCGGCGATATCCCCGTATACACCGCCGAAAGAAGCGTACTTGCAAGCCTTGCGGGCTTTGAGCTTACAAGGGGCGTTCTCTGCGCTATGAAAAGACCCCTTCTTCCCTCACCCGAGGAAATTTGCAAAGGTGCAAGGCGCATTGCCGTGCTTGAAAATATAATGGACTCCACAAACATCGGAGCCATATTCCGCTCGGCGGCGGCTCTTGATATGGACGCGGTTCTTGTGACTCCCTCCTGCTGTGACCCCCTTTGCCGAAGGGCTGTAAGAGTGAGTATGGGAACGATCTTGCAAGTCCCTTGGACGAGAATAGGAAATGTGCCTTCCGACTGGAGCGAGAGGGGAACGGACAGGCTCAGAGAACTGGGCTTCAAGACTGCCGCAATGGCTCTCAGTGACAACTCCGTAAGCATTGACGACCCCGTTTTAAAATCGGAGGAACGGCTTGCCATAGTGCTTGGAGCAGAGGGAGACGGGCTTGCAAAGGAAACTATCGCAAGCTGTGATTATACCGTAAAAATACCAATGTCTCACGGCGTTGACTCACTTAATGTTGCCGCCGCAGGGGCAGTGGCTTTCTGGGAATTGAGGTTGAAGTAAAATGAGAAGAAAAGATCGTGAAATAACAGATGTAAACAGCATTATGGAGATACTCGGGGAATGTAAGGTAATGCGGCTGGGAATGTGCCTTGACAATATACCTTACGTGACTCCACTGAATTTCGGATACGAACTTACGGAAAATGGCTTCATTTTCTATTTCCATTGTGCGAAAGAGGGAAAGCGGCTTGAGATTATCGGTCAAAATCCCAATGTGTTCGTGGAAATTGACAACGGCGGAGAGCTTACTGCCGCAGAAAAAGCCTGCGGCTGGAGCTGTGACTACAAAAGCGTTATGGCAGTGGGAACAGCAAGGATAATTACGGATAATGTCGAAAAGAAGCACGCTCTTTCACTGCTTATGAAGCACCTGACAGGCAAGGATTTTTCCTTTGAGGACAATGACCTTGAGGGAGTCTGCGTCTGTGCCATAGATGTATCGGAGATAAGCGCAAAGGCAAAAATAACAAAGAAGTGAAAGGAAAAATAAATGAGAATAAGAAGAAAAAAGTGGGCACGTCCCGAGCTGGAGGCTTGTTCCTATTACATAGACGATGCCGAGGAGATGAAAGGAAAATGGCACGAGGCATTTTCGGATAATTCCCGTCCATTGTACCTTGAACTTGGCTGCGGCAAGGGCGTTTTTGCGGCTCAGCACGCGCTCAAGTACCCCGATATAAACATCATTGCCGCCGATATCAAGGCGGATATGCTTGCTGTGGGCAGGAGAACGGTGGAGAATATGTTCGGTGCGGTGGAGCGCGCCCACGACAACATAATGCTTCTCAGAATGAACATCGTGAACATCTCACAGCTTTTTTCGGAGAATGACACCGTTGACCGCATTTACATCAATTTCTGCAACCCCTGGAACAGGGGCAAACACAACAAGCGCCGCCTTACCCACCCGAGACAGCTTGAGCAGTACAAAAACTTTTTAAAGCCCGAGGGCGAACTTCGCTTCAAGACCGATGATGACGAGCTTTTCGAGGACTCTGTGGAATATTTTAAAGAGTGCGGCTGGGAGATAACCTACATCACAAGAGACCTCCACGCAGAAAATCTCCCCGACAATCTTATAACCGAGCACGAGAGAATGTTTGCGAGTGAGGGAAAGAAGATAAAGTTTCTTATTGCACTCCCTCCGAAAACAGCATAATGCTGCTGAAAAAGTCAATGCCCTGCACACAGCACAGGTAAACGGCGATACAGAAAGCCTGCTTCGGTTCTTTGAAGAGGAACAGAGCAGATATTTCGGACAGATAAAACGATATGTGGTATTATAGTCCAAAATCACTTGACAACAGCCCCGATATGGAATATAATAGAATATAACTATTGAAATTATTTGCCGCATTGCGGCAAGAATGTATAAAAGGTGGTATAGCTTTATGGCAGCAGAAAAAACAATGGATAAAATAGTGGCTCTCTGTAAGGGCAGAGGCTTCGTTTACCCCGGAAGCGAGATATACGGCGGTCTGGCAAACACCTGGGACTACGGTCCTCTCGGCGTTGAGCTTAAAAACAACATCAAAAAGGCGTGGCTCAAGAAGTTCGTTCAGGAAAGCCCCTATAATGTGGGTCTCGACTCCGCTATACTTATGAACCCCCAGACCTGGGTGGCTTCGGGTCATATCGGCGGCTTCTCAGACCCCCTTATGGACTGCAAGGAGTGCAAGACCCGTCATCGTGCAGATAAGCTCATTGAGGATTTTGACGGTACAAACGTAGCAGGCTGGACAAATGAACAGATGCTTGAATACATCGACAAGAACAATATCGTTTGCCCTCAGTGCGGCAAGAAGAACTTTACCGATATCCGTCAGTTTAATCTGATGTTCAAGACCTTCCAGGGCGTTACCGAGGACTCAAAGGCTGAGCTTTATCTCCGTCCCGAGACCGCTCAGGGTATTTTCGTAAACTTCAACAATATCCAGAGAACTACCCGTAAAAAGGTTCCCTTCGGTGTTGGTCAGGTGGGCAAGTCTTTCAGAAACGAGATCACTCCCGGCAACTTCATCTTCCGTGTAAGAGAGTTCGAGCAGATGGAGCTTGAGTTCTTCTGCAAGCCCGGCACCGACCTTGAGTGGTTTAAGTACTGGAGAAGCTACTGCAAGGACTTTCTCCTTGGTCTGGGCATCAAGGAAGAGCATCTGAGACTGCGCGACCACTCTCCCGAGGAGCTTTGCTTCTACTCCAAGGCTACTACCGACTTTGAGTATCTCTTCCCCTTCGGCTGGGGCGAGCTGTGGGGCATTGCGGACAGAACCGACTATGACCTCACTCAGCATATGAAAACAAGCGGCAAGTCTATGGAATATTTCGACCCCGAGACCAACGAGAAGTACGTTCCCTACGTTATCGAGCCTTCTCTCGGCGTTGAGAGACTTTTCCTCACCATTGTCTGCGAGGCATACGATGAGGAGGAGATCGGCGAGGGAGACAAGTCCGATGTAAGAACCGTTATGCACCTCCACCCTGCTCTTGCACCCGTAAAGGCTGCAATTCTTCCTCTCACAAAGAAGCTCAAGGAGCCTGCGATCGAGCTTTACACCAAGCTTGCTAAGAAGTGGAACGTTGAGTATGACGAGGCAGGTCAGATAGGCAAGCGCTACCGCCGTCAGGACGAGATCGGCACACCCTTCTGCATCACCTACGATTTCGATACTCTCGAGGACGGCTGCGTTACCGTTCGTGACAGAGACACTATGGCTCAGGAGAGAGTCAAGATTGACGACCTTATCGCTTATATTGACAAGAAGCTGGAATATTAAGCTGATATAATAAATACAAAAAAATCCTGTGGAGAAGATAATCTTTCTCCACAGGATTTTTTTGTCAAATTAAAAGCCGCTTTTAACAGTATCGTCAAAAGCGGCAAAATATTATTGTATCTTACTTAACAGCCTCAAGCAGAGCATCTGTCCTGTCAGTCTTTTCCCAAGCAACGCCCAGATCCTCACGGCCCATATGACCGTAAGCCGCAAGCTGACGGTACTGGGGCTTTCTCAGCTCAAGAGTCTTGATGATAGCAGCGGGACGGAGATCGAATACCTTTCTTACAGCCTCGCTCAGCTTTTCGTCGGAGACCTTGCCCGTGCCGAAGGAGTCTACCATTATTGAAACAGGCTCAGCAACGCCGATGGCATATGCAAGCTCAACCTCGCACTTGTCCGCAAGACCTGCCGCAACAATGTTCTTAGCCACATATCTTGCGGCATATGCTGCGCTGCGATCTACCTTTGTGGGGTCCTTTCCGGAAAATGCTCCGCCGCCGTGACGGGAATATCCGCCGTAGGTGTCAACGATTATCTTTCTTCCCGTAAGGCCGCTGTCGCCCTGAGGACCGCCGATAACAAATCTGCCTGTGGGATTTACAAAATATTTGGTGTCAACAAGAAGCTCCGCAGGGATAACGGGCTTTATCACCTTTTCGATAATGTCCGCTCTTATCTTGTCAAGGGATACCTCGGGAGCGTGCTGTGAGGATACGACAACGGTATCCACTCTTACGGGCTTGCTGTCCTCGTATTCAACTGTGACCTGAGTCTTGCCGTCTGGACGGAGATAGGGAAGGACTCCTGTTTTTCTCACCTCGGTAAGCTTCTTTGCAAGCTTGTGGGCAAGGGAGATGGGCATAGGCATAAGCTCGGGAGTTTCATTGCAGGCAAATCCGAACATCATACCCTGATCTCCTGCGCCTGTGTCGAAATCGTCCTTCTTGGAGCCGTCTCTGTACTCAAGCGCCTCGTCAACGCCCATAGCGATATCGGGAGACTGCTCGTCGATAGATGTTACAACAGAGCAGGTGTGACCGTCAAAGCCGTATTTTGCGCGGTCATAGCCGATGTCTATCACTACCTGTCTCACGATCTTGGGGATATCCACATAGCAGGTGGTGGATATTTCGCCCATACACATTACAAGACCCGTTGTGGTGCAGGTCTCGCAGGCAACTCTGCCCGCAGGGTCGTTTTTAAGTATCTCGTCGAGAACAGCGTCGGAGATCTGGTCGCAGATCTTGTCGGGATGTCCCTCGGTCACGGATTCTGATGTAAAAAGAAACTTTGACATTTTATACCTCCATATAATTTAAACTCAAAAAAGGCACCCGAAAAAACGAGTGCCTTACAAAAAAGTCGGATTTTGTAATTTCCTCATCTCTCGGAAAACTTCCGCAGGAATTAGCACCTTACTTACGCCGCATAAATCAGCATAATCAGGTTGCCGGGCTTCACAGGTCCAGTACCTCAGCCGCTCTTGATAAGGTTTTATCATTTAGCATTATATCATATTTGCATTGAGATGTCAATAGAGATAAAAAAATTTACACAACAAATGCTTGTATCCCCCCAAAAACCGCAAATACAGTTTGTCATTTTCCCCGCATACGAACGCCGAATGAGCCGGGCGACAAAATGCTCCCCGAAAATGCAGTCAGGTGATTTTCTGCATTTTCGGGGATATCCGCTTATTTACATTTACTGTAAATATTACTTGTAAAACAAATCTTAAATGACCTCTTTAAGAACCAGATAAGCCACCGTTGCCAGAGAGTGAGCCTCAACAAAATCCCTGTCAATTATGTAGCTGCCGTTTTCCAGCATCTTCTTTATCTCGGAAACTCTCTCAAAGCCCTCAAGAGCCTTCTGCTTGTCGGGGATAACAAAGTAGGATTTCTGCATTATGTGCCTTATCTCGGTCCTTATGCCGTGAGGAATGGGAACAGCGTTCTCAGGCTCCGAAAAAGCATATTCCTCGCACTCTGTTTCGGGAGCGAATTTTCCGCTTATGTCCAGCGCTGCCCTGTGACCGAAAACGAGAGCTTCAAGAAGCGAGTTGGAGGCAAGGCGGTTGTTGCCGTGTACGCCTGTGTGAGAACATTCACCCACGGCGTAAAGACCGCTTATATCCGTCTGGGCGGAGGTGTTTACATTGATGCCGCCCATAAGGTAGTGCTGGCAGGGGTAAATGGGTATAAGGTCCTCGCCCATATCTATGCCCTGAGTTTTGAGGAAATCATATATCATCGGGAAGCGGCCGCTCAGATACTCTTTGCCCTTGTAGCGGATATCGAGATAGAACTCGTCGCTGCCCGTTTTCCTGCTTTCAAGAATTATGGAGCGTGATACCACGTCTCTCGGAGCAAGCTCTAAGCGGTCATCATAGTTGTGCATAAAACGCTCTTTATTACAGTTCAGAAGATACGCTCCCTCGCCGCGGACAGACTCGGAAATAAGGAAGCACTCTCTTGACTCCTTGTTGTTATATGCTGTGGGGTGGAACTGGATAAGGGAGAGATTGCGAATTTCCGCTCCCATCTCGTATGCCATAGCAATGCCGTCGCCTGTGGCAATGGCGGAATTTGTGGTGTAGTCGTAAACTCTGCCTATGCCGCCTGTAGCCATTACCGCAAACTGCGCGGTAACGGTGGTATGTGCCCCGTCTCTCAGGATATCTGCGGCAAAGCCCCCGCCTATCTTCTTCATACGGCAGAGCAGAGCATTGTCAAGCACGGTGATGTTGGGCTTTTTGAGCACCGCCTCACGCACCTTGGCTGTGACCTCCGCTCCCGTGGAGTCCTTGTGGTGGAAAATACGTCTGCGGCTGTGACCGCCCTCAAGGGTCCTGTCCAGCTCGCCGTTCTCGTCCCTGTCAAAGTCCACGCCGATGTCGAGAATGTGCTGTATCTCTCCTGCCGCCTCGGTAACAAGCACCTTTACGGAGTCGGGGTTGTTCTTGAAGCCCCCTGCGATAAGGGTATCGTTAGTGTGGAGAGTGGTGGTATCATCGTCCACGGGCTTGTATACGGCGGCTACTCCTCCCTGCGCCAGAGCGGAATTGCACAGGTCAAGCTCTCTCTTGCTGATGACCAGTATATTCATACCTTCCGGCAGGCACAGAGCGGTGTAAAGACCGCCCACCCCTGTGCCTGCGATAATGACGTCATAATGCTTATCCATAAAAATATCTTCCTTCTGCGGAGACTGCTCCGCAATTATATATTTAAGGAAATTATACCACATTTTTCCCCTTTTTTCAATTGCAATTTACACGTATATTTCTCTGTGCCGAGCCTTTGAAATATGCATTTTGCTGAATTATTTCCCGAATATTTGTCAATCATAACATAGAAATGACTTGTGCATATTCAGAAATTATGGAATACATATTGTCAGAAAGGGGAAATATTTATGAAAAGCTTTGATGAACGTCTCCATTTTGAGGAAGAGAGCCGACTTATCGCCTCCGCTTCGGGGAATATCACTCCCTCCGATGCCATTGCCGCAGGAGCCGCCTGTGCCATTGCGGCTATGGAAAGAGGCGGCAATACCCTGCTTGCGGCTCACGGCGCGGGAACGGGAGCAGACGCACTTTCCTATGCCTTTGCTTCGGGGGCTGCGGCGGCAGGAGCGAGGTGCATATTCGCAGGGGACTGCTGCGCTCCTGCGGCGGCATATGCGGCAAGGGCGCTGGGCTGTGCCGCGGGGTGTCACGTAAGGACAGAGATAACCGCTTCATTAGGGCTTTTTGCCGGTGACGGACTTCCCCTTTACCGCAGCTTTGAGGAGGCGGCGGAACGGGAGCTTCGGGGGACGAGGGAACTGCCCTACAGCCATTTCGGGGACATACGCATTTTCACCGGTGCGGAGGATATCTATGCCGCAGGGATAGGTGCACTTATCCGCTCGGAGCTTACACGGGTATATGCGGACGTTTACAGCTCCTCCCCCTCGGTGATGAGAGTGTGCGGGCGTATCCTTGAGGGAAAGGGAAACAAAAACGGGGAGCGCATCGCCTTCCGCATAAGCGCTGACGGCAAGCGGATATCCGCATATTCCGAGGAAACGGGATATGTTTTCAGGGACAAGCTTATTATGCTCTGCTGCCGCAGGCTTTTTGAGCGGGGACAGGACGCAGCGGTATGCGGCAAGGCTCCGAGAGCTTTGGAAAAGCTGGCGGGACTTTACGGCAAGAAAATTTTAAGCTGCGGCGGTGCGGTGTGCATAAGCGAGAAAAGCCCCTCGGAAAAATGTCTTGCCGCAAGAAAGGCGGCTTCGGAGCAGATGTTTACAAATGACGCTGTGGCGCTTATGGCAACAGTCCTTGATATTCTGGGGTCGGAGGAGAAAACGCTTGGCGAGGCTCTGGAGGGGCTTCCAGAGTATGCGGACATCAGCAGATACATTCCCGTTGACCGCCCCTCGGAGCTGCTCAAAAGGCTGTGCGTTCCCGGAATGGAGGAGAGCGGCGTTATAGGCGACGGGGAGAACGGCAGGGTCACTATCCGTCCCGTCCGAACGGGAAAGGGCGTTATGCTCTGCGTGGAAAGCTATGCCGCCGAGACTGCCGCCGAGCTTTGCGACTTTTATGCCGGGATAATAAATAACGGAGGATAATGATCCGATTTGATAACAGAGGACGCGGGTTACTTCCGTGCCCTCTGTTATTTTTATCCGTGACATAGTTTAAGGGGATATGATAAATCATATACATAGGAAAAGGGCACCGCGCTTATTTGCACACGCATTTTGATTTTTTTTCGTTCACATATCACATATTTTACACAATTGGGCGTTATTATATAATCACAGAAAGAAAAAAGGGCGGATAAGCCCGAATAAAAGAACAAAAGCTCATATATTGCCGAAAGGATGATCTATATGTACGAAAATAATTACAATTATATTGATGTTCCCGAAGAGGGAAAAGAAAAGAAAACAGATAACAAGGTGGGCAAGACCGTTGCTATGCTCCTTGCAGTCGCAATAGTTGGCGGCGCTTCGGGCTTCGGCGGCGCATATCTTCAGAACAGCATTGCTGTAAAGGACGAACCTGCCGCACCCGTTTCCGCCGAGAATACACAGACCCCTGCAGTGACCGAAAGCTCATCAAAGAACGAGAACACAGGAAATGTGGTAAACACGCTCCTTAACACAGGCTCCTCTGACGGCAATCTCACCACAAAGCAGATCGTTGAAAAGGTTTCGCCCTCCGTTGTAGGCGTTCATTCCTCCTTCAAGACCCAGTCGGGCACAAGCACGGGAACAGGTACGGGCATTATCCTCAGCGATGACGGATATATCATCACCAACGCCCACGTTGTTCAGACCGAGGTCAACGAGTATGTTTCCAACAACAACCGTAACTACAACAATAACCCCTTCGGTGGCAGCGGAGATATATTTGACTACTTCTTCGGAAACGGCGGCTTCGGCGGCAGCTATCAGACAAAGCTCAAGCAGGCTGACTCCGTTACCATTGTCCTCTCCACCGACGACGAGACCGAGTATGACGCCGAGATCGTGGGCGCAGATGAGAACAGCGATCTTGCCGTACTTAAAATAAACGCTGAGGGTCTTGACCTTATCCCTGCGGAATTCGGCGACTCCAACCAGCTCACAATGGGTGACAAGGCTGTTGCTATCGGATATCCTCTCGGTCTGGGTCTTTCCACCTCCGAGGGCATCGTTTCGGGTCTTAACCGCACCCTTAACGTAGAGCTTTCATCGGGCGGCTCCGCTTCTATGACCCTTATCCAGACAGACGCAGCCATCAACCCCGGCAACTCCGGCGGTCCCCTTATCAACGGCAAGGGTCAGGTAATAGGCATAACCTCCTCAAAGCTTGTCAATAACTCTGTTGAGGGTCTTGGCTTCGCTATCCCCATTTCCGACGCTATGCCCCTTATCAGCGACCTTATGAACAAGGGCTATGTCACCAACACCACTCCCCAGATCGGTATCACAGGTTCGGATATCAACAGCGCTATTATGAGATACTATAATCTCCCTGTTGACAAGGGCGTTATGGTAGTATCCGTAAGCGAGGGCAGCGGTGCAGAAGCCGCCGGCATAAGTGCAGGTGACGTTATCGTTGCCGCTGACGGCAAGGATATCGCTTCAATGGACGAACTCACCGCTGCCAAAAAGGGCAAGGAGATCGGCGATACAATGGTGCTCACCCTTGCAAGAGCCGACGGAAATATTGACGTTACCCTCACCCTCACAGGCGAGGAGGACATTAAGCCCGAAGCAGAGGTCTCCAAAAATTAACGCTGTTTCATTTCTCCCCCTTCATTCTATAATATAAACATCAGAAGCCGCCCTTTATGAGCGGCTTTTGATGTTTATGCGAAAAATTCCCTCTGCCTATTGATTTTTAAAAAGAAATATGTTATAATCGACCATAGACGGAAACAAGGAGGGATTTTTATGCCAAGACCCCAAAGGTGCCGAAAGGTTTGCAGGGAGCCCGAGTACTGCTCCTTTTCCCCTGCAGGTGTGGCTTCGGGAGACGCTGTGGTGCTGACCGTGGACGAATACGAGGTCATACGGCTGGTTGACCTTGAAAGGCTTACGCACAGTCAGGCGGCAAAGCTTATGGAGATATCACGCACCACCGCTACGGAAATTTACAACTGCGCCCGCGAAAAGATAGCCCGGTGTATCGTCAACGGCAGACCCCTCGTTGTTTCGGGAGGCAGCTATGCTCTGTGCGGCGGCGGAAAATGCTGCGGCTGCCGTCGGGGCGCTATGGAAAGCAGAATGGCAAAAAAGAAAGGAAACGGTATTATGAGAATTGCGGTAACCTACGATAACGGAGAAATTTTTCAGCACTTCGGTCACACAAGCTTTTTCAAGCTTTATGACACGGAGGAAGGCAGGATAACGGGCGAGGAAGTTATTGCCGCTCCCGAAAACGGTCACGGGGCGCTGGCAGGCTTTCTGAAGGAAAACGGCGCTGACGTGCTTATCTGCGGAGGTATCGGCGGGGGCGCTCAGAACGCTCTGGCTCAGGCGGGCATAAGACTTTACGGCGGCGCAAGCGGAAATGCGGACGCGGCTGTGAAGGCATTTTTAGAGGGCGGTCTGAGCTTTGACCCGAATGTTATGTGCAGTCATCACAGCCACAGCGAGGGTCATTCCTGCGGCTCACACAGCTGCGGAGGAAGCTGTCACTGATATTTTGCATTGCCGTTTCTCATTTTTGGGAAACGGCATTTTAGGGTACTACCGATAAAGAAGTAATTATCGGTACCGTGCAACACACTTTGCTCGCTTCACATTCTAACCAACGAAGCGGCAAAGGGGACACTCCTTTTCTTGACAGACCTTTGCTCTGAGGATATAATAATAAAAAAGGGGGCGGCGGCTTGAGGATATGGATAAAACGCGGTTCGGACAGTGCAGAGGGCGGCATATGGCTTCGCTGCGCCAATGGAATGGACGGCAGGCTTCGCTGCTTTTTCCTTGATTTTGTAAAATGGCTCCGCTCCCGATATGCATTTCCCGTAAGGGTGAACGTTTATCTGAAAAATACAGAGCAGATAAGGGCTATGGACGGGGAATATGTTTCGGCAGTCATATTCACGCCGTTTGACAGGTCGGGAACGCCGTTTATAAAAATAGCCGTGGGAGATTTTTATGCGCTTCGGGAGAAGCACGGTGAATTTAACGCTCTTTGCAGCACCGTTTCTTCCCTTGCCCACGAGCTGACCCATTATTATCAGTGGCTTTCGGGTGAGGAAAAGTCAGAGGTATGTGAGGAGCGGCAGGCAAGATATTATGCCCGAAAAAAGGTTTACGAATATCTTGAGGAGCGCGGGTATGACTTTTGGGATAAAATAAATCGGTCAGAAAAAATATGATGGGAGAGGTGTATTTATGCCTGTGTTGTCAAGCTGCGAGGAAAATCCCCTCTTTCGCTTCAACTGCACCGCTTTTCACAGAAAATGCTTTTCTCTCAGCGAGGCTGCACAGGAAATGGGAGACAGAGAGATTTCCAATTTATAATACTTCGCGCCGATAAAAAGTTCCTGCCGATAAGGGGAAATTTTTTATCGGCGTTTTTCACAAATAGTCTGCCGGGGGTATTGACATTTGAGAACTTTTGTGCTATAATAGTAATATGGGTTTACAGTATGGTTCACCCGTTGATTTTTTTTATGATATGTTGTATAATATAATTACGGTTAATTTGTCTTAAACAGCTTTTGTCAAAATGGAGTTATGGGATAATGGAAATTCGGTTCAATCCAATGAAAATAACAGGAATTGAAGCCTTTGGAGACGTGAGAGGACGGACAGCGGCAGGGGTAAGAAGCGTTTATTTTGTTATGGCAGCAGGATATTACCCGGGTCTTTCGGAGGATATCGGGAAGCTCGACCGCAGGCTGTCCGCTGATGAGAGATGCATTTACCGCAGAGTGACTTCGTTTCCTATGCCCGGCGTCAAAGAAGCGGCGGAATACGGCGGCAAATGGGACAGGCTTTGCAGCGGCGAAAAGGTGCTTTCTCCCGAAATGGAGACGGCTCTGAAAGAGGTATGCTCGCTTTACCGCTCGGCTCGGAAAAATATAAATCCTTCCATAGAAAAAAATCTTGCGGCTATGCTTATGTTCCGCGCTGACAGGCTCCTCCCCGGGCTTTTCTGCGAGGGAGGAAAATGTCCCAAGCTGGTATGCTCGGGTAAGGCTGGCTGCAAGGAATATCTTTTCTGCCTTATGGCGGCGCTTATGGGGATAGACGTGCTGCTTCTCGTTCCCTCAGGCGAACCGTCTCTCCCCGAGGGAATGGAGCGGAGAGAAGAGCTTATAAGGCTGGGGGAAAACAGGGAATTTACTCTCCCCGAGTATCAGCCTGCAAGGACGGAAAAATCGGACACCACCCCTATTGCGTCAAAGGTGGGGGCAAAGGCGGCAAAGGCTGCTGTTCCGGCAGTTTCGGGAAATCATATCCCTCTTAACGTTCCCACATCGCCTGTGAGAACACCTGCGGTAAGCACGTCTGCAGTATCTCCCGTCAGAGAAAGTGCTGCGCAGAGCGGCGAGATGTCCTTTGAGGAGCTTGCAACTCTTGCTTCATCGGTGGTGATGATAAATCTTCACAACAGCAGGGGAAAGGTCATCGGCTCGGGCTCGGGCATTATTATTGGCAGAGGCGGCTACATACTCACCAATTTCCACGTGGCGGGAGGCGCAAGATCATTCTCCGTTCAGCTGGAAAATGATGAGAACATTTACCGCACTAATGAGATAATCAAATATCACCCGAACCTTGATCTGGCAATTCTCCGAATTGACAGGCAGCTTACTCCTATGCGGTTCTACAGCGGCAGAGAGGAGCTGAGGCGAGGTCAGAAGGTGGTGGCTATAGGCAGTCCCCTTGGGCTTTTTAACAGCGTTTCCGACGGAATCATTTCGGGCTTTCGGGAGATAAACGGCGTTGATATGATACAGTTTACCGCTCCCATTTCGGGCGGCAGCTCGGGGGGCGCTCTCCTTAATATGCACGGGGAGGTCATCGGCATCAGCACCGCAGGCTTCAGCAAGGGTCAGAACCTTAATCTTGCGGTGAGCTACAAGGACATTATCCCCTTTATCGGCAATCTTAGAGATCAATGAAAGATGGTTTGAGTATGAACATTTCCATACCCCCGGAGCTTCTGTCGGAACAGCTTTCCGCAGGAGGTCATTTTCTGAGGATAAATAAATACTGCCCCGATACCGAGGAGCTTCTTCTGCGCTTTTTCGCTATGGCGGTAAGGCGCGGGGCTTTTCTCGAAAAGGGTATGGCTAATCCCACTGCAGGTGATATCGCTTATTTTGAAAGCTCCTGCGCTTCGGATTTTAAGCTTGACAGGGAATTTATAAAGGCGGCGGCGAGGAAGTGCTGCAATGCTTCGGAGGACGCTGTAAGGACATTGTCGGACTGCTTTTTTGAGTCCCTCTCACGGCTCAAAAGCGAGGGCAAGAATGACAGCATTTTAAAAAACACCTTTATCAAATTTATGTGCTGGCTGAGACGGGATATTGCAAGGGCACTTGCTCCCTCAAAGGAGAAATATCCCCCGAAGATACTGTGCAGGGGCGGCATTTCCCGTCACGAAATGATGATGCTGAATGCGGCGGCAAGGGCAGGCTGTGATGTGCTTATTGCGGAATATGACGGCAGCGGTTATTTTGACAAGCTGCCCGAATGTGAAAAAACGGCGGTGCTTATAGATGTTTCGGAGGGAGTGGATTTTCCCTCGGGATTTACTCTTGCGGATATCAGAAAAAAAGCCGATGACAAGCGGAAAAATGCGGCGGCAGTACCGGCAGGCAGTTTGAACCCTGCACGAAAAAACGGCGGCTTCTGCGTTAATGCGTGGATATCGGGAAATATTTATGCGGACATTCTCACCGAGCCTGCCGCAAGAGGAAGCGAGCCTGACACATATTACACCTGCTATGCGAGGATAAACGGTGCGGAGAACAAGACAACATATCTCAGCGACCTGTACAGCTTTTATATGAAGCTGAGAGAGACGAGAGTCCCTTTGGTTATTGACAAGGCTATAGAGCCGCCTTCAAATGAGGAGATAAATTCTGTATCTCGGGGAAATTACAGAACTCCCGCAGATATGACTGCTGCGCTTTCACAGAACATCGTTCACTCCGACCCGAAATTACAGGGCATTATGCGAAACGCTTTCGGGGCGGTCATGGATATGTACTTTGCGGACGGGAACGATATGAGAAAGGGTATTTCCAAGGCGGTGTTCCTGCTGTGCTGGCTGAAAAGATATCAGAAGGAGCTTTTCGGCGGCGGCAGAAAGGGATTTCCCTGTCTTATCATTTTCGGCGGCTGCAGAAGCGCTTCGGAGGCTATGTTTGTGAAGATGATAGCCCGCTGTCCTGCGGACGTTTTAATACTCAGACCCGAGCTTGGAGGCAAATGCGAGCTGTATGATGACCTTATGTATGAGCGGAATTTTACGGAGTCGCTGCCTGCGGAGAAATTCCCCAGAGAGGGGGGAGACGCTTCTCTCGGTACGGTGGCGTACTATGCGGAGCGTGAGCTTGACAGTATGATGTACACCGACACGGGCATTTTCCGCAGTCATCAATACGCAAAGGCAAATGCGGTAGTTCTTAAAACGATGTACGAGGAGATCCCTATGCTATGGGCTTCCGAACTGAAATTCAGACCCAATTTCAGCGTTTCGGGGGACGTGGTGAACATTCCCGTTATTATGGCGAAAATTTCGGGAGTCAAGGACAAGGACCTGCCCAGATACTGGAACGAGCTTCACGATATGGCAATTGCTTTTCCCGACAACACACTTATTTTCAAGGGCGAGCCTATTACAAACGAGGAAGGCTCCTGCGAATATGCGGTGGGCTTTATGAAAAACGGCAGGCTGAACAAGTCGGCTGTGAAGGCTCACAAGAATTACGGCTATGGCTTTCTCAAGGAGGAAACTCAGGACTACATTCTGGATAAGCTGTCCGCATTTCTTGAGGCTAATGTGATAAAGGATCAGAAAACGGGCGGTCTGGAATACAGGATAATTCATATTGCTCTTAATATGAGCAGCGATATTCTGCGGCTTATTCAGAAATTCGATTTTACGGCGGTAAATCCCAAGGTCATTTATATCGCAACGGGGGAGAATGTCATTTCTCGGGCGGACAGCATACTCCTTGCGTTTCTGAGCAAGCTGGGATTTGATGTGGCATTTTATGTTCCTACGGGATATCAGAGCGCGGAGAAATATTATAACAACGGGGTCATTAACTGTATGGAGACGGGTGAGTATATGTTCGATTTACAGATACCCGATCTGAGCAAGCGGACGGCTGACCCGAAAAAATCCATTTTCAAGAGGATATTCGGAAAAAAACAAGTAAACGGAAAGGGTGAAATAAAATGAAAGCCAAGGACATAGCTTTATTATGCACTGCTGCGGCAGGGGCAGGAGCGGCGGCAGGCATTGCTGCGGCAAACAGCAAGCCCCAAAAGGCTAAAGCTGCTCCTAAAGCAAGGACTGCGTCAAAAGCTCCCGAAAGACGAAGCGCTGCCGATACGCAGCCCGTTACGGCTGATATAAAGGCTCTCGATTTCGGCACGGACAAGCCTTTGTCGGCGGTCTATTCCCACAGCGACAAAGGAATTGTTGCCGTTTTCGGCTCGGAGGGCAGGCACACGGTTTTCAGGGCGGACTTTGAGGGAAATATTGCCGAGGTGCGGTGTCCCGTGGGAATATCGGGGGCGGCTCTCGGTGAGGACTGCGTTATGTTCATTACCGAGAGGGGCGGCGTTTTTGTTTACAATGACCCCGATAAGGAGCCTGTGTTATGTGCTCTTACCGCTCCCGAATATGCGGCTTATTATGAGGGGAGATTTTACGTTTTTTCCGACTCCCTGCTGTACATCTGCACTCCCGACGGCGAGATTGAAAAGACCGTAAGTCTGGGGGCGATGATAGAGATAACTGGCAGCGACATATGCGACGCGGAGGACTCGGACAGCAGCTTCACGGCGGCGAGGGTAAGCGTTAAAAAGCTGCTCCCTTTGGGAAAATCGGGACTTTTTGCCGTCCTTTCCGCAGAGGGCAATTCCTACATTATGCATAAGGACGAGGACGATTTTGTAAGCTTTGAAAAAACTTATGAAAATATCATTGATGTCTGCGTTTTCGGCAGCTTTGCTTATTATCTGTGCAGGCTTTCGGGCGGATACGGAATTATCAAGACGGAGATAAAACGGAAAAACTGCGAGACCGCAGGTAAATATCAGCTCTGCGGCGAGGACAGAAAGCCTGTTAAAATATTTTCCGTAAGCTGCGGCATCGGTGTTTTATATGAGGACGGACAGGTAAAATTCCTGCTCCCCGAAATATCCTCAGAGCGCGGAAGAGACAAGGCGCGAAAGGGGCTTTCGGCTTTAAACGGCGCTTTCGGCGAAATCACCGCTGATAATGTTTTCTCCTTCGGGGAGGGGTGCGGATTTATTTCAGAGGGAAATTTGGGAATTGTGACAGTATAATTTATCTCAGTTTTTTCGATTTTCGGAAATTAGCATTTAGGTTACATAAAATCCCTTGACATAAATCAGGATTTGTTATATAATATAAACTTAGGTAATTATATCCGAAGTCACTTGAAAGGATGGTTATATATTATGGCAGTCAAGAAAATCAGAATGTCCGCGGAAGGTTTGAAGGATCTGGAAAAACATCTCGAATACCTCAAAAATGTCCGCAGAGCAGAGGTTGCTCAGAAGCTCAAGGAAGCTCGTTCCTTCGGAGACCTTTCCGAGAACGCCGAGTACGATGAGGCTAAGAATGAGCAGGCTATCCTGGAGGCTGAGATCGTTGACATTGAAATGAAGATCAGCAATGCCGAGGTCGTTAACGATGAGGACCTTTCCACTGACGAGATAGACATCGGTTCTTTTGTTAAGCTTAAAGATCTTGAATTTGACGAGATCCTTGAAATACAGATAGTCGGCTCCACCGAGGCTGACCCCGAAAACAACAAGATCTCCGATGACGCACCTATCGGTATTGCCGCTCTCAAGAAAAAAGTGGGCGATATTATCGAGGTAGAGGCTCCTATGGGCATTATCAAGATGGAAGTTCTGGAGATAAGCAAGTGATCGGGTGACGACCCGAAGCGGGGCCGCGCTGTTAATTTATGCCGGCAGCGGGTTTTATGTCCGCGCAGGCAGAATTTATGAGATTTGGCTTTTTTACTAAATAATATCACGCACTAAAATATTGCAAAGGAATGAAAAAAATGGCAGATGAACAGCTGAAGGAAAACTCCTCACCTGCGGAAGAGGCGGAGCAGACCGAAGAAGATATCCACATATTAAAAAAGGTCAGAATGGAAAAGCTTGACAATCTCAAGGCTCAGGGCAAAAACCCCTTTGAGATAACCAAGTTTGACTACAATATCAAAAATTCCGAGATTAGAAAGCAGTACGCTGAGCTTGAGGAGCGCCTTACCGCTGAAGCTAACGGCGACGAGGAGGCTCTGAAGGCTGCTCTTGAAAATAACAGGATAAACGTTAAGATCGCAGGCAGAATTATGACCTGGCGCAATATGGGCAAGGCTAACTTCATTGACGTTCGCGACAGCACTGACCGTATGCAAGTCTATGTACGTATGAACGACATCGGTGAGGAGGCGTTCAAGGAGTTCAAGACCTGGGATATGGGCGATATCGTTGGCGTTGAGGGCTTTGTTTTCAAGACAAGGACCGGTGAAGTTACCGTTCACGCTCAGAAGATCACTCTGCTCACAAAGTCACTGCTGCCCCTTCCCGAAAAGTGGCACGGCTTGAAGGACCAGGACGCTCGCTACCGTCAGAGATATGTTGACCTTATCGTTAATCCCGATGTTGCTGAGACATTCAGAAAGCGTTCACGCATTATTGCGGCTATCAGGCGCTATCTTGACGCTCAGGGCTTCATTGAGGTTGAGACTCCTATGCTGGTGGCAAATGCGGGCGGAGCTTCCGCACGTCCCTTTGAGACTCATTACAATGCGCTGAACGAAGACGTAAGGCTCAGAATTTCACTTGAGCTTTATCTCAAGAGACTTATTGTAGGCGGTCTGGACAGAGTTTACGAGATAGGCAGAGTTTTCCGCAACGAGGGCGTTGACACTAAGCACAATCCCGAGTTTACTCTTATGGAGCTTTATCAGGCATACACCGATTATCACGGTATGATGGATCTGGCGGAAAATCTTTATCGTCACTGCGCCGAAGAAGTATGTGGCACCACAAAGATAATGTATGGTGACGTTGAAATAGATCTCGGCAAGCCTTTTGAGAGGCTTACTATGGTGGACGCTGTGAAGAAATACTCGGGCGTTGACTTTAACGAGATACACACTATTGAAGAGGCGAGAGCTGCTGCGGACGCTCATCACATTGAGTATGAAAAGCGCCACAAGAAGGGCGATATCCTTAATCTTTTCTTTGACGAATTTGTTGAGGAGCATCTTATCCAGCCCACATTCATTATGGATCACCCTACGGACATTTCTCCTCTTACAAAGATGAAGCCCGAAAATCCCGAATACACCGAGCGTTTCGAGCTTTTCATCACGGGCAGAGAGATGGCTAATGCATACTCTGAGCTGAATGACCCTGTTGATCAGCGCAGAAGATTTGAGGCTCAGGAAGAGATGAAGCGTCTGGGCGACGAAGAAGCAAACAGCATTGACGAGGATTTCCTCCGCGCTCTCGAGATCGGTATGCCCCCCACAGGCGGTATTGGTTTCGGTATTGACAGGCTTGTTATGCTCCTTACAAACAGCAGCGCTATCAGAGATGTTCTGCTGTTCCCCACAATGAAGAGCCTTGACTGAGAAGTTTTTTCTTTGAAACGGTAAAAATATTAAAGCTGCTTTTGACCAATGCGTCAAAGGCAGCTTTTTTGCGTTAGTTTTTATGGAAATGGACGGACTATCAAGCTATGCGGCAGTTTATATATTCGCACAGCTGCATTAACGGCTCGGTTTTCAGTAAATCCGAATTTATGAGTATATCATCAATGAGTTCCGAGGACATTGCGCTGTAGGTATAGCTTTCACCCGAGGCTGTCTCTATTTCAAGCTCAAGCCTTACGTGGGACTGATACCTGTTATGCTCGACCTTCGGGGTACATTCGGCGGAAATAATATCCGATAGCAGAATAGTATCATCATCAAAGCGGCTTTTAAATCTGACTGTCTTTTCATCGGCTTCAAAGCTGCCGTTTTTGTCAAATGTAAGTAAAATCCCAAATATTTCTATCGGAATTATTATCAGCATTATTACGAGAATATGCCGGTCAATTATCAGAAAAAGAATTATCAGATTTATTATTAAAACTATTATTCCCGCTGTTTTACTTTGAGACTCATATTTCCCTTTCATTTTTATACCCCGTTTCAAAAAGCGGTCATCAGAATGTTTTCACAAATGATGACCGCTCCTTTTTTAATTTAATATCCCGTTATAAAACAGAGGTTTGGCAAATAAAAGAAATTTGTATAGCCGATAATTACGAATCTGTCAAACTCACGCAAAATCTGTCGGCGCGGAGACAAAACTGCCGGTCTGTACAAATTCACAGCGCGACCTCGCTGTGGGTCGTCACCCGCTTATGGTCTCTTGGAACCGCAGTTATTGCAGAAATTGCCCTTGTTCACTGCACCGCAGGAGCAGGTCCATTCCTCGTTGGGATTTTTTGCTCCGCAGTTTCCGCAGAATTTTCCTGTATTCTTTGTTCCGCAGGAACAGGTCCATTCGCCGGCGGGAGCAGGCTTCTTTGAGCCGCAGTTATTACAGAAATTGCCTGTATTCTCTGCGCCGCAGGAGCATTTCCAGGTGTTTGCAGCTGCCTGCTGAGCCTGCTGTACTTGTGCTTGCTGTGCCTGCATCTGCATCTGAGCGGCATTTGCCTGAGAAGCGGCGTTCATAAATCCGCCTGCTCCGCCCATACCCATATTCATTGCCATAAATGCATTTCCTGCGCCTGATGTGTTGGAGCCTGCGCTCTGGAGTCCCTGTGCCACGGAGGACTGTACAAAGCCCTCTCTGATAGTGGGGTCGGACATCATTGCGCCCTTGTTTCTCATATTGATAAGAGCCTTGCTCTCGTCGTCGTAGGAAAGGCTTGCTATTCCTACGGAGCAGACCTCTATTCCGCGAAGCTCTGTCCAGTCGGCATCAAGGGTATTTGCCATATACTTGGAAAGCTCTCTGGATTTTGATGTTATTGCGGATATTCTTACGCCGTCAACGGACATCTGGTTGATGGCGGACTGGAGAGCGTCCATAAACTCGTTGAAAAGCTGCTCGGAGAGGTCCTTTATCTCGATCCTGTCAGTGCCCTTGGGTGCAAACTCGGTAAAGAACTTGATGGGGTCGGTGATCTTTATGGAGTAGGAGCCGTGGGCTCTGAGGAACAGCTCTGCATTATAGAAATTGTCGAAATAGTTTACGGGCTGGCGTGTGCCGAACTTTATGCCCTTGATCTCGGCAGTGTTTATGTAGTAAACATACTGTCTCTGAGAGGGTGCGCCGCCAAATTTGAAGCGCTCCCAGGTGTCCTTCAGAGTCTCGCTCAGCTCGCCGTTGAAGAGAGAGGGGGAGGAGGAGTTATTTACAATATAATAGCCCTCCTGAGCGCTGTAGTCAACGATCTTGCCGCCGTCAATAAGGAGCATAAGGGTGTTGGGGAAAACGTGTATCACGGAGCCGTTGGAAACAACATTTTCCGTTCCACGCTTGTTGGAGCCTTGTTTTATTGCTACTCCCTTTACAAGCAGAGTGCTGTCGGTCATATCGTCAGGCTCGATAACTTCCTTCCACGAGTCCGCAAGAGAACCTGAAATTGATGATACTGCTGCTGTGATAAGTCCCATAATAATTACCTCCGTTTTTTCTCTGCTCTTGGCGCAGAATTGTTAATAATATTGTATCATATATTTTGATTAAATGCAATAATATTTTATTATTTTTTTTTCTTGGTGAATATCCCTGCGATAATTGCTCCCAAAATCAGAACCGCCGCTATGACAAGGACGATAATATAGGTTTTCTGCTCCACATTTCCTGTGGCAGGTATCTGTGACATCAGGGGATAAATATAGTTCATTCCGACCTCTCCTTAAATGAGTTTTTTTCTATCAGACCATACTGCTCATAAAGCGAAAGCATATAGCGGCAGGTCAGCTTGTCTCCCAGAAGCTCGCGAAATGCGGCAGTCTTGTTTTTGCCCTGCGCTTTTAAAGCGTCAAGCTTTTCGGATGTATCGGTGTATTTCCGTATCACCGCCGAAAGCATTTCCTCAAAGGCTTCAAGCCTGTTTTCCAATTTGGTGACCTTCCTTTCCCGGGAGTTTTCTTTATTATACCATACTTTTACAAAAAAATCTACCTATTCGTAAAAAAAGAGACGCTGTGCATTGCACAACGTCTCTGAACTTGCTTTATGTACTGATTACTTTCTCTTGGAAACGAGAGCAGCAGCGCCTGCAGCAACCATTACAACTGCGATTGCAGCAGCAGCGGTGTTGCCTGTAGCAGCGGGAGCTGTTGTTGTATCAGCAGCGGGAGCAGCCTCGGTCTCAGCAGGAGCAGCCTCGGTCTCAGCAGGAGCAGCTTCGGTCTCTTCAACTGTCTCTTCAACAGCCTCAGTCTCCTCAACCTCTTCAGCTGTTTCCTCTACAGCCTCAGCCTCGGTCTCTTCTGCAGATTCCTCAGCGGGAGCCTCTGTTTCCTCAGCAGCAGCTGTATCCTCAGCGGGTGTGAAACAGTAGTCCTTTACGTCAGCCTCTTCGATGATGGTGTATGCGCCCTCAGGAGAACCTGCCTCGAGGTTTGCAGACTTAACGATAACGTTCTGAACCTGGAAACCAAGTCCGCTGTCACCGAGAGAAGCAATTGTATCAGCTGTGATTACGAACTCAACAGATGTCTGACCTTCCTTAACGACTACAAAGCCATCAGGCTTAGCAACCATTGTGTCACTTGTGAGCTGATCTGTAACTCTTGTCCAGCTGTTGTCGTAGTCCATAGGAGCGAGAAGGAACTGGTCTGCAGTATTTGCAAGGTTGCGGGTCTCGATGTCGAGAGTAACCTTTACATCACTGCCGATAGCCTCAAGCTCAGTCTTAGGAATGCAGAGACCTGCACCCCAGGAACCAACATACTCGCTGTCAAGTGTTACTGTAGAAGCGAATGCGCTTACAGCCATTGTTGTAACTGCCATTGCAGCAGCTACAAAGCCTGCTAAAATTTTCTTTAATTTCATTTTAATTCTCCTCCTTGACGTTATTTACGTCAAATTTTATTTGCAGTATTATTATATCATTATTGTTTGCTTATTTCAATGTAAATAATGCACAAATAATCATTCGTCATTCTTGGCACATTTAAACACATAAAACAAAAAAGCCGCTTTCCGAAGAAAACGGCTTTGATTTTGCATTTTTAGAAAATTACTTTCTCTTGGAAATGAGAGCAGCTGCGCCTGCAAGTGCCATTACTGCTGCGATGGAAGCTGCTGCGGTATTGCCTGTGGAAGCAACGGGAGTTGTTGTATCAGCTACGGGAGCCTCAGTTACAGCTTCCTCGGCGGGAGCCTCTTCTACAACCTCTACATCAGCGGGAGCAGCGTCCTCGATAACCTCCTCATCGGACTCAGCGCCTGCTGTGAGGGAAGCTGCGTCAACGAGAAGAACCTTGGATACTGTAAGCTCGGAACCTGTGTCGCCTACGATGAATGCATCAAGAGTAGAAACGAAATCCTCGCTCTGGTACATAGCGGTCATATAATCGTATGTGAATACTGCAACGCCGTCGGTGGAGAATTCCTCGTTTGCGGGAACCTTTGCCCAGCCTTCGCCGCCGCTCCATGACTGGAGAACAACCTCGGGAGCTGTTTCAGCCTCGTAGTAAACTACTACAGCCTTGTCGGGAGTAAGAACAGCAGGGTCGAACACGCCGTTTTCGTTCTTTACTGTTGTGAGGGTGATAGCCTGTCCCCAAGCGCCTGCAGATGTTGCTTCTGTATCGGTGATAACTTCGCCTGTGAGAGCGGAGTAATCAACTGCTGCAGTCTCCTCAACGGGAGCAGCCTCGGTCTCCTCTGCAGGAGCCTCTGTTTCAGCTTCTGTCTCCTCTGCGGGTGCTTCTGTTTCAGCCTCAGCCTCCTCAGCGGGAGCCTCTGTTTCAGTCTCTGCAGGCGCCTCTGTCTCTGCAGGAGCGTCATCTGTAGAAAGGATCACGCCGTCCTTGCCGAGAACGTCTGCACTGTTAACTGTGACCTTACCGGTCCAGGTCTGGAGCCAAAGCTGAGCATACTCATCAGTCTCTGCAAATACGGGAGCATCGGAAAGCCAAGTGATAGTGTTGTTCTCAACGTCAGCGGTGATCTCCTTGGAGTTAGTTCCCCACTCAATGGACTTCCAGCCTGTGGAGTTGGAGTTCGCACCAATTCCGCCGCCGTACCATTCATCATTGCCCTCGAATGTTACGTGGAATGTAACGCCGTAAACATCTGTCTGAGCCACGCCTGCGTCGATTGCCCAGGTAGGATCTTCGGGCTTATCAGCGTTAATGTATACAACGCCGTCCTTGAGATAGTCCTTTGTGGAAAGAGCCATTGCCGAAACGGAAAGAGCTGAAACGGAAAGAGCTGCAGCTGCAAATGTTGCTACAATTTTCTTGAAATTCATTGTGAAAACTTCCTTTCATAATTCTGTAAATAAACAGAATTATGCAGAGATCACCCAATAAAGTATTCTCTGCATAAATATTAACTTTGATCTTAGATTACTTTCTCTTAGAAATAAGAGCTGCTGCGCCTGCTACTGCCATTACTGCTGCAATAGAAGCTGCTGCGGTGTTGCCTGTTGCTGCAACGGGAGTAGTTGTGTCAGCTGCGGGAGCTGCCTCTGTCTCAGCGGTAGCCTCTTCAGCTGCAGGTGCTTCCTCTGCGGGAGCTTCTTCAGCAGGAGCCTCTTCAGCTGCTGCGCCGGATGCGCTGTATTCCTTCTGAGCGATCTCGTTGCCGTCCTTATCGAAGATCTTGAAGTCCTTGATCTCGATAGTTACATTGTTGGAAACGAGGTTTGCGTTTGCCCAGTCCATAAATACGAACTCAGCCTGGGAAGCGTCTGTGGGAACCTGAGAAGGAAGGAGCCACTTGAAGGAATCCTCAACTGTAACCTCGTCTTCCCAAGTTACTGTGCCGTCCTCGTTGAACTCAGGGCTGATCCAGTATGTAGTAGAGTTGCAGGTAGCTGCATAGCAGCCGCCGCCTACGCCCTGGATATCAGAGCCTGCAAGGCCGTGATATACAATTGTCCAGGAACCGGAATAAACCTTGGAAACGTCTGCGGGATCTGCGAGGATCTGATCGAGTGTAATACGAGCCTTTGCTGCTACGCCGTCGGTTGTCTGTGTGAATACAACGCCGTCAGCAGATGTGGAAATGATGTTTACAGTAGCGGGATCGCCATCTGCATAGCCGGTCTGGGACCAGTCAGCTGCAGAAGCTGTAGCGGATACTGTTGTGCAAAGAGCTGCGGCTGCTGTGATTGCAGCAAGGCTTGAAAGATGCTTTTTCATAATTATTTCTCCTCCATATTTTAATCGCGTTTATATTGTCTCTTGAATATAGTTACGCAAATTATAGGTATATTATAGCATTTACTCGCAAAAGTTGCAATTTGTTTTTTAAACAATTATGATATGCAAGCTTTGTTGATATTTTACAAACCTGCACAAATTTACTTTCTCTTTCTGCGCGTCATTGCAACAGCATAGCCCGAAAGAACCACTGCGCTGGCTGCCGCAAATGCCGAAAGGTTGCCTGTAGTGGAAGATGTCGTCTCGTTATCACTCTCGGGATTGGTCTCTTCGGGTTCGGAAACAGTCTCGGGAGCTTCGGTCTCCTCGGGAACTGCCTCAGTCTCGGCAGGAGCTTCTGTTTCCTCGGGGATATCCTCAGGCTCAGGCTCAGCTGTTTCTTCGGGAGCTGCTGTTGTCTGAACAGGTGCTGCGGAAGCCTTCAGCTCAAGCGGGATCGCCTTTCCGTCGGCGTCCAGGAACTTTATATTGTCCACATACATATTGTAATCCACCTCGGAGCCCCATCTCATAAGTATCATATGAGTGCCCTCGGTGCCGTTTACCAATCTTTCGGAATAGAGAAGGAATTTTCTCTGAATGGTAATAGGGTCGGAAACTGCCTTGTCATATTCGCCACATTCCCAGGCGGTCTGTGCCCAGGCAGGAGTCTTTGCTTCGCCACCCTGTGTGCCTATTGCGCCGCCCGCCCAGCCGGGAGCCGTAACTCCGTCCTTGGACTCGAAGGTAACGTCCATCTCAATGACCTTTACCTTCTCAAAATCATCGGCATTCAGCATTGAATTAAGGTCAAAATATACTTTGGGCACGTTTGCGCAGTCGGTAACATCGACCTTGAGCTGCTTTGAGCCGCCGAAATCAACTACGGAAAGGTTGGAAGGGTCTCCGCCATCGTCGGTCTTCATACTTACAAAGGAATATTTGCCGTCTTCAAAATCCACCACGTCTGCTGCATATGCCCCTGCGCTCACTGCCGAAACAGCCGATAACGCCACTATGCCTGCGGTAAGAAGTTTTGTTTTTTTCATTCTCATCGTCTCCTTTTTTATTTCTTTATTATACGTTTTATCGTCATAAGACTTCTATTTATTTTATTATATTACAAAATAATATCATTTTCAATAGGCATTGTAACGATTTTGTAACCTTTGATTTGTACGTTGTTACTACATTGTAACCAATTCAACTTTATGTGTAACTGATTTGTAATTTTACGGATTGTATAAATATAGTTACAGATAGTATATATAATAAAATAATATACGTTTTGTAATAAAAAATTCCTCGGAACGATCTGCTCCGAGGAATAACAAATTATCTTATATATTTACCCCATCTCATTCAAAAGCTCGTTCTTCTTGTCCCAAAGCTTCTTCGACAGGTCAACATAATACTCGTGGGGATTTTCAAAACGCTTCACCTCGTCCCAGAGGGTGTCAAGCTGTGCGACGCAAAAGCTTCTTATCTCGGTGGCGGTGGGGGAGGTGTAGACGCACTCGCCCTTGTCAAATATCTTTATGTGAAGCTTTTGTGCGGTGAAATCCGTAAGGGTCTTTTTCTTGTAGGGGTGGTCGGGGTCGAAAATGGTTATGGGCTTACTGTCGTCTATCTCCTCGCCGTAGCAGGTGATAAGGTCTGCCATAGCCTTGCCTGTGGACTTGTCGTAAAATCTCCACAGCTCCTTGAAATCGGGGGTGGTTATTTTGGTCACATTCTCCGAAAGCTTTATCTTCGGGATAAGCTCCCCGTTTTTCTCTGCGGCGGTAAGCTTGTAGACGCCGCCGAAAACAGGCTCGCTCCGTGATGTGATAAGCCGCTCTCCCACACCGAAGCTGTCAATTTTCGCACCCTGCCTTAAAATGTCTTGTATGATGTATTCGTCAAGAGAGTTGGAAATGCATATCTTCGCTTCGGGGAAACCTGCTTCGTCCAGCATTTTCCTTGCCTTTTTGGTAAGATATGTGATATCTCCGCTGTCAATGCGTATTCCCGCGGGCTTGTGACCGGCTGCCTTTAGCTCGTTAAATACGGTTATAGCATTGGGTATTCCCGATTTTAACACATTATATGTGTCCACAAGAAGCGTGCAGGAGTCGGGATAGCACTTGGCATATGCTCTGAACGCCTCAAGCTCCGAGTCGAACATCTGCACCCAGCTGTGAGCCATAGTGCCGAGAGCGGGAGTGCCCATCTCCTTGTCGGAAATGGTGCAGGCAGTTCCGCAGCAGCCGCCGATATATGCAGCTCTTGCGCCGTAAACTGCGCCGTCAAAGCCCTGTGCACGCCTTGAGCCGAATTCCATAACGGGTCTGCCGTCAGCTGCCTTGACTATCCTTGCCGCCTTTGTGGCAATAAGGCTCTGATGATTTATGCACAAAAGCAGCATAGTTTCCACAAGCTGAGCCTGGATTGCGGGACCCTTAACAATAATAAGCGGCTCATTGGGGAATACGGGAGTTCCCTCGGGAACAGCCCATATATCGCAGGTGAATTTAAAATTCTTAAGATAATCGAGAAATCTTTCGGAAAAAATCTTCTTTTCCCTTAAAAATTCAATATCCTCCTCGGAAAAGCGGAGATTTTTGATGTAGTCGATAGCCTGCTCCAGACCGCACATCACCGCAAAGCCGCCGTTGTCGGGAACCTTTCTGAAATAAAGGTCAAAGCAGCAGATGTTGTCACCAATACCGTTTTCAAGGTAGCCGTTTCCCATTGTCAGCTCGTAAAAATCGGTAAGGAGCGTGAGATTTCTTTCGTTCATTTTTTATCGTCCTTTCAAAGTTATTTATCAAATATGAGCGTCATACGCATTTTCCTCTGCAACAATTCCTTGTATTCGTCTCGGCTTTCTATATACATACGTGAAAACCGCCTGCGCACTCATTACACGAATACCACTGCGCCGATATTTTTATGTCCTTGAAATTCCTCCATTTTTATGTCTTTATATAATAGTAAAACAATCAACGGTGCAAAATATGTCACAATAATTGTAAATATTACCGATACTTCTCGGGAACATCTATCCCGTTATCAATAAGCTCCCTCACATATTCCTTATCCGCAAGCCGATTTTCAGATTCCTCAAGGAATTTCTGATTTTCTTTGTCCGCAATGCCCGACTTTATTCTTATAAGCATAACGGCGCACATTATCAGACCTATTAAACAAATAACGGACGTTCCTGCCATTTTTATCGAATAGCTGCCCCTTGTAGTTATTGTGAATATCACCCACCCGAGAGTGATTACAAAACCCGCACCGAAAATAGCAGCACCCTTTGCATATACAGAGGGGTCTGTTGATTTTCTGTCAAAGCCTGTAAGAGCAGGCTCGGTATATCTGCTGTCAACATATTTCTTTCCGCAGCTTTTGCACACCCGTATGGGACTGCCGTACATATGCGCATTGCAGCTTTCCCTGTTCATTTTACCGCAGTGGGGGCAGTTCATTTCCGAATATCCCATAACATCACCTCTTATTCCTCAATACCGCTCACAAAAGTGATACCGCTGTCCTTTAAAAGCTTGTAAGCCGCAAGATTTGCAAAATCGCTGCTGTGGAAAGGCGCGTCATAGGTCTCCACGCAGGAAATCGGAACGATTATCTTTATCTGCTTGTCCTGTGCGGTGAAAAATGTTTTCAGCCCAAGGCAGAACTGCAGTACGCAAATATCGGCGCAGTCTCCCGTAACGATAAAGGTGCATATCTCGGGGTGACATTCAATGAGGTCCTTGAATTTCTGCTCGTTGAAGCCGTTTGTGGAGTTTTTGGGAATGAGGATATATCCCCCCTGCTCCTTTAATTCGTCCACGATTTCCGACTCACGTGTGTCCTTGACGCAGTGTGGGGGAAATGAAGCAAATTCGGCGGCGTTTTTCTCGTGGCAGTCGGCAAATGCGGCGGTGAGGATACCTGTTTCATTGCACATTTTCAGAAGCTTTGCATTTGGGGGAATAATGTCTCCCACCCTTTCCGAAGCCATTGCTCCCTCGTTTATAAATCCGTTGATTATATCAACAAAAACAGCCATTGTGCTGCCGCTGTCAAACGCTGAAAGACTCACAGGCTCAAGTGACTCTATTTCCTTTATCATTCCCTCTGCTTCTTTAGAAATACGTTCCATAGGATTTTCCGTAAATCTCATAATAATACTCCCTTTCTATACAATTTGTATATATTTATAATAATATTACAATATAACAATATGTACTTTTATTTTAAGTAATACTAATAGTATTATACTATATGTAATTATTTTAATATATTCAACAATATGGAATAGCCAAACTTTTTAAAAACGGAGCGAAGAAACATCTCCGCTCCGCATAATTTTATTTCTTTGCGCCAAAGATACCGCCAAGCATACCCTTGACGTTATCCGCCGTAATTTTAGCCTTAACGCCGTCAATGATGGGGTTTAACACATCATCGGGCAGGTCTGTGCCTGTGATCTTCTCAACAGCCTTAACGGGGTCTGCCTGAAATTCTTTCAGAAAGTCGGGGTCAGCCTTGATTTTTGTGACGATTTCTTCTATCTTCGCCTTGATATCCATAGTAAAAGTCTCCTTTTAGTCGTGAACAGAATAGTTGGGAGCTTCCTTAGTGATATAGATGTCGTGGGGGTGGGACTCCTTGAGACCTGCGCCTGTAATTCTTACGAACTTAGCCTTCTCGTGGAGATCTGCAATGGTGGGACAGCCGCAGTAGCCCATACCCGAACGGATACCGCCTACAAGCTGGAAGATAGTGTCGGAAACCATTCCCTTGTAAGGAACACGTCCCTCAACGCCCTCGGGAACCAGCTTCTTTGCGCCCTCCTGGAAATATCTGTCCTTGGAACCGCAAGCCATTGCGCCCAGAGAGCCCATTCCTCGGTAAACCTTGAAGCTTCTGCCCTGATATATTTCGGTCTCGCCGGGAGCCTCGTCGCAGCCTGCAAGGAGCGAACCCAGCATTACGCAGTTTGCGCCTGCTGCAAGAGCCTTAACGATATCGCCGGAATACTTGATACCGCCATCGGCGATAACGGGAATGTCATACTTAGCGGCAACACAGGCAGCGTCATATACCGCAGTGATCTGGGGAACGCCGATACCTGCAACAACTCGTGTGGTGCAGATGGAGCCGGGTCCGATACCAACCTTAACGCAGTCTGCGCCTGCCTTGATAAGGTCCTCGGCAGCCTCGGCGGTGGCGATATTTCCTGCAATGATGACCGCATTGGGAAATGCTGTCTTTATCTTGTCAAGACAGGTCATAATGTTCTTGGAGTGACCGTGAGCGGAGTCAAGAACGAGAACGTCTACCTGAGCGTCAAGGAGAGCCTTTGCTCTGTCGAGAACGTCTCCCGTAATTCCGATAGCAGCGCCGCAGAGAAGTCTGCCGCTCTTGTCTCTTGCGGAATTGGGGTACTGAACAGCCTTTTCGATATCCTTGATGGTTATAAGACCCTTTAATGTTCCGTCATCGTCAACGATGGGAAGCTTTTCGATCTTGTGGTTCATAAGAATTTTCTGAGCCGCTTCAAGGTCTGTGCCCACAGGAGCGGTTATAAGATTTTCCTTTGTCATTACCTCGCTGATGGGTATGTCATAATCTCTGAGGAAGCGAAGGTCCCTGTTTGTGAGGATACCCACAAGCTTGCCCTTGTTATCAACGATAGGCACGCCGGATATCTTATACTTGCCCATAAGCTTGTCCGCCTCGGAAACAAGCTTGTCAGCAGTAAGGGAGAAAGGATTTACGATAACGCCGTTTTCGGAGCGCTTTACCTTGTCCACCTCGTCAGCCTGCTGCTCGATGGTCATATTCTTGTGGATAATGCCGATACCGCCCTCACGTGCGATGGCTATAGCCATTTTAGCCTCGGTAACTGTGTCCATAGCCGATGTTACGATAGGAGTGTTAAGGTAAATATCCTTTGCAAGCCTTGTTTTAAGGTTTATCATATTGGGTGTGACATCAGACTTTCCGGGAATAAGCAGAACGTCGTCAAAGGTCAGACCCTCTTTTCCGAACTTGCTTGACATTTCAGTATCCAGCATTATAAATCTCCTCCAAATCTTTATATTTTATTATTCATATAGGTATTTTTTATATTTTACTACAAACAGCCCCCGATTTCAAGTGGGAATATAAAATTTGCAGTTAGAATATGTAATGTTCGCAAAAGAATTTTTTGTGCAATTTGTCTTTCTCAGTTTTTATCCTTGAGAATGTCTCTGATCTCGGTAAGGAGAAGCTCCTCTGCTGTAGGCTCGGGCTCTGCGGGAGGCTCGGGCTCCTCTTCCTCCTCTTTCTTCTTGCCCACGGACATAAGCTTGTTAACAGCCTTTACCATAGTAAAAAGTATAACAGCCATAATAAGGAAATTGAGAACTGCGGAAATAAATGAGCCGTAATCGAAGGAAACGCCGTTTATGGTGAACTGTCCGCCCACAAGGATAAGGTTTCCTGCCTCGTCCCTCTCACAGCCGCCTGTAACAAGTGCGATAAGGGGATTGATAAAGCTGTTTGTAAGGGCTGAAACTATGTTCTGAAAAGCTGCACCGATGATAACGCCCACTGCTAAATTCATAACATTTCCCTTTGCGATAAATTCCTTGAACTCTGCTATCAAGCCTTTTTTCTCTGCCATTTTAAAGTTACCTCCCAAAAATATTATAAATTAAAATATACATATTTTCATTATACTATATAATTATGTCTTTTTATTTAATTATGTGTAATAAATCGTCAGATAGCAGAAAGTCATAGTGATATATTCTTATTTTTTTGATATATCCTATGTAATTTGTAGTGTAAATATTTTGTAAAGTGTCAACCTTGCAGACACTTTCATATTAACATATAGTGTATTATTTATTTCGGATTAACTTGATATATTTTGCTAAACACCCGTTAAGATGTTTATTATTTAGCAATAAATATAAATATATTTGTTAATTTGATTGTTATTACAATAATATCCCGAAAATCTGCACAATAACCAATAAATCGCGGATTACCGCCATATGATCAATAGATCTAACAGTAACCTGTTTGCACCCCCGCAAGTGTAATTCATAAATGGTAAAGATAATACCACATATTTCAACACACTTTGAGGAAATTATAAATATTAACAAGATTTTGAAGATGTCGAAAGTTTCCACGCAAAAAGTGTTGACATATCGTGAAGTAAGTGTTATTATTAGCACATAAAGCATATGCTATCCATCAGGAAAAATAAAGCGGAAAATTACAGAGAGAGAAAGAATATAACATTAAAAAATTTACCCTATTAGTAAGCAGGAGGATAGATTTTATGTCAACAATGTATTCAAGCGAACAGAACTTTGGCAAATTGCCCTGGGGCGGTCATATTCCCGAAAGAACAAACAGTATGGAACCTGTAGTTACCGAAATAATCCAGCGAATAGGCATACCCGCAAATATAAAAGGTTACAGATATCTCAGAAACGCTGTAATGCTTGCTGTGGAGGATATGACTATCCTTGACAGCATAACAAAGGAGCTTTATCCTGCGGTGGCACGCACCAACGGCACCACCCCCACCCGTGTGGAAAGAGCTATCAGACACGCAATTTCTTCGGCTTGGGACAGGGGAGACGGTGACGTTGCATATATCGAGGACAAGCTTCACTGCAAAATAGATTTTCACGGCTCAAAACCCACAAATTCCGAGCTTATCGCCCTTATAAGCGATTGTCTCAGACTTAATGTGTGCAGACATCAGGGCTGAACCCAAAACCGAATATTAATACTAATTCTTAATCAACCCATAGACAAAGCCGACAGAACGATTAAGAATTAGTATAACAAGGGCTTCTGCCGAATGTGCAGAAGCCCTGTTTGTTATGTGATTTTATCCGCAGGAAACTCTCTTTTTCAGATCGTCAAGCTCAATAACTCTGCTCAGTCTGTTGATAAGGATAGTGCTTGTTACGGGCTTGGTTATAAAGTCCATAGCGCCCTCCCTGAAGCTCCTTTCCTCAAGGGCTTTGTCCGAGTCCGCAGTAAGGAACACCACGGGAATACCGCTTTTCTCCCTTATCCGCTTCATCAGTTCAAAGCCGTCCATCTCGGGCATATAAATATCCAGCACCGCAAGGTCGGGAACGGTTTTTTCAATTATTCCCAGAGCCTCTTCTCCCGAAAGAGAAGTTATGACTTCAAATCTCGTCTCAAGAGTACGTTTTGCAATGGCAAGGCAGGAGGGGTCGTCATCAACTATCAGAATTTTTGATATTCTTTCTTCTTCCTCTTCCATACCGCCCAGAATATCGTCGGGATCGTCAAGAACAGCCTTTATTTTTTCAAGCATTTCGCCGTACTGCTCGTAAACCCTTTGATGATTTTCCTCAATATAGCCGATTTCTCCCGATTTCTGCGCCATTTCAAGGCTCTTTGCCTCTGCCGAAAGCTCTGCAGCTCCGATGGTGAGCGAGGTGCTCTTTATTGAATGAACGGTGATACGGTAGTTGTCGAAATCTCTTTCCTCAAAGAAATTCTTCATATCCTCAAGACGGGAATTTTCAAGATAGGTCTGAAGCATTGATACGTAAAATTCCTCGTCCTCGCAGCAGTAGGTAAGACCCGTTGCCGTATCGAGAAATTCTCCCAGCCGCTCCATAACCGTACGTTTCCGCCTTGGAGCGTTTTTCTCATCAGCGGGAGCAGGAATATTTACTGGCAGCTCCTTTATCATCTCTTGGGGAAGATATTTTTTCAGTACGCCGTATAACATTCTTCCCGTAACAGGCTTTGCAAGATAATCGTCGAAGCCCTCGGAAAGATACATTTCCCTTGCGCCTGCAACGGTATTTGCGGTAAGCACAATAACAGGCGCATCGCTGAGATTTCTGTCCTTTATTACACGAAGAGTCTCTATACCGTCCATCTCGGGCATCATATGGTCGAGGAAAATAATATCAAAGCTTTTTTTCTCAAGCAATGAAACAGCTTCTCTTCCGCCGCTTACGGCGTCGATATCCGCTCCCGAGTCTCTCAGAAGCCCCTTGAAAAGCTCTCTGTTCATTCCGTTGTCGTCAACGGTGAGGATTTTTGCATCGGGAATATAGAATTTGTAGCCGTCATCTGTGCTTATGTCACCCGAACCGAGAGGGGATATTTTTCCTGCGGGAATACTGCTTACCACCTGCTGACGAAGCTCAAAGGAAACCATAGTTCCCTTTTCATATTCGCTGTCAATGGATATTTTTCCTCCCATAAGGTACAAAAGCTTTGTAACAATGGAAAGACCCAGACCCACGCCCTGGATATTTTGATTTTTCTTTATATCCAGACGGGTAAAGCTCTCCGACAAACGGGCAAGATCTTCCTTCTTGATGCCCACGCCGCTGTCGGTTATCCTTGCGGAAAGCACACCCGCACTGCCGTCATTGTCGGGCGTCCAATTTACGACTATCTCTACATAGCCTCTGTAGGTATATTTCACCGCATTGGATATCACATTGTCAAAGACCTGTATAACTCTTGTAATATCGCCCGAAAGCTCTGAGGGGATATTTTCATCAATATTCGTTCTCAGCTCAAGCTGGCTCTTGTCTGTGCCGTATTCCGCATAGGCAAGCACATCTCTCAGCATAGAACGGGTGGAATAGGGAACATTTGTAATTTTGAGCCTTCCGCCCTCTATCTCGGTGTAGTCCAGAATATTGTTGATAATGGAGAGCAGGTTCATTCCCGCTGTCTGAACGTTGTCGGTGCATTTTTTTATTTCTGTGTCACTTGTCTGCTGCATTATCATCTCGTTAAAGCCGAGAATGGAGTTGATAGGCGTTCTCAGCTCGTGGGACATCGCGGAGAGAAAGTCGCTTTTCGCCTGATTAGCCGCCTGAGCCAGACCCATAGCCTCCTCCGCCTCGTCTCTTGTATTTGCAAGCTCATTCATAGTCTTTGTAAGCTGCTGATAATCGGGAGTTTCCATTGAGAACATCAGCATCATAAAGCCCAGAGACACTGTAAACAGACATAAAAGCAGGTTCGGGAAAAATAGCTGTATCATAGGACCCATAAGGCTGGTAACACAGTACAGAATAATAGTTACCCTCTGATTTTTCGAAAACCGCTGTGCCTCGCTGAGCAGAGTACCTGTAGCAGCAAATATAAATACCAATGACACTAAATAAGTCATATAATACAAAGGACCGTGAATATACTCTCCCTCGGGAGTAAATTTGAACACACAGCCTGTGAACAGGTTGATAACAAGGATAATGTTTGCTATGATGTTGAGCCATCGGCACGCCTGAAAGAATTTTCCTTTTTTCTCTCTTCTGCACACACCCTCTATACAATATAAGAGGAAGTGATATTCAAGGACAAGCACAGAAACGTTATATGCGTGATTGAGAATGGTGTTCACCCATACGGGGATATGAGCCGCATAGCTTATGGTGATGGCGGTCAGAACATCAAGAGATACCGCAATAAGCAGATAGACCGCCAGCTTCTGAAACAGAATGTTCTGCTTTGAAGTTCTGTTGTATTGAAGGCGGATATAAATATTAAGGATAAGCAGGAAGCAGACAGCCGCCGCTTCAAAATAAATATTATAAAGCATTGCTTACCGCTCCCTCCTCTTCGTCCAGGTACTCGGATATCCGGTCAATGAGCTTTTTACAGCTGTCATAGTAGCTCTTGTGATGTTCCTTTACATAGGAAATATTGTCGTTTTTTAGAGCATTTTTCATAGCGAAAGTCTTTGAAGCAAGCTCCTCCGCGCCGATACTGAGAGCAGTACCCATAATGCTGTGTATACAAACGCTGTAATTTTCCCAGTCTCTTGCGGAATAATATTTGCCCAGCCTTTCGGTAATACCGCTGTGAACAAAGCCTCTGAGCACTTCCTTGTAGAAGGAAACATCTCCGCAGCAGAAGGAAATGCCTGCCTTTGCATTTAAAAATCCCGGAATGTCTGTATTTTCACTCTGATATTTTTCACTGTCGCTTTCCGAATAGATCATCACCTTTTCGGCAGGCAGGAACTTAATAAGCATATCCTCCAGGTCGCTGCCCTTCACAGGCTTGGAAAGATAATCCGCAAAGCCCATAGACATATAGCTTTCCTTGGCGCCTGCAATAACATTGGCAGTAAGTGCGATAACGGGGGTGTCCCTGTTGGGGTTGTTATTATCTTCTTTGAGATGTTTAAGGGTCTCAACGCCGTCCATTTCGGGCATAAGATGGTCCATAAAAATGATATCGTATTTTTCCTTAGCCGCAAGAGCGAGACATTCCTCTCCGCTGCAGGCTGCGTCAGAGTGGATAAGGGTCTTTTTGATAAGCCCCCTCATAACCTCAACGTTCATCTTTACATCGTCCACCACGAGTATCCTTGCTTCGGGAGCGTGGAAGCTTTCACGGTATTTCTTGTCGGGACCATCGGTCTTACGGGGATCAAACACGCCTATAACTACGCTGTCCGCAACCTTTTGAGGAATACGGACGGTGAAAACACTTCCCTTGCCGTACTCGCTTTCAACCAGAACAGTTCCGTCCATAAGCTCCGCAAGTTTCTTGGTAATGGCAAGCCCCAGACCCGTTCCTTCGATATTTCTCGTCTGAGATGCATTTATTCTTCTGAAAGAGTCGAAAAGCTTTGCCTTGTCATCGTCGCTTATGCCCATACCCGTATCCTTAACGGAAATTATCAGCATTATCCTGTCATTATCTATCCTGTCAAAAGAAAGTGACAGAGATACAGAACCTTTGAGAGTATATTTCACCGCATTGGTAAGAAGATTTGTGATTATCTGCCTTATGCGGAATTCGTCACCAATGAGATTTTTCGGAGTATTTTCATCAGTCTCAAAGGTAAATCGCAGTTCCTTGTCTGCCGCCCTCATAAAAACCAGATTGTAGCAGTCTTTGAGAAGCAGGGAAAGGTCGTACTCGGCAGGAATGATCTCCATTTTATTGGACTCGATCTTTGAAAAATCCAGAATATCGTTTATAATGGTGAGCAGGGAATTTCCTGCGCTGCGGATATTTGTGGCATAAGCGGTGATGTCCTTGTCGGTGCTTTCTCTGATTATCATCTCGTCCATTCCGAGAACAGCGTTTATAGGCGTTCTTATTTCGTGGGACATATGGGCAAGAAATCTGCTCTTTGCGGTATTTGCGCTCTGAGCCTCCTCCATAGCCTTGACAAGCTCATCGTCCTTGCGGAGCATTATCTCTCTCTGACTTTCATAAACATCAGCCTGATACCTGAACATAATGCCGATTATTATGGCAAAGAACACAAAGGATATGAACATTACAATAAATCGGGCGAGTTCATTCTCCGAATGCATAATGGCATCGGGACAGATTTTTTCAAATAACATACACCCCACACATGAAAGGAGGCTTAGAATAAACATTATCACCGAGGGTACACCTCTGAGAGCAATGAGAGGCGTCAGAAGACCAAACAGATACCATAGCTGTATACCGTCCTTTGTTCCTCCGTTTGTAATAAAAAAAACAGGAAGAAGAACAAGGTCGCCTATGGTAGTGATAAGTATGGCAGCAAGACGTTTATTTCCTTTTTTTACGGATATCCACAAATTTATTCCCGTATAAAGCACAATGAGCAGAACGGCAATATTTCCTACAAATCCGTGATTTAAAATAAATGATATAAGGACCGATATACCGCCCACAGCAAAGCTCACCGCAAGCAGAATGTTCAGAAGCTTATGCTGTACATCAAACTCGTCCTTTAAAAGCTCGTCTTTTATTTTTTTGATCAAAGGCATTTTCACAAAATTCCCCCCTGTTTATTCGTCTATATAAACAAAAACATAGGTCATATATGTTCAATTTTTATTATATCATATATTCTGTACAAATTCAATATACTTTTTAACTTTTTGACTTTTGAAAGAAATTTTTTTATTAAATAAAAAATCGAGGGCTGCCAAAAACAGCCCCCGCAGTTATGTATTATAAGAATTATTTACCAGGTACGGGAATTAAGCTTCTTGAACTCGCCCACAGTAGAAACGTGAGCATTGAGGCCGCCGTCAACAGTAACGACCTGACCCGTGAAGTATTCGCTCTCATCGGACGCAAGATAAAGGCACATATTTGCAATATCAGCAGGAGCGCCGTAACGGTTTACCATAATGTTATTGAGGAAAACATCTTTAAGCGCCTGAGGTACATAAGCCTCGTTCTCGGGAGTAACGATAAGACCGGGGCGAACACAGTTGCAGCGGATATTGTCCTTGCCGTACTGAAGAGCGGTAGACTTTGTGAGCATATCAACCCCTGCCTTAGCGCAGGCATAAGCGGTAGAGCCGAGATCGCCGCCGCAGGAAGCCATAGAGCCGATATTTATGATAGAACCGCCTTTGTTTTCCTTCATATAAGGAAGAACGCTCTTGATAGCATAGAAGGTACCGCGGATATCGCTCTGGAAAATGTTATCCCACATTTCAAGAGTAAGCTCGTCCACACGTCCGTCCTTCAATCCTACGTTAGCGGCGTTATTCACCAGAATGTCGATCTTTCCGTATTTCTTCACGGTGTCTGCAAGCAGTTCGTCAATGCTCTCGGGCACGGTGATATCCATAAAATGATAGAAAGCCTCTCCGCCCTCGGCAGCAATGCTGTCAACAACAGCCTGACCCTTTGCCTCACGGCGTCCGCAGATGACTACCTTTGCGCCTTCTGCCGCAAAAAGCTTAGCGATACCAACACCGATACCGCTTGTAGAACCTGTTACGATGGCAACCTTGCCTTTTAATCTGTCCATTTTTGCTCCTCCTTATGAAAATAATTTAATAGATCCTTTTTCCTGTTCTGAGAATAATTTCGATTGTTATATATGACAAAAACTGTCCCATCACAGGTATTAATCTATAGCTATTATAACATATCATTTTGAATATTGCAATAGTTTTTCAAAATTTTTGTTTGTATTGTAGGAGCGTCTGCAGTCTCATCCAGCCTAAACCTCACCCGCCGAAAGCATAATCATAGCCGTTACCGCAATAGGGCAGGTCTCGCAGCGTAAAATACGCTTTCCGAGCCATATGGGAACAGCACCCTTTTCACAGCATTTGTCCGCCTCCGACCTGTCAAATCCCCCCTCAGCGCCAATCATAACGCCGCAGGTCTTTTTTCCCGAAAAATCAATGTCCGAAAGCCTCTCTCCGCCGTTTTCGTAGCATAAAAGGGAGATATCGTTTCCGCAAAGCTCATTTACAGCCTCGTCAAAGCTTACAATGCCGCATATCTCGGGAATATTCCCTCTTCCCGACTGCTTTGCCGCTTCTTCCGCAACCTTTCTCCACCTTGTAAGCTTTTTCTCCGCCGACTTTTCATCGGGACGTGAAACGCATCTTTTTGAGATAAAGAAAACTATCCTTGCCGCTCCCAGCTCGGTGCATTTCTGAATGATAAGCTCGGGCTTGTCCTGCTTGGGGAGAGCCTGATAAATAGTCAGCCGCAAATTCGGCTCGGAGGAGGAGGGTATCCTTTCCACCACCCTGCAAAAAACCTCCTCCGAGGTCATTTTCTCAATGACCGAAACAAAATCCACACCCTCCCTGCAGAAGGTGATGCTGTCGCCTGTTTTCATTCTCAGGGATCTTCCTATGTGACCGGCGTCGCCGCCCCTCACCGTAATAATATCGCCGCAAAGAGCGGTCTCGTCAATAAAAAATCTGGGCATATCAAACCTCTTATAATTTATTCACCCGCTCACTATCACGGGCATAATATAACTATGACAGCCTGTTATAAAGACAGCCTGTACATTTCATAACACAGGGAAGCAATACTTATGAATAATATATCCACATTATCCTCACTCTCCGAGGGCACCACAGCCACCGTAACGGAGATGAACAGTACGGGAGATATGCGCCGCCGTCTGATGGATATGGGGCTTATTGAGGGAACACGGGTCATCTGTCTTCACCGCAGCCCCGCAGGAGACCCCATAGCCTACCTTATCAGAGGAGCAGTAATAGCCCTCCGCAAGGAGGACACGGGAAAAATACTGGTAAGAACCGATCATCTTGCCGAGTAGACCCTCACATAATCCGCATATATCCTGTCGGGAAGCATATCCTTGTCGGGCAGACCCGTCCAGCCTCCCGTTTCCGCAGAAATTTTTAGGAATAAGGGAACCTCGCAGGTTCCCTTTGCTTTTTGGGCGTCAGTCCTCCAGGTCTCCCTGCCGTCAATATAATAAACATATTCGTCCTCAGTCCAGAGAAGCCCAAAGGTGTGAAATTCCCCGTCATAAACATTGGCATTTACCACCTTTCCCTCAGACTTGTGTGCCGAACCGTAGCCGTCCCAGTTAAGAGTATGCTGAATTTTTTTCTCATTGTAAAAAGGAGACTCGTAAATATCAATTTCCGTGCCGTCTTTTCCGCCGTTTTTCTCGCTGTTTACCGAGTCGCCCATAAGCCAGAAAGCAGTCCAGTACCCGGGAACATTGTTAAGAGTACACCTTATCTCGAAATAACCGTAAGTCTGCTCGAATATTCCTCTTGTGCGGACAGCCCCCGAGTTAAATCTGTCCGTTTCCTCGTCATAGCTCATTTCCAGAACAAGATGCCCCTCACCGTCAAGATAGGACATATCATCTTTCCAGTAATTATTAAGGTCCTGCCTTCTCTGTTCGGGACATCTTTCCCACTTGGAAAGGTCAAGCTCCGTCCCCTCAAAATTATCCTCAAAGGTCATATAATAAGGCTTGTGGTCAAATATTTTATAACTTAGGGCATCTCTGTTTAAAAATGTTGAAAGTTCCGTATTTACCGCCGCCATAAGTGCCATAAGTTCAGATATCATATTTTCACGTCCTTTTCTTGTTAAGCTTTTCCCTCACGCTTGTTCTGAGTTTTTCGAGAGCCTCGCCGTGATCTGCCGATTTAAGGCTTGGGAAAGCATTTATAAGCCTGATAACACGCCTGTCCTCCCTGTCGGAAAAAGCGATAAGAGCGTCATATCTGCTCCGAAGCTTCTCTTCAAGCTCGTCCATTCTCTCTCTTGCCTCTTCCTTTATCCTCTCAGCCTCTTCGGAAGCCTCCTCGGAAGCAATGTAAAATTCAGCAGCCTTTTCCGCTCCTGCGTCCGCAGCTTCAAGAGCCTTGTCCGCAAATTTCTTTCCGAGCTTCTGAGAATGGTCGTACATTTTTGAGGATATCTCGGAAATCTCTTTAAGCCTGAGATTGAGCCTGTACACCGCCGAAACGGAATTAACGCAGTCAATCACAATAAGCACACCCATCACGATTATAACAATAACGCCTATCATACGGGGAATTATATGAATAATACCCTCTATCCACGGTTCAGCGCAGTATTCAACAATAAGGCAGCCCAGACCCCATTCAATGCTGACTTTCAGGCAGATATATCCCCTGAAATTGAAATGCTCGTCGGAATAATCCCACCACATATTGTGAAAAATAAGCTTCATCAGCACCCCCACCGCCAGCTCAAAAGCGGTGCATATAAGGGAGGACAGCAGGAATACCACAATTGGATAATCCATAAACCGCCCTAAAATAACAGTGATAATAAGCACACCCACCCCGTAAATGGGACATATGGGCATACTCAGAAACCCCCTGTTTGAATACTCTCCCATTTTCAGAGCGTGGGCGCACACCTCAATAGCCCAGCCGATAAAAGACCATATAAGAAACAGCAGACACATCTCATAAAGACTGAACCCGAAAAAGCTTATTTTCTCAAAAAACAAATCTATCACCTATATATACAGCTATACAGCAAGCAGGCGGGAAAAAAACCGCCTGCTTATGTTAAAAATTATTATTCCGTATCTTCTGTTACGTCCTCTTCATCATCGTCAGGCTCTTCGTCAATAATTACCTCACTCTGCTCTTCCGCAGCAGCCTCGGCAAGCTCCTTCTGAAGCTCCTCCTCGGAGGGCTGTTCTATCTTTTCCGTCTCGGCGCTGTCGTCGTGCTCGGCTCTGGTGAAGGAAACAACTCTGTCCTCGCCGCTTACTCTCATAAGCTTAACGCCCGTAGCATATCTGCCCATAATGCGGATATCGCAGGCTCTTATCCTGATGATAACGCCGTCTGTAGCTATCATAATGATGTCGTCGTCCTCGTCAACTATCTTGATGCCGCAGACATATCCCTTCTCCTCGGAAGTCTTGTAACTCAGCATACCATAGCCGCCTCTGTGCTGAATACGGTAATCCTCAAGCTTTACTCGTCTGCCAAGACCCTTGTCGGTAACGGTAAGAACGGAAGCACCCTCTCTTACCCTCGCCATAGAAACAACATAGTCGCCCTCTCTGAGCTTAATAGCCTTAACGCCGTGAGCAGTCCTGCTCATAGGTCTCATCTGAGTTTCCTCAATGCGAATAGCAAAGCCGTTTCTTGTAGCAACAATGACCTGAGCATTGCCGTCGGTGAGCCTTACGCCTGCGATCTCGTCACCCTCGTCAAGACCCACAGCCCTCAGACCGTTCTTGCGGACATTCTTGTAGGAGGAAAGGGGAGTCCTCTTTATCTTGCCGTTTTTGGTGACCATAATAATGAATTTGCCCTCGTCATAATCGGAGGTCTTTATCATAGCCGCAATCTTCTCGTCCTCGGCAAGAGGAAGCATATTGATAACATTAACTCCTCTTGACTGCTTTGAGCCTTCTGCAATTTCAAAGCAGCGGAGCTTGTACATAATGCCCTTGTTGGAAATAAACAGCACATCATCGTGGGAGGAAGCAATAAACATTTCCTGAATAAAGTCCTCGTCCCTCTGCTTGATGGCGCTGACTCCCTTGCCGCCGCGCTTCTGAATTTTGTACTCGCTTACAGGCTGGCGTTTGATATAACCGATATCCGTAAGAGTAACAACGCAGTCCTCAACGGGGATAAGATCTTCTACGTCAACCTCACCGCTGACATTCTCAATATCGGTCTTTCTCTCGTCGCCGTACTTTTTCTTGATCTCCTCAAGTTCGTCGGAAATGATGGCAAGCACCTTTTCATTGTCCCCAAGAATTTCGGTAAGCTCCTTTATCTTAGCGTGAAGTTCGGCAAGCTCATCCTCTATTTTCTTGCGTTCCATATTGGAAAGCTGATACATTCTCATCTGAGCGATAGCCTCAGCCTGAACATCGGAAAGAGCAAATCTTTCCATAAGTCTCGACTTTATCTCTCCGATATTTTCGGAGGTTCGGCAAATCTTGATGACCTCGTCAATATTATCCGCCGCAATGACCATACCCTCTAAGATATGCGCCCTTGCCTTAGCCTTGTCAAGGTCGAACTGAGTCCTTCTGCGGATAACTTCAACCTGGAAATCAATATACTCTGTCAGCATCTGCTTGAGTGTCAGTATTTTAGGCTCGCCCTTAACCAGAGCCAGCAGAATAATTCCCACCGTATCCTGCAGCTGAGTGAACTGGAACAGATGATTGAGTACCACCTGAGGAATGGCATCTTTTTTCAGCTCGATAACAATTCTTACAGCATTGTCCTTGTCCGACTCGTCACGAACGTTGAAAATACCGTCAATTCTCTTGTCCTTGGCAAGCTCGGCAATTCTTTCGATAAGGGTCTTTTTGTTGACCATATAAGGAATTTCGTCAACGATAATACAGTTGCGTCCCTTAATTTCCTCAATTCTCGTCCTGCCTCGGAGGGTGACTTTTCCTCGACCCGTAGCATACGCCGCCCTTATGCCCGCACGGCCCATAATAATGCCGCCTGTGGGGAAATCGGGACCCTTGATATGCTCCATAAGCTCGTCAAGAGTGCAGTCGGGATTTTTGATAAGAGTCTGAACAGCGCCTATAGTCTCGGTAAGGTTGTGAGGTGGGATATTAGTAGCCATACCAACCGCAATACCCACCGAACCGTTAACAAGCAGATTTGGAAAACGTGAGGGAAGAACAACAGGCTCTTTAAGTCTGTCGTCGTAGTTTGACATAAAGTCAATGGTGTCCTTGTTAATGTCCGTAAGCATTTCAAGGGACATTTTCTCCATTCTTGCCTCAGTGTATCGGTAAGCAGCAGGGGGGTCTCCGTCAAGTGAGCCGAAGTTTCCGTGACCGTCCACAAGGGGATATCTCATAGAGAAATCCTGAGCAAGTCTAACCATAGCGTCATAAACGGAAGCGTCGCCGTGAGGGTGATAACGACCCAGAACGGCACCAACCGTATCTGCGCACTTACGGTACTCCTTGTCGGGAGTAAGACCGTTTTCATACATAGTGTAAAGTATACGCCTGTGAACAGGCTTAAGACCGTCTCTTACATCGGGCAGGGCACGTGAAACAATAACCGACATAGAGTAAGCAAGGAAAGACTCTCTCATTTCCTTTTCGATATCCCTGTTAATAAACCTGTTATTATTCAAACTGAAAACTTCATCTGACAAATTCAACAACTCCTTTTACGGATAAAAAGCTTTTTTACGGGTCACTCACCCTTGTATCTCACACCCATAATATTAGAAAGCCTGTTTTTTATCTCCATTACCTCATAGGGCTTAAAAGCCGACTTAGGTATAACGAACACGTTTAATTTCTTGATGTAAACAACGAAAAGCTCGGAACTTTCAACAATTTCAACAGCAGCGTTGTCAAGATGTATGATAGTAGCGGGAGGAAGGTCATTTTCGGGGTCATTTTCCTCCTGTGTATCATCATTATTTTCCTCTGCCTCTTTCTCAGCCTCTTCTGAAATATACGGGTCGTATAAAGTTGATATTTTTATCTTATCCGTATAAATTTCAGCCTCATAGACCGTACCCTCAAGCTCACCGAGACTGTTTTCAAGCTTTCTGAAAGTATTCTTGGGACGGATAAGGAAATATCCTCCGAGAACCACGCACATCACAATAAGCATATAAGAAAATGAAACGTCCTCATTTTCACCCGCCGAAGCAATGGTAAGAATCTGGGAAACAAGTCCCAGAATAACTATAAGCATCTGAATACAAACGCTTTTAAAAACATATTTTTTCTGAAACAGCTTAAAGCCTTTCAGGATATCCTCTTTGCAGCTTTTGTATTCACCCTTGGCAAGAAGCTCCTCGAAGGACCTCCTGCCGTCATCGTAAATATCATCGTCCAAAACCGACAACATATATCATTCCTTTGTAAAAAAATCAGATATCCAGATTCTGAACATACTTAGCGTTCTTCTCGATAAACTCACGTCTGGGCTCGACCTTATCTCCCATAAGAATAGTAAAGATCTCGTCCGCCTTAGCAGCGTCCTCCAGTTCCACCTTGAGCATAGTTCTTGTTTCGGGATTCATAGTAGTCTCCCAAAGCTGCTCGGGGTCCATCTCACCAAGACCTTTATATCTCTGAACTATCATCTTTCCGTCTCCCTCGGCGGAAAGCTCGTTTATATACATATCCCTCTCCTCGTCGGAGAAAGCATACTTTGCAATTTCCTTCTTGCCCTTTCTCTTAGCCACCTTGAAAAGGGGAGGCTGGGCAATGTAGATGTTGCCGTTTGTAATGAGTGGTCTCATATATCTGAAGAAGAATGTAAGCAGCAGCGTTCTGATATGAGAGCCGTCCACATCGGCATCCGCCATAATGATTATCTTGCCGTAACGAAGCTTTTCAATGTTGAAATCCTCGCCGATAGATGTGCCTAAAGCAGCCACCACAGGCATAAGCTTCTCATTTCCGTAAACCTTGTCAATTCTCGCCTTTTCAACATTGAGCATTTTACCCCAAAGGGGAAGAATAGCCTGATATCTTGCATTTCTTCCCTGCTTTGCGGAGCCGCCCGCAGAGTCTCCCTCCACGATATAAAGCTCTGTAAGCTTGTTGTCCTTATCATAGCAGTCGGAAAGCTTTCCGGGGAGAGAAGCGCTGTCCATAGCGGACTTTCTTCTTGCAGTTTCTCTTGCCTTTTTAGCCGCCTCTCTTGCCTTCTGAGCATTGACAGCCTTGTCGAATATAGCCCTTGCCTGCTCGGGATTTTCCTCAAGATAGCACATAAGCTTCTCGTAAACAATATCCTCCACAAGAGGTCTTGCCTCGGGATTGCCCAGCCTTCCCTTTGTCTGACCCTCAAACTCGCAGTTTGTGAGCTTAACGGAAATTATAGCGGTAAGACCCTCTCTTACATCATCACCGATAAGCTTGTCAGCGTTGTCCTTGATAAGATTGAATTTCTTTCCGTACTCGTTAATGACCTTGGTAAGCGCATTCTTGAAGCCATTCTCGTGAGCTCCTCCGTCAACTGTGTGGATATTATTGGCAAATGAGCGAATATCCTCGTTAAATGACTCATTCCACTGCAAAGCCACCTCAGCCGTAGAATCTCCTCTCGAACCGCTCACATAAATAACCTTGTCCGTCAGCGGCTCATAGCCCTTCACCTTGTGGATATGCTCAACGAACTGCCTTATTCCGCCCTCATAGTGAAGCACCTCAGACTGGATATTATCATCATCTCTCAGATCGGAGAATACAATTCTCACGCCCGCATTAAGAAAAGCCTGTTCTCTGAGCCTTTTCAGCAAAACTTCATACTCATAAACGGTAGTCTCGGTGAATATGAGAGGGTCAGCCTTAAATTTAACGCTTGTACCCGTCTCGGTGGTGTCGCCGATAATTTTAAGCTGCTCGTCATAATGACCGCCGTTGTGAAACCTCTGGAAATAAACGTGCTTTCCGTCCTTGACAGTAAGCTCCAGCCATTCGGAAAGAGCGTTAACAACGGAAGCGCCCACGCCGTGAAGACCGCCTGCCACCTTGTAACCGCCGCCGCCGAACTTGCCGCCTGCGTGGAGAATTGTATAAACAACGGTAGCCGCCGAAATTCCCTCCTTAGGGTGGATACCAACGGGAATACCACGTCCGTTATCCGTGACCTCAATAACGTCCCCCTTGAGGATATTTACCTTTATCTCGGTGCAGTAGCCTGCCAGCGCCTCGTCAATGGCGTTGTCAACTATCTCGTAAACCAGGTGATGAAGACCTCTGGGACCCGTAGAGCCGATATACATACCGGGACGCTTTCTTACCGGGTCAAGACCTTCAAGCACCTGTATCTGGCTTTCGTCATAAGCCTGTTCGGGAGTATTGTTTTGAATATCAGACATAAAAAGTGACCTTTCCTTTCTGTAAATACGCCCCGAAAGCAGGACATATTGCGGTTTAATATATTACTATCTGTATAAATACTATAAATTATACATAATTATCTGCATCTTTTCATAATGGTAGCGGAGGAAACGTTTGAGATATAAACTCTCTCCCTGCCCCCCACCGTAGCGATAACAAAGGACTTAGGCATTTCATAGGAGACGGAAACGGCAGATTTTCTCTTGCCCGAAGCGGCAAGATATTCCTTAGATACCTTGCTCACCGAGGTATTTTCGATATCAAAGACCCCGATAATATCCGAGTCCCTCACCACCGTATCGCTGCCAAGATGTATATACATTCCCTCACCCTTTCAGCTCCAATATCGTTCCACCCTTAACGGAAAAAATTTTCCCGTCGGAATTTCCGATAACTCTCCTGTCGCAGCAGGTGATAAAGACCTGCATACCCTCGATATTTTCCAGAATGAACCTCTGCCTGCCCGTGTCAAGCTCGCTGAGAACATCGTCAAGGAGCATAACGGGAGCCTCGCCCGTCTGGTCCTTGATTATCTTAGCCTGAGCAATTTTCATAGCCAGCGCAGTGCTTCTCTGCTGCCCCTGAGAGCCGAACTCCCTTACGGGAAGCCCGTTTATTGTGGCGCACACATCGTCACGATGAATGCCGCAAAGGGTGTAGCCTGCCCTGATATCATCATCGGCACCGCTTCTGAGCTTCTGAAGATATATCTCAAAAAGCTCACCCTCGTGGTCTGTCCTGCCCTCAAGTCTTTTATATATAGTTGACTGATAGTATAATTTTAAAATTTCATTACCATCTGTAATTTTATTATATAAACTCTCAGTATAACTATTCAGATTATTACAATAAGTATCGCGAATAACGGATATATACGCCCCCGTCTTAGCAAGCTGAACGTCCCAAACATCAAGCATACTCTTGTCCGCCCTGCCGAAAGCAATGTCCTTGATAAGAGCATTTCTCTGACCCAGCAGCCCGTCATACTTGTTAAGAGCATAAACGAAGGATTTTTTCAGCTGTGAAGCGGAAAGGTCAATAAAGCTTCTCCTGTTGTCGGGAGAGCCCTTTGCCAGCGCCAGATCCTCGGGAGTAAAAACCACGCATTTCAGATTACCGAAAAGCCTTGACAGCAGTGGGATTTTCACCCCATTAAGGGCAATGCTCTTATCCTTCACCGAGCTTTTCTTCACCTCAAAATCAATTTTCTGAGAACGAAAAGAGTCTTTAAACTCAAGTGATATCTTCGCCTTATCCTTTTCAAAGCCGATAAAATCCCTGTCCCTCGTACCACGAAAGGAGCGGCATCCCGTCATAAGCCACACAGCCTCGATAAAATTGGTTTTCCCCTGAGCGTTATCCCCCCAGAGGATATTCATTTTCTCGTGAGGATAAATATCCGCTCCGGAAAGGTTTTTATATCCGTCTGCGCAAACGTGGGTGATTATCATCAGATGACCTCGAGCCTGAGAATAATATCCTCGGCGTTTATCTCGGCAATATCACCGGGACGAAGCTTTTTGCCTCTCATAGTGCAGACTTCCCCGTTTACCTTAACGATACCCGAAGCAATCATATCCTTAGCCTCCGAGCCGATATCAGCCGCCCCGGAGAATTTAAGGAGCTGCTGGAGCTTGATGAACTCGGTGGTAATTTTTATCTGTTCGGTCTGAACTTCCATATTCATTCGACCTTTCGTTGAATTTTGCTTATCTTTGTTTTACTCTGCCTTTAATCTTACCGGCAGCACGAGGAACGTAAAAGCGTCCCCGTCCACAGGCACCATCTTCATAGGCGAAAGACCGCCGTTTAACAGCAGCTTCACCTTATCCGACTCGGAAGCCTTCAAAGCGTCAAGGAGGTACTTGCAGTTAAATCCTATATCCACCTTATTTCCCGTAACGTCAACGTTGAAAACGTCAGAAAGCTTACCGAGAGAGGTGGAGCAGCTTATCTTGACCATACTGTCCCCAAAGGAGCATTTAACGGGAGCCTTAGTCTGCTCCACAATAAGCAGTGAACATCTTTCAAGGCTTGCGATAAGGTCCTTAGTGTTAAGGATAATTTCGGTAGTATGGTTCTGAGGTATGGAGCCCTTGTAATTATGGAACTCTCCCTCCAGCAGTCTTGAAATAACGGTATATCCGCTTATATCGAAAGCAATGTGCTTTCTTGAAACGTACATATTAACAGGCTTCTCGTCATCGTCCCTCAGAAGCTTGGAAACCTCGGAGAGAGCCTTTGACTTTACAACGAAATGATATTTATCCTCAGTGTTCAGCTTTTCGGTTCTGACAGCCAGTCTGAAACCGTCAATTGCAACGAGGTTGAACACACCGTCCTCGATATCGAACAGCTCACCTGTAAGTATTGGCTTATTATCCGAGACCGATACGGCGAAAATGGTCTGGCTAATCATATTTTTAAGAAGACCCTGAGAAACGCTTACGCAGTCTGAGGTGTCGTAATCGGGCATAGCGGGGTAATCGTCTGCGGAGAGTGCGAGAATGTTATACTCAGCGTCGCCGCCCTTAATGGTAGCCTTTAGCTTCTCGTCAATTTCCACCACCACATTTTCCGAGGGCATTTTTCTTACTATCTCGGAAAACAGCTTAGCGTTAACGGTAAACTCCCCGTGATCCTCCGACTGCACCTCAATAGTAGTTTTGATGCCAAGCTCAAGGTCGTAGCCTGTAAGCTCCAGCTCATTTTTATTAAGATACATTTTGATACCCTCTAAAGCGGTAACGGGAGATTTAACGGGGACAGCTCTTGAAACATTATTCACAGCCTCATTAAGCACAGACTGTTTACAGATAAACTTCATTCTAATTCAACCTTTCTTTTATGATACATACATCTATGTTAAGCTTCATTTTAGTAAAGCAAACTTTCAAATGTTGATTACAACTTAGTAACACGACCTGCTTTGAAAATTACAATACGGTAACAATACAAAACAAATAATTACAAAATAGTAACAGTAATAGGGGTGTTGAAATTACCCAAACATCTCATTTATCCGCTTCCCAAAAGGTTTTCCGGTTAGACACTCACACGTTGAAATTTTCTGCCCTTTCGTTGAAACCCGTTGAAGAAATTTCTGACCCTATTCCGTTCGTTCAAACCGTTGAAATTTTCTTAAAAGTTTAACGCACTCCGCCGAAAATTCCGTTGAAAAACCCTGTCTTCATTCAATCAAATTCAAAAATCTGTTGAAAACCTTATTTATACTTTTTGTAAAACCAAAATGTAACAAGTTGTAACCAATTTGTAACTATGGATTTTGTCATATTAAAAGTTTTAAACAGTCAATTCAACAAGCTGTTGAAAACTGTTGATATAACTTTCTGTAAAATCAAACTATTTGTATATTTAATAGTTAATATTACAAATTGTAATTGAGATTAGTTATCCACACATCTCCGAAATTTTCCAAAAGTCGCTTCAATTCGTGATTTTTGAATTTCTGTTGAAAAAGTTACATTTTGTAACTTTTTGTAACCGGATTGTAATTGGTGTGTTGAAAGTTGGAATTTTGATGGTTTATAGCGGGATTGCGGGGGATTATGGGATTTTTTTGCTTTTGGATTTTATACTGCTTGAGGATAACATAATTTGTTTGGAATTGAAAGCTTAGTGGGGAGCAATGCGCCGCGGGCGCATTGTGTTAAGGGTTGCGACCCTTAACAATCCCGGGGGAATGTGTCTTGTTCCAAGACCGCCCTCTATCGCAGGGCGTCCCCTCCCCCAAAACAGTCCACCGGACTGTTTTGGGGTTCACACCTTTGCGGAGCTCCTTCGTAAAGAGGATTTCGCCCTCTGCGGAGGGCGAACAAAGGGCTCTGCCCTTTGGAAACCCGCAAGCCTTTGGAAAAGGCTTAAGCGAAACTTTTACCTTTTGGGACTTGTTATTTTTGCCGGGGGCTTTAACTTGTTGCGCCCTTAATATTCTTTATAATATCCTCAATAGTTTCTTTCGTACCCGAGTCGTTTGCTACAGCCTCGGAGATACTGTCGATATAAAAAGAAACTGTTGAATGATTTTTGCCGCCCAGTTCCGCGCCGATATTCTGGAGCGAAAGCTGAGTCATTTCCTTAATGACATAAGCCGCCACCTTACGTGCCGTGGATATCTGAGAGGAGCGTTTCATACTTCTTATATCGTCGCTTGTAACGCCGTAGATACCCGCCACCTCTGCGATTATCCTGTCCACCGTAACGGGTGCGATGGTATCGTCGCTGAGAATTTCTCTTATGGCGTTCATAGCCTGAGTCATAGTTGGGGGAGTGCCCATAAGGTGCTGAGAAGCTTTAAGCTTTTTAACGCAGCCCTCCAGCTGTCTGATATCCGCCTTGAGCCTTGTGGCGATAGTTTCCACCACGTCGTCCGTCAGGGTGAGATTAAGGAGGTCAGCCTTTCTTTTTATAATGGCAACTCTGGTCTCAAAGTCGGGAGGAGTGATATCTGCGATAAGACCCCATTCAAACCTTGTCCTTATTCTCTCCTCAAGGGTCTTGATATCCTTGGGAGGCCTGTCCGAGGTGAGAATTATTTGTTTGCCCTGGCTGTGAAGCTCGTTGAAGGTGTGGAAAAATTCCTCCTGGGTGGACTCTTTACCCGAGATAAACTGTATATCGTCCATTAAGAGAACGTCTGCATTTCTGTATTTTTTTCTGAAAGCGTGAGTAGTCTGTTCTCTGATGGCGTTGATAAGTTCATTGGTGAATGCCTCGCCAGTAACGTAGATTATGTTGGTATCGGGCTTATTTGTCTTGATAGCGTTTGAAACGGCTGTCAGCAGATGAGTTTTGCCCAGACCCGAGGGACCGTGGATAAACAGGGGATTATAAACGCCGCCCTGATTTTTTGAGACGGCAACGCAGGCAGCGTGAGCAAACTCGTTTGATTTTCCAACAATAAACGTATCGAAGGTGTAGTCATATTCGGCGTTTGAAAAGGTGATCTCCAGTTCTTCCCTGTCCTTTATAGGCTTTGAGTCATTCTCGTCTGAAAGCTCTGCGGGAGAAATATTTATCTCAACGTCGAAGCCCATAACGTTCAGAAAAGCCTCTTTTATCATTTTTTCATAATTTTTCATAATGATGCCCTGCTGGAATTTTGACTGCACCGTAAAATATGCAACATTATCCTCAAGCTTGACGGGCTTCATAGAGTGTATCCACATATCGTAGGCAACGGAAGTAAGCTCACCGTTCACCACCTTCTGGTGGATAAGTTCAAGGACCTTATCAAAAACCTCGTCGAAAGATTTCATAAAAAACCCCTTTCGGAGCGGAAGAAAAACCGCATAAATGAAGTGCTGAACGCCCCTCAGGGCAAAACAACACTATTTTATCCTATTATACCATATTAACGAAAAAAAATCAAGCTTTTTTTTCAGCGGAGGGGCGCATTCCCACCGATAAAAAATCAGCTTATAAGATATTACTGTAATTATATTATAGCACAAAAGTTTTAATTTGTCAAGTGGTTTGTAAAATTTTTTTTCCCGAAAAGCTTTTGAACATTGCATAAAAGCTTCAAAAAGGAGAGGTAAAAATCTCTTTTCCTTGTTAATAAATAAAAAAATAATTAAATTTAAAAAAAAGACTTGACAGGGGGGAGCATTATGAGTTATACTATAACATTGATGGGGTAGCCGTATAAGAGGCAAGATCATCGAGAAGCAAGAAGCAAGAAAGATCGATCGGGAATTGATAAATTCTGACCCCCCTTTATGAAAAATAAAGGCAATGATTTTTGAATAATATTGATAAAGGAGGAGAAAAACAGTGAAAAGAACATATCAGCCTAAGAAGCTCCACAGAAAAAAAGAGCACGGCTTTATGAAGAGAATGTCCACAAAGAACGGCCGCAAGGTACTTGCACGCAGAAGAGCAAAGGGCAGAAAAATGCTCACATACTAATGCTGATGCGGCAGGATCCGGCAGCAGTACGCTTGGCTCGGACAATGCGCCGGTCAGGAGCGTTATGACCGCAAACCATAAATTTGCGGTCATATTTTTTAGCCGGGAAAGGGAAAGCATATGCTCTACACAATAAAGCTGAATAATAATAAGGATTTTGTGAGGCTTTACAGCAAGGGCGCCTTTATCTCGGGCGGACTGTGTACAGTCTATTACCGCCGCAACGGCACAAATCAAAACAGGATAGGCATATCCACAGGCAAGAAAATCGGAAACGCTGTGGCAAGGAGCCGTGCAAGGCGTGTCATACGTCAGGCATACAGGGAAAACGAAAAGGATTTTCCAAAGGGCTTTGATATTGTTGTCACTGCAAGAGCAGGCAGCACGACCTGCAAAAGCTATCATATCGGGAAGTTCTTTAAAAGCAGGGTGATACCTGCAATGAGAGACCCCTCCAAACAGAAAAGGCAGATAAAAAAATGACGCCGTTAGACAAGCTTTCGGATCTTTTAAAGTTCATAGTATTGCTGCCGATAAAATTCTACAAGAAATTTATATCACCCTGTCTGCCCCCAAGATGCAGATATTATCCCTCCTGTTCCACCTATGCGGTGCAGGCGATAAAGAAGCACGGAGCGGTCAAGGGAATGATACTCGGAGCGTGGCGGATACTCAGGTGCAATCCTTTTGCACGAGGAGGAGTGGACTACGTCCCCGATAAATTTGATCTGTTTTATTATAAGAAAGAAAATAAGCAATAGACTTTAATTATGTAAAGCGTTGCAGTATATATAAAGACAAACGCCTTAAAGGGAAAGGAAGATTTTAAGAAATATGGGATTTATATCTGAGCTCATAGGCTATCCTCTGGGATTTATAATGTGGGCTATCTATCAGGTTTTCAAAAACTACGGAATTTCCATACTGCTGTTTACAATAGTAACAAGGCTTGTAATGGTTCCCCTGTCCGTAAAGCAGCAGAAATCCAGCGCCGCAATGGCAGCTTTCAGCCCCAAGCTTGAGAAGCTCAAAAAGCAGTATGCAAACAATCCCCAGAGGCTCCAGGAGGAGCAGATGAAGCTCTATGCCGAGGAAGATATCAATCCTATGGCGTCCTGCCTTCCCCTTATCCCTCAGCTTCTTTTCCTCTATGGTATATTTGATGTAGTGTACCGTCCTCTCACTCATATTCTTCATATAACCAAAGCAGAGGTTGAGGCTCTCAAAACAGTTGCCGCTCCTCTTTTCGAGGGCAATAATTATTTTGATGCCCGTCCCGAGCTGTATATATTACAGGCGGTAAAGGACAACGAGGCTCTCTTTATGGGAGCAAATGGCGTTACCACAGAAATGCTCGACAAGATAGCTTCCTTTGACAATAAGCTTTTCGGTCTCATCGACCTTGGAGCTATCCCCAATTCCGTATTCGGTGAAGGAACAGTATGGAATGCCGCCGCAATAGGACTTCTCCTTATCCCCATACTTTCGGGTGTCATTCAGCTCATAATGACCTTCTACACCACCGCAAAGCAGAAGAAGCTTAATCCCGAAGCATCCGCTCAGATGGGCAGTATGAACCTTATGCTCTACATTATGCCCCTTTTCTCTGTGTGGATCGCATTCTCCTATCCCGCAGGTATCGGTTATTACTGGATATGCTCTTCTCTCGTAGGATTTATCCAGTCCATTGTCCTCAATAAAATTTACACACCCGAATATGTGGCAAAGCTTGTTGAAAAGGACAAGATGAAAAAGAAGAACAAGAAGAAGTCTGGCTTTATGCAGAAGTATAATGAGCTTTTGCAGGAGGAGCTTAAAAAGCAGAACGGCTCTTCATCGAATAATAACAGCAAAATCGCCGCTTCCGGAGTTTTAAAGGACGAGGAAACAGGCGAGGATATCAAGCTTTCAAAATCCCAGCTCAGGGAATACGAAAGAAAGATAATTGCCGAAGCAAGACGAAAGCAAGCCGAAAAATACGGCGATGAATACATCGACGACGATAAAGATTAAATTGTCTCTAAAAATCCGAAGCAGAAAGGATGTATCAATATGAAAAAGGAATTTACCGCAAATACCGTAGACGAAGCAAAAGACCTTGCCGCAGCAGAATTCGGAGCTGATAAAAGCAAAATTAAATTTACCGTACTTGAAGAAGAAAAGAAAGGCTTTTTAGGCTTCGGAAAAACAGACGCAAAGATCCTTGCGGAATACGAGCCTTCAAAGGCTGAGACCGCTGCCGAATACATCAAAGCTATCCTCTCCTGTATGGATATTGAGGCAGGACTTGAGATAACCGAAAACGAGGACGGCGCTGTTATCGACATTACGGGCGACACCACCGGTGCAGTTATCGGCAGACGCGGCGAGACCCTTGATGCTATACAGTACCTTGCTTCAATGGCTGCAAACCGCAGCGACAAGGAGTATTACAGAATTACCCTTGATTCCTGCGGTTACAGAGAGAAAAGAAAGGCAATCCTCGAGGATCTTGCAAGAAAGATATCCAAGAGCGTTCTCAGAACGGGCAGGACTTCCACTCTCGAGCCTATGAACCCCTATGAGAGAAGAATTATCCACGCTGCTGTAAGCGAGATTGAGGGAGTTACCTCCAAGAGCATTGGCGAGGAGCCTTACAGAAAGGTGGTCATCTCCTCCGTTAACGGCAGACCCGAGCGCAGACAGGGAGGCAAGAAAGGCGGGTATGACAAGTCCCGCAGAACAAGAGACCCTCAGCCCCGTTCAATGGATCTGATGAAAACTTCATTCGAGAAGGATTATAAAAAGCCCAAGCCCGAGGACAGTATGACCGACGGTGAGCTTTACGGAAAGATAGAGCTTTGATGCTCAGTTGAAAAAGTGCGGATAACAGCCGCCTGAAAAAGTTTTTTTAAGGGCGTCCTTCGGGCGCCCTTGATTTATAATCAGAGGAAAAAATTATGCAAGGTAATACCATTGCCGCCATCTCCACCCCTCGTGCGGCAGGGGGAATTTCAATGATAAGAATTTCGGGGGACAGCGCCCTTGAAATTGCGGATATGCTTTTTAAGCCTGTTTCACGAAAGGTCAAGCCCTCGGAAATGGAAGGCTACACCTGTGCCTACGGAAAAATCATTTCAAAGGACGGGGAGGAGCTTGACGACTGTATTCTTACGGTTTTCCGCGCTCCCCGTTCATACACGGGTGAGGACGTTGCGGAAATATCCTGTCACGGGGGAATTTTTATAACCGAGCGTGTTCTCAGGGCGGTGTATGACTGCGGTGCAGTGCCGGCGGGTGCAGGTGAATTTACAAAGCGTGCATTTTTAAGCGGCAAGCTGTCTCTTACACAGGCAGAGGCGGTTATGGATATCATTTCCGCCGAGGGAAAAGCCTTTTACAGAAGGGCTGCAAATGTGAAGGAGGGTGCGCTTTACAAGAGCATTAAGGCTTGCTCGGACAAGCTTTTGGGACTGCTCGGGGAGCTTGATGCCTGGGTTGATTATCCCGACGAGGATATTCCCGAGGTAAGCCCCGAAAATATGACCGCTGTACTCACAGATGTGCTTTCCGAGATAAGAAAAATTAGCGCAGGCTATGATAACACGAGAATTTTGAAATCGGGCGTTGATACGGTCATTGCAGGCAAGCCCAACGTTGGCAAAAGCACTCTTATGAATCTCCTTGCTGGCGAGGAAAAGAGCATTGTCACCGATATTCCGGGAACCACAAGGGACATTGTGGAAGAGTCTGTCCGATTGGGTGACATCGTTCTGAGACTTTCGGACACTGCGGGACTTCGTGAAACCGAGGACATTGTAGAGGGTGCGGGAATTGAAAAAGCCCGCCGCCGTCTTGAGACAGCCGATCTTATCATTGCCGTATTCGACAACAGCACAGCTCTTGATGATGATGATATGAAGCTTATCGAAAGCTGCAAGTCCCTCTCGGCTGTAAAGGTAATTGCTTGCATAAACAAAAATGATAAAGCTTCGCTTATTGAAAAGGACAAAATTGAAGCTGCATTTGAAAATGTCATTGAAATATCCGCCGAAAAGGGTGATGGTAAGGATAAATTACAAAATGTATTATACAATATGTTTATTACAAATAGTAATATTTACAATGACATTTCGGTAAACGAGCGGCAGAAGCAATGCCTTGACAATGCTGGAAAATGCATTGATGAAGCCCTTATTGCCATATCCTCGGGAACAACTCTCGATGCTGTTAACATTATTCTTGACGAGGCTCAGAGCAATTTGCTTGAGCTTACTGGTGAAAGAGTTTCCGAGGCGGTTGTCAATGAAGTATTTTCGCATTTTTGCGTGGGTAAATAATTATGAAAAACAAATATCTTGAAGAGCTTGGACTTAAAAAAGGGGAGTATGGCAGCGATTACTCCGAAATAAGTCACAAGCAAAAGAAAAAATTTAAGAAGCAGAGAAAAAAATACGGCTTTGACGAGCGGGAAACTTGGAATATAAATACTATTCTTATCGAATGGCTGTATTCTCACCTTATGATGTACACCGAGAAGGGCGGAAAGGTGGTTGACCTTGAATATCACACCTTTGTATTTAAGGGCAGGACATACACCGAGCTTGAAGCCATTGAATTTATCAAGGAAAAATGCCGCCGCTATCTCACATACGAACTGACGGACGATGATGTGACCTATGATGAAATAAATGCCGAAATGACAGAAGCATTGCATTTGCTTGCAGAAATATTCCCCGCTTTGTGGTGGTAATTCTTATAGATAGGAAGTCTTAAAATGGAAAAATATTATATAGATGATTATGATGTTGCGGTTATCGGCGCAGGTCACGCAGGTGTTGAAGCCGCTCTTGCAAGCGCAAGGCTTGGGGTGAGGACTGCCCTTTTCACCATCTCCCTTGACGCAATTGCAAATATGCCCTGCAATCCGTCAATCGGCGGTACGGCTAAGGGACATCTTGTACGTGAGATAGATGCTCTCGGCGGACAGATGGGAAAATCTGCGGACAAATGCTTTATTCAGAGCCGTATGCTCAATCGTGGAAAGGGTCCTGCAGTTCACAGTCTGAGAGTTCAGGCTGACAGAGTCAAGTATCACGAATATATGAAAAAGGTCTGCGAGGAGCAGAAAAACCTTGACATAAAGCAGGCGGAGGTTGCCGAGATAATTGCCGAGGACGGCGTTGTGAAGGGAATTGTCACCGCTCTGGGCGCACAGTATAATGTGAAAAAGGTCATTGTTGCAACGGGAACATATCTGAAGGGCGTTATTCACGTGGGAGAGGTCTCTTATGAGAGCGGACCCGACGCCACTCTTCCTGCAAGATATCTGTCTCAGAGCCTTGAGAGCATTGGGGTCAAGCTGCGCCGTTTTAAAACGGGTACTCCCTCACGTGTTCACAAAAGGAGCATTGATTTTTCTCAGCTTGAACGACAGGACGGTGACGAGGATATCCAGCCCTTTTCCTTTGAGACACCGAGAGAGGGGCTTAAAAATATCGTTTCCTGTTATGTGGCATATACGAATGAGAAAACTCATCAGGTGATAAAGGATAATATACACCGTTCGCCCTTGTATTCGGGTCGTATTCACGGGGTGGGTCCAAGATATTGCCCGTCAATTGAGGACAAGATAATGCGGTTTACCGAGCGCCCCCGTCATCAGCTTTTTATTGAACCAATGGGACTTACAACGGACGAGTATTATCTGCAGGGAATGTCCTCATCATTGCCCGAGGACGTTCAGCTTAAATTTCTGCGTACAATAAAGGGTCTTGAGAATGTGGAGGTTATGCGAAATGCTTATGCAATTGAATACGATTGCTGCGACCCACAAGATTTGAGACATACACTTGAATTTAAGAAGATATCGGGACTTTACGGTGCGGGACAATTTAACGGCACCTCGGGATATGAAGAAGCTGCCGCACAGGGACTTATTGCGGGAATAAATGCGGCACTTTCCGTTCTGGGCAGGGAGCAGATAACTCTGCCCCGTTCATCGTCCTACATAGGCACGCTTATTGACGATCTTGTTATCAAGGGATGCACAGACCCATATCGAATGATGACGGGACGGAGCGAGTATCGCTTGCTGCTGCGGCAGGATAATGCGGACGAGAGACTTACGCCTATCGGTCACGAGGTTGGGCTTATTTCCGAGGAAAGATATGCCGCATTTCTGAAAAAGAGGAATTTGATTGAGGCGGAAATTGAGCGTATCAAGAAAAAGACCGTCAGTCCCACACCCGAGCTTAATGCTATGCTTGAAAGCAGGGGAACGGCACCTATTTCTACGGGAATACGCCTTTCCGAGCTGATAAAGCGTCCACAGATATCCTATGAGGACACAGCACCCTTTGATGATGAAAGAAAGCCCCTGCCCTTTGAGGTTTGCGAGCAGGTTGGGCTGCGTATCGAGTATGACGGATATATTGCCCGTCAGCTTATGGAGGTTGAGCACGTTCGCAAGCTTGAGGAGAAAAAGCTGCCTGCCGATGTGGATTACAAGGACATTGAGGGACTGAGCCTTGAGGCTGTTGAAAAGCTTAACAAGGTGCGTCCCGAGAATATCGGTCAGGCGGGAAGAATTTCGGGGGTTTCTCCTGCGGATGTTAGTGTGCTGGTTATTTGGTTGTCTAAGCAGAGGGGAATAGGACAGAAATAATATTGTTCCACGTGGAACATTGGTAATACCTAACTGAAATTATGATATTTTTCTCACAAAAAGGAGCTTTAAACAATGACCATACTTCCCTATAACGAACTATCCGCCCTCTTTGAAAAGAGCCATTTGACCATAACCAAGGAGCAGTATGACCTGCTTGACAAATATGCCGAGCTGCTTGTGGAGTATAACAAGGTGATGAATCTTACGGGCATAACCGACCCCCTGGGCATTTCCGAGAAGCATTTTTTAGACAGTTTGCTTGTTTTTAAGCTAGCGGATATTCCCGAAAATGCGGCAGTCATTGATGTTGGAACCGGTGCGGGCTTTCCCGGGGTGCCTATGAAGCTGTACCGTCCCGACCTTGATGTTACACTTCTTGACAGCCTTAACAAGCGGATAAATTTCCTTGAAGCGGTTTCCCGTGAGACCTTGCCTATGACCTGTATACACGCAAGGGCAGAGGAGGGGGGACGAAAAAATGAGCTTCGCGAGAGCTTTGATATAGCCATTGCAAGGGCGGTGGCGGCGCTTCCTGTTCTGGCGGAATACTGTATGCCCTATGTAAAGGCGGGCGGCTGTTTTATTGCTATGAAAGGACCAAACGAGGATATTTCTCAGGGGGAGAATGCTGTAAAAATCCTCGGCGGCGAAATTTCGGATATCATAAACTATGAGCTTCCCTCGGGTGACAAGAGAGTCGTTGTAGTTGTGAAAAAAATATCTCCCACACCGACAAAATATCCGCGCAATGGCGGTCAGATTTCAAAAAAAAGTCTGTGAAATTGTTGAAAGTTGTTTTTCGGAGAATTTTTATCAGCAATATTCACGAAAGTTTTGACTTTATTTTATGCATAAAGGGCATTACAATAATATCATACAAAGGAGATGATATTATGGCAATGCCCTTTAAATCTGCCCTTGAAAACCTGGGCGGAATTATTATGAATGAAAAGACCGCCGCAAGGGTGGTAATGCTGGATATGGACAGGATATATCCAAATCCAAATCAGCCACGATGCAGATTTCCCGAAGAGGAGCTTGAAGAGCTGGCGGCGAGTATTAAAAACAGCGGACTAATCCAGCCCATAATCGTCCGCAGGCTTGACGTGGGATACGAACTTATCGCAGGGGAGCGCAGGCTTCGTGCGGCAAGGCTTTGCGGAATGACCGAAATTGCCTGCATTATCGTTGACGCAAGCGAGCGCGGCTCGGCAATGATGTCCCTTGCGGAAAATATGCAGCGAAAAGATTTGAATTTCTTTGAAGAAGCAGAGGCAATCTCAGCTATGACGCAGCTTTTTGGGTTTACTCAGGAGGACGTGGCTTTAAAGCTTGGAAAATCTCAGTCTGCGGTGGCAAACAAGGTAAGACTTCTGAAATTTTCCCGTTCCGAACGGCGGAAAATGATTGAATACGGCTTTACCGAGCGCCACGCTAGGGCGCTGCTTGCGGTGGAGTCCCCTGATATCAGGGCGGATATTATCGAGGAGATTTACGAGCGTAAGCTTAATGTTGAAAACACCGAGCGGCTTGTTGAAAGTTTTTCAAAAAAATCAAAGGAGTTACAGAGAATACGCAAGTGCCGCGGAGCGTTCAAAGATGTGAGGATTTTTGTGAACACCATCAATCACGCTATCGAGGTTATGCAGGCGGCAGGAATAAATGCTGAGGTGAAAAAGACCAAGGAAAAGGATTATATCGAATATGTTGTCCGAATTCCGTCAAATGGGTGATAAATGTCCCTCTCTGTTTTATCAGGGAGGGACAAGCTTTTTGATTGTTCCACGTGGAACAATTTTGATTTTATCCACAGATCTTTACATAAACATAATCCTCACCTTCCTCAAGTTCGGAGGAGTATTTTCCATTTAGCCTGCCCTTAAATTTTACCTCGGCAAAGGCAACACCTTGCTTTACGGTCAGATCTTTATAGTCGAGAACGGTAAAATCTGAGCCGTTGCGGGGAGTTTTCATAAACTCAAGAATATTTTCGGCAGTCTCAAGGGTGTCATCGGTGTAAAGCTCTTCGGGCAGGGTGATTTTTTCAAAGCTGTCATTATATGTGACGGGGGTGAAGGTGGTTTCAGTTACTTCAACGGAGCTTAGATTATAGCTGCCGAATTTATATTCGCTGTCGCAATGGAAATTTATCTTCACTCCGTGAGTATTGCCCGTATCATCGGTAATATTTCCGAAAATCGAATATGCACCGCTTACAATATCCGCTTCATAACCGCAGTATTCAAAGCTTCTCGGGTAGTATTTCAGTCCGTCGGTGTTTACCTTTTCACCGTCCCATAAATATGAGCTTCTGATGTAGTCATATCTTTCTGATGTAGGAAAATCATTTAAAAAGGGATCGTATTCAACATCGGGGTTGGCAATTTTGAATAACGGGTATTCATAGGCAAAAAATTCTTCCGGGGGCGGGGGAGAATTTTCAATGTCCCAGCTGTGGTCAAAAAGACCGCTTTCAGCCATATACCTCCATCTGTTCGTATCGGCAGACAGCTTTGCGCAAAAATGATAATCGGACGAACCGACGATATTTGAAATACCATAACGTTTGAGAGTATACACATTTCCGTTACGGGTAAGCTCCAGACTGAGATGTGAATTTACTGACATTCCGTCTATAGGCATAGATCCGAAATTCTTGTTATGCACCGTGTTACCACATTTATTGGCGGTGATAAAGCTATAGACGACCTTGACAGTCTTACCCCTGTTAAGAATACCCTTTTTTGTATATGAAAAAAGATTATCCATTTCTTTTTCGGAGCTTTCGGGTATAATTTCTTCTATGCAGTAGCTTTCGATACGCTGATAATCGGGTATATTTTCACCGGTGTAGAGAGCCATATACTGCTTGAAAATGGTCTCGGCGGCTTCATCATAGCTTTCTGCGGTGCAGCTTTTCCAGCTGTTGTCCGAAAGACATATATCCACTTCCTCAACAGGATAGGGTGTTATATATGTGTATGTGAAAGCGGTTGATCTGAATGCTGACAGAAATACCGTAAGGGGGATAATACAAATTGCAACGCCGAAAAAAGGTATCAATGAGCTTAGCTTTTTCTTTTCGAGAACAGCGGCAAATCTCACCTTTATTGTCTGAGCATTTGTCCCGAGACAGGTGGTCATTGCAGGGTATTTTCCCTTTGATACGCCTTTTAAGATGGTGGAGCAGTATTCCTGCTTATCATCGGGGGAGAATTTGGCGCAGGCTGTTTCATCGCAGGTTATTTCCATATCCTCGCAAGCCTCTCTGTACAGCAGATATGCAAAGGGATTGTACCAGTTAAGACAGCGGAAAATCATCAGAAGCAGCTTTACAAGCACATCGTGCCGCTTAATATGGATAAGCTCGTGGCGAAGAATGAAGTTAAGTTCCCTGTCTGTGAAGTTCTCTGCGGGCAGGACAATTTTCGGGCGGAATATTCCCATTGCAAAGGGTGAGTCGTATTTTTCACAAATTATAACAGGGACAGCTTTCAGTTTTAATTCGCTGCATAGATTTTCCGATATATCGGTAACTCTGCTCTCTGTGCAGAGTTTGCCCTCTCTTTTTATCTCGCCATAAAATTTGAAAAGCAAGACAAGCTGATGGATAAACAGAAATGCTCCCGTGATAAGTATGATAGCCGTTATGAGGTCGGCGAGAAATATTACGAATACATCGTATTCTCCCGATACATAATATTTTTTTATCTCGCTTACGGGAACAGTTTCGGGATCTATTGGCGGAATATAAATCGGTGCATCAGGCAATGGGATTTCTAAATTGCCGTATTTCGGGTAATATCTTATGGGGAGAAGTGCGAACAGGGGCAGGACAATGCTCAGAGTATACCGCCAGCCGCTTCTGAAACGGGATCCTGCAAGTATGCGAAAAATGGTCATAAGCAGGGCGGCAAGTATGGTGTACAGGGCGATATTAGGCAGGTAAACGCCGTATTCAAGCAAAGAGACAAACATATCAAAGCCCCCTTTTATTTTTTGCTGTCGATAAATTTTTTCAGTTCCTCAAGGTCGCTGTCGGTGATGTCATTGTTGTCATAAAGGGCGGCAACAAGGCTTGTGAGCTTCTTTCCCCCAATTCTTCCGAAAAATGACCTGCTCTCCTCGGTAAGGTAATCCTCTTCGGAAATAAGGACGGTGTAGAAGCGGTTTCTGCCGCTTTTCTCGCTTTTGACAAAGCCCTTTTCTTCCAGTCGGGAGAGGACTGTCTGGAGTGCTGACATATTCCAGCTGCGTTCCTTTTCGAGAAGTTCTTTCAGACTGACGGTGGATATGGGGGAGTCGGGACATTCTTTCATAGCACTCCAAAGCCTCTTCATTACGGAAAATTCGGTGTCGGGAAGTCTTTTCATTTTGGGTATCTCCTTTTTGATTATTTAACCTACAATTGTATGTTATTGTAATTATACATTTGTAGGTTTTCGAAGTCAAGTGACAGATGTTACAAGAAATAATTCACTTGTTTGTCAGTATTTAACATATAATGCTTTTTGCAATGCAAATAAACGGTTTATCGAAATATTTTCTGTAGAATGTTCCACGTGGAACATTATTATTTTTATGGTTATTGCTACTTGAAATCGGTTAGAATTGATGTTATAATAGAAATACACTGCTATTTCTGAAAAATATTTTAAATGTTCCACGTGGAACAATAAATAAGGACTGATAAAATGACTAAAATAATCGCAATAGCCAACCAGAAAGGCGGCGTGGGTAAATCCACCACAGCCGTCAATCTTGCGGCTTGTATCGGTATCAGAGGAAAGAAAGTCCTCTGTATTGATATGGACCCCCAGGGAAATACCACAAGCGGCTTCGGTATCCGCAAAAAATCCGTCTCGGTGACAATATATGATGTCCTGATGGGCAAGCGGAGAATTGGTGAGGGAATAATCGAGACTGCTTACAAAAACGTGTCTGTAATATGCAGCACCTCGGCTCTTGCAGGTGCGGATATCGAGCTTGTAAATCTTGACAATCGCTCAAACCGACTGAAAATGCAGCTTCTTACTGTTAAAAACGACTATGATTACATAATAATCGACTGTCCGCCCTCTCTTTCGCTTCTTACGGTAAACGCCCTTTGTGCATCGGACAGCGTGCTTATTCCGCTTCAATGCGAGTATTATTCCCTTGAGGGACTTTCTCAGCTGGTGGAATCCATCAAGAGGGTGAAAAAAAATTACAATCCCAATATTGACATTGACGGAATCGTATTTACAATGTTTGACGCACGTCTAAACCTTACAAATCAGGTGGTTTCCGAGGTGCAGAAGCATTTTCCGAAAAAGGTGTACAGAACGGTAATTCCCCGTAATGTAAAGCTTTCCGAGGCTCCAAGCTTCGGAAAACCCGTTATTTACTATGACAAAACATCACGGGGTGCAGAAGCGTATGAAAAGCTGGCGGAGGAAATGCTCACCCGTCACGGTGTTACCGATATCAAGCCTAAGCCCGTAAAGAAGCGGCTTTTAGGCTCTGCGAAAATATAAGAAAGGTTGGTATGATAAATGGCTCTCGGATCAGGTCTTGACATACTTTTTGAGGATAACGCTTTTGAAAGCAAGGACATCAAAACTCTCAGAATGTCCGAAATCGAACCCAACAAATCACAGCCAAGAACCGTTTTTGACGAGGAAAACATCAAGGGGCTTGCCGACTCTATAAAGGAGCACGGACTTATCCAGCCCATTGTTGTCCGTCCTCTGCCCAACGGTCTTACATATCAGATAATCGCAGGAGAGCGGAGATGGCGTGCCTGCAAGCTGCTTAAAATGGAGGAAGTACCCGTCATTATCCGTGAGACAGATGAGCTTGAAGCGGCGGAGCTTGCAATTGTGGAAAATGTTCAGCGTGCAGACCTTAACCCCGTTGAAGAAGCTATGGCATACCGCACACTTATGGATAAATACGGTATGACTCAGGAAAGGCTTGCGGAGGTTATGGGAAAATCCCGTTCGTATATTGCAAATCTCACCCGTCTGCTCACACTTCCCGAGGAGGCTTTGAATGCTCTGGGGGAGGGCGAAATTTCCGTGGGTCACGCAAAGGCTCTTATGGCTATTGATGATAAGGAAAGCCTTATCTATGCGCTTAACACCGTCATAAAAGATAAGCTTAACGTCCGTCAGACCGAAAAACTTGCGGCGGAGCTTAACAGAGGAGAAGAGGAAAAAGAGCCTTCTGTCAGCAGAACAACGAAAAATTATTTCACCGAAATGGAACTTAGTCTCAAGGAGCGGCTGGGAAGATCGGTAAAAATAAGCGGCAGCAGCGGCGAAAAGGGAAAGATAACCCTCAGCTTCAGCGACAGGGAAGACCTGTGCCGCCTTGCGGATTTCCTTATCCTGTTTGAGTCGGGAAATTCGGATAATAACAATGGTATCAGCGAAACGGCTACAGACTGAGCTTATATATGAATATGAAAAACCCGTCATTTTGATTTGCGTTAAAATGACGGGCTTTTTTTGGTTAAATAGCTTTTACCCGGGTCAAAGACCTTTGAAAAAATCATCATACTCAACGGACAGAATCTTTTTTAAAAGAATTATTTCATCGGGATAAAGATGTCTCTGTCCGACCTCGATCTTTGCAACGGCGCTTCTTGTGATATCACAGCCGCTGACTTGAAGCTTTGCGGCAAGCTGTTCCTGAGTCAAGCCGCATTTTTCTCTCAGTAATCTTACATTGTTTCCTATTGCAGTTTCGATTTCTTTGTTCATTTCCAACAAATCCTCCCGTAAATTTTTTGCACCCGTACAGGTGCAAAATTCGTTGACATTATTATATGTCTATGCTATAAAAATATTGCACCTATATAGGTGCAATACAGAAAAATTGGAGGAATCGCTATGTTAAAATTATTTATCAAGAGAATGTTTGCTTCAAATCTTTGGGTTTGCCCCCGCTGCGGTATAACAAATTCCGCAGGTTATGTGTACTGCAAGGAGTGCAAAAACCGCCGTCCTTATTGAGTAATGCATAAAACATTCCCAAAGTAAAAGCCGTTTAGGTTCGCTTATGAACGCTAAACGGCTTTTTTTAGATTGACACAAAAATAATTTTAAGGTAAAATAAATTTACGGAATAATATATCGGACAAAATTAAGCACAAACTGACAGGACAACATCATTCATATATGTTATCATTATCACAGGAGGCGAGGAAATGGACTGGACGGAAAGCCTGAGACGGGCAATAGATTTTATGGAACAGGGTCTTACGGACGATATCACTCCCGAGGACATTGCCGGATCGGTGAACATCTCACCCTTTTATCTGGAGCGGGGCTTCAAGCTTATGACGGGCTATTCAATGGGCGAATATATCCGCTGTCGGCGGCTGTATCTTTCAGCGCTGGATATTCTCGGCGGCAGGGACGAAAAGGTCATTGATATTGCTTTGAAATACGGCTACGATAACCCCGAAAGTTTTACAAAGGCATTCACACGTTTTCACGGTGTAACTCCGTCGGGTCTGAGAAAAAATCCTCATAATCTGAGGACGTTTCTCCCTCTGAAAATTAAAGTAGTGATACAAGGAGGAAATGATATGGATATGATTGTTGAAAAAATGAGCGGTTTTAAGGTAATAGGTTATGAGCGTGATTTTTCGGGGGAAACCTCCTATGCGGAGATACCCAAGTTCTGGGACGAAATAATGGCTGAAAAGATAGCGCCTCTTTTCAAAAAAACTCCCAAAACTGCCGAGGAGAAGGCAATTTCCGATAACTGTATAGGTATGTACGGCGTGTGCATTGACGATATCGGCGGCGGAAAATTCAGATACATTATTGCAGGCGAGTACAAGGGCGGAGAGGTTCCCGAGGGAATGACGGTGTATGAGTTCCCCGAGACCCAGTGGGCAAAATTCAGATGCGTAGGTCCTTTGCCCGGATTGCTGCAGTCGGTGAATACAAGGATATTCCGTGAATGGCTCCCCGGAAATCCCGATTTTGACATTGCATTCGGCGCAAATATCGAGTGGTATTCAAAGGGCGACAGCAGTGCGGCGGATTATGAGAGTGCCATCTGGGTGCCTGTTAGGAGAAAAAAGTAATATAATGCTATGAAAAAACTCACGGGGCAGCCTCGTTCCCGTGAGTTTGATTTATTTTATTCGTCAAAATATAAAATATGTTGACGAATATTGTAAAATATAGTATAATTATTCAAATACATATTTTGGGAGTTGAGACAGATGAGCAATGCTACCCTCAGCAGGATAATCAAAAGAAACGAAGAGGACGCAAACCGCACAGCCGCAAATGTTATGATGATAACCTTTGCCATTTTTTCTGTGATTTTCATTCTTAATCTGGCGGGAGTATTCATAATCGACAGACCCGTAATGACTGCGGCTTACTGCATAAGCGCCGTGCTTCTGCTTCTTCCTAAGCTTCTGAATAAGGTGTGCGGAACGTCGGCAAAGTTTCTGAAATATCTGTATGTGCTGTTTGCCGACCTTTTCTTGCTTGTTGTGACCTCCACCCTTACCTATCACGTTGTGGTGGTATATGCATATCCAATAGCCATAGCGGGACTGTATTTTTCGCAGAAGCTGACAAAGCTGTCAACCGTAGGAACACTGATAGTAACCGCCTGCGGACAGCTGCTGGGATTTATGATAAAAAGACCCGATGGCAATTTTCCTACCCTTGAAAGACTGGTTTTGTTCAGTATTCTGCCAAGATTTTTGACATTATTGTGCTTTGCGCTCCTGCTTCTTCTTCTCACCAAAAGGACATCAAAGCTTCTCAGCGAGGACGCAGATAATTACGAGCAGCTGCTTTCCCACAATCAGGAAATGATATGCGGCTTTGCGACTTTAGTGGAAAATCGTGACGAAAACACAGGCGGTCATATCAAAAGGACCAGCATCTATGCCGAGCTTCTTTCCCGTGAGCTGCAGCGGACGGGGCAGTACGGTGACATAATTACAGATGATTTTATTGAGTGCCTTGCAATGGTAGCACCACTTCACGATATCGGAAAGATATCTATTCCCGACAGTATCCTTTGTAAGCCGGGAAAGCTCACCGATGAGGAATTTGATATTATGAAGTCCCATTCCGCAAAGGGCGGAGAGATAATCAAAGAGGTATTTTCCCATTCAGCCGATGAGAATTACAGTGAAATGGCATACGAGGTGGCACGCTTCCATCACGAAAAGTGGAACGGCAAAGGTTATCCTGAGGGGCTTTCGGGAACGGATATCCCCCTTTCCGCGAGAATTATGGCTGTGGCAGACGTATTTGACGCTGTATCGGAAAAACGCTGCTATCGCGACGCAATGCCCCTTGAGGAATGTTTTAATATTATTTCCGAGGGAAGCGGAAGGGACTTTGACCCTGTTCTTGCGGAAGCTTTTCTGAATATCCGTGAGACTATTGCCGATGTCAGAAAATCTACTCACAACAAATCCGATGTGTGAGGATAATAATAAAACCGATTGTTCCACGTGGAACATTAAAACCACAAAACCACACCCCCGATAATTTTCGGAATAAATTATCGGGGGTGTGGTTTTGTTTTAAGAATTTTTCTTATGTTTGAGGAAAACTGACAGCTTTAATCCGGTGTTTATCAAAGCATATGGGCTCTCAGTTCTTCGCCACTCTGCTTGCAGAGATATGCGGGAGCAATATCAAAAATAGTCTTGCAGCCCGATACGCCCTCTTTGCTGAGACGGTATGCGGCTCTTGCATATGCCAGAAGAACGCTGGAGGTGAACTCGGGGTTGGAGTCAAGCTTCAGGCTGAACTCCATAACGTGGCTGTTTTTGCTGTTTTCGCCTGTTTTGCCCGAGCGGATAACAAAGCCGCCGTGGGGGATACCGCCGTGGTTCTTCCGGAGCTCCTCCTCGGTGATGAAATGAACGGTGGTGTCATAGTCGGAGAAGTAGTTGGGCATTGTCTTGATATCCTGCTCGATCTGTGCCAAATCTGCGCCTTCCTCGGGTACTACAAAGCACTCTCTTGTGTGCTTTTCACGGGTGGTTAGCTGGGGATTTTCACCGTTTCTTACTCTCTCCAGTGCGCTCTCAACAGGAATTGTGTACTGCTTTGCGTTCTTTACGCCCTTAACGCGTCTTACAGCGTCGGAGTGACCCTGGCTTACGCCCTTGCCCCAGAAGGTGTAGTCTGCGCCCTCGGGAAGAACGGCGTTGCCGAGCATTCTCATAAGTGAGAAAAGACCGGGATCCCAGCCGATGGAGATAATTCCCACCTTGCCCGACTCCTTTGCAGCCTTGTCCACATTTGCAAAATGGTCGGGTATCTTTGCGTGGGTGTCAAAGCTGTCGATAACGTTGAAAAGCTTTGCAAATTCGGGGGTCTGTACGGGAAGGTCGTTTGCGCTGCCGCCGCAGAGAATGAGCACGTCGATTTCCGAAGCGTGAGCCGCTGCGTCCTTCACGTTATATACGGGAACATTCTCGGTGATTATCTTTACGGAAGAGGGGTCACGGCGGGTAAACACTGCCGCAAGCTGCATATCATCATTCTGTCTGATTGCGTATTCAACGCCCCTGCCAAGATTTCCGTAACCTAAAATTCCAATGCGTATCATAAATATCATATCTCCCTGCAATATATTTTTTTATTTTCTATTGTTTCCATTCGGAGCAGAATATGCAAGTTAAAGCTTTAAATCCTGCAAGCCGTACTCTTTTAATGATATCAGATTATTTGCTCTTTGTCAATAGAAAATAAATATTTTTTCGGCGTAAATACAGAGTATTTTCCTATGCATTATGCATAAAAGAAAAATAATTTGACAGAATAGAAAGGAACTTAATATGAAAGGTCGTGTCTGATTGACAGTTGTATTTATTCGTGCGGTCATTCTTTACTGCGTGCTGATTTTTTCGGTTCGTCTTATGGGCAAGCGGCAGATCGGCGAGCTGCAGCCCTCGGAGCTTGCCATCACCATACTTATCTCCAACATCGCAACGCTCCCTGTTGAGGATCTGAGTATTCCCCTTATAACGGGACTGCTGCCTGTGCTGACGCTGGTATGCCTTGATGTGCTGATGTCCTGGCTGTCGGTGAAATCGAAGAAGATGAGGGGCATCGTTTCGGGCGAGCCTGTTATAATCATCAGCGACGGAAGGGTGGACCAGCAAAAGCTTTACAATCTCCGTTTCACCACCGACGATCTTATGGAGGCAATACGCACTCAGGGCATCTTTGACCTGGAAGAAGTACAGTTTGCGGTGGTGGAGACTACGGGTAGGGTAAGCGTTTATCCCAAATTCAAGAACCGCCCCGTTACCAACGAGGATATGAACATTAAAAACTCCTCCAACGACCCGCCTGCGGTGGTGGTGCAGGACGGAAAGGTGATGAAATCATCTCTCAAGCGGCTTGGGCTTGGGGAGGAATGGCTCCAAAAAATTCTTTCGGAAAATGACCTTCACGAGACGGATATTTTCATTATGACCGCCGAGACAGCGGGAAAATACCGCATTATCAAAAAGGAACTTTCAAAAGACTGCAAGGGGGAAAAGGTAATTGATAAGAGTTAAGACTGCCGCCGTGCTTATTTCGGCAATAATCATATATTCCGTATGCTCCCTGTTCGTTCTCGACGACCTGAACGACAAGTTCAAGGCTCGTCTTGAAGAGGTTCAGCGTGTTTACGAGAACGGAGACACGGAAGAGGCGCTGAGGCTCTCAAACGAGCTGAATGAATATTGGCACAGGTATGAAAAAAAGGTCACTATGCTTGTGCACGATGACGCGCTGGCAGGAGTGAACGTCTCCATTGCAAAGATCACACCCTTTATTGCCAATGAGAATGACGAGCTTATTGCGGAGATACAGTCTATCTATCATCAGATAGATCAGATATACGAGGAGGAGTTTCCCAGCTGGTATAATATTTTATAGTTATATAGCAGAAATTACGGAAGTGTTTTTGTGCATTTACACAAAAGCAGAAAATATGTTCCGAAGCCTATTGACAAATCGGGTCAAATGTGCTATAATGTAATTGCGTTTAAGGGAAGGCGGAAAGCATTATTTGTATGGCTTGCAGAAAGGAGCGTATGCAGATGGAAATTTTGAAATTGCTTGCGGCCCAGGCACAATATCCCAACCCTGCGGAAAATATGCTCCTTGCAGGCTTTGGCTTGATGGCTCTCGTTGCTGTGATCACAGTTGTCAAGATCCTTGTAATGTACATTCGCAGCGGCAGGGAAAATTCGGGAGAAACCGAAGAAACGCCGGTCAGGTTTGAGGAAATACCTGATTATCCGATCGCAAAGGAAAGGTTTGACGGCGCGCCTTTGCTTACAAATAAAGATGTCCACAGGATAGTCAGAAATGAATTTGACGGCTTTTTCGGAGAGCAGGGGTTTGTGAGAAGAAAAGGCAGCACTATGTGGATAAGGCAGACCGATGATGCGGTTTTGTTTATTGAGCTGTTTTATCCCCACGGTCAGGAATGTTTTGATTTTGACATTGGAGTTATGCCACTTTGTATCCCTGCAGACCATATTTATCCTTACATATCCGCAAGGCTTCGCAGTTTCGACAGCTTCGGAGTTTATCATTCCCTTGGAAGCTACATAGAAGCAAGGCTGAGGCAGGATATTGAGCTTGGTAAAAGCATTTTTCTGAGAGACGTTTTCGGCAGGCTTCAAAAAGATTTTTCCGACTGCAAGGGGCTTACCGCATTTATGGACAGCGGCGAGGCATGGCATAAATTTCACATAAGTCCTTTTGACAGGAGCCGATACAAGGCGTTTTTGTACTATTGCGGGGGGGACATTGAAAACGGGGATATCCGGGCAGGGGATTTTCTTCGTCAGGCAGAGCAGTATGAGGACAGGGCGGCAGACGAGGTCGCCGAAATGCGTGAGATTATGCGCATTGCCCGAAGCGGTTCGGAGGAGCTTCAAGGATATTTTGCACGCGTCAGGGAGAAAAATATCTCTGCGTGGGAATTGCCACAAAGGTAATATATTCCCGATGGATTGAATATTATATGATATAAGGAAGGGCAAAAATATATCCAAAATTTATAAGATTATTTTTTCATTAAAAATGAAAAAAACACTTGTATTTTCTGAAAATATAGGTTATAATAGACTTATGGAAAATTTCCTGTGTTCAGTTTTGATGAAAGGGGTGCGAGCCTGTGAACAATGAGCAGACAATGACATTTTCTGTCTATGAGGACAAGGAAGCCGAGCTTAAAAAGAACCTTACGCTCATTTACGATGCGCTGAGGGAAAAGGGCTATAATCCCATAAATCAGATCGTGGGCTATATCCTGTCGGAGGATCCTACTTATATAACTACATACAACAACGCACGAAGCCTTGTTCGCCACATCGACAGAGACGAGCTGCTTCAGGTGCTGGTAAAGTCCTATCTCGGGGCTTGAGGCTTATGAGACCTTCGGTGCGGGGTATGTAAATATCGCGCGCCGTTTTGTTTTTTGTGAAAAGCTTGTGAAAAACGGCTGAAAAGTTGTATTGACATAATATTGTAACCGTTTTGTAGTGGTATTTTTCAAAAAAAACGGTATAATAATGTTAGAGATGAAAAATCAGCTCCGTGTAGCTCTCCCGAAAAAGGGTATGCTATTATCATACGCAGAAAAGGCTCTGCGATGATATAGATATCTTTTGAAAAAGGAGGCATACCTTTGACGGGTAAGAAAACGGCGGCTCTGATGATGAGTCTCGCAATGATTTTTTCATCGGGCTTCGGCTCGGTATCATCTGCACTTGACAGCACCCTTTGCGGCTACGGTCAGGGCAGAGAGGTAAATGATGAAAACTGCCCTGTGGGCGCTCTTATGTTTAACGAGCAGTTTTATAAATACGGCGCTTATGCGGTCACGGACGGGGATAAGATAGTCCTCACCTTTGACCAGGGCTATGAAAACGGCTTTACGGCGCCTATTCTTGACACACTCCGGGAGAAAAACGTTAAGGCGGTATTCTTCCTGACGGGAGACTACGCAAAGCGAAATCCCGAGCTTGTGAAAAGAATGATAAGCGAGGGTCATATCATTGGCAATCACGGTATGGCGCACGCTTCGCTCCCCAAGCTCTCGGACGAGGGCATTAAAGAGGAGATAATGTCACTGCACGAATATGTTAAGCAGGAATACGGATATGAAATGAAATATTTCCGCCCTCCCTGCGGTGAATATTCGGAAAAGGCTCTTGCGGCAGTTCACGACTGCGGCTACACCACTTTGGTATGGAGCTTTGCATACTGCGACTGGAACGTGGACGATCAGCCCGAGGAGAATGAGTCTCTTGACAGAGTTTCCTCGGCGGCTCACAACGGCGCTATATATCTTCTCCACAGCGTTTCCGAGACAAACTGCCATATCCTGCCCCGCGTTATCGACAACATAAGGGCGGCGGGCTTTGAGTTCGGTTTGCCGGAGGTTTGATCTGACATCAGATCCCTTACGGGATTTTGATATATCCTGTTTTGCTGATGCAGACAGCAGAACTTCTCGTTATCTTCCTTGTTTTATTTTGTTTCGGTTTATCCCTGCTGCAGCTTGGATAAACGAACAGCCCCGACGCTAATCGGGGCTGTTTTTTTTTGATCTTTACTTCTTGACTTCGATAAGGGTCTTGCCGCCCATATAAGGCTGCAGTGCCTTGGGGATCCTGATAGAGCCGTCCTCGTTCAGATTATTCTCAAGAAGTGCTATGAGCATTCTCGGAGGAGCGGCAACGGTATTGTTGAGAGTATGTGCGAAATATTTCTTTCCGCCCTCGCCCTTGACTCTGATACCAAGCCTTCTTGCCTGTGCGTCGCCTAAGTTGGAGCAGCTGCCTACCTCGAAATACTTCTGCTGACGGGGGCTCCACGCTTCTACATCATAGGACTTCACCTTGAGGTCTGCAAGGTCTCCCGAGCAGCACTCGATAGTTCTTACGGGAACGTCCATTGAACGGAAAAGCTCAACGGTGTATTTCCACATCTTGTGGAACCATTCCATACTCTCCTCGGGCTTGGAAATAACTATCATTTCCTGCTTTTCAAACTGGTGGATACGGTAAACTCCTCTTTCCTCGATGCCGTGAGCGCCCTTTTCCTTTCTGAAGCAGGGGGAGTAGCTTGTGAGGGTGTGGGGGAGAGTTGCCTCGTCCACAATGGTGTCAATGTATTTGCCAATCATAGAATGTTCACTGGTGCCGATAAGGTAAAGGTCCTCGCCCTCGATCTTATACATCATAGCGTCCATTTCCGCAAAGCTCATAACGCCTGTAACAACGCCGCTTCTTATCATAAAGGGAGGTATGCAGTAGGTAAAGCCCTTGTCTATCATAAAGTCTCTTGCGTAAGATGTAACTGCCGAGTGGAGACGGGCAATATCGCCCATAAGATAATAGAAGCCGTTTCCTGCCACCTTTCTTGCGGCATCAAGGTCAATGCCCCCCAGCTTTTCCATAATATCGGTGTGGTAGGGAATTTCAAAATCGGGAGTTACAGGCTCGCCGAAACGCTCAAGCTCCACGTTTTCGCTGTCGTCCTTGCCTACGGGAACGGTGGGGTCGATGATGTTGGGGATAGTCATCATTATTTTCTTTATCTTCTCGGCAAGCTCTGTTTCCTGAGCCTCAAGCTCGGAAAGACGGTTTCCGAAAGAAGTTACCTGTGCCTTTGCTTCCTCAGCCTCTTCCTTTTTGCCCTGAGCCATAAGCGCGCCTATCTGCTTGGAGATGCGGTTTCTGTCGGCTCTCAGCTTGTCTGCTTCCTGCTGAGCGGCTCTTGACTGTGCGTCAAGCTCTATCACCTCGTCAACGAGAGGAAGCTTTGCGTCCTGAAACTTCTTCTTTATATTTTCCTTTACTGCGTCGGGATTTTCCCTGACAAATCTGATATCCAGCATTTCATTTCATTCCTTTGTATTATTTTGCCCTTTTTTGGACTAGCATACTTATATTATAACATATACGGGAAAAAAATCAAGGAAAATATTTTTGGCTCTTTCAAATAAAATAAAAAATGTTTTTTTCAATAACTTGCAATATGTATTCAATTACTTACATATCAAAAAAATGATCATACCTGTAAGTAAAGCTATTGGAATACCGATTATACAGCCATATATGCCATCAATTAAGCTTTTTTTTGTAAGCAGTTTGTACTCTTTGTCCATATCCTCAGTTCCGGGCAGGCGGCACTTTTTCCAATGTACCATTAACCCAAGGTCAAGAACTATTGTATCAAACACATTTACCGCAAACCAAATGCAGTAACAATACAAAGCCCCCTGCATAAAAGATTTTGCGCCTGCAAGATAAACCATTCCAACGAGCAAAATAAGAAATATTAAACAAGCAAGTAATTTCTTAAATATTACCCTTGACGATAAGCCTTCCGGTTCTTTTATTTCAGAATTAGGGTGCAATTCAATATATCTTTTCTGAACCGGTTCCGGATATTCATTTATCCATACTGTTTGATTTTTCAATACAGATAAAATAATGAATGTCCCAAATAAAATACAGCTTATGATACATTCAACAGCTAAAATCATTTCAGCTCACCTCTCATAATTTTCGGCGGAAATCATAAGGCTTTGCGTCAAGCTTTCCTTTGCAGCCCAGCTTTTTTGCAATAGATCCCATAAACAGACGCTGAATTTTTTGCCCGAACCTATTGAATTTTTTTATCTGCTTTTCGGGCATATATTCGGGAGCGGCAAATTCATCGGAAACGCTTTTCTCAAAATATCTCTTTTCCGAAAAATACCGTCCCATTTCCGTAAAGGGTTTAAGAAGCTTCTGCCTGTTCTTTTCGTCTAAAAGCCCCAGACCGAACATATCTCCCTTGATAAGCGTGCCCCCGTAACGGCAGCCTAGCTTTTCGGGAAGAGTCTCAAGATATTTCTCGCAGCAGCGGCTTTGTGACCCTTCGGGAAATCCCCCCTGAACAATAAAGGAAAGCCTTGTTTTTCCGCTGGTTTTGGGAGGAATATCTGACAGAAATTCAAGCAGTATCCCAGGAATATTTTCAACGTAAAGGGGCAGGGCTATGAGGATATTATCATTCTCCGAAAATGCCTTTGCCGCCCTTTCCCACTGTTTTCTGTCCGAAAGATACCACACCTCCGAGGTGTTTCCCTTTTCTTCAAAGCCCGACTTAAAGGCTTCGATTATTTTTGCGGTGTTGCTTTTTGGCTTCGGTCTTGCCGCCCCGCTTATAATAACTAAATGCATAAGCTCATCTCCTTTGCCTCTTCTATGGGAAATGCTCCGAGACTTTCGCCCATAAAATTTATCATTACTCTGTCAAACCACTCGTTCAGGTATTTCCTGTCTGCCCTGCCGCTGTACAGCAGTCCGAAGCGGAATTTCTTGTCATATCTGGGAATGTGACGAAACTGTCCGTCAACGATAGTCGTGTACATTGTGGCAAGAGGGAGGACTCTGTCTATGACATTTTTCATTCGGTGATCCACAAAATCAAGGGCCGTTCCCGAGATAAATACAGTTTCATCATATTTGAGATAACCCTTTAATATCTCTTCATAACCGTCCTTCAAAGAGCAAATTCCGGGTGTTTTCAGCCAGCAGTTGTTGCAGCCGATACAAGGTCTGATGTTCATTTCATATGCGTTTATGACCTTACATTCTTCCGAGTCCCTGCTGAGTATGTCAATGGCATTAAGAGCTTCTGGGTCATCACCGGGAAGAGTGTTTACAATAAGCAGACTCATTGTTCCTGCCTCCGTTTCAAATTATATAAACTGGTTTGCATTACCCTACCTATCATAATCGGGAAAATCATTTTTGTCAAGGCAATACAGGCATTTTTAATCCAAGTTTAATGTGCCCGGTTTGACAGAAATCCATAAATATGCTAAAATTATACATTATAGATAAAGAGATAAAAGGCGGTGAAAAAATGCGGATAGATAAATTTGCGGCGGAGCAGACGGGTATCTCGAGAGCTGACGCAAAGGCTCTTATAAAACGGCGGCAGATAATTGTAAACGGCGTCCCCGTATCCTCGGGAGATGTTCACGTTGACCCCGAAAATGACGAGATAATCATCGGCGGAAAACATATAATTTACAGGGAACATTTATATATAATGCTGAACAAGCCTGCGGGAACGGTTTGCGCCGTTAAAGACGAGCTTAGCCCCACCGTACTTGAGCTTATCCCCCCCGAACTGCGCAGAAAGGGACTTTTCCCCGCAGGCAGGCTGGATAAGGACACCGAGGGCTTTGTGTTCATTACCGACGACGGCGCTCTTGCCCACAAGATGCTCTCCCCAAGAAGCCACGTTGAAAAGGAATACGAGGTGACTCTCGAAAAGCCTGCAAAAGAAAGCTACAAGGAGCTTTTTGCTTCGGGTATGACCATTGACGGCGGAGAAAAATGCCTGCCTGCGGAAATTATCTTCACCGAGGACAGCAAAAAAGTCCGCCTTATAATCTGCGAGGGAAAATATCATCAGGTGAAGCGTATGATGGAGGCGGCGGGAAACAAAGTCGTATTTCTCCGCAGGATACGCATAGGCGGCATACCACTTGACCCCGAACTGCCCCTGGGAAACTGCAGAGAAATTTTGCACAAAGAAGTCGCAAATCTTTATGCAAAACAGTAATAAATTACCAACAACAATTTTACGGACGATTTATTTTCGTCAAACTTAATAAATAACTTTTTATAACTTTGGGTAATAAGAGACTTGAAATTTATGTGAGTAATTTGGTATTATATAGTTATAGCCGATATTGTATTGCAAGAATGGTCGGCAGCATTTTGAATAGGGAGGTCCACATTAAATGGCAAGCTTATCACTCAGAGGCATCTATAAGAAATATCCCGGTGGCGTTGTTGCCGTATCAGACGTAAACCTTGAGATCAAGGACAAGGAGTTCATTATCCTCGTAGGCCCTTCAGGCTGCGGAAAATCTACAACACTTCGTATGATCGCAGGTCTTGAAGAAATTTCCGAGGGCGAGCTTTATATCGGCGACCGTCTTGTAAACGACGTTGCTCCTAAGGACAGAGATATCGCCATGGTTTTCCAGAACTACGCTCTGTATCCTCATATGACAGTATTTGAAAATATGGCATTCGGTCTGAAGCTCAGAAAGGTTCCCAAGGACGAGATCGCTCGTAAGGTTGAAGAAGCAGCAAGAATTCTCGACATCTCTCACCTGCTCAGCAGAAAGCCCAAGGCTCTCTCCGGTGGTCAGAGACAGCGTGTTGCTCTCGGCCGTGCAATCGTTCGTGAGCCTCAGGTATTCCTTCTCGACGAGCCTCTTTCCAACCTGGACGCTAAGCTCCGTGCTCAGATGAGAACCGAGATCTCCAAGCTCCACCAGAAGCTCGGTACTACATTTATCTACGTAACACATGACCAGACAGAGGCTATGACAATGGGTGACCGTATCGTAGTTATGAAGGATGGTTTCGTTCAGCAGGTTGATTCTCCTCAGAACCTTTACACCAACCCTGTAAACCAGTTCGTTGCAGGATTTATGGGATCTCCTCAGATGAACTTTGTTGACGCTTACCTCAGAAAGATCGAGGGCAAGTATACTGTAGAGTTCGGCTCCGAGGACACCAAGACCACAAGAGGCAAGAAGTACTACGTTGAAATTCCCGAGGCTAAGGTTGACGACCTCGCACTTTCCGAACTCGTTGACAAGGAGATCATTATGGGTATCCGTCCCGAGAACATTCACGACGAGGAAATGTTCCTCTCCGCAGCTAAGACAGGCGTTATCGAGGCTGACGTTGAGATCACCGAAATGATGGGTGCTGAGACATACCTCTACCTCAACTGTGAGGGTATTCCTCTTACCGCTCGTGTTGATCCCAGATCTACCGCTCGTCCTCAGGACACTATCAAGGTTGCTATCGATCCCAACAAGATCCACATCTTTGATAAGGAAACAGAGAAGACTGTTATCAACTGATTACAAATTTAATAAGCTTTTCAAAACGGGTCTGCATTTTTGCAGGCTCGTTTTTATTTTCACGGATTTTTCTCACAGCTATTGACATTTTCCGATATGATCGCGGTCATTGCCGCCAAAAAGGGCTTTGAGATGGCAGGGGAAATAAAAGGACGCAAAGAAGAAACGTGAGCTTCTTCCCTGCGTCTGTCAGTCGTGATAGAAAAGGCTTCACGGCTGATTTTTTTACTGTTCGCTTTCGGCATTGTCCTCTCTCCGGGCGGGCATATCCGCCGCCTTTACCGAAGCAGCTGTTCCGTCCTCGTTCAGTTCAACTGATATCATATCGCCTTCGGAAAGGCTTTCCATATCCATAACCGTGCTGTCGGTTATGGTAAATGTGACAGTCTCGCCCTGAGGACGCTCGCCGTCAAAATTTTTTTCTTCCTTTTCGGGCATACTTCCGTCCTCGGGAATTGCAGGGGGTTCACCCTCGGGTCTGTCACCTTTTTCGGGCATCTCTCCTTCCGGGGAGGGAGCATTTCCATCGGGTCTGCCGCCGCCGAAACCTCTTCCACCCCACATTTTTTCACCCGTGATAACGTCTCCGTCCACAGCGGTCACACGGATAATATCTCCCTTTATTTCTCTTTTTTCTTCTGTGGGGGGAGCATTATCGGTATCGCTGTTATGTACCGTCTCCGCTTCTGTTTCGGAAGTAGTTTCCGTTTCGGCAGATGTTTCGGTCACAGTCTGAGCTGCAGGGGCATTTTCCGCACTGCCGCAGGCTGTAAGCGCAAGCAGGCAGACAAGAGCGCATAAAAATTTTTTCATAAAAGTCACCTTTCTTTTTTGATTTTGTAATGAAATTATACTAAGCTTATCTTAAAGCAGTCTTAATTTCTTGTTTCCAAAAAAGGAGTAATTTTTATGTATACAGCCACCCCACAGCAAATGAAAACAGCAGAGGCAAATGCCGTTTCAAAGGGAACTTCATATTTGCAGCTTATGGAAAACGCAGGGGCCGCCGCCGCAGAGGAAATATTAAAGCGCATACCGGATATTTCGGGCAAAAAGGCTCTCATACTCTGCGGAAAAGGGAACAATGGCGGAGACGGCTTTGTTATTGCAAGGTTATTAAACGAAAGAGGAACCGTTGTCACCGTATCACTTGCAGCGGAGCCGCCCTGTGAGGGAATTGCATTTGAGGAATATTCAAAGATAACCTCCATATCCGATATGGCAATTCTCTCTCTTTCGGAGACGGATCTTTTCGCAGAATATGATATCATAGCAGATGCAGTTTTCGGAACGGGCTTTCACGGCGAACTGCCCGAAAACATATCAAATGCAATGAAAATTTTATCCGCTTCAAAAGCATTTAAAATAGCCGTTGATATCCCCTCGGGAGCAGACAGCATAAGCGGAAAATGCTCCGAGGGTACACTTTACTGTGATGTGACCGTCACATTCGGCGCAGTAAAAACGGGAATGTTACACTATCCCGCAAAAAAGCACTGTGGCGAGATAGTGACCGCCCCTATCGGCATTGACGATGAATGTTTTGAGAGCATTGAGGGCATTTGCCAGCTTATGGATATGTCTCTTGCGGCAAAGGCAGTACCCATAAGAGGGGAACAGGATCACAAAGGAAATTTCGGCAAGCTGCTAATTATCGCAGGCAGCGAGGGTATGAGCGGAGCCGCCGCAATGAACGTGTCCGGAGCACTGAGAAGCGGCTCGGGACTTGTGCGGCTTGCTTCCGTCCCCGAGGTTATTGACCGTGCAGGCTCGGGAATTTACGAGTGTACCTTCTGCAAGCTTGCCCCCACTCCCAACGGTTATATCTCGGCGGATAATATCCCGAAGCTTATTTCGGAAGCCGAAAAAATGACCTGCATATCCATAGGCAGCGGAATGGGAGCCACTAAGGACACCTCTCTCATACTTCAAAATATAGTGAAGCTGTGCGGCGAAAAAAATATCTCCCTTATCATTGACGCAGATGGTCTAAACTGTCTTGCAGGCTGCATAGATATTATCAGGAACGCAGAATGCAGGGCTGTCCTCACACCTCACCCTGCGGAGCTGGGACGTCTGCTTGGCATATCCGTCGCAGAAGTCACAGCGGACAGGCAGAAAGCCGCAACGTGCCTTGCAAAGCTTACGGGAGCGGTGGTGTGCGCCAAGGGCTATCCCACCTATATTGTCTCACCCGAGGGAAGAGTCAGGGCCTCCTATACGGGCAACGGCGGACTTTCAAGGGGCGGCAGCGGAGATGTGCTCACGGGTATAATCTCGGGTCTTGTTACCGCAGACAGCAAGGGGATTTCCGAGGACAAGAGCCTTCTTTTTGAAGCAGCCTGTGCGGGAGTTTATATTTTCGGACTTGCTGCGGACATTGCGGCAGAGAAGCTTTCTATGACGGGAATGCTCCCCACCGATGTCATAAAAATGCTCCCCGAAGTATACAAACGGCTTGGAAGATAAACCGTAATGCGTTCCGAAAAATATCTGTTAACAGATGAAAGGAACGTATTTATGAAGCACAGCTTTCTTAAAATTTTCACACCCATAATAATTGCTGCAGGTCTTTCCGCCTGCTCTGTCTCGGACCTTGCCCCCTCACCTCAGCCAAAGTTTGACGGGGGATTTACCTGCGAATGTACCGTAACCGCAGGCATTATCCCCCCCGGCAGCGACAGCACCGAGGAAACGGAATTTGCATTTTCGGGCAATCTGAAACGGCTGGGAGCAGGCTTCTGGGAGCTTGAAATAACCTCGCCCGAAACTATAGCGGGAATGAAAATGAGCTCTTCAGACGGGGAGCTTTCCTCATCTCTCGGAGAGCTTTCCTTTGACCTTGCCCCCGAGGACGTGCCCCAAAAATCGCCTGTCTACGCTCTTTTTACGGCAATTGACAATATGTCCGCCGCATTTGAAAACGGAGCCGGGCTTACCTCGGGAGAGGAGGGGGGCTGGGTGTACACAGCCGATGGTATAAGCGCAGTATTTGACGGCAATGGAGTCATAACCTCCCTTGCACTTTCCTCCCCGAAAGTGACCGCACAGTTTACAAACTTTACCGAGACCGAAACGGTCATAGAAACGCCCTCCGAAAGCGAAACAACCTCCGCACCTCTTGCAACTATCCCCGAGACAGCTTCGGAAACCACAGTTACATCGGCAATATCCGAAACCACCCCATTACCCGTAACTACAACGGTAAGCGAAACATCATCACCCGAAACTACAGCATCGGAAACAACCGCACCTCAGACCGAGAATACAACGGTTCCCACAACAATGGAATAATAACAGCAATGCCCGTAAAGCAAATGAAAGCTTTACGGGCATTAAATGTTCCACGTGGAACAATCACATAAGGGACAAAATATCCTCGTCCGACAACTGAGGCTGAGCCGCACGGTTAACAGCAAAGGCGAGGAGATGTGCCGAGCGGTCTATCATCTTGTCGATATCACGGGGAGTGACCATCATATTTGGCAGGTGCTTGTCGGGGGGTGCACCGGTAATGCTGTGAACAATGCTGTGCATATCCACCACCGTAGGCACGCCCACCGCAATAACGGGAATGTCGAGAGTTTCAAGGGAAAGCTCTTTGCGGCGGTTCTGCACTCCTGCCCCGGGGGAAATGCCGCTGTCCGAAAGCTGAATGGTGGTGCCCAGACGGGAGATGTCCATACAGGCAAGTGCGTCAATTGCAATAACACAGGTGGGCTTTATTTTCTCGCACACCGCCCTCACAAGCTCCGAAGACTCAATTCCCGTCTGCCCCATAACACCCGTTGACAGAACGGAAACCATATTAAGGTCAAGCTCTGCAAGCTCCGCACCCACATTATCCCCTGCGATATGGCGGGTGGCAATGATCCTCTGAGCCGTTTTGGGACCAAGTGCGTCGGGAGTAATGCTCTCGTTGCCGATACCTGCCACAAGAATGTGCCGCTTGTCGGGTATAAGCTCGGTCAGCTCGTCCGCAATGTTCTGCGACTGCTCCGCAAAATCCTCGGGGTGAGCGGAAAGACGGTCGGTCTCGATGGTGATGTACCTGCCCTTTGGCTTGCCTATCTTCATTCCTGCGCTGTCATCGGTCACGATTATCTCGGTTATCTCGCAAACGCTGCTTTTTCTGATACGCCGTTTTATCCCTTTGGGCAGCTTGTCTGCATCGGGGTCGAACATCTCCACCGCAAGGTCTGTCCTTGAATATTTTGAACTGCTCATTTCGTTTCCCTCTTTCATTTTAGGTAGTGTTAATATGTGCATAATAACTAAAAATAATTCTGAAACTTATAAGAAAATTTTACACATATGGATATTGAAAATATGTCATACCAATGGTATAATATTAGTATGTCTGAAAATGCTCGGGCCGACAAGTGGGCGTTTTCCGAAGGATTTGAAAGCGTGATCTCAAGGGAACGAAGTCATTACGCTCCTTAAAAGCCAACACCGTGTCTATGGCTTTTATTCACACACGATCCGATATAAATAAACTATTACGAACAATTTTTTGGAGGTAATGATTATGCCTAATATTAAGTCCGCTAAGAAGAGAGTAAAGGTTATCGCAGCTAAGACCCTCAGAAACAAGATGATCAAGTCCAACCTCAAGACTGTTATCAAGTCTGCAGACGCTGAGAAGTCCCCCGAGGCTATCAAGCTCGCTATCAAGAAGGTTGACCAGGCTTGCGCTAAGGGCATTATGCACAAGAACAAGGCTGCAAGAAAGAAGAGCCAGCTTGCTAAGAAGCTTAACGCTGCTCAGTAATTATTGTTAATAATTCAAGCCGCTCTGTGAAAAGCAGGGCGGCTTTTTCGTTAATATAAATTTAACACATTATGGGGGTAACTGCGATATAATAAAGATAACGGGGGAGTGATCGAAGTGCCGACAGAAAACACCTTTGCATCAGAAGCCATAGCCATAGGGGGATATAACAACGCCTGCGACAGAGCCTGCAAAAAGGTGCTTGCTCTCAAAGAGATAGCTTCACGCATATTAAAGGGTGTAGCATACGAGTATCGTGACTGTACCATTGATGAAGTGATACGATACATAAGCGATATCGAGATAAGCGATACTCCCGTAGATGTTGATGTGCTGCCGCCTGTGGTGCATACGGACAACAGCGAGGACGCTACCGCATCCGAGGGCGCACGCTTTTTCGATATCCGTTTCACCGCCAAGGCTCCGGGAAGAAACGGGCAGACAATTGAGCTTATCATAAACATCGAAGCCCAGAAAAACTATGACCCGGGCTATTCCCTGCTGAAAAGGGGAATATATTACTGCAGCAGGCTTATTTCCTCACAGTACGGGCAGGTATTCTCAGGCTCCGATTACGACAGACTGAGAAAGGTCTATTCGGTGTGGATATGCACCGACCCCGACGAGGCTCATAGGAATACAATTACCGAATATTCCCTTTCCCCAAAGCAGCATTACGGCGATATCCGCTTCAAATCTGAGGAAGACAGGGAGTGTGAGAGACAGAATTACGATATGATATCCCTTGTAATGATCTGTCTCGACAATTTCAGAAACGGAGTAACCTCGGACAACAGTCTTATAAAGCTGCTTTCGGTTCTTCTTTCTCCGAAAATGGAAATAGGCGCAAAAAAGATGATCTTACAAAGCGATTACGATATTAAGATGACCCGAGAGGTCAATGAGGAGGTTCAGGGTATGTGCAATATCAGTCAGGGATTTATTGAAATGGGCATTGAAGAGGGCAGAATAGAAGGCATTGAGCAGGGCATTGAACAGGGCATTGAAATTGGCGGTGAACGCAATATGATAAACATCATTTCCACAATGTCAAGCGACGGCAGAACCGACAAAGAGATCTCCGAGATACTCCATCTCCCCGAGGAACAGGTGACAAAGCTCAAGGAAAAGATAAACGAATAAAAAAAGCGGCAGAGAATTTCGCACCGATACGAAATTCTCTGCCGTTATTTTTACGATGTTATTCCTCCGGATACATCGTGCAGCCGCCTATAGTCAGAGAAGCGATCTGCTCCGGGTCGGCAGGGAATGAAAGATATCCCCTGTAATTTAAGTAATCGTAAATAGGCGGACCCGCAGATGTACTGTTATAGTTTACCGTGGTCTTATTACGGTTAAGACTGTAGCTCATAGAAATGCCTGTAACACCTATCTTCTCGCCGTTTTTAAGGGTAACATACGCTTCCTTGTAAGAACTTAAATATCCCGTTCTGTAGACCTCGTTCACCCGGGCTGAGTCATAGGTGTCAATAACAATGCTGCAAGGGTAGACCTTAGCATTAAAGCCCTCCATATCAGTTCCCTTTGTTACAAGCTGAGTGCCTTCAACCTCGGGGATATTTACGGTAAAGCTTGCGGAAAACAGGGGGTCTTTATAAATAATGCTGTCCTTTATAAGCCCCTTGCTGTCGTCTGCAAGGCTGAGACAGGTCATATCGAGGGTAATGTCGCCGCTCATTTTGTCTCCGCAGCTTACCGTATAAACGTAATACAGCGTGTCCTCGTCACCCTTTACATATTTTCCCATACAGCCGCCGGAGGGCTGACTGCTTTCTGAAAATTTCTTGAATAATTCAACAAGCTTTGTAGTGCAGTGACCATATCCGTCCTCGATATGCTCAAAATACTCTTCACTCTTCGGCAAAGCCTGGGGAAAATCAAGCCTGAAAACCGAATAAACAGTATAGCTGTCGGTGGCACAGCCAACAGGAGTGACCTTCAGCCCGTCAATGTAGGTTTCAAGCGAATGAACCTCAAGCTCTCCCGTAAGATTTTCAAAGGGCGAGAAGTCCTTTTCCCCGCCGAAGATTATGGAGAATATCCCATTGCTTGCGGCATAGACCGTAAATCCCGTAAGAAGTAAAACAGCGGCGGCAATTACGGGCAATGTGCGGCGAAGCCTGCCCCTCGGGCGTACTCTTTTAGTCTGATGTTTTGCGGCATACAGAATGTTATTTATGCACTCTTCATCAGCCTTAACCTTGTTCATAGCAGTTTTGTAGCTGTTAATATCCATATTATCCTTCCTTTCCCGTGACGGATAAGCGAAGAAGCTCCCGTCCTCTTTGTAATCTTGTGCGTATGGTGGACTCCTTTATCCCCATAATTTCGGAAATTTCCCTTACCGAATATTCCTCGCAGTAAAAAAGATGAACCGGCGTGCGGTACTTCTCGGGCAGCTTCATAACTTCTGCAAGGGCAGACCTTTCCTCCTCAGGCATATCCGCCGCCATATCCTCGGGTATTTCCGTTTCGGCACGCCTTGAAAACCAAGGGGAGCGGAGACGGTTTTTGCAAAAATTTGCCGTAACCGTAAGAAGCCACGCCCGCTCTTCCTTTTCGGAACCGAAGGAAATATCGGTACTGTACAGCTTTAAGAAAACCTCCTGCGCACAGTCCTCGGCTTCCGCGCGGCATTTCAGATACGAGCAGGCAAGTCTCAGCACTGAATTTATCTGCCGCCGCATTATAATTTCAAATTCCCCATCGGTCATCTCTTTATCTCCTTATGAGTTTGATATGAATGCATTCTGTATATATAACAGTTTTAAAGCGAAAAAAGTCTCAAAATCTGTATAGGCATATCTTATAAATCTCTCATATATTTTTACAGCAAAATGACAGTAAATATTAATAATATGTAAATTCGGCAAATCAAGTGAAATTTTTTGCCCTTGTGAATCGTTTATATATCAGAAGCGAAAAACGGGTGAAAAAAAGACAGCCCGAAAAAATAAAGAACAGGAGGAAAGCTTATGTCAACAAATTCGATATACGCTGCAAAAAGAGAGATAACGGGCATACAAAGCCGCCCGAATGTTATTATAGCATATGGTGAGGATAAAAGGGAAGAGGCAATGAGCCTTTCGGATATGCTTTCGAGGGAAGAGATAAACGTTATCTCCCATAAATCGGGAGAGCCTTTCGACAGCAAGAGCATTACGGGAGACGTGCATATGATGGTCATAAGGGACGGGGGACTTGTTTCACCACAGTTCGGGCTTATCGAGGAGCTGCGCAAAACATCGGATATCCCCGTTCTCACCGTATCCGACGGCTGTGACGAGATATACCGCACAATGGCTCTTGCCAAGGGAGCAGATGCCTGTATGAATGCCGACGAGTTCGGAAGATTTGAGTTTAAAGCAAGGGTGGTCTCCCTGCTCAGAAGATATCTGAAAAACGGACAGCGTGAATGCGGAATTATTTCTGCCGACGGCGAGACCCTTATAAACGGCAGCATAAGCATAGACCGCCGCCGCAGAGAGGTATTCAGAGAGGGAGATCTTATCCGAATGACCGCCATCGAATACGGCATAGTGGAATATCTTATGGAAAACTGCGGAGCAGTCTGCACCGTTGACGATATTTACCGCAGAGTGTGGAACGAAACACCCTACTGCGTAAGAAAGACCGTAGTGGAGCATATCCGCCGCATAAGAAGCAAGATAGAGCCTGACCCCCATAATCCCAGCTACATAAAGGTAGTTTTCGGAGTTGGCTACAAGATGGAAAGAGCGGTAAGCTGATAGAGGCAAGAATTTTAAGAAGCAAGAGGCAAGAATTTGGAGGACTGCAATGAAAAGTATCATTGGGAGAACAGCCGCATTATTCGCAGCCGCAATGATTATTGCAATCTGTCCGTTGTCAGCAGAAGCGGCTACATTAGAAACCGAGAACGGTATCAGGTACATTCGGTATGACAGCGGCGAAACGAAGGCATATACAGGCTGGACAACCAAAGCGGGAAAACGCTATTACTATAAAAACGGGATAATGAAGAAAAACTGCTGGCTTACAGAAAACGGCAGAAAAAAATATTTTCTGACTGCAGACGGGGCAGCTGCTGTGGGGCGGGTAATCGTTTCGGGCGTTGAATACGAGTTTGATGAAAAAGGCAGGCTTATCCCCGATGAATGGGGCATCACCCTTACAGCGAAGGACGTTACACCAACGGGAATGACTTTGGAGCTGCTTTGGGACGGCACCGAGACAACGGGAAGCCTTGAATTCGGCGCAGCGTATACGCTTGAACGGTATCAAAACGGCAAATGGGAAACAATGTCCTTTCTGCGTGATGATATAGCATTTATAGCCATATCCTATGAATTAAGGGAAAATGAGCCCTTCACTCTGACCAAAAACTGGAGGGAGCTTTACGGCGTGCTGGAAGGCGGTAAATACAGATTATGCACCGACATTATGGATTTCCGAAAGCCCGGCGATTATGACAGAAAGCAGTATTATGCATATTTTACAATTTGAAAATTAGTATAGAATACGGGACAGACAAGTAGCGGTCTGTCCCGTATTTCAATATGTGTGACATAGCATTGCTTAATAAACATATGTAAAGGCGTTTGACTTTACACACTCGACATAAAACTGCGGATAGAGCAAATTTTTTGATTTCTGAATTAAAATAAATAAAAAGCGTGTTTTCCGAAAATCCAAAATGATGTAAACTAAAATGTAAATTACAGTAAGATAAATTAAAATGTCAAATGTAAAATAAATATTAAGAACATTGAAAAAGATATCATTATGTGGTATAATCAAAGCAGAAAATCAAAACATCGGTTTGAAAAAAACAGGGAGGAATATTTATGCCATTTATCAACATTAAAACAAATGCCGAAGTTTCCAATGAAAAAGCCGACAGCATCAAATCCGCTCTGGGACTTGCCATAACCGCCATTCCCGGAAAATCCGAGGGCTGGCTTATGGTGGGCATCGAGGACAATTACAAGCTTTATTTCAAGGGAACCGAAGAGCCTGCCGCAATGGTGGAGGTGAGCATATACGGAAAAGCTTCCTCAAACGCTCTGGGAGTGCTTACAAGCAACATCACAGGCATACTTCTCGATAATCTCGGCATATCCACCGACAGGGTGTATGTAAGCTATATGACCACTCCCGACTGGGGCTGGAACGGCAGCAATTTCTGAGACTGAAAAACGGGTGGGGGAAGAAAAATGACAGGATTATTTGAATATGCCGACAGATATGTAAAAGAAAGCGATTGGAAAGATATTGCCCTGCTGAAACTCTGCCTGTGCGCGATAGGAGTTCTTATCGGGATAAATATTGCTCAGAGACATAAGAAAAAGGCAATGGCTGCAGCAGCCTGTGTGTTTGGTTTTACATACGTGCCGCTGATGAAAAAATTCATAAAGATCATATTGGACGGAAGCAAAAAGGAATAAACTGCAGCTATCCGTAAAAATACCCTGCAAAGCCCCGAGGTGCATAACGTGGACTCTCTTGCCGTTCACGTAATGCACTTATTTTTTTATCTGTTTGTTTTAATTTGCGTCATAGTTTATGATGGGGTTTTGTCATTGAATATATTATAGCACAAACGTTTGGAAATGTCAATATACAAATAGCACAAAATTTCTACAGATATGTTGTTCTAATTTTTTTTCATCGGTCGGAACCCATTGATAAACGCTTTATCTGACAAGCCAAAGGTTATTTAAGATAAAAATCATAAATTTGAATAAGAAAAGCCCCTCCGAGAAAAAACTCAAAGGGGCAAAAAACATTATGTATTGTAATACTTGTCGTAATTAACAAGCTCGTCTAAAAGCTGCGGTATCTTCTCGTCCATTTCCTCGTCGGAGAATTGACAAGTACCCACCGCCTTGTGACCGCCGCCGCCGTACTTGAGCATAAGGCTGCCCACATTAACATTGGAGGTGCGGTTCAGAACGGAATATCCGCAGGCGCAGGAGCAGCCCTTTCCGCCCTTTCCGCTTACTATCCAGGCAGAGATGTTCTGCTCGGGATAAAGGCTGTAGATAAGGAAGCGGTTGCCGCTGTAAATGGGGTCAACACCTCTCAGGTCGGAGATGATAACGTCCTTTTCAACTCTCGTGTGAGCCTTGACCATCTCAATGAACTTGTCGTTCTGCTCGAAGTAGACCTCAATTCTCTCCTTCACATCGGGGAGAGCGAGAATTTCATCGGTGTTCATTGTGCGGCAGCAGTCAATGAGCTTTTCCATAAGCTGATAGTTTGATATGGTGAAATTTCTCCATCTTCCCAGACCCGTTCTGGGGTCCATCAGAAATCCGATAAGAATCCAGCCTGTGGGGTGAAGTATCTCTTCGCGGGTAAGATTTCCCGAGTCCACCTTGTCAACGGCTTCCATCATATCGTCATAATGGGAAAAGCGCTCCTTGCCGCCGTAGTAATCGTAAATTATTCTTGCGCAGGAGGGAGTTATGCGGCTTTCGCCCTTGTACTTGCCCTCAAGCTGATTTCTTTCGTGTTCGCTGGAGTGGTGGTCGAACCACAGACCGCAGCCCTCCACAAAGGGAACGTTAGCCAGGCAGTCATTTTCGGTTATCTCCACAAGACCGTCCTGGAGATCTTTGGGGTGAGCGAATTTCCAGGAATCTATAATTCCTGCGTCCTTGAGCAGTGCTCCGCAGGCAAGACCGTCAAAATCCGAACGTGTTACAAGACGCATTATCAGCAGCTCCTTTTTTCTATGATAACATTACAATTATTATATCATATTACAAAAAAGTTTTCAATAGCAATTTCCTATTTTTACATTTTTACTATAAATTCGACGCCTGTTTTGACAAATCGGTTAAAATACAGAAAATCCGCATACCTCTTTGCCGGAGATATGCGGATATATGCGGTTGCTTATACTTACAATGTAGGTGACGGGTCTCCCGCTTTCTGCAAGACTTAAATATTTCTATCGGTACCGAGCCGCCTGCCTGCCGCCCGGATAAACTATAGAACGATAGGCTGCAGGCTCAGCCTGCTTATTTACCTGCCGTCTCAAGAGAAGCCCGTATAAAATCCGCAAAAAGCTTGTGAGGCTTGTTGGGACGGGACTTGAACTCGGGGTGGAACTGAACGCCCACGAACCAGGGGTGGTCGGGAACTTCAACTATCTCCACAAGTCTCTCGTCGGGGGAAATTCCCGCAATTCTGAGACCCTTTTCGGTAAGCTGGGAGCGGAATGCGTTGTTGAATTCCCAGCGGTGGCGGTGGCGCTCGTAAATAAGCTCCTCGCCGTAAACCTTGCGGCATACGCTGCCCTCTGCAAGCTTGCAGGGATAGAGACCCAGTCTCATAGTGCCGCCCTTTTCGGTAACGTTTTTCTGGTCCTCCATAATGTCGATAACGGGATATGGAGTCTCGCCGAACTCGGTGGAGTTTGCGCCGGAAAGTCCCAGCACGTTTCTTGCATATTCGATAACGGACATCTGCATACCGAGACAAATTCCGAACAAGGGCTTCTTGTTCTCTCTCGCATAGCGGATAGCCTCTATCATACCCTCGATACCTCTGTCGCCGAAGCCGCCGGGAACGATGATGCCGTCACATTCCGAAAGCATTTCCGAAGCATTATTCTCGGTTATCTCCTCTGAATTTATCCAGCGGATATCGACCTCCGCGTCATTAACGATACCGCCGTGACGGAGAGCCTCCGCAACGGAAAGATATGCGTCGTGGAGCATAACATACTTGCCCACAAGACCGATAACTACCTTGCGGTGAGCAGCCTTTGTGCGGTCCACCATCTGAGTCCATTCGGTGAGATCGGGCTTTCTGTTCTCAAGTCCTAAGTGATAGCATACGGAATCGGCAAGACCCTCGTTTTCAAGCCACAGGGGAACCTCGTAAAGGGAAGGAGCGGTAAGGTTCTGAATAACGTCCTGAGGACGCACATTGCAGAACATAGCCATTTTGCGGCGCATATCATCGGGAAGCTCCTTTTCGCTTCTGCAAACAAGGATATTGGGCTGGATACCGACGGAAAGCAGCTCTTTTGTGGAGTGCTGAGTGGGCTTTGATTTAAGCTCCTCGGAGCCTGCAATGTAGGGAACGAGAGTAACGTGGATATAAATGGCATTTTCCCTGCCCACCTCTGCGCCTACCTGCCTGATAGCCTCAAGGAATGGGGTGGACTCGATATCGCCCACGGTGCCGCCTATCTCGGTGATAACGATGTCGGTGTTGGACTCCTTGCCCACACGGTACACCTTGTCCTTTATCTCATTGGTGATGTGGGGGATCACCTGAACGGTGCCGCCGAGATAGTCACCCCGTCTTTCCTTGTTGAGAACGGTCCAGTAAACCTTTCCTGTGGTAATATTGGAGTTGACGGTAAGATTTTCGTCAACAAATCTCTCATAGTGACCCAGGTCAAGGTCTGTTTCGGTGCCGTCGTCGGTAACGAAGACCTCGCCGTGCTGATAGGGGGACATTGTTCCGGGGTCAACGTTTATATAGGGGTCGAATTTCTGAAGAGTTACCTTGTATCCCCGCTGCTTTAAAAGACGTCCCAGAGACGCTGCTGTAATACCTTTACCGAGACCCGAAACCACGCCGCCTGTGACGAAGATGTATTTTGTAGGCATTTTTTTCTCCTCCCATAAATTATTATATAGTCAAATAAACATATCGTTTTTAATTATACCATTTATCTTTGGAAAAAGCAAGACGTTTTGATTAACTTTGTTCATCTTTTTTGCAGGTGACGACCCGCAGCGGGTGGGATAGTTATTTTGCGGAGATTATTTTATATTTGTAGCACGGTAACTCCGGCTTGGTTTTATATAACCGATGCTAATGAATGTTTTAAAAAAGGGAAAAATGCAAAATGTATGTAAAATCTGCACATTTTGCAAAAGAGATATGATAGCTTATATGTCGAAAAGTAACAAACTGAAATTTTTTTTGAAAAACCCCTTGACTTTTGTCTCAGAATGTTGTAGAATAAACAAGTCGGTTGAGGACAGCGGCTTAAAGCGAAGCGGTCGGAAACCACGAAGCAGGCCCTGAAATATCGGGTAAATGGGAGCATAGCTCAGCTGGGAGAGCATCTGCCTTACAAGCAGAGGGTCATAGGTTCGAGCCCTATTGTTCCCACCAAATTGAGCGGAGCTGATTTTTCAGCTCCGCACATAATTCGGCCTGGTAGTTCAGCTGGTTAGAACGCCGCCCTGTCACGGCGGAGGTCGTGGGTTCGAGTCCCATCCAGGTCGCCATTTAACTGCTTTAGCAGTTAACCTTAACAACTTTGGTTGTTAAATTTGCCTCTGTAGCTCAGTCGGTAGAGCAGGGGACTGAAAATCCCCGTGTCGATGGTTCGATTCCGTCCGGAGGCACCATAAATATGCGGATTTAGCTCATCCGGTAGAGCGCCACCTTGCCAAGGTGGAGGTAGCGAGTTCGAGCCTCGTAATCCGCTCCACGATTCGTCGAGACAATAGTCTCGGCGTTTTTTTTATTCCAAAGTAAAGTCCACGCACAGCAGGAATTGTTCTTTATTCTTTAAAATAATCGGCGCAGCTTAATTTAAAGAATAAAGTAAAAAAACGATCGGCTCACAGACTCAGCCTGTTTACCGATAAATGGTCACTCTTTTTCTTTCAAAGCTTTCCTTATCCTGCTCAGAGATTCGGGGGCTATTCCGAGATAGGTTGCTATATGGCGCTGCGCTGCTCCGCTGCATATTTCGGGATAAAGCTTTCTGAAATGGATATACCTTTCCGTTGCATTTTCAACAAGAAATCCGTTTTCTCTGTAAATTTTATATCGCAAAGCATTTTCAAGAAGCAGTATGTACGCATTTTTTAACCGTTCGTTTTCAAAAATGAGCTTTTTCATTTTCTCTGCGCTGAAGATCATAAGCGTAGTTTCTTCCAGTGCTTCCCATTCGCATAAGCTTTCGTTATAGCCGAACAACCCCTCGTCCATACAAAGAGTGCCTTTGATTGAAAATCCCCGTGTTATATCGTTTCCGTCTTTGTCCACATAATAACATCTTGCAATTCCGCTGAGAACCAGTCCTGCATTTTTGGTTTCATCTCCGATGTGCTGAAAGATATCGCCCTTTTCAACTGCACGGAAAACAGACATATTTACGATCCTTCCGAGTGTCTCAGCGTCAATATCCGTCTTGAATTGCTGAGCCATTTTCATTAGCTGACTGACAAGATATTCTTTATCCATTTCCATTTCCTCACGCTGTAATAATATAAAAAGCTACCGATATCAAATTCATTCCGCCGTGTGCGATCATTGGGACTATCAGATGACCGCTTTTTTTATAGCCCCATATCCACAATACACCCACAATAAATGAATGACCGATATTAAACCAGTCGAGCATTCCGAACATTGCGTTAAACAGCAACAGAGCCGCCGTTTCGCCGAAAACACTTCCGCAGAAGTTTTTTGCAAATCCTCTGAAATAAATTTCTTTGCATATTCCGCTGACAAAGCCCAGGGAGATTATCATCAGAACGATCTCTCCTGCCGAAAGACTGCTCCGGCCGGCAAAAGCCAGCTCTGTTCTTCCTTTGCCTGCAATGAGCGAAAGCAGGCTGATAACGGAGGATATAACGGCAAGGACAACTCCTGCTGTTATATCCCTGCCAAGACTTTTCTTTTCATATATCTCGTATCTTAGGCTTATCCCGCTTTGCTTATATAACAATATCGCGCTTGGAAGAAATATGATATTCACAAGTATCAGCACCAGACAATAGGTGTTAAGGTCGGCGTTTGCATAGCTTGCAATATCGAGAAAATTCATTCCTTCTCTGTAATTCTGACACGAACGCAGGACTTCATAGCCCGATACCAAAAGAGTTAATGCGGTTGTAATTTTCAATGCCTTTTCAGCGTTAGCAGTAGTTTTATCATTCATTATAATCACCTCTATAGATGATTATAATACGTTTGCTCATTGTTTGCATTGACATTTGTTAAGAGAAGAAATGATCACAGGCTCACCCTTTTGCGCTGTCCGAAATCCGGGAAAGAAACTCCGTCCCATACCCATATTTAAATAATATAAAAGATCAAAGGATTTTGACCAAATCAAAAAGTACAGCCGTCACTCAGCCTCAATAAGTCCCTTGCTCTCCAGATACTCGGTAATATAATCATAGCTGAATTTGGACATATTCCGCACCCCGTGGGAATTTGCCATTTCGGGAGTGTAGTCGGAAAGCTTGTAAAGGCGGATATTGCTGAAATTTCCATCATAGTGGGTAATGACAGGGACAAACTCCATATCGCAGATAACATTTTCCTGGCCCTCTTCAACGGTAACGCCGAAATTCAGCACGCCGCCGATAAGATTTGTACCAACCGACTGAGCGGAGATGAAATTGCCGAGAGAATATGCGCAAAGGGTCTGTCCCCCGTCTGAGGTTTCAATGACTTCGATCTCCCTGAGAACGTGAGGGTGATTTCCGATGATGACGTCTGCTCCCGCCTCTGCAAATTCCTTAGCTGCCGTTCGCTGATAATCCTCCACCACGCCGCTGTTTTCCGCGCCCCAGTGAAGGGAAACAACGCATATATCGGATATCTCCTCAGCCGCATTTATTTCTTTAATTATAGTCTCCTTGTCAAACCTGCCTATCTGCAATTTCGTGTCCCCGGGGAGACTAAGCCCGTTAAGGCTCTCGGTATAGCAGAGAAATGCCACCTTTACCCCGTCCTTTTCCACAATGCGGATATTGTCCCTGTCCTCCTGATCGCGGTAGGCTCCCACACGAACCATACCCCTCTCATCATAGTAATCGAGACAGGCGGAAAGCCCCTTTACGCCCTTGTCAAGGGTGTGGTTGTTGGCAATGGTAAATACATCGACCCCAAGCTCCGCCATATAGTCGCCCAGAGCCGTAGGACTGTTGAAGCAGGGATATGTGGACGGCTCGAAAATATCATTGCAGATAAGAGTCTCCTGGTTTAAAACGGTAATGTCCGCCTTGTCAAGCAGATCTGCCGCTCCCGCATAGGCATACTCGAAATCATAGCCGTTACCCTCGGCACGTCTCGCCGCCTGATTATAGATAGACGAGTGGATAAGATTGTCTCCCAAAGCCGTAAATGTGACTGTTTTTGCCACAACGGGCGGCTCGGTGACAACTGTGGTAGTCACCGTAGTTTCTTCCGTAACGGGAGCCTCCGTTTCGGCGGCGGTTTCTGTTTCTGTGACCTCCGAAACCGCCGTGCAGGAGCATAAAATGATCGCCGAAATGACCGCCGCAAAAATACGTTTTTTCATAATGATACCCCCGAACTGTAAAAATACTCCGTGCAAGCCTTTTGTAAATTTTTATAATTATACTCCAAATAAAAAGATTTGTCAAATACTTGAATAAATATGAGAAAAATTTTTCGCAAGCCCTTGACAAGTGAAAAAGTATGTGATATAATAACAGTGTTATTTAAATAGAGGAGCAAAGCGATGACAAAAAGAAAGGGAGCAGTTTCCGAGGAAACAAAGGAAGCCATATTGACTGCAGCAGCGGAAGAGTTTTATGAGTGCGGCTATGAAAAGGCTTCCCTGCGTCACATATGCAGCAGAGCAGGAGTTACCACAGGTGCGGTCTATTGTTTTTTCGACAATAAGGAGGATCTGCTGTCGAATGTTATGACACCTATATTTAATGTGGTGCGCTCCATTTCCATAGACTATTACAAGGTGTTAAACGATGATTACACCGCCTTTGACGAGTTTCAAAAGTTCTTTTCCGCAAACAGGAAGCTTTATAATATCCTGTATTACAATATGAATACCCCCGTAATAGAAGGATATATAAAAGCCATTACCGAGGAGTTTACCCATCAGATAATGGATATGGCGCATAAGGCTCTGCCTGCAAGCAAGGAATTTGACGATTATATCAGCAGATGCCTTGCGCATATAATGGTATATTCGATTATTAAGATAATATCCGAGGAGTCTGACGACCGTATTGTCACACAGCGCCTTATAACCACCGTCAGGGTCTACAAAAACGGCATATTGTCACTCATAAAATAAAAATGAGCTTTGATAAGCTCTTTTTTAATAGCGAATAAGTAACAATGTTATTTAATTTATGGAGGTAATCAGAATGAAAAAGTCCGAAGTAAAAAATCTGCCCAAATCTATCCGCAAAAAGTACAATCTGACAAACGGGGTAAGAACGGTCACCCTGTTTCTCGGCTGGATAATCGCCGCAGTGCTGTTTATCTATTCGCTGGGAAGCGGACAGAAGGGGTTTGCCAATATCATTTTTGCGCCCATTTTCGGCGGAGGTTTTATCCACGGCTTGTTCCACGCGGAGTTTGTGTTTAAAAATGCATTTAAGAAGCTGGGACTTGTCATAGGATTTTTTCTAAGCGGTCTTATCTTTACCATAGCCGCCTATTCGGGCTTTATCTTCATTATCATAGATACTGTATTGTTTATACTGAAAAAGCCCCTTATCTATCCCTTTGAGGACAAGCACTTCCTTGTGGTGGAGGATATTGCGGAGCTTATCAGGCAGGAAGGCGGAGTCGCATACGAATACGACCTTCCCGAAGATCTTATTGAATAATAAACTATGGGGCAGCTTATCCGCAAAGATAGGCTGCCCCGAATTATTTTTACTGTGCATAATCCCTGTCAAAGGTAATGACCGTCCTTGCACCCTCGCCGTAATTTTCACGGACAAAGCGGTCAAATTCGCCCTTGATGTCCTCTTCCTTTGCCTTGCAGTCATAAGGCACTACCACGTCAAATATAAAAGTCGGACTTCCGCCGCCTGCAAGCATTCTGAAATCGTGGATATTAAGACCGCCGTAAATATTCTTCGCAAACTTCTTCAATGCGTCTCTTACAGCCATAGCCTCTTTGTTGTTCACGTCAACGGGGTCCATATGTATTGTCATCATTATTCCCAGCTTTTCGCTGATTATATGTTCTATCTCGTCCACCAGCTCGTGGATACCCGCAAATTTCTCCTCGCTGCTTGCCTCCGCGTGACAGCTTGCTATCATCTTGCCGGGGCCGTAGTTATGCACCACAAGGTCGTGTATGCCGAGGATGCGTTTGTCTGCCATAACTATCTCTTTTATCTCGTTAACAAGCTCCTTGTCCGCAGGCTTGCCAAGAAGATCGTCCACCGTGTCCCTGACAATGCCGAAGCCTGCCTTGATAATGAATACGGACACTGCAATACCCATAAGTCCGTCAATGGGGAGAGTGGTGAAAAGGGAAGCCGTAAGACCGATAAGAGCCGCAGCTGTGGCAATTACATCATTTCTGCTGTCCTGAGCGGTGGCAAGCATAACCGAGGAATTGACCCTTTTGCCAAGCTTGCCGTTGAAAGCGGACATCCACAGCTTCAGCAGTATTGAAGCCGCAAGAGAAACCACCGAAGCAATGCCGAATGTTACCTCCGCAGGACTGACAAGTCTCTCCGCCGAGGATTTTAAAAGCTCAAAGCCCATAAGGAAAATCACCGCCGCGATTATAAGGGAGGTGAGATATTCCACTCTGCCGTGACCGAATGGGTGATCCTTGTCCGCAGGCTTAGCCGCCATTTTGTAGCCTATCATAGTAACGATACAGCTTGCGCTGTCGGAAAGATTGTTGAATGCATCGGAAATAACGGAGATAGAACCCGACAGAGTTCCTATTATGTACTTGACCGCAAACAGAAGAATATTGCAGGCAATGCCCACTCCGCTGCTCAGAACGCCGTACCTTTCCCTTACCTTTATATCGGTAACATTGTCCTTGTCTTTGATAAAAAGTCTTACCAAAAAATCGGTCATAAAAACCACCTTTCATTCTATAAAAAAACCGATTACAGGAAATTTTTGTATATCCTACATAATATTACCACAAGTAATATTATTTTGCAATAGCGATAAAAAATTTTACGCTCTGTAACAAATAACAAAACGGTTAAATTTGAAAAAAACTGTTGTAGTAAAAAAAATTATATGCTATAATAATATATATAATGCGAAAAATATCCCCAAAAGACAAAGACAAGTCGGGAAACCATAAAAAAGGAGAAAAATAACAATGCTGTTTACAAAGGAAATAGGAATTGACCTGGGCACCGCAAACACCCTTGTTTATATGAAAGGCAAGGGAATTATAATCAGAGAGCCGTCTGTTGTGGCAGTGGACTCGCGTACCGAGGAGCCTAAATATGTGGGACAGGAAGCAAAGGAAGTTATCGGAAGAACCCCCGGCTCCATTACCGCAGTTCGCCCACTCAAGGACGGTGTTATCGCAGATTTTGAGATAACCTCCGCAATGCTGGACGAATTTATCAAAAAGGCTCTCAAGGGCAGCTTCTTCTTCACCAGGGCAAACGTTATTATCTGCATACCCTCTGGAGTTACAGCCGTTGAGCGCAGAGCCGTAAAGGAAGCCGCAGAGAACGCAGGGGCAAGAAGAGTTAACATCATCGAGGAGCCAATGGCGGCGGCTATCGGCGCAGGACTGCCCGTTTCCGAACCCGCAGGCTCAATGATAGTGGATATCGGCGGCGGCACATCGGAGGTGGCAGTAATATCCCTCGGCGGCATTGTTACTTCTCGAAGCGTCCGTATTGCAGGAGACGCATTCGACAGCGCAATTATAAACTATATCAAGAAAAAGTACAATCTTCTCATAGGCGAGCGTACCGCCGAGAATGTTAAAATAGCCATAGGTTCCGCATTCCCTCCCGATAAAACCGAAAAGGAGGAGGAAATGGAGATAAAGGGCAGAAATCTCCTTAATGGTCTCCCCGAAAATATCACCGTGACCAGCGTGGAGATAAGAGAAGCTCTTGCAGAGCCGCTTACCCACGTGGTGGAGGCAATAAAGACCACCCTTGAAAAAACTCCCCCCGAACTTGCGGCGGATATCATCGACCAGGGCATAACCCTTGCAGGGGGCGGCGCACTTATCAAGGGACTTGACAGGCTTATAAACAGGGAAACGGGAATGCCCGTAAATATCGCAGAGTCACCGCTGGACTGCGTAGCCGCAGGTGCGGGAAAGGTGCTTGAGGATATCGAGAAGCTCCACGAAGTCCTCAACGATGACGCAAAGTATTATTGATAACACATTACTAACCTAAAGCCCAACACTAAAAGCTTCGTCCGCCTTTTGAGAGGCGGCAGGTTTCCTTTTTACTAAAAAGCTCCAAAAAAAGTCAGGGTGCAAACATAATATGAAAGAGTTTTTCCATACAGTAAAATTCAAAATAATCATAGCCCTGACGGCGGTGCTTATCGGGGCGATGATATATTCCGTCACAACGGGCGGCTATTCCTCGGGAAGCAATTATCTTTTCGAGGTCATATTCGAGCCTGTGCGGAGCCTATCCTCAAAAATATCCGATAAGGTGTCCACATCTCTGGATATGGTGATAAACGCCGAAAAATACTATAACGAAAACCAGCAGCTTAAAGCACAGCTGAACGCCATCTATAACGACGTTATTGATTATGACAAGGTTCTTGAGGAAAACAGGGAACTTAGAGTTATGCTTGAGCTTAAAGAGGAATACGATAACTATAAATTCTCTCCCCCCTGCACCGTTATCGCCCGAACCACAAATGACCCCTACGGCTCATTTACTGTTGATAAAGGCGCGGCGGACGGCATAGAGCCCGGCGACCCCGTTGTTACCGAAACGGGCATTGTGGGAGTGTGCTTCGAGGTCTCCCCGTCAACAAGCAAGGTAAGGACACTTTATTCTCCCAAGACCGCCGTGGGCGTGTACACCGTCCGCACCAAAGCCGAGGGAATTGCCGAGGGCGGCTATGACCTTGCCGTTAAGGGCAAGATACGAATGAGCTATATCAGCAAGGACAGCGACATAAAAGAGGGTGACGTGATAGTCACCTCGGGAAGCGCAAACTATCCCGCAGGTCAGCTTATCGGCACCGTTGAGTCGGTGCAGATGGAGCAGAACGGTCTGTCGAAATTCGCCGTTTTGATCCCCGCCGAGGAGCCGAACACCATTACAAGCGTTTTCGTCATAACCGACTACACCCTTGACGAGGTCACCGCCATAAAAACAGGACAGCAGCCGGAGGAAACGGCAGATGAACATTGAGCTTAAAAAGAAAAAGGAAAGGCGCAACTATATCATAAGGCACACCCTTTTTATCCTGCTTATGGCGTTCTGCTACGTTTTCGTATCCTCGGTGAATACGGGAGGAACTCTGCCCCTGCTGCTTATCCCCTGCGCAGTGTGCTACGCAGTAAGAGAAGCGCCCTTTGACTCGGTGCTGTACGGCTGCGTTTGCGGTCTGCTCCTTGACTCCGCTTCGGGAACGCTTACGGGCTTCAATGCGCTTATACTGATGTGGTCCTGTTTGATGATATCATTGCTGTTTCACTATGTGCTGAGACGGCATATACTGAATTTTCTGTGGCTCGACCTTGCGGTCATTGTCATACAGTCAATGCTCCATTACCTTTTCTTCTACTGCCTGTGGGAGTTTGACCCGTCGGGACTGGTGTTTAGAAGGATATTTATCCCCGAGATAATATGGACGAACATCTGGGGAGTGGTGCTGTACTGGCTTACGGGAATAATCACACGGGGCTTTGGTACAGTTACGGAGCATTATATCGAGGAAAAGTCCGAGGATATTGTAAGAGAATGACCCAATATGAGGTATATAATATGAAAAATCGTCCCCCTATTGCCTATTTCATTGCCGTACCCGCAGCGCTTATCTGCTTTTCAAATCTGGGGTTTATCCTTTCCATATACGCTGTAAACATCTTGAGCGCAAATACGATAAACGCCGTCATTCCCTTATCCGTGCTTATATATATGGCGGTATGCTATATAACGGGAAGAAAGCTCACCGCCGCAAAGCGGATAAAGGTACCCGAAAGCCCGTGGGCATTATATCTCCCCACACTCGTTCCCTTTGTAACGGGGCTTATAGTAAATTTCTTCCCAAAAGCGCCAAGCCGCCTGCCTTTTACAACATTTTCCAATTGGCAAATGACTCTGTTCGCCGTTTTAAATCTGTTTCAGACATTCCTTGCGGATATGAGTACAGCTTTTCTTTTGGCGGTAAATGCTGCAGGAATAGCCTGTTTTGCCATAGGCGAGCGCAGAGCGGCAAAATCGGGCAGCATAGACCGACCGCTCCCGGGCATAAAATTTGCCGCTCCCGCAGTAATAATTCTCGCCGCGCTCTTTGCAGGCGGAGAATATTCAAAATATCTCCATGACCTTTCCACCGTAGACGTTGACCCGTCGGAATATGACAGATACATCGCTATGGCAGACAGGGCAGGAAGTCAGGAAGGCTACGGCTTTCCCTATGAAAACGGACTGTCAAGCGTTGACCTCAGACCCTACTATGTTGAAAATCCCGAAAATAAGCTGGCGGTTTTAAGCGAGCCGTCCGAGCTTATCATATCAGACCCCGATAAAATGCCCGTCCTTGACGGCGCGGAGGCAGCTTATCCCGTATATTCCGCAATAGCAGGTGCCTGCTATGAAAATATCGGGGAAATACAGGCTGCCGCAAAGAAAAGCGATGAAGCTCTCCCCGTGCCCGTCCGCTTTACCAATACCATAAAGGCATACGAAGGCCTTATCTTGGGAGATGTGGACATCTTCTTCGGAGCAATGCCCTCGGCAGAGCAGAAAAAGCTGGCGGAGGAGGCGGGCAAGACCCTTGTAATGACCCCCATTGGCAAGGAAGCCTTTGTGTTTTTCGTAAGCGGGGAAAATCCCGTTGACGGTCTCACCTCGGAGCAGATACGGGATATCTACTCGGGAAAGACTAATAACTGGAGCAAGCTTGGCGGCGAAAATATCCCCATACTTGCCTTTCAGCGCCCGAAAAACTCAGGCTCTCAGACAATGATGGAGCATTTTATGGGTGATGTGCCATTAAAGGAGCCGCTCAAGGTGGAGTTTGAGCAGTCAATGATAGGGGTGATAACCGCTGTGGCGGATTATCAGAATAAGCGGTCATCTATCGGCTATTCATTCAGATACTATGCTTCGGGAATGGTTGACGAGGGTGCGGAAAGCGATATAAAATTTCTGTCCCTTGACGGGATTTATCCCGACACAGGTACCATACAAAGCGGCGAATATCCCATGACCACAAGCCTGTATGCCATATACCTTGAGGAGAATGATAACGAAAACGTTCCTCTCCTCGCCGGATTTATGACGGGCAGGCAGGGGCAGGAAATAATTGAAAAAACGGGGTATATCCCACTTGAATAAAAAACCATACGGAAAGGAATGTATATAAAATGATAAAGCACATCGTAATGTTCAGGCTGAAAGCCACCGAGGGAAAGACCGCACAGGAAAACGCTCTTGCTGCAAAGAAACTTGCAGATAAGCTGCCCTCCCTTGTTCCCACCATCAGAAAAATGGAAACGGTCATCAACTCCGAAGCCGCTCCCGACAGCAATTACCACATTGCCCTTATCTGCGACTTTGAAGATATGAAGGGGCTTGACGAGTATCAGAACCACCCCGAGCATAAAAAGTTCGGCGCATTTATCGCAGGGATAAGAGAAGAGGGCGGCAGAGCCTGCATTGATTACGAATACTGATAACAGAAAGGAAGTTAAACCAATGAGCCTTATCACCGCAAAGAAAATCAAAAAGGAAATTACCTACTACAAATGGCAGATAAACGGCAACGAGACCTTCACCGAGGAAATGACTCTTTTCACCCTGACGGGCAAGGGAGTTACATACGCATTTGCCGCTCTTGAAAGCGGTCATCTTGCACATATCTATTACGGCAAGCGTGCAGATGATGAAGACCTCTCCTATCTGCTCCGCCTTGACGAAAATCCCTTCACGCCAAAGGTGAATAACAGGGATATGGGCACCTTTATGGACACCACCCCATTTGAATACCCCGTTCACGGCACAGGCGACTACAGAGAGCCTGCCATTATGCTGATGGACAGCAAGGGAATGTCCGCCCTTGATCTGAGATATGTTTCCTATGAGATAACAAAGGGCAAGCCAATTCTCGAACAGCAGCTCGAAGATATGACCGTCCGTCTCCCCGCCACCTTTGCGGAGGAAAACGAAGCGGAGACAATTGCCGTAACTCTTGAGGACAAGCGCACAGGGCTTAACGTTATCCTTTATTACACCGTATTTGCAGACCTTGATGTTATTACAAGAAGCGTGAAGCTTATAAACAAGGGAGCGGAAGCCTTTGATGTAAGACGTGTCCTTTCTGCCTGCGTTGATTTTGATTCGGATAAATATGACTTCATCACACTTAACGGCTCCTGGGCAAGAGAGCGTGTAATGGAGCGTTGCAGGCTTCATCACGGCAAGCAGAGCATTGATTCCGTAAAGGGCGAGTCCTCCCATCAGAACAACCCCTTTGCTGCTCTCGTTTCCCATACCGCAGACGAGGATATGGGCGAGGCATACGGCTTCAACCTTGTTTACAGCGGCAATTTCTTTGCACAGGCAGAGGTCACTCAGCATAAAAAGACTCGTTTCTTAATGGGCATAAATCCCTTTGACTTCTCCTGGAAGCTGACCCCCGGGGCAGAGTTCACCGCTCCCGAGCTGGTAATGGTATATTCCTCCGAGGGAATAGGAAAAATGTCCCGCACCTTCCACGACCTCTACAGACAGCACCTTATCAGAGGGGAATACAAGGACAAGCGCCGTCCCATTCTCATTAACAACTGGGAGGCTACCTATTTCAATTTCAACACCGACAAGCTTATCGACATTGCAAAGCAGGCTTCACAGCTTGGCATTGAAATGCTGGTAATGGACGACGGCTGGTTCGGACACCGAGACAGCGACAACAGCTCTCTGGGCGACTGGTTCGTTTACGAGAAGAAGATAAACGGTGGTCTTAAACACCTTGTGGACGAGGTGAACAAGCTGGGAATGAAGTTCGGCATTTGGTTCGAGCCCGAAATGATATCCCCCGACAGCGAGCTTTACAAGGCTCACCCCGACTGGGCTATTCAGATAGAGGGACTGCCTATGACACAGAGCCGTCAGCAGTATGTTCTCGACTACAGCCGCAAGGAAGTAAGAGACTGCATTTACGGTCAGATGAAGAAAATTCTTGATAGCGCAAATATTGAGTACATAAAGTGGGATATGAACAGGCAGCTTACCGAGGTAGGCTCAAATGCCCTGCCTGCTGACCGTCAGAGGGAGCTGTGGCACCGCTATGTGCTTGGCGTATATGACGTGATGAACAGGCTCACCACCGATTATCCCCACATTCTCCTTGAAAACTGCTCCGGCGGCGGAGCAAGATTTGATGCGGGTATGCTCTTCTACTCTCCTCAGATTTGGACATCAGATGATACAGACGCCATTGAGAGACTGAAGATACAGCACGGCACATCTATCTGCTATCCTGCCTCCGCAATGGGCGCACACGTTTCGGATTGCCCCAACCACACTGTTGGCAGAAGCACACCCTTCTCCACAAGAGGAAATGTGGCAATGGTGGGCACCTTCGGCTACGAGCTTGATGTTACAAGGATCCCCGAGGCTGACAGAAACGAAATTCCCGGTCAGATAGAAATGTTCAAGAAGTATAATCCTCTTGTGCGCACAGGCGATCAGTACCGCATAGGCAACGTGTTTGAGGACAATATGTGGGACGCCTGGATGTTCGTAGCAAAGAATAAGAGTGAGGCTGTTTTCACCTTTGTTCAGGTTCTCGGCAGACCCAATTACCGCAGCAGACGGATAAAGCTCAAGGGTCTTGACCCCGAAAGAAAGTACAAGAACCACGAAACGGGAGAAGTCCACACAGGCGCTGCTCTTATGAACTGCGGCATAAACGTAAATCTCTCGGGAGATTTTCAGTCCAAGGTGGTTTACTTTACGGCTGAGTGATTTTACATATTGTAATATCGCTTAGGATTTATACAAATAATAAAATCCGTCCGTTTATTCGGACGGATTTTTACTAGTTGTAATATTCTTGAATGATTATACAAATGCTCATAGGGTGTATGAAAATCAGAAGAAACGAAATAAATGCATTATATACATATAGGAATGTTATATATAATTATACTATCTGTATTTATAGAACACTGCTTTCAAAATAAACAGCCCCTCTCCACTTGGAAAGGGGCTGAAAATTATTCCATAGCAAACCATCTGGGCAATGCGTCCACAAAGGCTTCGTCAAGCTGATAGCAGCCGTTTTCATTATAGGAACCCGAGGGAATTACAAGCTGGGCAGGGGCGGAGGTGTTTTCAAGCACATAATTTATGGCAGGCTTATCCTCTTCATAGTCATATTTGGTGATGTCCGTCTCGATGTCACTGTTTATAATGTCGGTGAAAACAGTGTCAAGACCGTCGCGGAGAATCCCTCTGCAGCCCGAGTTTAAAAGCTCTGCGGCAAGATTTCCCACAACCTTTGCACGGTATTCCTCTCCGCCATTGTAATCGGGATAGCACATCACCTTTCTCAGAGTGTTGGAGTCAAGGAGCTGATTTCCGCTTTTGATAACAGTGCTTTCTCCCGTGGAGGGATTTTCAATGATAAGATTGTAGGGAATGTCATAGTCCACATTGCCCATAAAGTCGGAAAACAGGGTAAAGCTGTCCTTTGAAAATTTAAGATATTTGTCAACAGTTAGCCCCGTAAACTTTTCGACAGCCTTTTTCGCCTCCGTTGTGCCGCCAAGACGGTAAAACTCATAAAGGGTGTTGGCAGTGCCGTTCAGCTCGCAGGCAATGTCCGTCTGCAAAGGCACAAGCACGGCCTTGTTGTCTGCGGGAGCAAATCTTGCCAGCAGGAAGCTTGTGGAGGTCTGGGATTTCTCCGCCTCGTAAATGAAAAGAACAGTCCGTCCGTCACCGAATACGGGGGCGTATTCTGCGTTTTGGGCGGAGGAGTCCTGCATTACAATGTCGTCCATTCCGTCAGTTTCAGGCTCTTTTTCAAGATATTTCGTTATGAACAGATATCCTCCCCCTCCGATAAGCAGAAGGGACATAATAATGGTGAGAAAATAGGTTGCCGCTATTTTTGCGGATCTTTTTGACATAAGCATTTTCCTCTCTTTGTATACTAAAAGTATATTTACTCAAAGTGATACGATTTGTAGAATATGCGGTGCTCCTGCACCTTACTTATATTAGCACAACTAAATTCATTTTGCAACAGAATATCCATTTTGATTACTAATTGTAATATTTGTGTAATAATTTACATCAAATAAAGGGCCATTTTCCCCTATTTTTTCATTTTTTACTCAGCATATTCATATGTAAATAACAATTGCATAGTATAATTATATGAGAATATTTTGTCAAAATAAATGAAAGGCAAGCGTCAGACAAATGGAAAAGTCCTTATATCCGGTAGTAGCGGCGATCGGAGCGCTGCTGCTTACAGCGGCAGCAATATCCGCCTCGATCATATATGTAAAACGGCAGACCATTATTGCCGAGAAAACCGTTCCTTCTGAAACTATATATATACGCGAGGAAAAGACTGCCGACAGCTTTGAGCGCGGTGACAGCTTTACTACCCCCTACGGTACTTTTGCGCCATTTGACAGCGTGATGGACATAAACGAATATATGACGAAAAATCCCGTTATCCTTACAAGGGAGGAGACTTTGCCCTACATCTGCGGCGAGGACGGAGATGCGGAAGAGGTGATGGAGACTGTCCGCGCTCTTTCCGATGAAATTTGCCGCAATTCCTCAAGCGATTATGAAAAGGCTAAGGCTATTGCTATGTGGGTGGGAGTAAACACTGCATATGATTTTGACGCGGCGGCTGTTTCGGCGGATCTCGGCGTCACGAGCCTTGAAGCCATAATAGAAAATAATTTCCGCACCACCTGCGGCGGCTTTGCAAATCTATATTCCGCCCTTTGCAGCGCCCAGGGGATATACTGCCTTAATATGAAGGGCGGCACCTCCTCCGACGGCTACACAAGAGCCGAGCTTGAGACCGCTCCTGCAAATCACGAGTGGAATGCGGTATACATTGACGATAAATGGTACTATGCCGACTGCACCTGGATATCCGATCTAAGCTATGAAAATGGCGAGATACGGGGCGGCAGCGATATCAAGCCATTCTATGCCCTTTTCGGCTTTGGTGAAATGAGCGTTGAGCATAGAATTGACAGGTGCGAGTATCGGGATTTCGGGACAGACGTATTCTGATGAAATATATTATAAGTATAATTTATATAATTATATACTAAAAGTATTATTTGCTGTTACGTTTTTTACACAGATAAAATGTTATAATGAATTTGAAAATAAATACAAGACTTATTTGGTCTTGATTTTTGCGGCACATATGGTATAATTAGAGTATGATTTATTCAGAGGAGGACATCTATTATGGCAGAAAAGAAAAAAGCGGCGGAAAAGCAGGCTCCCGTTAAGCTTGCTACGGCGGAGGAGAAGAAAAAGGCTCTTGACGCTGCCATCGCTCACATAGAAAAACAGTACGGCAAGGGTGCGGTAATGAAGCTGGGCAAGGCTCCCGATTTCAATGTGGACGCTATCTCCACAGGCTCTATGACCCTTGATATGGCTCTCGGCATCGGCGGCGTTCCCAGAGGACGTATCGTTGAGATTTACGGACCCGAAAGCTCCGGTAAGACTACCGTTGCGCTCCACGTTGTGGCTCAGGCTCAGAAGCAGGGCGGCGAGGTGGCTTTCATTGACGTTGAGCACGCTCTTGACCCTGTTTATGCTCAGGCTTTGGGAGTTGACATTGATAATCTCTTGGTTTCCCAGCCCGACAGCGGCGAGCAGGCTCTTGAAATTGCCGAGGCTCTTGTGCGCTCGGGCGCAATTGACTGCATTGTTCTGGACTCGGTTGCGGCTATGGTAACAAAGTCCGAGATCGAAGGCGAGATGGGCGAAAATCACGTGGGTCTGCTGGCTCGTCTTATGTCCCAGGCTATGAGAAAGCTTACTTCCGTAATTTCTAAGTCCAACTGCGTTGCCATTTTCATTAACCAGGTTCGTGAAAAGATTGGTGTTATGTACGGAAATCCCGAGACCACTCCCGGCGGTCGTGCGCTTAAATTCTACAGCTCCGTCCGCATCGAGGTAAGAAAGGGCGAGACTATCAAGGTAGGCTCCGAGGCTATCGGTGCAAGGACTAAGTGCAAAGTGGTCAAAAATAAGGTTTCGCCCCCGTTTAAGGAGTGCGAATTTGACCTTATTTTCGGCAAGGGCATTGACAGAGTGGGCGAGGTCTGCGATCTTGCCACAGACCTTGACATTATTAAAAAGAGCGGCGCCTGGTTCTCGTATAATGGTCAGAAGATCGGTCAGGGACGTGAGAATGCAAAGGAATTTCTGCGCTCCAATCCCGACATTATGAAAGAGGTCGAGGACAAGATCAAGGAGAACAGGGACAACATAGTTATGTCTTCCAAGAAGAGCAAAAAGGATGCCGAGAAGGCTGCTGCTGCAGAAAATGCGGCGGCTTCGGCTGAGGCGGAGGAGATTGCTCCGGAGACAAAGCCAAAGGCTGCGGTGGATATTGATATTGACCCCGACGACGATTACGAGGAGTTTACTCCCGTTGATACCTGATGACGATTTCGGATATTTCGCCCTTTAAGGGCAGTATGATGTGCGTTGCCCTGTCGGGGGGCGGTCTTTCTCAGGAGATGAAAATTTATATACACTCGGATATTATCCGTGAGTGCGGCATTTCAAAGGGTATGGAGATATCCGAGGAGGAGGCGGACAGGCTCATTTATAAAAATGACCTGCGCCGCGCCCGTGAGAGGGCTTTATATCTGATGGAGTCCAGAGACCATTCCTACAGGGAGCTTTTTGACAAGCTGGAAAAGAATTATTCCGAGGAAATATGCTTTGAGGTGTGCAACCGTCTGGCGGAAATAGGGGTCATTAACGACAGACGGTATGCGGAAAAGCTTTGCAGGCAGCTTTTCGAGGTGAAGAAGCTGGGAAAGTATCGCGTCAAGCAGGAAATGCGGCTCAGGGGGCTTAGTTCCGAGATAATCGAGGAGGCTATTGAGAATTTCGCCGAGGAGGACGAGCCGTATGAGCGCCTTGAGAAGCTTGTGGAGCAGAAATATGAAAGATATCTGACGGACAGGAAGGGCGTTCAGAAGGTGAAGAATGCCCTTGCCCGAAAGGGGTATTCTTTCGGTGAAATAAAAGAGGTACTGGAGCTTTACGATTTAGATTTTGATGACTGAGCGGTGATTTTATGAAAGGCTCTGAAAAGGATCTTAACAGGCTTTTGCTTTCGGGGGGGCTGCTCATTGCTGCGGCAGCGGTGCTGATAGTAGGAGGACTTGCGGGCGAAAAGCGGAGCGCCGATATTCCCGAAGTTGAAATAATTGAGGCAGAGAGCGCTGAGGCGGTTCCGGAAAGCACCGAAATATCCGTCAGCGCTGTTTCCGAGACTTTGGACACTTCGTTTTCCGAAAAGCTTATGGTCAACATCAACACGGCAGGCATTGAAGACCTGGTAAAGCTCAAAGGTGTGGGGGAGAAAACTGCCGAAAAAATAATCGAATACAGGGAGCAGACGCCTTTTGAGACTGTTGAGGACATTATGAATGTGAGCGGTATAGGGGAGAAAAAGTTCGAGGATATTAAGGATATGATATGCGTTTAGGCTAAATGTGACAATCGGGCGCTGAAAAAAGGCGGGTTATAACAGCGAAATGCCGAAAATGAAAAAACATCTTGACAATGAGAGACAAATGTGATAGAATAATAAAGCTGTCGGTGATACGAAGTAAACCGAAAGGGAAAACAAGGTAAAAGCGGCGGCGAGTATTCACAAATCATTCAAAAAGAATATACAGAATATTCTTTGACAAACCTGAATGAATGTGATATACTAAATAAGCTGTCTCGAAAGAGAAAGCAAACTCAGAACCTTGAAAATTGAACAATGAACGACCAAGAAACCCTTGAAATTCCGAGCTTATCGAAAGGTAAGCGAAGAGTATTTAAGAAGTCAA
>JAQYLI010000039.1 GCA_028720105.1 Oscillospiraceae bacterium | reverse complement strand
AACGAGACCTTTACCTGCAAGGTGTGCGGCTGGATATGCACTCCCGAGGGTGCAGGAACGGACCACCGAAATCATTGCCCCAACTGCCTTTCAAGCAAGCACGTTGATGATGAGCCGGGGGACAGAGCTTCCGACTGCGGCGCTGTTATGGAGCCTATCGGGGTATGGGTGCGCAAAAGCGGCGAATGGGCAATAATCCACCGCTGCAAACGCTGCGGAAAGCTCAGCTCAAATCGGGTCGCCGCCGACGACAATCCCGTTAAGCTTATGTCCATCGCAATGAGACCCATTGCAGAGCCGCCTTTTCCCGTGGAGCATATCAAGGAACTCAGCGAAGCCCTTGACAATAAAAATGAGATAAAGTAAAAATCGGACTGCCACGCATTTTGCAAGGCAGTCCGTTTTTATATTCAATTTTTATCCTGTCCGCCTTCGGAAAGCCTGAGAGTTTTTGCAAAAAGCTCCTCGTCATCGTACATATTTCCGATGACCTTCACCGCCGTACCCTCGGCAGGGAGCATATCAAAGCCGAAAAACATATAAAGGGGCATAGCGTTAAGAGTCTTTGATGTCTCGTCAAAAAACTGCACAAAGAAAACTCCCCCGTTCATAAACGCAACGCCCTCAAGGCAGGAAAGCTGCTCTGCCCCCTCGGGGATATCGGCAAAGACTGTTCGTTCGGGGGACTCGTCCTCCCGATTTTCGGAAACAATTTCGGACGGTTTGTTATCCGGCAAAATACCGCCGGAAAAGCGGCATATACGTATAATGTCACCCTCGAAGATGTCCCGCTTGTTTCCGTCCAGAAAGCCCGAAGCGAGACCGAGCGTGTCAATGAACACAGGCTCCATTGCATAGACTCCCTCACCCGCCTTGCGGTCGATTATGGAGAAAGTCCCCTCAGAGTCTCGGCAGAGGACGCCCTCCGCCCATTTATCATCGGGAGGAGCAACGTTCTTGAAAACTATCTGCGCTCTGAAAATGCTGTAAGGATATAAAGTATGATACCTTTTCAAAGACAAGAAACAGCCCCTCCCTTCAATAACGTATAAAAAAGCTATTGTATATTATATCACACCTTTCCAAAAAATTCAATGGTAATTTTGCATATACTTAATTTTTAAATTTCTGCATAAATTAAACTTATCCTATTAAACAAAATCACAAAAAACGGCAGTCAAATTTTTGCCTGCCGCTTTATCATAGTATAAATCAATATTTTTTCAGCACCGAAACTGCGCCGATAACGATCTCCGAAGCCTTTTCAAGGTTTCTGCCGAGAAGCTCGGAATCCTTTTTGGATTTTGCCATTTCCATTGCCGCCGCAACAGTCTCCCTGCCCACCTCTACCTGGGTGCGGTAGATCTCGTCAAGCTGAGAAGCCGCAAATTCCTCAAGGTTTTTGTAGCACACCTTCAGGTCCTTGATGGTGTTGTTTCTGATATCATCGTAATTCTCCAGAGCGGAGTCGATTATCTCAGACTGCTGCTTCTTTTTGAGAATGTTCTTGAAGAAGGGTATGGTGGTGGAGGGGAAGCCCATTTCACGGTCTGCTCCCTGAGAAGCTGCCTCTCTTATCTTATCCGCAACAAAGGTGTTCACGTTCACCGTTTCGCTGCAGGATATCCTTGCCCCTGCAAGATTTGCAATTCCAAGCTTTCTGGAAAGCTCGGCAGCCATATCGTTTATCACGTCATTCAGACGGGAGTGATGTATCTCAAGGCACTTTCTGTAGGCCTCGCCCACCTTGTCCATAAGATAGGAGTAGAAATGTCTCTCCACGTCCTCGTCCTTGGCGGTGGTGCGGCAGGCGAGAATGTCCTCACGAAGCTTTGTAAAGAACTCGTACATCCAGTGCTCCGCCTCCTGCATCATCTCGGTGATGGAGAGGATTATCTTGGGCTTCTGGCTTTCAAGAGCCGCCGCAAGGGTGGTACATTCGCGCTCGAAATCAACGGAAAGCTTGTCCAGATTTTCCCTGTCCATCTTCATCATATCGCTTATCATATTGAGACGGTTAAGGGTGTCTGTAAGCATAAGTCTCAGCATCGAGAACACTCTCTGAGTGCGGATAGTGTCCTTCTGAACGATTATCTCTCTGGAAAGTGCCAGCTCGAATTTAAGGAACTGATTTTCGTAATAATCCTGGAAGCCCTTGATATCGGGGCGGTTGAGACCGATTTTCCTGCGGTACTCGTCAATGCCGCTTATGCCGTATACCTCGGCGTTGGGGATTATCTGGGAGCATATCTCACGGATACGACCCACCACCTTTTCGATGTCCTCCATAGAGTCCATAGCGTCTATCATATTCACAAGCACGAAAACCTTGCTGAAATTCTGTGGAACGATATGCTCGGCAATAAAGAACTGCTCGGACTCGGAAAAGGGAGACAGCGCAGAAGCCACATAGATAAGCGCGTCCGCCTTTACAAGAAATTCCTTTACCTGCTTGTCAAGGTCGTCAAGGTCGCTGAGACCCGGGGTATCGACTATCTGAATTTCCTTTAAAATGGGAGCGTCGCTTCTTACGTCAACGTAATCAAGCTCGCCGGGAAAGAAATCCAGCAGGTCGGAAAGCCTATCGCGGCTCAGGTCATCGGGGGTGAGGGTAACTCTTTTCTCGTTTTTGAGAACAGCCTCCACCGAGGGTCTTTCGCCGTAGGAGATGCAGTTTACCGTAAAGGTCTCGGGGGCAACGTTAACGGGGGCTATCGAACGCCCTAATATAGCGTTTATTATCGTACTTTTTCCGCGCTTGAAATCGCCTGTGACCATAAGAGAAAAGGGCTGATCCATTTTCTTTGCAATAATGGAATCCCACTTGGACATTCTCTCCACAGCCTCGTCTCCGAGTATCGCCACAAGCTCGGGGTCGCTTACAAGCTTGGAAAGCTCGCCGCGGACAAACGCTATATCAGCGGCGGCGTTATCGTAATTTTTTTCCATCTGAGGGATCCTCCTTTACGCAGAATGTCCGCTGTCGGAATTTGCGATGATATCGCAGCGGATCTCAAGGGACTGCTTGCTGCCCACGTGACCTGACGGCGAAGAAATGTCGGGACGCCAGATATAAAGTATCTCGCAGCCGATAAACTCCATAGCCGCAGCAATACGCCGTTCGTCGGGAGAGCAGCCGTCCATATTAAGATCCCTGACGGGAGTGATGTGGAGGGCTTCATAATGCTTGAGTATTGCGTCTATGTCAATATCCTTGTTAACGTTTCCGAAAGAGTCGGGAACGCCTTTTCTTCTTATCGAAGCGTATATCTGCGGAAAATCCGATGGGTCGTCAAGGCAGATTATGCCTGCTCTGTCGGCAGTGATGTCACCCGAGATTATCCACTTGTTAAGAACGTAGTTAAGCTCTCTCACATTGCTTTTGCCGCTGCTGTCGGAGTCTGCGGAGGTATCTCCCCTGCTTATGCCGGGGTAGGTGAAGGCATAGTTGAAGGCTGAATGTCTGTTCTGGAGCCTGCCGCATTCGCAGCCCACAAGGAAACAAAGCTCATCGGCAGTAAAGCTCTCGGCAATATCGCCGGTCATAACGATACAAGGCTCAATTCCCTCGCCTGCCATAGACATTATCTCGGGAACGTCTCCCGCCTTTCTCACAAGAACAACGGGGAGACTTATCTGCAGTCTCTCGCTGCATTTTTTGGCAGCCTCGTAAGCCTTGGCATACTGCATAGAGCTTGCGCTGTCGCTGCTCTGGAAATATCTCTTGAAGCGTCCGGGGATATCGTTGCTGACGATAGCCTTATAGAGCCTTGACCAGCCCGAAATGCCGCCTATTTTCTGGCGCATTGCAAAATCCGCGTCGAATGCGTAGTCAAGAGTGCCGCCAACCACGTGCTCCTGATAGGAACGTGTACGCTCCACAAGATAGTCGCAGAAGGAGGTGTTAATATCCATAAGAGGATTGTAAGAATCTGTCATTTCCTGCCCTCCCCTTACTCTTCATCATCGGACAGGATCTCGGTAAGAGCCCTGTGGAGATTATAGGTGTCCGCAAGCATACCGCCCACGTTCTCGGCAATACCCTGGAGCCTGATCTTCTCGTTGTCGGACATAACCTTTTTCTGCTGCTTGACGTCATTCAGGTCGTCGAGAGTTTTCTGTGTATCCTTGAGGATAATTTCTGTTTCCTGCTCGATCTGAGCTTTAAGTCCCGAGAATGAGTTGTATACCTGCTGACGTACAGATTCGGTAAAGTCGGAATTTATCTTCATTTCGTGGAACTGCTTCTTGACGGTTGCCTTCATATTCACCTTGAACTTGTCGATACGCTCCTGCACAAGGAACTTGTCAACTGCGAATTTGCCCGTAAATGTGCCTGCAAAGCCTGCGAGAGCCATAATGCAGATACCTGCTGGGGTGAGGAATGCGCCGCCCACAACGGTGGTAACGAGAAGGAAGGAGGTAGCAAGCCAGGTGGTAAGACCCGTAAGACCGCCCAGAAGTGCGCCCTTTACGCCTGCCTCCCTAAATCCGATGAACAGTCCGCCGATACCGCCCGTGCCGATAACAGAGCCGATAATGCTGTCGGCAACGCCGCCGTTTCTGTTATGCTTTGCGGGAACGGAGAACAGCTCCTGGATACGATTTAATGACTCGAAGAATTCGTCCTGGAAGGACTGGAGACGAACAGCCTCCTCGGAAAGACCCACGTTGATATCGTTCTGGATCTGCTCGCAGATAAGCTGTGCCTTGTTCTCGATATTTTCCTTTATCTTCTGAGTGAGTTTTTCATAAACTATCTTGAGCTTTTCGCGCTTGAGGTCCTCACCTGCCATCTGGTAATCGTCAATTACCTGCATTGCGGTCTCCTCGATCTTTACCCAGTAGTCGTCAAGGATAGGCTGCAGCTGCTCGAAAACCTTGTTGGCAGCGTTGTTTATGCGGACAAACTCCTCACGCTTTTTGGTACGTATCTCCTCGATCTCCTCAATGGCAAGCTGATACTTTTCCATAAACTCGTCTGTCTCCATAACGAGAGCGTTCTCGTGGATAACGATGGAGTTGATTATTTCGGAGCCTGAGCTTATTATCTTGTTCGCAAGTATCTGGAGAGTGATGGAGCCTCTCTCCTTGGTGAGCATTGTTTCAAGAACGCTTTCAAATGTGGGGAAATTACTCTCAATGAGCATCTGTTCGTCCTTGTTTTCCTTTGCGATAAGGGCTTTCTTGGCGTAAACGCCGATAACCTTGGGCTTGCCTATCTTGCGCTTGTAAACGGCAAACTCCTTGGAATTTTCGCCCATTACCTTTTTCGCCTTATCCATTACATAGCTGCATATGCGCTTTTCAACGGTCTCCACAATTCTGTCCTCGTCCTCCTTGGAGAAGGTTCCGAAGCAGTTTACTGCGAAAATGATACGTCCCAAGTCGCTGGTGAGCATCTTATTTTCGAGAAATTCCTTTTCAAACTGTGAAAAGGGCGAATTTGCACTGATAACGAAAACGGCAGCGTCTATCTCGGGAAGAATAGACATAGTTACATTGGTCATCTGCTCGTCGTCGTTCAGACCCGGAGTGTCTATGATGTCAACGTGATTTTTGCAGAAGTCGGTGTCGTAGTAAACGGTGGCTTCCTTAACAGTCTCCGCCTTTTTCTCCGATTCATAGGAAAGCTTTGTGACATAATCCGCAAGGTGGTTGATATCGACCTTTTCGCTGGTGCCGTCCTTGTACTCAACAACAACATAAGGGTCCTTGCTGTATGTAACGCGGTTCAGAGTAGCCGTTGCGGGAAGAACGTCCGCAGGCAATACCTCCTGACCCAGCAGGGCGTTGATAAGGGTACTCTTTCCTCTTTTGAACTCGCCCACTATAGCGACCTCGAAGTGATCGCCGGCAGATTTTTCGATAATGTCTCCGATGGAGCGGGCAGTATTTTCGAGATTAAGGGAAGCTGCATATTCTCTGAGCTGCTCAAGGGACTCCGTCAGGTCGTTAACAGTTTCCCGAAACGAGGTATAGCTCGCAAAATCATAAGTCTGTTGTTCCATTATAAACCTCCTGTGATTATTCCGCACAAAGTCCCGATGCGGTATTATAAAAAGCAGTCTGATACCCTCGGCGCTCAGACCGCAGAATATTATCAGCCCATATTGATAATATTATATCATATTTTTCTTAATAAAGTCAATGAGCGGCGGCTCCTAAAACAGAAAAATCACAGACATCTTTTTGGTAGAATTATACAAACTTTGCTGCATTTACATTTTTATGAATGAAAAAGGTTACAAAGCGATTACCAAAAGCATAAAAAAGGAGCCCCGCAAGACATTACAGGACTCCTTAAAATTCCGATATTTAATTTAATAGTTAGGCGGACTCACTCCCTGTAGTTCAAAACATAGCGTTCATTCTGCGTAACGTGATAATTTTCATATATCATCACTCATTTCATTACAGTAGTACATCGAAAAGCCTATCTATATAAAGCATTGTTATGCAGAAACATTCCGGTGCTCCATTGGATTCACTCCGAACATTATAAATTTCAGAATTAAAATCAGAACTTAACTTTCCATCGGACCGATCTCCATATCATAAGATTTTGGTATTAGGGGCAGCTTAACGTGCCATCGGTAACACTCCTGATCTATAGATTTTTTGATAAGTGAAAAAAATTACTTTTCCATCGGACTCCCGACCTATCTTAAGATTTTTATATAACTGTATGTCCTCTCGGACATAGGCATCTAATCATGCCATCGGACTCACTCCCATATTTTTAATATTTGGTAAGGCCTGTCCAAATCATATAAAATCAATCCTTTTCGGAATATTTTACAACCTGCCGCAGCCTTTCGGCTATCCGCGGTAAAACTCAAGTACCTGTCGGACTCACTCCCTTGGGTTATTTATCAAATATTCAGATCGTGATAGCCTTTCGTGATCATTGCAACCAATCCCTTTCGGAATAATCTGTAATCCTGCCGCAGCCTTTCGGCTATCCGCGGTAAAACTCAAGTACCTGTCGGACTCACTCCCTTGGGTTATTTATCAAATATTCAGATCGTGATAGC
>JAQYLI010000038.1 GCA_028720105.1 Oscillospiraceae bacterium | reverse complement strand
TCAGCCGTTTATTCGTCCGATTGTCAGAGGCAAGGCAAAATCACCCGTTGAATTCGGAGCAAAGCTTGATCTGTCCGTTGATGAAAACGGAATGGCTCGTGTGGAAAAGCTTTCCTTTGATGCTTACAATGAGAGTGAAGTTCTGAAAACTGCTGTAGAGAATTACAAAAAGCGGACGGGGCATTATCCCGAGAGAGTTCTTGTTGATCAGATCTACAGAAACAGGACAAATCTGAACTTCTGTAAAGAGCATGGCATCAGACTTTCGGGCAAAAGGCTTGGCAGACCGAAGCAGGTTGAAATCGACAAGAAAACCGAATACAAGGACAACACAGACCGTATTGAAGTTGAGCGCAGGTTCAGTCTTGCGAAGCGTAAATTCGGTCTTGGTTTGCTGTATACAAAATTGAAAAATACAACAGAAGCTTCGATACTTCTGTCTGTGATAGCTATGAACATTGACCGTCTGGCGGCAATGTTTATGCGCCTGATTCGGATTTTGGTGTTTTGTGACCCAGGCTTGAAATTGTGGGGTTATTGAGGAGAGACTATTTTAATCTTGCCTGCCCTGTCAGAACCACGCATAATGCCATACTTAACAGGGGAGCGCTTGCTCTAAGTCTTGTAAAGCTTCTTGAAGCGGATGGTATGGGCGTTAATCTCAAGGTGTTTATGAGCGTATATATAAGAAACGAGATATTTGTTTTTGATATATCACTTAAATCCCCCCAGGAGCTTCTTAATGCAAAAAAATGCTTTTATCCCCTTTGCTCACGGGAATTTGTAAGACGAATAGTTTTTCGGGTGATGGAGTCTGTTCCCTTTGAATGTAATGAGTGGTATCCAGGTTACGGAATAGCCTTGAGCGACGGGCAGTTCCGCAATATTTTCGGGATATCTCAGAACGATATGGTCATTTCATCTCCCGATGAAATGGGGGTAACAGGGGAAAATATATTTTCGGACGGAGCGGAAATGTTTCGGATAATGGGAATTGACGACAGTATAATAATCCCGCTTATGAAGGCAGGCGAAGAAAATGTACGAACTGAATGAGCATACTGAAATATCATCTCTGATGTCAGAAGCCGACAGGTCGAGAAAGAAAATAGCAGCAGTATCGGACATATTGTTCAGACTTTCACAAAATGACCCGACCGAAAAAATATGCGGTACGCTGACTGTTGCCGTCCGCTCACTCAGGACGGAGGATATTCCCGATGTCAGCGGAATAAAAAAGTATATATATCTTGTCCGTGTGCTTGAAAGAATAGATGAGACGGAAGAAAAGCTGAGTGGATTTCAGTCTGAACTTAAAGGGGCGCTGACAGAGCTTTACAAGACCGACGAGCTGCTCAGAACACTTTCGGATAAGCTGGTGAAAGAAAGCGATATCCTTTTATTGCTTGAAAATAAAATATACGAGGTCATCAGCTCGGACACCACACTTTCGGATAATGAAAAGGAGCTTTTGGAGCATCAGCTAAGTGATATGAATATGTCTCAGATAGTGGCTGTGAAAAATCAGCAGCTTATTGATACCTTTGCGGCAAAGAACAGCAGACTTATTTCAGGAATAGTGTCCGTTGAGACCACTCTTCTGCCATTATGGAGATCGCAGCTTTCCGAGGCAAGAGTATCCTGCACCGCTGATGACATAAGAAGATCCTTTGAAACAGGCAGGTTAACAGCGGAAAAAATATTCTCTTTTTCGGCAAAGCATTAGAGCGGCATCGCATAATTGTACAATAAAAATCTGTCCGCCGCCAATTTCGCTCTTGACAAAACGCTTGTAAACTGTTATAATACTTAGTATAAAAGGCGATGATGAGGAGGAGTACGCACTTTTTCCTATGCTCAGAGAAAAGACGGTTGGTGCAAGTCTTTGCAGGGAATGTGCGGAAGGTAGCCTCGGAGCTTCGGCGGTGAACGGTTTATTTTATGTAGCCGCCGGCGGTATTCCCCGTTACGGAATAATGGAGTGCGCGGATATTTATATATCTGCGAATTCAGGTGGTACCACGGAATTTTTCCGCCCTGAAGCTGTTTATCGGCTTCGGGGCTTTTTTATTTGCCCTATGCCGAAATAAAATCCTCAGGAAAGGAATGGTCAAAAAGATGAAAAAGGAACTGTCAAAAGTTTACGAACCGAAAGAGGTTGAAGACAAAATTTACAAATTCTGGATGGATAATAACTGCTTCCGCGCGGAGGTGGACTCCAAAAAGAAGCCCTACACCATCGTTATCCCCCCTCCCAACATTACGGGTCAGCTCCATATGGGTCACGCTCTTGACGAAACGCTCCAGGATATCCTTATCCGCTGGAAGAGAATGTCGGGCTACAGTGCGCTTTGGCTCCCCGGAACCGACCACGCCGCTATTGCAACCGAGGCAAAGATAGTTGAGGCAATGCGCAAAGAGGGCATTACTAAGGAAGATCTGGGCAGAGATGGCTTTATGGAGCGTGCCTGGAAATGGAAGGAGCAGTACGGCGGACGTATCGTTGAACAGCTCAAGAAATTAGGCTCCTCCTGCGACTGGTCAAGAGAGCGCTTTACTATGGACGAGGGCTGCTCCAAGGCTGTCAAGGAAGTATTTGTAAAATACTACGAAAAGGGTCTTATCTACAGGGGCGAGAGGATAGTTAACTGGTGTCCTCATTGTAAAACCACCCTTTCAGACGCAGAGGTAAATTACGAAGATCAGGCAGGTCATTTTTGGCATCTGAGATATCCTCTCAAGGACGGCAGCGGCTATGTCGAGCTTGCTACCACACGTCCCGAGACTCTTCTGGGCGATACTGCCGTTGCTGTAAACCCTAACGACGAGCGTTACAAGGATATCGTTGGCAAAATGCTCATTCTCCCACTTGTGGGCAGAGAAATTCCCGTTGTAGCAGATGATTATGTTGAAATGGATTTCGGAACGGGCGTTGTTAAGATAACTCCCGCTCACGACCCCAACGACTTTGAGGTAGGAAAGCGCCACGATCTGCCCATCATCAACGTTATGACCGACGACGCCAAGATAACAGACGATTATCCCGCATATGCAGGTATGGACAGATACGAGGCAAGAAAGAAGATAGTTGAAGACCTTGACAAGGGAGGCTTCCTTGTAAGAGTCGAGGACTACAGCCACAATGTAGGCACCTGCTACCGCTGCGGCACCACCGTTGAGCCTAAGGTATCAACTCAGTGGTTCGTTAAGATGAAGCCCCTTGCGCAGCCTGCTATTGACGCTGTTAAGAACGGCGAGACAAAGTTTGTCCCCGAGCGCTTTGAAAAGACATATTTCCATTGGCTGGAAAATATCCGTGACTGGTGTATTTCCCGTCAGATATGGTGGGGACATCAGATACCCGCATTCTACTGCGATGACTGCGGCGAAATGGTCGTTACAAAGGAAAGTTCCGCTGTTTGTCCCAAGTGCGGCAAGCCTATGAGACAGGATCCCGACACTTTGGACACTTGGTTCAGCTCCGCTCTTTGGCCCTTCTCCACTCTGGGCTGGCCCGAAAAGACCGAGGACCTTGAATATTTCTACCCCACAAACACCCTCGTTACGGGCTATGACATCATCTTCTTCTGGGTAATCAGAATGATGTTTTCGGGAATTGAGAATATGGGCAAGCCTCCCTTTGACACCGTTCTTATCCACGGTCTTGTGAGGGATTCTCAGGGCAGAAAGATGTCCAAATCCCTCGGAAACGGCATTGACCCCCTTGAGGTAATAGATCAGTACGGCGCAGACGCACTCCGCTTTATGCTTGCAACGGGCAACGCTCCCGGAAATGATATGCGCTTTATCGAGGACAAGGTAAAAGCTTCGAGAAACTTCGCAAACAAGCTGTGGAACGCTTCCAGATTTATTCTTATGAACCTTCCCGAGGACTTTAAGCTCACAGGTCTCCCCGAAAACCTTGCAACCGAGGACAAATGGGTAATAAGCAAGTTCAACACCCTTGCAGGAGAAGTTAACCAGAACCTTGAGGCATTTGAGCTGGGCGTTGCCTGCCAGAAGCTTTACGATTTCATATGGGACGTTTACTGCGACTGGTACATTGAACTTACAAAGCCCCGTATCCAGGCAGGCGGCGAGACTGCAAAGACCGCTCAGACCGTTCTCGTATGGGTAATGGAAGGAATGTTAAAGCTCCTGCACCCCTTTATGCCTTATATCACCGAGGAAATTTGGTCAGCAGTCTCCGACAGCGACACTCCCATTATGCTCTCCGATTTCCCCGTATTTGACGAGAAATATGTTTATAAAAAGGAAGAGGAGGACTTCGGCAAGATAATAGACGCTATCAAGGCTGTAAGAAATATCCGCTCCGAGATGAATGTTGTTCCCTCCGTAAAGGCTCAGCTCTTTATCGAGACTGCCGACAAGGACGTATTTGCGGCAGGCGTTATGTTCTTTGAGAGACTTGCCTACGCTTCTTCCGTTGAGATAGGCGACAGCTTTGATATACCCGACTCCGTTACTGTTGTAACCCATTCCGCAAGAATTTTCATTCCTATGAGCGAGCTTGTTGACAAGGAAAAGGAGCTTGCGCGCCTTAACAAGGAGAAGGCTTCCGTTCAGAAGGACATTGATTTCTCTCAGGGTAAGCTTAATAACCCCGGCTTTATGTCAAAGGCTCCCGAAAAGCAGATAGAGGCTGAAAAGGCAAAGCTTGCAAAGGCTCTCGAGAAGATGGAAAAGATAGAACAGTCCATCGCTGCATTCTCCAAATAAGGCGGCGTGTCGCCGCAGCCACCTCGTAAGTAAGTTTTGAGGGGATTTCCTCAAATGTGGCTCGGTAACGTTAGTAAGTAATTATATCGGTTCGGCGGCTCTCTCCCGGGGCTTTTTTCGGGGGGAGCCGCAAGTGATATGGGGTGACATTTAATGATAAACCTTACAAAGGAAACTCTTGACAGGCTTTACAAAAATCAGAAGACAATGTTCTCAATGGGGTGGATAATCACCATTGCCGTTATTTTTTTGAGCGAGATAGGCAGGATAGCGCTGCGTGATGTGTTCGACAAGAGTACGCTGAATACAATTATTCTTATTATTGACATTCTGCCCTTTATCTACATAGGGTACACTATGAAAAAACTCATTCCCGCGGGAAACGGCAGGCTTGTGAAAAAGGCTTTTAGAGTGCTGCAGCAGGATTTTACTTCGGAAAGCACCGTAAGTATGCTTTACAGCTCGATTGGGCAGGCAGTAAAATATCCCGAAAAGGTAAGGCTTACCCTGCTTCTTGCCAATACTCAGGCAATAAGGGGCAATATAAACGAGGCTTTGCAGCTTTTGTACAGCGTTGACAGAAGCGACTTTGACAGGTTTCCCGATGTGGGAATGACCTTTTACGGCGAAATAATCGAGACTTACAGCAATGTGGGCGACTATGACAGCGTGCTGAGGGCATTTGCGGACGGGGAGCGGTTTATTGAAATGGCGGCGGAGAGAAATTACAACTGCTGTGTGACCGCATTCGGAGTAATGATAAACGTGGAAAAGGCACGGGGAAATTACAGGAAGGCGCTTGATCTGCGGCTTATCAAAAATGAGTATGAAAATCTTTTCAATTCGTCCGAGGGTGCGTCTCAGCTGGGAACTCCCTTGAACAGATTTTTAAAGGGAGCGGTATTTATGGAAACTGCGGAGCTTTTCTATCTCTGCGGCGATATTAACAGTGCGGCGAAATATCTTGATATCGGCGGACCAATGCTGTCTGCAAGCCCTGCGGAGACGGAAAGGGCAAACAAGCTTTCGGCAAAAATACGAGAAGCTATGGCTCAGAGAGCGTAAAGCTTTCGGGAAAGGACGGTCATAAATTTGAACGGCGAAATCATAAATTTTCTCGGGGGATATACCAAATCGGGTGCCCCCGTTCACGACCTGTCAAGGTTTGCGTCCCTTATGGACAGGCTGGGAAATCCCCAGGACAGGCTTAAATTTGTTCACGTGGCAGGCACCAACGGCAAAGGCTCGGTGGTGAGAATGCTTGCAAATTCTCTCACTCTGGCAGGCTACAGAACAGGCGAATTTACCTCTCCTTTCATCTACAGATACAACGACCGCATTAAGATAAACGGCATAGAGATACCCGACGAGGAGCTTTCCCGTATTATTTCCATTGTCAGACCTGTTGTGGAAAGCGACGGGGCAGGGTATTCACAGTTTGAGATAACCAATGCCATTGCTTTTTTGTACTTTGCGGAGCAGGACTGCGATATCGTGGTGCTTGAGACAGGCGTGGGGGGGCTCAATGACAGCACAAACATCATAAGGGACAACATATGCTCGGTGATAATGTCCATTTCCTATGACCACACGGCTATTCTCGGGGACAAGATAACGGATATTGCATTTCAGAAAGCGGGTATCATCAAGGACGAGTGTCCTGTGGTAGTTTATCCCCAAAATCCCTTTGAGGCGAATATGGTCATTGACAAATATGCTGCCATTCACGGCTCTAAGGTAATTCGCCCCGACCTGTCAAAGCTGAGTATCCTGCGAAGCAGATACGACGGAACGGCGTTTACCTATAAGCTAAGGGATTATGCCACCGCAATGCCCGGAAATCATCAGATATATAACGCTGTAACGGCTATCGAAGCGGCGGGGATAATCAGAAAGAAGTTCAAGAAGCTGACGGACAGCAAGGTGTTTGACGGTATTAGTACGGCGGTAATGCCCTCAAGGTGTCAGATAGTAAGGAAGAAAGACCCGATGATAATCATTGACGGAGCCCACAACCCCGAGGGAATGAGGGCGCTTACGGAATTTGTGGCTTCTCTGCCCCAATTCCCTAAGGTGATGATATGCGGAATGAGCGCGGACAAGGACTGGAAAACCGCCCTTTCCTACATCTCTCCCTACATCGACAAGGCTTACTGCATTGACGGCTTCTGCCCGAAAACGGTTTTCGCTCCTAAGTTGGCGGAGTGCTTTAAGGACGGCGAAACTGCTCCCATTTCCGAGGTGTACAGGCGAGCCTATTCCTATGCGGAGGACGGGGGATTGCTCCTTATCGGCGGTTCACTTTACATTCCTTCGGCGCTGAATAAGTTCGGGGCAGGCTGAGCCTGCCAAATTCCAATTTTTCGGTTAGTTTTTGCTCTTAATCCCAAAACATTATTAACTATTTATCAGGATATAGCCTTGATTAAAATGTGCTAAATGCACACTTTTTGATTTTCGGTAATTCGCGGCATTGTGCATTATTACTGACACTGTGTTCAAGAAAAAAGTGCGTCCGATTATCTTTGTGAGAAATTCACAGATAATCGGCGCATTTTCTCTTTTTAATATGTTAAATATCCATAACTTTAACACGCGAAACCGAAAAAGTTCTCGGCTTGAAAAAATTACCCGATGGGATTATAATAAGGTAAAATTCAGCCGAAAGGAACGATATAAGTTTGAAAATCAAAGATTTTCAAACTTCCGAGTTTTGCTTTTCGGACGTAGTCCGAAATTTTCTAACGAAAAACACAAAACTCTCTATGAAAGGACGGTTATTTCAATGAGTGAAAACAGAGCGGAGCTTAACAGAAACCTTGCCCAGATGCTCAAGGGCGGAGTTATTATGGACGTTACCACTCCCGAGCAGGCAAAGATAGCAGAGGCTGCAGGCGCTTGTGCGGTAATGGCGCTGGAGCGTATCCCTGCGGATATCAGAGCGGCAGGGGGCGTTTCCAGAATGAGCGACCCCAAGATGATAAAGGGCATACAGGCGGCGGTGTCCATTCCCGTAATGGCAAAGTGCAGAATAGGTCATTTTGCCGAAGCGCAGATACTCCAGGCTATTGAGATAGACTACATTGACGAATCCGAAGTGCTTTCTCCCGCAGATGACAAGTATCACATCGACAAGACCCAGTTTGACGTTCCCTTTGTGTGCGGCGCAAAGGACCTGGGAGAAGCGCTGAGACGTATAAACGAGGGCGCTTCAATGATAAGAACAAAGGGCGAGCCGGGAACGGGCGATGTAGTCCAGGCAGTTCGCCATATGAGAATGATGCAGTCGGAGATAAGACGCATTTCCTCAATGTCCCGTGACGAGCTTTACGAAGCTGCAAAGCAGCTGCAGGTGCCCTACAATCTTATCGAATTTGTTGCGGTAAACAAGAAGCTGCCCGTTGTTAATTTTGCGGCAGGCGGAGTTGCAACTCCTGCAGACGCCGCACTTATGATGCAGCTTGGCGCAGAGGGCGTTTTCGTAGGCTCTGGTATTTTCAAGTCGGGAAATCCCGAAAAGCGTGCGGCGGCTATCGTAAAGGCTGTTACAAACTACAATGACCCGAAGCTTCTTGCGGAGCTTTCGGAAGATCTGGGCGAAGCTATGGTCGGAATAAATGAGCAGGAAATTGCTCTTCTTATGGCGGAGCGTGGTAAGTAATGTCAAAGGTGATCGCCGTTCTGGCATTGCAGGGCGCTTTTGCGGAGCACGAAAAAAAGCTTTCGGAGCTTGGGTTTCAAAGCTTTGAGATAAGGCAGCTCCCCGACATAGACAGACACTTTGACGGGCTTATTATCCCCGGTGGAGAAAGCACCGTTCAGGGCAAGCTTCTGAGAGATTTAGGACTTTTTGACCCCATAAAAAAGAGGATAGAAAAGGGGCTGCCCGTATTCGGCACCTGTGCGGGAATGATACTTCTTGCACAGAGTATCGAGGGAGGGGAGCGGTCTCATCTTGCCACTATGCCCATTACCGTTAAGCGAAATGCATACGGCAGACAGCTTGGCAGCTTCTTCACAAGGGATAGCTTTAATGGCAGGGAGATACCTATGAGCTTTATCCGTGCGCCCTACATAAGCGATATCGGCTCTGCCGAGGTACTGGCTGAAACAGGCGGAAAGATAGTTGCTGCAAGGTATAAAAATCAGCTTGTTACCGCCTTTCACCCCGAGCTGTGCGATGATATGTACGTTTACGAGTATTTTCTTTCAATGATTTAATTTCGTGTTTTTTTGCGCACAGACTTGCAAAGAAATAAAGGGTGCCGCAAAGGGGCGACCCCTTTGCCATTTCGTAAGAAAATTTGCGAAGTGAACAAAGTTTGCGGCTCGGTACCGTTAAAATTTTTTTATCGGTACTTTCCTAAATGCAGCACCCTATTAAATATCATAGCTCAATTTTATTCTGCCGTAAAGCGGTACGCCTTTGCACCGTGAGAGGGCAGTGCAATTTCTGCCGTTTTTTGGAATACGGCATTTTCTCCGCTCCAAAGCTCCGTGCAGGAAAGCCTTTCTCCTGCCTCAAGGTCGGCAAGGTCGATTATAACGCAGCCGTCGCTTTCTCCGGTGTTGAAAACTGCAAAATATCCGCCGCCCCGGCTGTCTGCGGCAGTCCATAGGATATACTCGTTTCCGTTTATGACCCGTCTCCACACCTGATGTGAGTGACGGGCATTTTTATGCATTTTAAGTATTCCCTCATTTGTCAGCAGGCTCATAGTAAACTCGTCAAAGCCCGTCATTTCGCCGCCTATCATAAGGGGCGAACGGAAAATACTCCACAGGGTGAGCATTGTTATCTGCTCATTCTCGGTGAACTTGGTGCGGCTTGACTTGTCATAGTCCTGCAAAATGGGGCCAATAGGCAGCATATCCGCATCGGGCCAGTGACCCGCTCCCGAATGTGTGCACCACTTTTCCGCACGCTCAAACATCGCATAAAGAAGCTCCCACTTGTCCCAGAAATCGTCGGTGATACGCCACATATTGGAGACCTGCTTGTAAAGCTCCGCCTTTTCGAGAAGAGCGGGCCCCGGGGAGAGACTGAGTATCATTTCCCGTCCGCAGCTATGAAGCGCTTCGCTAAGCATTACAAGCTCACCCTCCTCGTGAGGAAGCTCCCTTGCAATATCGTCGCACTTTATAAAATCCACGCCCCAGCTTGCATACAGCTCAAAAATGCTGTCATAGTAAGCCCTTGCTCCCTCTTTTTCGGGGTCAACGCCGTACATATCGGTGTTCCAGGCGCAAATGCTTGCAGTCTTGGCAATTTCACGGGCAGTCTTGTCCGTTCCCTTTATCTTAGTGTTCCGATGAACAGCCTGACGTGGTATGCCTCTCATAATATGTATGCCGAATTTCAGTCCCAGAGAGTGGACATATTCAGCCAAAGGAGCAAAGCCCTTTCCGCCTGCCGCCGATGGAAAACGGTTCTCCGCGGGGATAAGACGGGAATACTCGTCCATACAAAGCTCGGTAAACGGGTCATACTCGTGATTTTTGGCATTAGGCGCGCTCCACTGGATATCAACAACTATGTATTCCCAGCCGTACTGCTTGAGATATTTCGCCATAAAATCGGCGTTCTGCCTTATGATATCCTCGTTAACAGCGGCGCCGTAGCAGTCCCAGCTGTTCCAGCCCATTGGTGATGTGTTGTTCATAATGATTTTCCTTTCATCAGATGATTTTGTGAGTGATAAAAATTCAGTCCCATATTCCGCAGTCTATCATCAGGATATGGTCTCCGTTAACTAAAATATAGTTGTAGTCACCGCAGTAGCAGCCGCCTATTTCCGCAGCTGCGGCATTTTCATCAATAAGCGGCAGTATTGCCTCCTGCTCCTCTGACGGTATACCGTTTTCATCTGCATAATACCTGACTTCCTTTTTAAGGAAGTCGGGTGTGACAGGTCTGAGCCTTAATTCATTCCATACAAAAGCTTCATTGCGGCAATCATTTAAGAGTTTCCGGCGCTTTTCCACGGAAGCATTTAAGAACCCGTATTCTTTTATGACCTTCGTATAGGAAGAAATAATGCATAATATAATAGCGTTATCAATGTTACTTCGGACATATCCCGCGGGAAATTCATATAGGTCAGCATATATTCCCAGAGGATATGTGAGGGACCAATCGAAATGCTTTTCGGAATATTCCACCTGTTCAAGCTTTATAGCTTTTTCTATAAAAGCGTCTTTGTCATTCTGACCTATAATACTGCGAAGCTTTTGGATAAGAATATCACTCGTCATAAATATCACCGCTGTAATGAATTATATATTATTCATTATACAGTGATGTTCAGAATGTGTCAAGCAGTCCGGGTGAAAAAGTCTTATATCAGTCCTTATACATAATATCCATACCCGAAAATTCCGCCATTCCCCCCACAGCATACAGCCCGAGAACAACTCCCGTGAAGCCCCCGGAAACCTCGCTGGAGAGATATTTAGACTGTCCGCAGCCAAGATGAGTTTCGGCACCGCTTTCCGATACATAAAAATTATACTACATACTGTCCGAGCGAATAATGAGCCTTGCCTTTCCGGATTTAAGAGGCACGGCACATTGAATATGCTTTATGCCGCCGATATTAAGTTTAAGTA